>NZ_JBIRGM010000006.1:0-366701 GCF_044328025.1 Streptomyces sp. NPDC018000
GCGGGTGGGTTCGATCGGCGTGATGACCGGCCGCGTGGCCCCCGTCGTGACGACGACAGCCGCGGCGGTGGCTACCGTCGTGACGACAGCCGTGGCGGGGGCTATCGCGGGCAGCGGGACGACCGTGGTGGCCGGGGTGGTTACCGCGGGCGCGATGACCGTAGTGGGTATGAACGGCGGGACGACCGGGACCGTGAGCCCATCAAGCGGCTTCCGATTCCTGACGACGTCACCGGTGACGAGATCGACAAGGACGTGCGGCAGGAGCTGATGAGCCTGCCGAAGACCCTGGCCGAGGATGTCGCCAGAAATCTCGTCATGGTGGCCCGGCTGATCGACGAAGACCCTGAGCAGGCCTACGCGTACTCGCGCATCGCGTTGCGGCTGGCCTCGCGGGTCGCTGCCGTGCGTGAGGCGGCTGGGTTTGCCGCGTACGCGACGCAGAAGTACTCGGAGGCGCTGGCGGAGTTCCGGGCGGCCAAGCGGATGACCGGTTCCGTGGAGCTGTGGCCCGTCATGGCCGATTGCGAGCGCGGACTCGGGCGGCCCGAGCGGGCGATGGCCATGGCCGGCGAGCCCGAGGTACAGAAGCTGGACAAGGCCGGTCAGGTCGAGATGCGTCTGGTGGCTGCCGGGGCCCGTAGGGACATGGGGCAGATCGATGCCGCCATCGTCACGCTGCAGAGCTCCGAGCTCGCCTCGAACGCCGTGCACCCGTGGACTCCGCGACTGCGCTACGCGTACGCGGACGCGCTGCTGGCGGCGGGGCGCGAGGACGAGGCGCGTGAGTGGTTCGGGAAGGCGCTGGAGGCCGACAAGGACGGCGCCACCGATGCCTCGGACCGGCTCGCCGAGCTGGACGGTGTCGAGTTCGTCGACGCCCTCGGCGAGGACGAGGACGAGGACGACGCCGCTCAGGCGCCGGCCGCCGCTGCGGATGACGGCACGAGCGACGGCAAGGACAAGAAGGACGAGGACGGTACGTCCGAGTCGTAAGGCATGAGAAGGGCGGCACCCCGGAAGGGGTGCCGCCCTTTTGTTGCCGTGGCGGTCAGTCCAGGGTGAGGCTTCGCAGGACCAGGCCGGTGGCCGGCTTGGGGCCGAAGGAAGTCGACTTGCGGGGCATGGTGACGCCCTGCAGGGCGAGATCCCGGACGACTTCTTCGCGTACCGGATGCATCAGGACCGCCGTGGCGTTGTGACGTTCGGCCTGTTCGACGACGGCCGCGGTGTCGTGTATGTACGCGATGTGCTCCGGGGCATCGGGGATCTGCCAGACATGGTCGAGCAGAGCCGCGTGCAGGACCGTCGCGTCGAGGGTCTGCCAGGCGGTCGGACGGTCGGCCGGAATCGTACGGGACAGCAGGTCGGCGTCAGGACGGTCGATGAGGTGGAACCCGCCGTCGCCCGCGAGCAGGAATGCGTTGCCTTCGGCGGCCGCCTCGGCGAGTGCGTCGAGGGCCGGGGGGAGCGGGCCCTCGACGTCACGGATACGGAAGAGGCTGTTCAGCGTGGCGAGTGCGTCGGCGACCGGGAGGCTGCGCAGGAGACGGTGGATGGCGCGGACCCGCAGCGGATAGCGGGCCGTGTCGACGAGGAGGACCAGGCCGAAGTCCCAGGGGCCGGGAGCGGTGTGCTCCTGCTGGAGGCGGAGGTAGGTGGCCCAGCGGTGGTGGCCGTCGGCGATCAGGGCCTGGTGACGGGCGAGATCGGCCACGATCTCGGCGCGGTCGGCCGGGTGAGTGACCCCCCAGAGCCGGTGGCTGTAGCCGTCCTCGGTGGTGGTGGCGAGGAGCGGTGTCCGGTGGATGGTCCGTTCGATGACGGCGGTCGCGCCGGTCGGGTGGCCTTCGCTGCGGTAGGTGAGCAGCAGCGGTTCGAGATGGGCCGCGGTAGTACGCATCAGGTTGGCCCGGTCCTCGACGACATGGGCCATCACGTCCTCGTGCGGCAGCACGATGCCGTCGGCGGGGGCGGAGAGCGCCAGCGCCCCGACGATGCCGCGTTGCAGGATCTCGGCGTTGCGCTGCTCGTAGACGTACAGCGCGGGCTCGGGATCGGGAGCGAGTATGCCCTCGGCCAGCCAGCGGTTCAGGGTATCGGCGGCCTGCGTGTGGCGGGCCGCGGCCGTGTCGGCCTGCGGCAGGATCAGCCGGACGATGTTGTGCGGATCCGCCGACTCCAGGTGGTGCAGGCCGTCGGGGCGCACGACGACGTCGTACGGCGGTGAGGTCACCGCGGCAAGACTGCCGACCCGCTCGGGGACGTATCGCAGTCCACGGAAGGGGATCAGACGCAGTCCCTGGCCGGGGCCGGTCGGACCTGATGTGTTCATTTCTGCATCGTATGTGTGTGGCCGGGATGCGCGATGATCGGGACAGAAGTACGGATTGAGGAGCGCAAAGAATGAGTCAGGTGAGCAGGACCAGGCCGAGCGGCAGCAGCACCGCGTTGAACGAGGCCTACGACACGGCGCTGCTCGATCTCGACGGGGTGGTGTACGCGGGCGGTCATGCGATCGTCCACGCTGTCGACTCGCTGGGAGCGGCGCGGGACGGCGGGATGCACCTGGCGTATGTGACCAACAATGCCCTGCGGACCCCGGCCGCGGTGGCCGAGCACCTGACCGAACTCGGGGTTCCGGCCGAGCCCGCCGATGTGATCACCTCGGCGCAGGCGGTGGCCAGGCTGATGGCCGATCAGCTGCCGGCCGGGGCACGTGTGCTGGTGGTGGGCGGCGAAGGGCTGCGCGTCGCGCTGCGGGAGCGCGGCCTGGTGCCGGTGGAATCGGCGGACGACGGGCCGGCCGCGGTGGTGCAGGGGTACGGCGGGCCCGGCATGACGTGGGGGCGGTTCGCCGAGGCCTCGTACGCGATTGCGCGGGGGGTGCCGTGGTTCGCGTCCAACACGGATCTGACGATTCCGAGTGCCCGGGGGATCGCGCCGGGGAACGGTGCGGCGGTGGAGGTCGTACGGATCGCGACCGGGGCCGAGCCGCAGGTGGCCGGGAAACCGTTGCCGCCGATGCACCGGGAGACTGTGCTGCGGACCGGGGCCCAGCGCCCGCTGGTGGTCGGGGACCGGCTGGACACGGACATCGAGGGCGCGTTCAACGGTGGCGTGGACTCGCTGCTGGTGCTCACCGGGGTGACGGACGCGGCGCAATTGGTGGCCGCCGAGCCGAAGCGCCGGCCGACGTATGTGGACGCGGATCTGCGGGGGCTGCTGACCGGGCAGCCCGATGTGACGCGGAGGGGCGACGGGTTCGGCTGCGGTGGCTGGACGGCGTCGGTGCGCGGTGACGACCTGGTGCTCGAAGGGGAGGGGGACGTACTCGACGGGCTGCGGGCGCTCTGCGGGGCGGCGTGGTCGTACGCCGGAGACGGCTCGTGCGGGCTGGACGCGGGGAAGGCGGTCGCCAGGCTGGGGCTGTGAAAGACGACTCCCGGTAGCGCGAGTTCAAAATAGGATAGGCTAACCTAACTTTGTTCTGTTCGGTGTGCCGCTGCCCGGATGGCCGGCCCACCCGGCCGGGCGCGGCCTCGGCCGCCTCTCGTGGTGAAGGACGACCTCGCACCCGATCTCCTCCGACTCCGGGAGTACGACCATGCAGCGCCTCACCGCGGACTCGGTGACCCTCGGCTACGACCAGCGGGTCATCGCGGAGAATCTCTCGGTCGAGATCCCCGACAACTCGTTCACGGTGATCGTCGGCCCCAACGCCTGTGGCAAGTCGACCCTGCTGCGCGCGCTCTCACGGATGCTGAAGCCGAACCGCGGGCGGGTGCTCCTGGACGGGCAGACGATCCACGGGATGCCGGCCAAGAAGGTCGCCAAGACGCTGGGGCTGCTGCCGCAGTCCTCCATCGCGCCGGACGGCATCACCGTCGCCGACCTCGTCGGGCGCGGCCGGTATCCGCACCAGGGGCTGCTGCGTCAGTGGTCGCCGGACGACGGACGCATTGTCGAGGAATCGATGGCGGCGACCGGAGTCGATGCGCTTGCCGATCGCTATGTCGATGAATTGTCCGGCGGGCAGCGGCAGCGTGTCTGGATCGCCATGGCGCTCGCCCAGCAGACGCCGCTGCTGCTGCTCGACGAGCCGACGACGTACCTCGACATCCAGCACCAGATCGATGTCCTCGACCTCTGTGCGGAGCTGCACGAGACCCAGGGGCGCACCCTGGTGGCCGTCCTGCACGATCTGAATCATGCCGCGCGTTACGCAACGCACCTCATCGCGATGCGGGAGGGCGAGGTGATCGCCGAGGGGGCGCCCGGCGAGGTCGTGACTGCGGAGACGGTGGAGAGGGTCTTCGGGCTGCGCTGCCAGGTCATCGATGATCCGGAGACCGGAACGCCGTTGGTGGTACCGGCCGCACGCAAGCCGCGGAGCGGCGCCGTGGGCGTGCAGGGCAGGACGTCTGCCGGGGTGCCGGCGGGGGACTGACCGAACGAGGGCCTGCCCTCAGTGGCGGGACGGGCCGGCAAAGCGGACCTGCCCCGCCGCTACAGCAACGCCCTGAGTCTCAGCAGGTCGCGGAAGCCGGCCTCCAGGCGGACCCGGCCCGCCCCCCATGCCCTGGCGAAGTTCAGCTCGCCGTTCACCATGGCCACCAGGTCGTCGCCGGTCATCGCGAGCCGGATCTCCGCCCTCTCCCCGGGCGGGCCGTCGACCGTGTCCAGGACCTGGATCCGGCCATTGGTCAGCCGGCCGGTGAAGGTGATGCCGAGGTCCTTGATGTGGCAGCTCAGCGAGCGGTCGAGGGCAGCCGCGCTGCGCACGTCGCCGTCGGCCCCCGCGAGGTTGTCGGAAAGTTTGTCGAGTGCGCTGCGGCACTCCGCCATGGTCGCCATCGTGACAGACGGTACCGCAGCCCTTCGCGGTAGCGTTTCCCGCATGAGCGACTCGATGCCGGATCCCGGGCCGGCAGCCGGAACAGCGCCCGGAGTGACACCCGTGGACGCGGCGGAATGCCGGTCCGGCAAGGGCGCGGTCCCGGCTGCCGCAACCCCCCTCGACCCCGCCGCACCCGTGCCCCTCGGCGTCGGGCGTACCCCCACCGGCAACGCCGGGGTCGACACCCGGCTGGAGCGTCTCGCCGATGCGGACCACCTCCCGGCGGACGGACATATCGAGGTGTACGAGGATGTACATCGTGGGCTGCGCGACGCGCTGACCGCGCTGGATGCCAGGCCCGCACCCGCACCGGTACCCGCACCGATGCCCTCGTACAACAACAGGAGCTGAACCGAACGTGGCAGGAGTCGCACGTCGCCGTCTCGACGCAGAGCTGGTACGCCGCAAGCTCGCCCGCTCGCGCGAGCACGCGAGCCAGCTGATCGCCGCAGGGCGGGTGACCGTCGGCGGAAACACCGCGACCAAGCCCGCCACCCAGGTCGAGACCAGCGCCGCGGTCGTCGTGATCAAGGACGACAGCGACCCCGAGTACGTCTCGCGCGGCGGGCACAAGCTCGCCGGCGCCCTCGCCGCCTTCGTACCCCTCGGGCTGAAGGTCGAGGGGCGGCGGGCGCTGGACGCCGGGGCGTCGACCGGTGGCTTCACCGACGTACTGCTGCGGGCCGGCGCCGGCCATGTCGTCGCCGTCGACGTCGGCTACGGGCAGCTCGCCTGGTCGCTCCGTTCCGATGAGCGCGTCACCGTCAAGGACCGCACCAACGTACGGGAGCTGACGCTGGAAGCCATCGACGGGAAGCCGGTGGACCTGGTCGTCGGCGATCTGTCGTTCATCCCGCTGGGGCTGGTCCTGCCAGCCCTGGCGCGCTGCGCCGCCCCGGACGCGGACCTGGTCCTCATGGTCAAGCCGCAGTTCGAGGTCGGCAAGGAGCGGCTCGGCAGTGGCGGCGTGGTGCGCAGCCCCGAGCTGCGGGCCGAAGCGGTACGGGAGGTGGCGCGCCGGGCCTGGGCGCTGGGCCTCGGAGTGCAGGGGGTGACCGCGAGTCCGCTGCCGGGGCCCTCGGGAAATGTCGAGTACTTTCTCTGGCTGCGGGCCGGAGCACCTGAGCTGGAACCCGCAGATGTCGACCGTGCAGTGGCGGAGGGGCCTCGTTGACGACGAATGCGGCACGAACTGTCTTTCTTTTGGCGCACACCGGCCGCCCGGCCGCGATCCGCAGCGCCGAGCTGGTTGTACAGGGACTGCTGCGCAGCGGTCTCGGTGTACGGGTGCTGGCCACCGAGGCGGCTGATCTCCCGCTGCCGCCGTCCGTCGAGACGGTCACGGACACCACGCCCAGGGCCATGGACGGCTGTGAGCTGCTGATCGTGCTCGGCGGGGACGGGACGCTGCTGCGCGGCGCCGAACTCTCCCGCGCCTCCGGGGTGCCGATGCTCGGCGTCAACCTCGGCCGGGTCGGCTTCCTCGCCGAGGCCGAACGGGACGACCTGGACAAGGTCGTGGACCGGGTCGTCACGCGGGCATACCAGGTCGAGGAACGGATGACGCTCGACGTCGTCGTGCACAGCAACGGCGACATCGTCCATACCGACTGGGCGCTCAACGAAGCGGCAGTGCAGAAGGTGTCGCCCGAGCGGATGCTGGAGGTCGTCCTGGAGATCGACGGCCGGCCGGTGACCGGGTTCGGCTGCGACGGGATCGTCTGCGCGACCCCGACCGGATCGACCGCCTACGCCTTCTCGGCCGGCGGACCCGTCGTCTGGCCCGAGGTCGAGGCGCTGCTGCTGGTGCCGATCAGCGCCCATGCGCTGTTCGCCAAGCCGCTGGTGACCTCGCCCACCTCGGTGCTCGCCGTCGAGGTCCAGCAGCACACCCCGCACGGGGTGCTGTGGTGCGACGGGCGCAGGACCGTGGAGCTGCCCGCGGGTGCACGGGTCGAGGTGCGGCGCGGTGCGGTGCCCGTACGGCTTGCACGGCTGCACCACGCCTCGTTCACGGACCGGCTGGTGGCGAAGTTCGCGCTGCCCGTCTCGGGGTGGCGGGGCGCGCCGCACTGACCGGCGGACATTGCCCCGGAGGCGGTGCGAATGCTTCCGGAGCACACGGGAGAGTGAACCCCGGGTGGCGGGGCCCGTCGCACTTCGAGGCCCGGACCTCGTAAGGTCATGTCCGTGTTGGAGGAGATGCGGATACGGTCACTCGGAGTCATCGACGACGCGGTGGTCGAGCTGTCGCCCGGTTTCACCGCGGTGACGGGTGAGACCGGCGCGGGCAAGACCATGGTCGTCACCAGCCTGGGGCTGTTGCTCGGCGGGCGTGCCGATCCTGCCCTGGTACGGATCGGGGCCAAAGCCGCGGTGGTCGAGGGGCGGATCACGGTGTCCGAGGGCGACGCCGTGGCTCTGCGGGCCGAGGAGGCCGGGGCTGAACTCGACGACGGCGCGCTGTTGATCAGCCGTACCGTCTCCGCGGAGGGGCGTTCCCGGGCGCATCTCGGCGGCAGATCCGTGCCGGTGGGGGTGCTCGCCGAACTCGCCGACGAACTCGTCGCCGTGCACGGCCAGACCGACCAGCAGGGGCTGCTCAAGTCCGCGCGGCAGCGGCAGGCCCTCGACCGGTACGCGGGCGACGGTGTCGCAGTGCCGCACGCCAAGTACGCCGCGGCCTACCGGCGGCTGCGGGCCGTCGTCACGGAGCTCGACGAACTGACGACGCGTGCCCGCGAACGCGCCCAGGAAGCGGATCTGCTGCGCTTCGGACTGGGCGAGATCGCCGCGGTCGAACCACTGGCGGGCGAGGACGGCGACCTGGCCGCCGAGGCCGAGCGGCTGGGCCACGCCGAAGCGCTCGCCTCCGCGGCGGCCCTCGCGCACACCGCGCTCGCGGGCAACCCGGAGGACCCGGAGGGCGTCGACGCGACGACCGTGGTCGCGGCCGCCGGACGGTCCCTGGACGCCGTGCGCGCCCACGATCCGGCGCTGGCCGCGCTCGCCGACCGGATCGGCGAGATCTCGATCCTGCTCGCCGATGTCGCGGGCGAACTGGCCGGGTACGCCGACCAGCTGGACGCCGATCCGCTGCGGCTCGCCGCGGTGGAGGAGCGGCGAGCCGCCCTCACCGGACTCACCCGCAAGTACGGCGAGGACATCACCGCCGTGCTCGCCTGGGCCGAAGAAGGGGCCGCCCGGCTGACCGAGCTGGAGAGCGACGACGACCGCATCGGCGAGCTGACGGCGGAGCGCGACGCGCTGCGTGCCGAACTCTCCGGCCTCGGGCAGGCGCTGACCGATGCACGTACCGGGGCGGCGGAGCGCTTCGCCGAGGCGGTTACTGCGGAGCTGGCATCCCTCGCCATGCCGCACGCCCGGGTCTCCTTCGACATCCGGCAGACCGAGGCGGCCGACGAGGCGTCCGGCATCGAGATCGGCGGGCGGAGCGTGGTCTACGGGCCGTCCGGCGCCGACGAGGTCGAGCTTCTGCTGGCCCCGCACCCCGGTGCCCAGCCGCGGCCGATCGCCAAGGGCGCGTCGGGCGGTGAGCTGTCCCGGGTGATGCTCGCCGTCGAGGTGGTGTTCGCCGGTTCCGATCCCGTACCCACATACCTCTTCGACGAGGTCGACGCGGGCGTCGGCGGCAAGGCGGCCGTCGAGGTCGGGCGGCGGCTCGCGAAGCTCGCCAGGTCCGCGCAGGTGGTCGTCGTCACGCACCTGCCGCAGGTGGCGGCCTTCGCCGACCGGCAGTTGCTGGTCGAGAAGACCGTCGACGGGGCGGTGACCAGCAGCGGGGTCACGGTCCTGGAGGGCGAGGACCGGGTACGGGAACTGTCCAGGATGCTCGCGGGACAGGAGGACTCGCAGACGGCACGAGCCCATGCGGAGGAACTACTGGCAGCGGCGCGGGCGGACGGGTAGCGGGGGCTCGGCGGCCGCCGGGCGGTCGCGGCGGAACGCTGCGTAGCCTGGCCGGCATGGGAGCAACGTTCAGCAAGGCCGCAGTGTCCGGTGCCGTCGCCGCCGCCGTCGCGGGGGGTGCGTACCGGGCGCTGCGGGCCCGGCCACGCAGGCGCTGGCAGCGCACCAACTACGCGGGCCGTACCGTCGATCTGTACGCGGGCCCGGCCGTCGCCCTCGGCGCCGCAGCCGGAACCGCCGTCCTCCCACTGCCTGCGCGTACCCGGTACGCCGCCGTGCTCGCCGTACTCGCGGCCGGCGGCTGCGGTGCGTACGACGACCTCGCCGGTGCGGACGATCCGCGCCGCGGGTTCCGCGCCCACCTGGGTGCGCTGCGGGACGGCGAGCTGACCAGTGGCGCGGCGAAGCTCTTCGGGATCGGGGCCGCCGGGCTGGCGGCCGGTGCGCTGCTCAAGAAGCTGCCCGTCGACCGGGTCCTCGCCGGCGTCGTGATCGCCGGAAGTGCGCACCTCGTCAATCTCATGGATGTACGGCCCGCCGCGGCCGCCGCCACCGTGCTCGCCCTCGGGGCCCCGGGCCTGCTGGGGGGCGTACTCGCCGCCGCGCCGATGGGAGCCGCGGCAGCCCTCGTCGCCGACGACCTGGGGGAGCGCACCATGATCGGGGACACCGGGGCCCACGCACTGGGCGCCGCACTCGGTGTCGCCATCGTCGCGGGCCGCGGCCGGGCCGGACTCGTCGCCCATGCGGCGGTGCTTGTCGCGGCGACGGTGTACGGGGACCGGGTCAGCCGGCTCGCCCGCATGCTGTCGGACCGCTGACAGGGTCCACGGACCTGGCAACATTGCGCCACCTTTTCACCCGTGCGGGTGGTACGTCATGGCCGGTAGCTGTTGTACGCAGCGGGACAGTGGCTCAACTGTGCCGGAACGTGCGTACGGACTGGCATCCTTGGCGGTGCCATCACCGCCCACTCGGGAGCCCCGGGAGCCATTCAACGTGTCACAGCTGCGTACGGTCCAAGTCCTGGGCGGCGGCAGCGCGGGCAGCAGCGCCCACGTCAGCTCGCTGGCCGCAGGGCTGGTGGCGAGAGGCGTGCACGTCACCGTCTGTGCCCCGGCCGAACTGGACCGTGCCTACGGCTTCTCCGGTACGGGTGCCCGGTTCGCCGCCGTGCCGCGGCGCAGTGATCCCGCCGCCGTCGCCGCGCTGCGCACCGCCTGCCTGACGGCGGACGTGGTCCACGCGCACGGCCTGCACGCCGCCGTACGCGCCGCTCTTGCGCTCGGCGGCCGCCGTATCCCGCTGGTTGTCACCTGGTATGCCCGTGCCCACGTCGAGGGCTCCCGCCGTCGGCTGCTTCATCTGATGGAGAGAAGGGCCGCCCGTGCGGCGGCAGTTGTGCTCGGTACGACATCGGACCTGGTCGACCGGGCGCGGCGCCGAGGAGCGCGCGATGCCCGGCTGTCGCCGGTCTCCGCCCCCGTACCGCGCGTGCCCGCCGACATCCACGAAGGCAAGGCGCGGTCCGAACTCGGTGTGGTGGAACGGCCGTTGATCGTCTCGTGCGGGAGTCTCGTACCGCATCGCGGGTACGACATGCTGCTCGACGCCGCACGGATATGGCGCGAAATCGATCCCTTACCACTGCTGATCATCGTGGGGGAGGGGCGGGAGCGGGCCGCTCTGCAGCGCCGGATCAGGGACGAGGAACTGCCCGTCCGGCTCATCGGCAGCCGCGACGACATCGCAGAACTTCTCGCCGTCGCCGATCTGGCCGTGCTGTCCAGCCGGTGGGAGGCGCGGTCGGTGCTGGCCCAGGGGGCGCTGCGGCTGGGCGTTCCGCTGGTCGCCACCGCGGTCGGAGGGGTGCCCGAACTCGTGGGGGACGGGGCGGAACTCGTACCGTACGGGAACGCGGAGGCGCTCGCGCGGGTGGTGAGCAGGCTGCTCGGCAGTCCGGAGCGGCGCGCGGAGCTGGTGGCCGCCGGGCGTGCACAGGCCGCGAGTTGGCCGACGGAGGACGACACGATCGCTCAAGTGCTCAGCATCTACGACGAGTTGACGAAGCCCCTGGTGGTGGCGCGGACGCGGTGAGCGACTGCTCGGCGGACGGGCCCGCCGCTACGACGTGTAGCGGCGGGCCCGGAGGGCCAGGCTCAGGGCCAGGACCGCCTGGGGGTCGTCAAGGTCGGTGCCGAGCAGTTCACCGATGCGGCCCAGCCGGTTGTACAGCGTCTGACGGTTCAGATGCAGTTCGCGTGCCGTCTCCGCCTTGCGGCCCGCGTGGGCCAGATACGTCTCCAGCGTCGGCAGCAGCGGAGGGCGAGAGGTGCGGTCGTGATCGCGCAGCGGACCTATCGCCCGGTCCACGAACGCCGCAAGATCCGGATGGTCCCGCAGCCGCCACAGCAGCAGATCGATGTCCAGGCGCCGGGCGTCGTACCAGGGCCGGTCGCTGAGACCGTGCGCGGCCGTCGCCGTCTCCGCGGCGTGCCGCAGCCCCGCGCCGGCAGCCGCCCAGCCCCCCGCCACGCCCACCACCACGACCGGCGGATGCGATCCGGCACGCTCCAGACCGGCCCGCTCCACACCTGCCCGCAGCGCCGCCGCGACGCGGTCCGCGACCGCCGTGCGCTCCGTATCGGACCGTAGCCCCAGCAGCACCGGAACCCGGCCCTCCACGGGACGTACACCGAGCAGCACCGGCACACCCACCGACGAGAGCTCCTCCAGCACCGCCCGTGCCAGCAGCGCCCAGTTCCCCGACCCGGACAGCTCGGGGGCCAGCCGCATGACCACGGGCAGCAGCGGCATCTCACCCGGCTTGAAGCCCAGTACGCGGGCCTGCGCCGGCGCGTCCTCCGGCGTGATCCGGCCCTCGGCGAGATCCGTCAGGAAGTCGCCCCGGCCGCGCGCGGCAAGCTCCTCCTCCTGGCGGGCCTGCATCAGCACGACGGCGAGAATGTCCGCCGCCCGTTCCGCCGCCATCCGGTGCACCGTCATCAGCGGCCCGGCCACGGCCAGCAGTACCAGCCTGGCCCTTACCGAGCCGGTTCCGGGGCCGCCGCCCGGCACATCCACCAGCACCGAACCGGTGGGCGGTGTCTCACGGGCCGCCCGGTCGCCGCGCATCCCGTCCCACACCTGGAGCGGATCGACGGACACCGGGCCGGACCCGGGGCCCGCCGCGTACAGCAACTGGCCGTCCGCCGTCTCCAGGAAGACCGGGTTGGCCGTGAAGTCCGCCAGGATGCCCAGCACCTGCGGCACCCCACCGCCGCCGAGCAACGCCTCCGTGCACCGCCGGTGCACATCCTCGGCCTGCCGCAGCAGCGCGTAGTGACCGTTCACGATCTCGGTGTGGATCTCCTCGGTGACCGCTACGAACGGCACCTCGCGATGCAGCTGCACCAGCGGCAGACCGGCCGCGCGGGCGGCGTCCACGATCGATGCGGGCAGCCTGCTGAAGCGCGGCCCGAGCTCCACCACCAGGGCGGCGATCTGGCGGTCGGCGAGCCTGCGGACGAAGGCGCGCTGCTCGGCGGGGCGGGTGCCGAGCCCCAGACCCGTGGTGAGCAGCAGCTCACCGCCCTTGAGCAGCGATGCGATGTTCGGGACCTCGCCCGCGTGCACCCAGCGCACCGTTCGGTTCAGCCGGTCCGCGCCGGCCACCACCTCCGGGAGCCCGCTGCGCAGCCCCGGCAGCTCAAGGGCTCGCTGCACGGTGATTCCGCCTTGGGTCTCCACTGGTTCCGGCCTCGCGTTTCCATTCGGGTCGGGCGGGTAGTCGCCCTGATTCAGGAAGGTACCGGCCCCGCGTGCCGGAGGCGCGCCCGGCACAGGAGCTGCGCGCCGCGCCTGTCCGGTGGAGGGGCAGGCCCCGCATCCGCCACGCCCGCCCCTCCCCGGAGTGTAGGTTCCCTTCGCTGCTGGCCACTGGTTGTGCTGTGACCTGCGGTTTCTGCTGTTGGTCCCAGTGGTATGTCCACGGGTCTGTTCCATGATCGTGTCCTTTTCCTCCGGGCTGTCCTGCTCATTTGGTCTCCGTGAGCTGGGTGAGCGACGGTTGGAGGCGCCGTGCGATTGGGGTCAGCGAGTAATAGGTGCGGCCCCGGCGCCCCCTTGCCCGTTCGGTCGGGGTTTCGCGGCGGCTGGTGAGCCAGCCGGCTCCTTCGAGGCGTTTGAGTTGCTTGAAGATCGTGTTCGTGGGCATGCCGGTTGCTGCCTGAATCTGAGCCAGACAGTTCTCCTGATCCCTTTGGGCGAAGAGATGTCTCAGGAGGGGCAGCGTCGGAGGAGGAATGTGGAGTTGGCCGTTGTCCTGGGCGTCGGCATGGAGATTGGTCAGCGCGCCGCGCTCACCGTCGGCCGCGGCGATTGCGGCACTGATCGCGTCTTGGCCGGGATTTTTCTCGATCCGCGATCCGAGTTCGTCGTGCATGAGTTTCCGGACGTCCTCGCGGTCGAGGTCACGCAGGAGACGGGTTCCTCGTCTGGTGGGGTGCTGTGGAGAGTGCCGGACCGATCGGTGGAAGAGCTCGGCTCCAACAGCGCATTCCAGTTGGTCGAGTTGCATCGTGAGCGTGCCCGGCTGGAGACCGAGGTAGTTGGCGCTGCTTGTGAGTGTCGGAAAGAATATGCTGATCTGGAAACGGCGTAGGCGGCGCCAGCCGTGAAGTGTTTCTTCCGCTGCTGCCCGAATGTCGGGCGGAATTGATGTATCGAGCTTCGTAATGAGAGCTGGACTACTACGGCCTGATGGCCGGCGCGGGATTCCGAGTTGTTCGAGGCGACGGTGGACGGCATCGCGGTGGGTGCCGACTTCCTGGGCGATGTCACGGCCGGTTCGTTTCTGTGTGACGTATTGCTCGCGGAGCCATTTGTCGTTGAACGTCGGTGGTCGGATTCCTCCTCGATGAATGGTGACGCCGAGGCTTTTGGCGTGGCGGACTACGTGCGCGATGGGCATACCTACTTCTCTGGCAAGGATGGCAAGGCTTTTCCCGCCCTCGGTGTACTCGCGCTGCAGGAATTCAGGCGTCAGGATCCGGACGCGGCGTTCGTGGAAGCGCCAGCTGCCCAGCGGGGACTTCGACTTGGTGGCGTCCGTGAACGCGGCTTCCCAGGCGGAACGGCAGTCGGTGCTCATCCTGCGCAGGTCGGACGGTTGCAGGGACTCGGCGAGCGTGGACAACAAGCGGTCCGCCTCGACGAAGACGTCGTCAGCAGAGGTGAAGGGATGCAGAGTGATGCCGTTGATCTCGGTCTGGGACTGAACGATCGGATGACCGTGACCGAGGCTGAGCTGTGGCGCTCTGCTCAGGTCGGCGCCGCAGACGTTCCTCCTGCCGGTCCGGCGCATGCAGTGTCCGCGTGGATGCAGGTGCACGGCCCTGGGCAGGAAGTAGCGCGGTTCGCGACCACAGCTCGGACAGACGCGATGGAGGAGGGTGTGGTGCTTGGTGCAGGCGAAGGCCCAGGGCAGCCACCAGAGCGTCGGCCAGCGGCCCTCGCTGTCACGCAGACACTGGGGACAGAATCGCCAGCTGGGCGCCCGGAGGCCGAAGATCTCGGCGGGCAGGACGGCAGTGTCAAGGCAACGTGCAGGCAGTGTCACCTGCTGTTCCAGCCGCCGTAGTGCCCTGCCGGGGAGGGAGGTGATCAGACGGCTCGTTCGCTCCCTGGCCGGCACCTCGGGCAGGCCCAAAGCGTCCAGCAGAGCCGAGAGCGAGGTCCAGGAGCGTCGGGCGAGAGCCTCCAGCCAGCTGTCGAGGCTTTCCCCGGGGCGGGGCATGACACGGATCGCCAGGGTGCGCAGTTCACTCATGCCGCCTTCTTCCCTGGCCGGCTGACCAGGCGGCCGGAAGCGAGGGCGTGCTGGAGTTCCGCGCGGGCCTGCTCGGCCGCGGCGTCGTTCTTCACCTGGTCCAGAAGTTCCTTGTCCAAGCGTTCGGCGCCGGTGCGTACGGCTCTCTGGCAGCCGCGGTTGATCAGCGTCATGAGCGAGCCGATGTGTCCGGTGCTGCGGGCGAAGAGTTCGTCGGACAGATCGTCCGCGATCATTCCGGGGTACTTGTCCGCGAGGACGACGCGTTCCTCGACCCCGAGGAGTGTGTCGCGCCAGTCCTTCCGCCCTTGCTCGGAGGAGATGGTGAACGGGTCCATATCGAGCCGGGTGGTGCGGCGCCCGGTCTGTGCGAGAACCGCGTCTTCGTAACTTGAGCCTTCGCTGAACAGGCCCCGCTTTTCCAGACCGACGCCGATCATGAGCAGGGTAACCGGGAACTCGTTGGCGATATATTTGAAGTGGTTGCTGACTTCGATCCCGTTCTTGTTCCGCCACTTCAGGAAGTGCAGATCGTCGACAATCAAGAGTTGAGTCTCCGCAGACAGAATCGAATCTAGGGCGCGGTAGCCGAAGTCGGCGGCGGTCCCGCGGAAGCGGCCGGGATGCCCGAAGTACTCCAGGATGGCTCGGTTGAAGTCGCGCATTCCGGTGTTGCTGGTCAATCCGACACGGCAGACTGGCCACCGTTCGTGGCCCTCGTCGGTGTACTTCCCTTCCTCCTCGATGATGCGGCGATGGACCTTTTTGGCGAAGGCGAGCACGGCTGTGGTCTTCCCGAGTCCAGGGAATGCATCGAGGGCGATTCCCCCCTTTACTTTGTCGCTGTCCTGATCGTTGCTGTCGAAGATGTCCCAGAGATCTTCGTGGAGGGCTTTCATTTGTGGTGTCCCCAGCGGGCCGAGGTTCGCGTGCCATTTGCGGCGGTTGCGGTTGTATTCGGCAAGGGCTTTTGTGCCCAGTTTCTTCAGCTGGCGGCGGGACAGCAGCTCCGGACGCTTCCTGCGCGGGGCTTCGGCCAGGCGGCCGAAGCCTTCCTTGCGGGACAGCGTGAGGTGATCCAGCCGGGAGCGCAGATCGACTTCCCCGGCCTGGGCGCGGGTCGGCTTACTCGTCGTCATCGATGTCCTTCAAGGCAGTGGCGTAGAAGTCGAGTTCTTCTTCCAGCTCCTCCAGACCGTCGGCGTCGTCATCGCCCGCCTCCGGCTCCCGGTCTGGGACGGCCTCGATCGCTGGAGGCGCCGGCTGCTCGGGAAGGGACAGCACGCGGGCGACGGACGGCAGCGAACTGACGTCGTCGGCCTGCTGCTCGGGAAGATCCAGGGCGACCTGTTCGCGGGAGAGCCGCAGCGCCATCCGCCGTTCGACCAGGGAAGTGCCAAGGCCGAGGTTCCACCGCTTCAGCAGCAGGGCCATGGCGAGCCGATCGTCGGGATAGGTGTACTCCTTCGCCGCCAGATGCCGGGCGAACTGCAGCGCTTCCTCGCTCAGCGGCATGGCCAGGCTGGGCGCGTGTTCCCACTGAAGCGTGTGCCAGATGCGCTCGTGGTCCCGGAAATGGATCCGGGTGACATCGTCGGGGTCCGCGAAGAACTCCAGCCGCCGCTTGTCCAGGTCGATGTCGGAGCCGGCCATGTCCCGCAGCCCGTCAAGGCAGCCGCCGTTGTAGCGGCGGCCGTTGATCTCGACACCGTAGTGCTGGACCGTGCGCATCGTGACGTCAAGGAACTCGTAGGCCAGGTGCGGGTCGCGGGGCACCTCGATGTAGCCCGCCCGCGCGAGCCCATGCTCGAACATCGCCGCCGGGGACAACTCCACCTTCGGCAGGTGCGGATCGACGAGACCCTCGTGTGGCCTGCGGTGATACGTCACCGCGGTCCACTCCCGGATGATCGCCTCCAACTCGTGGTGGAAGAAGAAGGCGTCCTTCTCCGGGTTCAGCCCGCGCGAGTGGATGTCCGGTCCCTTGTAGCCGGGCAGCCGCTGCAGCAGGTCTTCCCGCAGCGTGCGGAAATACCGCTCCACCGGCCCCTTGTCGCGGCCCGTGCGCAGCCTCGCCGGCTGCACCGAGATCCCCATCCGGCGGCAGACACTGGTCAGATGCGCCGACAGGTAGATCTTGCCGTGGTCGACGATCAACGTCTCGGGCGCCACCTTCGGGCCCCAGACCCCGGTGACGGGACCGTGGACTGCCTCGGCCTCCACCAGCACCCCGCGCGGAATGCCGTGCTCGGGCCAGGCAGCTTCCCTCGGCCAGCTCTCCGGAACCGGCTGAGGACGGTAGGCCTGGTAGAGGACGGCCGCGGCGTCGATCGCCTTCGTCGACACCGGCGTCACCCGCAGGCCGACGATGCAGCGGGTGTACCAGTCCATCGCGACGGTCAGCTCCGCCTGCATCCACCGCAGCGTCACCGGGTCCAGCGCGAACACGTCCAGCCGCGTGGTGTCCATCAGCACGTACTCGCCCGGCCGCGTGGGCCGCAGCTTCCCGTAGACCCCCTTCGGCCGATCGGCGATGTCCCGGTTGCGCTGCGTACTCAGCCGGAACGTCGGATGGCGCCGCTCCAGCTCCTGCATCCACCGATAGGCCGTCGTCCGCGGCGGCACCGGCACCTTGACCAGCTTGAACTTGGTCCTGACACGGGCCTCGACTTCCTCCAGCACCACCTTCACCGAGGGCCGTGACTCCTCCTCGTACTCCTTCAGCACCTCCTCCGCGGCCTCGACCCAGCGCGGATCGGCGTTGCCCAGCCCGCTGTCCGCCCGCGCGGTCTTCGGCACCAGCCCGGCCTCGCCCAGCTCTTGGAAGGCCCGCGCCCACCGGCGCACCGTCCGCTCGGTCACCCCTAGCTCCGCCGCCTTGGCCTCATACCGAGCCCGCAGGGGCAAGCCAGGGGCATACTGCGGGCGCGGCTCATCCGGCCGTGGGAGGTCCTCGCTGCCGGAGCGGTAGCCCGTCAGCATCTCCCGGACATGCTCGGCTCGCTCCAGGACGTCCTTCTTCTCATCCTTGGTCAGCCGGTTCAGCACCACGGCCGCGAGGTCCTCGTCATCGCCGGACGACGAACGCGCCCTGTCGTGGATCAGCTCGGCACGGTCCGAAGTCAGCAGCTCACGCAGCGACATCCGGGCCAGCCGATCACGTCCGTCCTTGAGGACGACCTCCATGCCCGTGGCCAGGCTGGCGAACTCCACGACCTCGACCGTCTCGCCATCGAGCCGGAAGTGCGTTCCGACCCCCAGCCTCGTCCCCGCCCCGCTCATGCGACTCTTCCTTTCTCCTGGGGCTGCCGCAGGAGGCTGCGGGGTGCGAAGATCGAGAGACCCACATTTGACGGGGGGCGTAGATGAGCGTGCTGATCAGGCCAGCGCGGGTGACAGAAGCCGAGATCCTGAGCGACTTGGCGCTTCGATCCAAGGCGCATTGGGGTTATGACGCAGAGTTCCTTGACGCGTGCAGAGACGAGCTCACCGTTGGCGCGAATGAGGTCGCAAGCCGACGAGCCATGGTGGCTGACAGGGACGGTCACATCCTGGGCTTCACGACCCTTGAAGGAGGGCCACCCACAGGCGTCTTGGGCATGATGTTCGTTGAGCCGCAGGTCATCGGCCAGGGGATCGGCCGCCTGCTGTTCGAACACACCATCGCTGCCGGGCGAGAACTGGGGTTTGCCCAGCTCACGATCGACGCTGACCCGAACGCCGAGCCTTTCTACCGTGCGATGGGCGCAGTACGCATAGGAAACGTCCCTTCTGGCTCCATTGCCGGCAGGGTGCTTCCGCAGATGGTCGTCACTATCCAGCACTGAACCAGCACTGATTGACAACGTCATTGGGCCGCCCTCCGCAGCACGTGCCCCACACTCAGCGGCCGGTCCAACGAGGTCGTCACGTGCCCGGACCACAACAGGTGCAGCACCGCCGACTTCACCAGCGGCCGGGGACACTGCGGGAGCAGCCGGAAAGCATCGCGCAGCGACATCCCGTCCAGATCCGCGGCCCGCAGCGCGGACACCAGATCCGGGTCGAACAGCCAGGCGCGGCGGTAGCCTGCGAGGAACCGGACGTTCTCCAGCACGTACGGATCCGGTTCACTCCACACTTCGTACTGCCACCCGCGCGAAGTGACCGCCTCCCGCGTCCAGGCGAACGTGAAGGCGACCTCCGGCTTCTCAAGCCGGTGACGCGGCTTGACGTCCACGACCACCGGGCCGTCGTCCGTCAGCAGCAGATAGTCCGGGATGTGCTTGCGGACCTTGCCGTCAACGTCGGCCTTGAGCAGGAAGGGCTGGGCGACGATGTGCCGCACCTCCGGGGCGAAGTCAGCGAACAGCAGCCGACCCAGCTCCAGCCGCGACTCGTAGATCACGTGATCGCCGACGGTGGCCGCCCAGTACGTGCCCGAATAGTGCTGCTGCCCCTTGTACCAGCGGAACGTCCGCCACGGCCGGGCCTCCCGCAGCAGCCCGAGCGGCGCCGATGGCCACTCCAGGTCCTCCACCACGGACTCGTCACCACGCCGGACGCTCAGCCGTACCGGCGCGGCCACCGCTGTACCCATCGGACCACCGACCCCGCGTTTCCCGAGGCGGCCCCACTGGCCGCCGAACGCCGGGGTCCTGCCCCGGCCACGCACGCAGACGCTGACCGGGGCGGTCCTGTACACAAAGAGGGGAACTACTTGCTCACGGGGCATGAATCCCATCCCCCTGTCCTTTTGGCCACGCGGTGGACATCACCGGTGGGAAGAGGACACGGGATCTGGGATCCCACACGGAGTCAGCCGATGTACGCCCCGCTCGCCGTCAGACGCAGCGCCGTGTCGATCAGCGGCACATGGCTGAACGCCTGGGGGAAGTTCCCCACCTGGCGCTGCAGCCGGGGGTCCCACTCCTCCGCCAGCAGGCCCAGATCGTTGCGCAGGGACAGCAGCCGCTCGAAGAGCAGGCGTGCCTCGTCGACCCGCCCGATCATCGCCAGGTCGTCCGCCAGCCAGAACGAGCAGGCCAGGAACGCACCCTCGTCGCCCTCCAGCCCGTCCACGCCCGCGTCCTCGCCCCTGGTGGGGTAGCGCAGCACGAAGCCGTCCTCCGTGGACAGCTCGCGCTGGATCGCCTCGATCGTGCCGATCACACGTTTGTCGTCCGGCGGCAGGAAGCCCATCTGGGGGATCAGAAGAAGGGAGGCGTCCAGCTCCTTCGATCCGTAGGACTGGGTGAAGGTGTTGCGTTCCTGGTCGTAGCCCCGGTCGCAGACATCGCGGTGGATTTCGTCACGCAGTTCCCGCAGCCGCTCCAGCGGACCTTCCGCGTCCCCGGACTCGATCAGCTTGATGGTGCGGTCGACGGCGACCCAGGCCATCACCTTCGAGTGGACGAAGTGGCGGCGCGGGCCGCGCACCTCCCAGATGCCCTCGTCCGGCTCGTCCCAGTGCTTCTCCAGGTACTCGATCAGCTTGAGCTGGAGGCCCGTCGCGTAGTCGTTGCGGGTCAGGCCCGTCATGTGGGCGAGGTGCAGCGCCTCGGTGACCTCGCCGTACACATCCAGCTGGAGCTGGTTCGCCGCGCCGTTGCCGACCCGGACCGGGCCGGAGTTCTCGTAACCGGGCAGCCAGTCCAGCTCGGCCTCGCCCAGCTCGCGCTCGCCCGCGATGCCGTACATGATCTGCAGGTTCTCCGGGTCGCCGGCGACCGCCCGCAGCAGCCACTCGCGCCAGGCACGGGCCTCCTCGCGGTAGCCGGTGCGCAGCAGGGAGGAGAGGGTGATCGCGGCGTCGCGGAGCCAGGTGTAGCGGTAGTCCCAGTTCCTGGAGCCCCCGATGTCCTCGGGCAGGGAGGTGGTCGGCGCGGCGACGATGCCGCCGGTCGGCGCGTAGGTCAGGGCCTTGAGGGTGATCAGGGAGCGGACCACGGCCTCGCGGTAGGGCCCGTGGTACGTGCACTGCTCGACCCATTCACGCCAGAAGTCCGCGGTCGCGTCCAGCGAACTCTCCGGGTCCGGAAGACCGGGCGGCTCGTGGTGCGACGGCTGCCAGCTGATCGTGAACGCGATCCGGTCCCCGGGCGCGACCGTGAAATCGGAGTACGTCGTCAGGTTCTCGCCGTAGGTGTCGGCAGGGGTGTCCAGCCAGACGGAGTCCGGGCCGGCGACGGCGACCGTACGGCCGTCGACCTT
The DNA here is from genome assembly GCF_044328025.1 of Streptomyces sp. NPDC018000. NCBI lineage: Bacteria > Bacillati > Actinomycetota > Actinomycetes > Kitasatosporales > Streptomycetaceae > Streptomyces > Streptomyces sp. NPDC018000. Next base: position 20,853 of record NZ_JBIRGM010000006.1, read on the forward strand.
GTGCACCCACGGTGTGACCCGCCCGTAGCTGAACCGCATCCGCAGCTCGGAGCGCATCTCCACCCGGCCGCTGATTCCCTCCACGATCCGGATCACCTGCGGCGCACCGTCACGCGGCGGCATGAAATCGGTCACTCTGACCGTTCCGCGCGGTGTGTCCCACTCCGATTCCAGGATGAGGGAGTCCCCGCGGTAGCGGCGGCGGTCCGCGGACAGCGGCTCCGCCCCGTCCTCCCGCGCCGGTGACAGGCGCCAGAAGCCGTGCTCCTCGGTACCCAGCAGTCCCGCAAAAATAGCGTGTGAATCGAAGCGGGGAAGGCACAGCCAGTCCACTGTGCCGTCCCGGCAGACCAGGGCAGCGGTCTGCATGTCTCCGATGAGTGCGTAATCCTCGATGCGCCCGGCCACGTGCATCTCCAGTCGAACGGCCATGTCGCCCCGTGGGGCATTACTGCGGGTCAAGAGGTAGTCGCAAGGGTCGTTGTGGGGGAACCTGCGAGCTCGGTACCTCGCCCGGAGCGAGTGTCCGAGCAGGATACGACGCACCCGGATGATCTGCGCGACTGTCTCAGTAACGTGCCTGCGCCGAACGAGTGGGGCGGGAGGGTCTCGCGGCGATCAGGCCGGTGAGCGTGCGGGGTGTGGCCGGAAGCAGGCTCCCTTCGTCGCTGATACCCTGGTAGCCCGTGGACCGGTGGTCGTCCGCAACAGCAGACGAGGCCCCCGAACCGCAGCGACGGCACCTCCGGAATCTCCGGACGGCAACGCCGGTACGCACCTCACGATCGCGACCACGGGAGCCCCCTTTGGCTATGCAGCCCACATCCACGACGACCAAGCACATCTTCGTCACCGGGGGTGTCGCCTCGTCCCTCGGCAAGGGTCTGACTGCTTCCAGCCTCGGTGCCCTGCTCAAGGCGCGCGGCCTTCGGGTCACCATGCAGAAGCTCGACCCGTATCTGAACGTCGACCCGGGCACGATGAACCCCTTCCAGCACGGTGAGGTGTTCGTCACCAACGACGGCGCCGAGACCGACCTGGACATCGGCCACTACGAGCGCTTCCTCGACGTCGACCTCGACGGCTCCGCCAACGTCACCACCGGCCAGGTCTACTCGCAGGTGATCGCCAAGGAGCGGCGCGGCGAGTACCTCGGTGACACCGTGCAGGTCATCCCGCACATCACCAACGAGATCAAGCACCGCATCCGCCGCATGGCGACCGACGACGTCGACGTCGTCATCACCGAGGTCGGCGGCACGGTCGGTGACATCGAGTCGCTGCCGTTCCTGGAGACCGTCCGCCAGGTCCGCCACGAGGTCGGCCGGGACAACGTCTTCGTCGTGCACATTTCGCTGCTGCCCTACATCGGCCCGTCCGGCGAGCTCAAGACCAAGCCGACCCAGCACTCCGTCGCCGCGCTGCGCAACATCGGCATCCAGCCCGACGCCATCGTGCTGCGCGCCGACCGTGACGTACCGACCGCCATCAAGCGCAAGATTTCGCTGATGTGCGACGTCGACGAGGCCGCCGTGGTGGCCTGCGTGGACGCCAAGTCGATCTACGACATCCCGAAGGTGCTGCACACCGAGGGCCTGGACGCCTATGTCGTGCGCAAGCTCGACCTGCCGTTCCGCGACGTCGACTGGACCACGTGGGACGACCTGCTGGACCGCGTCCACAACCCCGACCACGAGGTCGCCGTCGCGCTTGTCGGCAAGTACATCGACCTGCCCGACGCCTACCTCTCGGTCACCGAGGCCATCCGGGCCGGCGGCTTCGCGAACAAGGCCCGGGTCAAGGTCAAGTGGGTCGCCTCCGACGACTGCAAGACCCCGGCCGGCGCCGCCAAGCAGCTCTCCGACGTCGACGCGATCTGTGTCCCCGGCGGCTTCGGCGACCGCGGTGTCAACGGCAAGATCGGCGCCATCCAGTACGCCCGTGAGAACAAGGTGCCGCTGCTCGGCCTCTGCCTCGGCCTGCAGTGCATCGTGATCGAGGCTGCGCGCAACCTGGCCGAGATCCCCGACGCCAACTCCACCGAGTTCGACGCCGCCACCGCGCACCCCGTCATCTCGACGATGGAGGAGCAGCTGGCGTACGTCGAGGGCGCGGGCGACCTGGGCGGCACCATGCGGCTCGGCCTGTACCCGGCGAAGCTCGCCGAGGGCTCGCTGGTCCGTGAGGCGTACGACGACCAGCCGTACGTGGAGGAGCGTCACCGCCACCGCTACGAGGTCAACAACGCCTACCGCGCCGAGCTGGAGAAGAAGGCCGGCCTGGTCTTCTCCGGCACCTCCCCGGACAACAAGCTCGTCGAGTACGTCGAGTACCCGCGCGAGGTCCACCCCTATCTGGTCGCCACCCAGGCGCATCCGGAACTCCGCTCCCGCCCGACCCGTCCGCACCCGCTCTTCGCGGGTCTGGTGAAGGCGGCCGTCGAGCGCAGGACCGGCGCCGGTGCCGCTGGCAAGCGGGGCGCCACCTCGGGCAAGTAGTCCGGCGGTACGCAGGCGTTAACGTTGACCGGGGTACGGATCCGCTGAGGATGCGTGCCCCGGTTTCTGTTCTTTGTGGGAGGACGTAGATGGGTTTCCAGGACACGCCCGAGGAGTGGCAGGTCACCGCGACCGAGACGCCCTTCACCGGCAACAAGACCAGCGTCCGCACCGACGAAGTGGTGATGCCCGACGGCAGGGTCGTGCGCCGCGACTACCAGGTCCATCCGGGCTCGGTAGCCGTGCTCGCGCTCGACGAGGAGGACCGGGTCCTCGTGCTGCGGCAGTACCGCCACCCGGTGCGCCACAAGCTCTGGGAGATCCCGGCCGGACTGCTCGACATCCCCGGTGAGAACCCGCTGCACGCGGCCCAGCGCGAGCTCTACGAGGAGGCGTACGCCAAGGCCGAGGACTGGCGGGTGCTGACCGACGTCTACACCACACCGGGCGGCTGCGACGAAGCCGTACGGATCTTCCTGGCCCGGAATCTCTCCGAGGCCGACGGGGAGCGCTTCGAGGTTTCCGAGGAGGAGGCCGACATGGAGCTGGCCCGGGTGCCGCTCCAGGAACTGGTACGCGGCGTGCTCGCCGGGGATCTGCACAACAACTGCCTCGTGGTGGGCGTCCTCTCGCTCGCGGCGGTGCTCGCCGGTGACGGAATCGACTCGCTGCGTCCGGCCGAGGCGCCTTGGCCGGCCCGCCCGTTCGAGATCTGACGGTTCGTAAGGATCGTGTCGACGCCGCCTGCCCATTTGCGGACTGCCCTCGAGTCCGGCGGTTTGCAGGCCTCGAGTCCGGCGGTTTGCAGGGATCGTCCGAGGGCCGGGTCTCCGCTAAGGGCTGTCCCGTAATCCCTGGTGGGCGCACGACGACAGCTGCGGCACCTCGCCGCGTTGTCGGAACGCCCGAATACATCCAGTATTCGGGTGTCCCTCCGCCTTGCGATGCACCACATCTGACGCCGCGCGCTGATCCACCACGGATTACGGGACAGCCCTTAGGCCACTGAATGGTTCACTGATGTCCTCCGGTCGGAAAAGGTGCTGATCCGGTCGGGGGACCTCCACGCCGTGCTCCACGGAAATCGTCCATACGCCTGAACTACGCTCGGAATGCCCTGACCGGAGTCCCGGCGGGCAACGCGTGCAGCGAAGTGGAGCGTGGCCCGTGACGGATCAGGCGGTGGACACCAGCGGCCCGGCCAAGCCGGCGGGAGCCGAGGAGCCGTCCGGCACCGTCCCACCCCAATTCTTCGGCCGTGACCGTGAGTTGAAGGAGCTTCGGTCCGACATCGAGCGAGCCGGACTGGACACCCTGGCCGGTCGCAAGGCCGCCCGTGCCCGGGTCCTGCTGATTGCCGGACGCCCCGGCTCCGGACGCACCGCACTTGCCGGCGAGCTCACCCGCCGGCTGCTCTCCACCGACGACCACCCCGACGGTCTGCTCCGGGTCAGGCTCACCGAACCCGGCGGCACACCGGTGCCCACCGAACGCACCGCCCGCGAGCTGCTCGACCAGCTGGGGGTGGCGGGGCCGCCGGGCGCGGACGGGGACGAGCTCTCCGAGATGGTCCGCAAGGCGCTCAGCGGGCGCCGCGCCCTGCTGCTCCTCGACGACGCCGTGGACGCGGAACAGGTCGACCCGCTGCTGCCGGACAACCCCGACTGCCTGGTCGTCGCCACCTCCGAGGGCCCGCTGACCGGTATCCCCGGTGTCCGCCCCTGCACCATCGGCGGCCTGGACGCGGGCTCCGCCGTCCGGCTGCTGGCCCGCATCATCGGCCAGGTCAGGATCACCGTCGACCCGCGCACCGCCGAGACCCTCGCCGAGGAGTGCGCCGGTCTGCCGGCCGCTCTGGTCATGGTCGGCGGCTGGCTCGCCGCTCACCCCATGGCGTCGGTCGCCGATGTCACCAAACAGCTGCGCGAGCTGCCGGACGACACGGAGCAGTCCACCGGCGCCCGCCCGCTGGCTCGCGCCTTCCGGCTGGTCCATGACTCCCTGCCGCCGACCGCCGCCCGGATACTGCGACTGCTCTCCCTCGCCCCCGCCGGACTCGCCGACGCCCACACCGCCTCCGCACTGGCCGGCTGCTCCGTCTCCGCCGCCCGGACGACCCTCGACGACTTCGTGGCCCTGGGACTGCTGCGTTCCAATGGGGCGGACGAGCCGCAGTACGAGGTGCCCGGCTGCCTCGCCCCGCTGCTACGGGCGCTGCTGGAGGCCAGGGACCGGCCGGCGGAGATCCAGCTCGCCTGGGCCCGGATGCTGGAGCGGACCGTACGGCTGCTGCAGTCCTGCCGGGCGGTCACCGACCCCGAGGGTTCCCCGGCCCGCCGCAAGCTCGCCGGGCTGCCGCGCTCGCTGCGCTTCCCCAGCCCCGATGCGGCCGCCGAATGGCTGCGGATCCGTCGGCCCGCCCTGCTGGCTTCGGCCAGGCTCGCTGTAGAGGACGGTGAACTCGACACTCTGGCAAGGCGGTTGGTGGCCGCGCTGGTGCGGGCGCTGGCCGTGCACCAGGGCACCGAGGCGGCCGCGCCCGAGCTGTACGGACTGCACGGTCTGGTTCTGGCCGTTGCCGAGCGGCGCGAGCTGCCGCGCGAACGGGCCGCCGCGCTGCTCAACCTCGCCGACCTCGATGCCAGGACCGGCCGTACACGGGAGGCGCTGGCCCGCTACCGGGCCGCGCTGGACGCCGGACGGGCCGCGAAGGATACGTATGCCACCGGCCGCGCGATGGAATCCGTAGGCGGCGCGTACGCCGAGCTGGGGGACTTCCAGCGGGCATCCGACTGGTACGGCCGGGCGCTGGCGCAGCGGCTCTCCCAGGGCGAGCGGGCCGACGAGGCGCGGCTGTACGGGCGGCTCGGCGCCGTCCACACCTATGCGGGGCGGTACGGCGAGGCGTTGCGGAACTGGCGGGCAGCCGCGGCCGGGTACCGCAGGCTCGGCGATGCGCCGGCCCAGGCGCGGGCGCTGAGCGAGGCGGCCCGGGTGCAGGAGTACGCGGGCCGGCCGCGCGAGTCGCTGCACACCTGCCAGGAGGCCGTTCAGTGGGCCAGGAGGGCCGGGGACGTACGGCTGCAGGCGGCGCTGGAGCTCCGGCTGGCCGACACGTTCGAAAGGCTCGGAGACCCGACTGCGGCCCGACTGCACCGGGGCCTGGCCGACAGATTGCTGGGCGATAAGGGTGCAGCCTACGAAATCCGTAGTGCAGTGACTGAAAATTAATGCTTTGTAAGGCTAGACAGCGCGAAGCCCTTCATTAGAATGGCTCTACCGCGTGCGTTCGCGGTGTCTCCAATTACGCAGTGTCTATCCGGGTATGTATAGCTATGCCCGGGTAACTCTCTGAGCCAAGGACCGTGATCGACGTGAAGGTCGGTATCCCCCGCGAAGTCAAGAACAACGAGTTCCGCGTGGCGATCACGCCCGCCGGTGTGAACGAGCTCGTACGCCACGGCCACCAGGTCGTCGTCGAGGAGAACGCCGGGGCCGGCTCCTCCATCACGGACGAGGAGTACATCGCCGCCGGGGCGCAGATCCTCCCCACCGCCGATGAGGTCTGGGCCACTGCCGACCTGCTGCTCAAGGTCAAGGAGCCGGTCGCAGAGGAGTACCACCGCCTCCGCAAGGACCAGACGCTCTTCACCTACCTGCACCTCGCCGCCTCCCGCGAGTGCACGGACGCGCTGCTGGAGTCCGGCACCACCGCCATCGCGTACGAGACGGTCGAGACCGCGAACCGCGCGCTGCCGCTGCTCGCCCCGATGTCCGAGGTCGCGGGCCGGCTGGCCCCGCAGGTCGGCGCCTATCACCTGATGCGCTCGGTCGGCGGCCGCGGCGTGCTGCCGGGCGGCGTCCCGGGTACCGCGCCCGCCGAGGCCGTCGTCATCGGTGGCGGCGTCTCCGGCTGGAACGCCACGCAGATCGCCGTCGGTCTGGGCTTCCACGTCACGCTGCTCGACAAGGACATCAACAAGCTGCGCGAGGCCGACAAGGTCTTCGGCACCAAGGTGAAGACGGTCGTCTCCAACGCCTTCGAGCTGGAGAAGGCCGTCCTCGAGGCGGACCTCGTCGTCGGCGCCGTGCTCATCCCGGGTGCGAAGGCCCCGAAGCTGGTCACCAATGAGCTCGTCGCCAAGATGAAGCCCGGAAGTGTACTTGTCGACATTGCGATCGACCAGGGCGGCTGCTTCGAGGACTCGCACCCGACGACGCACGCCGAGCCGACCTTCAAGGTCCACAACTCGGTCTTCTACTGCGTCGCCAACATGCCGGGCGCGGTGCCGAACACCTCCACGTACGCCCTGACCAACGCCACGCTGCCGTACATCCTGGAGCTCGCCAACCGCGGCTGGGTCGAGGCTCTGCGCCGTGACGCGGCACTCGCCAAGGGTCTCAACACCCATGACGGACAGGTCGTTTACCGTCAGGTGGCCGAGGCTCACGGCCTGGAGCACGTCGAGCTGAGCTCGCTTCTCGGCTGACGGACCCCCAGAGCCCAAAGGGCGTGGGAGGGGCCCCCTCGTATCCCGTCAACCTCATGCGTCCGGCCGGACCTTGCTCAGCAAGGTCCGGCCGGACGCATGCCGGGCCCCTGTGAGGCCCTCGTCCAACTCGCCTCGAACGCAACCCTTCAACCGATTCGTGCACCCGTTAAAAGTGTGCCGGGCGGCTGTGTGCTCTTGACAGGGAGGTGTTCGATTGCCGACACATCGAGCCGGGTCCGGGGGATTGTGTTGCTGCGGAGCGGTGACACGCCATAGAGTCGCCAATCGTCGGCATGGTGCCACGCTGACCTATCGATAAGTTTCCTGGTCACGTCCAAGGAGGTAAGACGACTTGTGAATGAGTCGACATTTACTCCCGGGGGTGTTCAACCAGGGATGCCTGCACGGGGCCAGGGCCCGAACGGGCTGGAGGCTGTCGGCTCCGTCGCTGTCCGCACCTTCGCCACCCACCAGCACATGACGACAGCTCCCCAGATGATGGACGGCCTACACGTGAACGCCATGGCCGGCAACGAGAGTGGCCGAGAGACCGCCCACTTCGCCGACTTCGACGAGGTGCCCCAGGGGCACTTCTACGACCCCGACGCCGAGTACGAGCCCGATCCGGAGTACGCGGCCACCCTCGCGCCCGACGCTGCCCGTCAGCGCCGCGAGCGGATCGGCCCGACCGGTCGGCCCCTGCCCTACTTCCCGATCCCGGGCCCGCTGACCGATCACGGTCCTGCGAAGATCATCGCGATGTGCAACCAGAAGGGCGGCGTCGGCAAGACCACGTCGACCATCAACCTGGGCGCCGCACTCGCGGAGTACGGACGCCGCGTCCTGCTCGTCGACTTCGACCCGCAGGGAGCCCTGTCGGTCGGGCTCGGCGTCAACCCGATGGAGCTCGACCTCACGGTCTACAACCTGCTCATGGAGCGGGGCATGTCGGCCGACGAGGTCCTGTTGAAGACCGCGGTCCCGAACATGGACCTGCTGCCCAGCAACATCGACCTGTCGGCTGCCGAAGTGCAACTGGTGAGCGAGGTGGCCCGGGAGTCCACGCTGCAGCGTGCCCTGAAGCCGCTGATGGCCGACTACGACTACATCGTGATCGACTGTCAGCCCTCGCTGGGCCTGCTCACCGTGAACGCCCTGACGGCGGCCCACAAGGTGATAGTGCCGCTCGAGTGCGAATTCTTCGCGCTGCGAGGTGTGGCGTTGCTCACCGAGACCATCGAGAAGGTCCAGGAGCGGCTCAACCCGGATCTGGAGCTCGACGGCATCCTCGCCACCATGTACGACTCCCGTACGGTGCACAGCCGCGAGGTCCTCGCGCGCGTCGTCGAGGCCTTCGACGATCACGTCTACCACACGGTCATCGGGCGCACGGTGCGCTTCCCGGAGACCACGGTCGCCGGTGAGCCCATCACCACGTACGCCTCCAACTCGGTCGGTGCCGCCGCCTATCGCCAGCTCGCCAGGGAGGTGCTCGCCCGGTGTCACGCCGAGTGAGTCTGCCCGGGGCCGACGAACTGTTCCGCACCACCGGGGGGATGGGACTTCAGGCCTCGTCCCCCGTGGACCGGCGGCGCAAGGCGAACGGCGAGGCCCGGGTGCCCGGTCCGGCCGGGGAGAGCGATCCCGCGGCCGACGGGTCCGGGGCAGGCGCGGCGGAGGCCGCAGCCGGCACCGTGGCCCCTTCGCAGGAGGAGCACTCCGCGGCGGACGCCGACGCGGGGGAGTCGCGCAGCCGCGGCGGTGACGGTGACCGGGGTGCGGTGGCAGGGCAGTCGGGGCGCAGGCCTCAGCAGCCCTCGCCGTCCACGCAGCCAGCCGCGCCGTCGTCCGCGCAGGAGGTGGTTCCCGCCCCCGCCGTTCAGCAACAGCAGCGCAGGCGCGGAGGCGGACGCGGGGCGAACCGGCGGCCCAGCGGCCGGGAGCGCCACGACGAGAAGATCACCGTCTATGTCTCGGCCGAGGAACTGATGGACCTCGAACACGCCCGTCTTGTGCTCCGCGGGGAGCACGGGCTCGCGGTCGACCGCGGGCGGATCGTCCGTGAGGCGGTCGCGGTGGTTCTCGCGGACCTGGAGTCACGGGGCGACGCGAGCATCCTCGTACGGCGGCTGCGCGGCCGCTGACCGGTGGGGCGCCGGTAGCCTGCCCGGAGTGCCGCCGCCGGCCGAGTGGTCGGGACCTTTCCGTACGGGCCGCTGCCCGCCGCCCGTATCCCGCTGCCCCTGGACCTTCATGCCGACGACCGACGAGCCCGCCCGTATCCCTCGCCGCCCCTTGGGGCGCGGCCCGGGCGGTCGGTCCGCGCCCGGGCCGGCGGGGGAGCGGGGCATCGGCCGTGAATCCGCCGCCCCGCCTCTTCCCGGGGCCGCGGAAGCGTTCCCGGACCTGTTGGTGGCCGATGCGACGGCGTCCGCCGGGACCGCCGCCCCCGAGGTGCCCGTGACGCCCCCCGAGTCCGCCGTACCGACAACGCCCGGCTCGCCCCCCGGGTCCGCCGACGACGGGCGTTTCACTGTTCGGCTGGCGAACTTCGAGGGACCGTTCGATCTGCTTCTGCAGCTCATCTCCAAGCACAAGCTGGATGTGACCGAAGTCGCACTGTCCAAGGTCACCGACGAGTTCATGGCGCACATCCGCGCCATGGGGCCGGACTGGGATCTGGATCAGACCACCGAGTTCCTCGTCGTCGCCGCGACCCTGCTCGATCTGAAGGCCGCCCGGCTGCTGCCCGCCGCCGAAGTGGAGGACGAGGCGGATCTGGCGCTGCTCGAAGCGCGGGACCTGCTCTTCGCCCGGCTGCTCCAGTACCGCGCGTACAAACGCATCGCGGAGATCTTCAGCGGCCGGCTGGAGTCGGAGGGACGGCGTTTTCCGCGGACCGTGGGGCTGGAGCCGCACCATGCCGAGCTGCTGCCCGAGGTCGTCATCAGTATCGGGGCCGAGGGGTTCGCCAAGCTGGCGGAGAAGGCGATGCAGCCGAAGCCCAGGCCGCAGGTGTACGTCGACCACATCCACGCACCGCTGGTCAGCGTGCGGGAGCAGGCAGCGGTCGTGGTGGCGCGGCTGCGGGAGGCGGGGGAGACCAGTTTCCGGGTGCTCACCGAGGATGCCCAGGACACCCTCACCGTCGTCGCCAGGTTCCTCGCGCTGCTGGAGCTTTACCGGGAGAAGGCCGTCGCACTCGACCAGGACGAGGCGCTCGGCGAGCTCCTGGTGCGCTGGGCCGGAAAAGAGGGGGCCGAGCCCGTCGTGACGGACGAGTTCGACACCGAGGTGCGGGACGTCTCCGAGGATGTGAAGGCATGAGTCAGCAGAACACCACCGGCTCCACCGTCGCGGATCTTGATCTCAAGCCCGCCCTGGAAGCCGTCCTCATGGTCGTCGACGAGCCCGCCACCGAGGAGCACCTCGCCAAGGTGCTGGAGCGACCCCGCAGAGCCGTCGCCGACGCGCTGCGGGAGCTGGCCGACGAGTACACCGTGCAGCGCCGCGGTTTCGATCTGAGGCCTGTCGCGGGCGGCTGGCGCTTCTACACACGCCCGGAGTACGCGGCGGCCGTCGAGGGCTTCGTTCTGGACGGCCAGCAGGCCCGTCTCACGCAGGCGGCCCTGGAGACCCTGGCGGTGGTCGCGTACCGTCAGCCGGTCAGCCGCTCGCGGGTCTCCGCGGTCCGCGGAGTGAACTGTGACGGAGTCATGCGGACCCTGCTGCAGAGGGGCCTCGTCGAGGAGGCGGGCGCGGAACCCGAAACAGGTGCGATCCTGTACAGGACGACGAACTACTTTCTGGAGCGGATGGGCCTGCGTGGCCTGGATGAGCTCCCGGAGCTCGCGCCCTTCCTTCCCGAGGCGGACGCGATCGAGGCTGAGACGCTAGAGGGTGTGCCGTCGTTCGATCCGGACGCACCGGACACCCCGGATACTCACGCAGACGACAAGACGGAATTTTGATGCGAAGCAGTGGCAGGAACAGCGGAAGCGGCAGCGGCAAGAGCGGCGGCAACCGGAATCCCCGGGGTGCCGGCGCCGGGCGCGACGGCAAGCAGGAGCAGCGTCCCCGCCGGCCCCGGCCCGAGGAGCGCCGCTACGACGTGGGCTCCACCGGAGAGAAGAGCGGCGAAGGCCCCCGCAAGGGCCGCGGCGCGGCGGCCCGCGGCGGCGCCAAGGGCGGCCCGAAGGCCGCACAGGCAGGCAGCGGCAGGAGCGGCGGCCCGCGCCGTCAGGGTGCCCCGTCGCGTCCGCGTGAGCTCGACGCCAAGATCGAGCAGCGCAACCGGGACAGGTACGCCGGCAAGCCCGTCGTCAGGACGCCCAAGACCCACCCTGGCGCCGAGCAGGAGGGCGAGCGGCTGCAGAAGGTTCTCGCCCGGGCAGGCATGGGATCGCGCCGGGCGTGCGAGGAGCTGATCGAGCAGGCCCGCGTCGAGGTCAACGGCGAGATCGTCGTCGAGCAGGGCATGCGCGTCGATGTGAACAAGGACGAGATCAAGGTCGACGGTCTGACCGTCGCCGCGCAGTCGTACCTCTTCTTCGCGTTGAACAAGCCCGCCGGTGTCGTCTCCTCCATGGAGGACCCGGACGGCCGCCAGTGCCTCGGCGACTATGTCACCAACCGTGAGACGCGGCTCTTCCACGTCGGCAGGCTGGACACCGAGACCGAGGGCATCATCATGCTCACCAACCACGGTGAGCTGGCCCACCGCCTGACCCACCCCAAGTACGGGGTGAAGAAGACCTACCTGGCCGCCATTCAGGGACCGCTCCCGCGCGACCTGGGCAAGCGGCTCAAGGACGGCATCCAGCTGGAGGACGGGTACGCCCGCGCCGACCACTTCCGGGTCGTCGAGAACACCGGCAAGAACTACCTGGTCGAGGTGACCCTCCACGAGGGCCGCAAGCACATCGTCCGCCGGATGCTGGCCGAGGCCGGCTTCCCGGTCGAGCGGCTCGTAAGGACGGCCTTCGGGCCGATCTCACTGGGCGACCAGAAGTCCGGCTGGCTGCGCCGCCTCACCAACACCGAGGTCGGCATGCTGATGCGCGAGGTCGGTCTGTAAGAGCCCGCTCCGTCCGCTCCACGGCCCGCGGCCGGTTCCTGCTTTCGACTTTCGAACAGGAATCGGCCGCGGGTCTTTTGCTGCGGCCGTTCCTCCTTTATAGTCACTATGACTATTAAGGAGGCGGGAGTGAGTCTCGCGGATGTCCTCGATCCCCTGCAGCAACCCCTGGTGACGGTCCTCGGCACCCCGGTCAGCTGGACCGAGGTGCTCGGCTTCGGCAGTGGGGCGCTGTGCGTCTGGCTCGTGGCCCGCCAGCACCTCGCCAACTGGCCGATCGGCATCGCCAACAACCTCTTCTTCATCCTGCTGTTCAGTCAGTCCGGCCTGTACGCCGACGCCGGCCTCCAGATCGTCTTCATCGCCCTTGCCGCGTACGGCTGGTGGACCTGGACCCACGGGGGTGGACCAGGTGCACCGGACCTGCCGGTGCGCAGCACCACACGCACCGAATGGGCCTGGCTGCTCGCGGCAGGGGCGGTGGGGGCCTTCGCCCTCACCGTCCTGCTCGACCACGCCACCGACTCGACCGTGCCCTTCTGGGACGCCCTGACGACCGCGCTGTCCCTGACGGCGACGTACGGGCAGTGCCGGAAGCTCGTGGAGTCGTGGTGGCTCTGGATCGCTGCCGATGTGGTGTACATCCCGCTGTACGCGCACAAGGAGCTCTATCTGACCTCCCTGCTGTACGTCGGCTTCCTCACGCTCTGCCTGATCGGCCTGCGCAACTGGAAGCGCGATCTCGCCGTCCAGCAGCAGTGTCAGCCCGTGGAGGTGGCGGTGGCACCCGGGTACGGGGCCGGCGTGGGCCGGGGGCGTGGGGGGTCGCTGTGAGCGGTTGGTTTCCACGAGCTGACGGCATGAAGCGCTTCTCGCACGGGCTCGTCCTCGGCAAGTTCTACCCGCCGCACGCCGGCCACCACCACCTCGTCCGCACCGCGCAGGACCGCTGCGAGCGGCTGACCGTCCTGGTCTGCGCCGCCTCCGTCGAGTCCGTACCGCTCGCCGACCGGGTGGCCTGGATGCGGGAGGTGCACCCGGATGTACGGGTCGTGGGTGCCGTCGACGACATCCGCATGGACCTCCACGACCCGGTGATCTGGGACGCACACATGGCCGTCTTCACCGAGGCCGTCCCCGAGCCGGTGGACGCCGTCTTCACCTCGGAGTCGTACGGGGACGAACTGGCCCGCCGGTTCGGTGCCGAATCCGTCTGCGTCGACCCCGACCGCACGGTCTTCCCGGTCTCCGGTACCGCCGTCCGCAAGGACCCGGTCGGCTGCTGGGACTTTCTCGAACCGCCCGTACGGGCCGCGCTCACCCGCCGGATCGTCGTCCTCGGCGCGGAATCCACCGGTACCACGACGATGGCCCGCGCCCTCACCGACCACTACCGGCGGCGCGGAGGCGTCTGGGCACAGACCCGTTACGTCGCCGAGTACGGGCGGGAGTTCAGCGAACAGAAGCTGGCCGCGCTGCGCGCCCGGCGGCCCGGAGCCCAGTGGGAGGACGTCGCCTTCACCACCGACGACTTCCCGCAGATCGCCCGGGCGCAGAACGCCAAGGAGGAGGCGGCCGCGCGCACCGGGTCGCCGGTGCTCTTCTGCGACACGGACTCCTTCGCGACCACCGTCTGGCACGAGCGGTACATCGGCGGACGCAACCCGCTCGTCGAGGAGACCGCCGACCGGGTCGCCCGCCATCTGTGGCTGCTCACCGACCACGAGGGCGTTGCCTTCGAGGACGACGGGCTGCGCGACGGCGAGGAGCTGCGGCCCTGGATGACCGACCGCTTCCGGGACGAACTCACCCGTACCGGAAGGGAGTTCATCGAGCTCACCGGTACCCACCAGGAGCGCCTGGCCACCGCGGTCGCCGCCGTCGACACCCTGCTCGCCGCCGGCTGGAACTTCGCCGCACCCCTCCCGGAGCACCGATGAGCGCCGGTGTCCCCGCAGGCTACGACCCGTACGCCTTCGAACCCTTCGCGGTCACCGTCGACCTTGCCGTCTTCACGGTCCGCGACACCCGGCTGCACGTCCTGCTCGTCGAACGGGGCGAGGACCCCTACAAGGGCCACTGGGCGCTGCCCGGCGGCTTCGTACTGCCCCACGAGTCCGCCGAGGACGCCGCCCGCCGGGAGCTCGCCGAGGAGACCGGGCTCACCGAGGGCACCGTCTGCGCCCTCCACCTGGAACAGCTGCGCACCTACAGCGATCCGGACCGCGACCCGAGGATGCGGGTCGTCTCCGTCGCCTATGCCGCACTCATACCCGACCTGCCCGAACCGCACGGCGGGGGCGACGCGGCCAACGCCCGGTGGTGGGACGCCGGAGCCCCCGGACCCCTCGCCTTCGACCACGACCGCATCCTCGCCGACGCACATGACCGGATCGGTGCCAAACTCGAATACAGCTGTCTGGCCACCGCCTTCTGCCCGTCCGAATTCACTCTGGGGGAACTCCAGCAGGTGTACGAGACGGTCTGGGGCGTCGAGCTGGACCGCCCCAACTTCCGGCGCAAGGTCCTCACCACGCCTGGCTTCGTCCAGGCCGTGGAGGGATCACCGCGCCGCACCGGCGGACGGGGGAAGCCGGCCGCGCTCTACCGGGCGGGTGCCGCTACCGCCCTGCACCCTCCACTCCTGAGACCGGAAGGAAGAACCACGTGATCGTGACCAGGACCGTCACCAAACAGGCCGCCACCGGCGCACTGACCGGGCTCGCGCTCGGCGATGCACTGGGCTTCCCGACCGAGTTCAACAACGTGCCGTCGATCCTCGCCAAGTGCGGTTCCTGGCGCCGGATGCAGCTGCCGAAGCCGGCGGTCGTCACCGATGACACCCAGATGACGCTGGCCCTGGGGCGAGGCATCCGTACCGCCATGGACCGCGGGCTGCTCACCCCGCTGCGGCTGGTCCGCCCGGTGCGCGAGGAGTTCGTCGACTGGTACCACTCGCCCGACAACAACCGTGCCCCCGGCCGCACCTGCATGACCGCCTGCCGCCTGCTCGACAGTGACCGGCTCTGGCAGGAGGCCAGCCAGACCGGCTCCAAGGGCTGCGGCGCCAATATGCGGGTCGCGCCGGTCGGACTCGTGCCCGGGCTGAGCGACGAACAGCGCTCGGGCGCCGCCCAGTTGCAGGCGGCCCTCACCCACGGCCACCCGACCGCTCTCGCCGCCTCCGACCTGATGGCCCGCGCGGTGTACCTGCTGGCGCAGGGAGCGGAGCCGATGGGTCTGATCGGGCAGCTGCGCAGCTACGCGTACGAGAACAGCAGCCGCTACCTCACGCGTTGGCTCGGCGACCTCTGGCGGTACGCCGGAGACTCCTCCCCGGAGCTGTACATCCAGCGCGGCTGGGACGAATGCCTCACCGCCCTGGCCCGCGTCCAGGACGCACTGGGCGACCCGTCCCCGGAGACCGACCCCTGCGAGGCCACCGGCGACGGCTGGATCGCGGAGGAGGCCCTCGCCACGGCCCTGCACTGCTTCCTGCTCTTCCCCGAAGAACCCGTCACCGCCCTGCGCCGGGCCGCCTGCACCCGGGGCGACTCGGACTCCCTCGGCTGCCTGACCGGCGCGCTCGCCGGGGCGCATCTGGGGGCGGAGGCCTGGCCCAAGGAATGGTCGGAGCGGATCGAGTACCGGAGCGATCTGCTGTCGTTGGGGGCGCTCTGGGACTCTTGATCCATGTATACGGACACCAAGCACCTCCAGGAGGCCGGGCTGCCGGTCGCCGACTTCGGCCCGGTACTCGCCGAAGAGCGTGACCCGCTGCTGTTCGCCACGGTCTCCGGGGCGCACCTGTACGGGTTTCCGTCCAGGGACTCGGATGTGGACCTTCGGGGGGTCCATCTCCTGCCCGCGGACGACCTCCTCGGGCTGCGGAAGCCCGAGGAGACGCGCTCGCGGATGTGGGACCGGGACGGGGTCGAGATGGACCTCGTCACCCACGATCTGCGGAAGTTCGTCCGGCTGATGCTGAAACCCAACGGCTACGTGCTGGAGCAGCTGCTCTCCGGGCTCGTCGTGCACACGAGTGAGGTGCACGACGAGCTGGTGGACCTGGCGCCCGATGTGCTCACCCGCAATCACGCGCACCACTACCGGGGTTTCGCCGGCACTCAGTGGCGGCTCTTCGAGAAGACGGGCGAACTGAAGCCGCTGCTGTACACCTTCCGGGCGCTTCTCACCGGCATCCATCTGATGCGCAGTGGTGAGGTGCGGGCGCATCTGCCGACGCTCCTCGGGGAGGTGGCCGCGCCGGCATATCTGCCCGAGCTGATTGACGCGAAGGCCGAGGCGGAGCACGGGGGTGCCCACGGCGTGGACGAAGCAGTGGTGCGCCGGGACGTCGAGAGGCTGCACGGGGTGCTCGACGAGGCGCAGGCGGCTTCGGGGCTCCCCGAGGCGGCCGGCGGGTTCGACGGGCTGCACGATCTGGTGGTGCGTGCGCGGTCGAAGACGTGGGCGCCGTCGTCTCCGGCAGCCGGACGGGCCTGAACCTCCGCCGGTCCGGGGGCAGGGGTCCACGTGCCGCTCCGCCCGGAGCGCGGCCGGAGGGGCCCGCCCCGGGCCCCGGGTTCTACCGGTCGGTCCACGACGCGGACGCACGGCGCGTGCGGATCAGGAAATCCTCCACCCGGGCCCGGTCCGGCTCCGGGGGAAGCGGGGAGTCCTTCGCCGCCTCCTCGTTCTCCTCGGCGAGACGGACCATGCGGCGCTCGACCTCCGGCCACGCCACCTCGCCGCGCTTCACGGCCAGCAGCTCCTCCCGGGCCGGGCCCACCTCGATCGTGAGCGTGCCCGTGCGCAGCAGATCCCGGCCGCTGGTCAGCAGCCGCAGCAGATGCATGGCGTGCTTCCAGCGCGGCACCCCGTACTGCCGGATGTCCGCCTCCAGCTTCTTTCGCTGGCCCAACGCATACCGGACGAAGGTCTGATGGGCCAGCCGGGAAAGGAACGCCGCCCGCAGGGACAGGAGTTCACGGCCCACGGAGTCGATGTGCTCCACCAGCGGCGAGTGCAGGCACTCCAGCACATTGGGGTTGGCCCGCAGGGCCAGTTCGCAGAAGCGCTCCAGCTCCCAGGAGAACTGCTCGTCCGCCGGTCCGTCGACATGCGTAGGAGGCTTGTCGAACCGCCAGAACAGCGGGGTCGGCGCGAGGAAGACGCCGCGCCGGTCGGTGTCGCTGCTGTCCGTGGCGAGCCCGAAGGCGCGTGAGCCCATCACACAGGAGTAGACCGTGTGGTCGCGTACGAGAGCCTCGGGGCCGGTGGTGTCCATGCCGGCGAGATTACGTGAGCGCAGACGGGTTGCACCGGGAGATCCGCCCGCGGCCCGCCGCCATGACGACGACCGGAAAGGCCGGCGCGCACCCGGTCCTGGACACGACGGCGGACGTCGCTCCCGCCACTCCGGCGGGGGTGACGGCCGTGGTGCTCCGCCACGGACCCGGCGGCCGCGGGCAGGGACGGTTTGGGCGGGCGGCCCGTACCGGGCACCGCACACGCGTGCCCCGTCTCATGGGGAGAGCACCCCGGCCGCCCGTCGCGCCGCCCCTCTAGGCTGATCGTGCGGGGGGTCACGCAGGCGGACAGCAGGCGCGACACGTACGAAAGAGCGAGGAGCACGACGTGGCGGTACGAGCGGTCCGTGGAGCCGTCCAGCTGGATCAGGACGAGGCCGGACACATGGACGAGCGGGTCAGAGCCCTGCTCACCGCCGTCCTGGAGCGCAACAACCTCGTCGCGGACGATCTGATCAGCATCTGGTTCACGGCCACCCCCGATCTGCACAGCGACTTCCCGGCCGCCGCGGCCCGCGGGATCGGTATCGTCGACGTACCGCTGATCTGTGCCCAGGAACTGGACATCGTGGGGGCCATGCCCCGTGTGGTGCGCATCCTCGCGCACGTCGAGACGTACCTTCCCAAGTCCGAGATCGCGCACGTGTACCTCGGCGCCACCGCCGCACTCCGCAAGGACATCGCCCAGTGAGAACCGCACTCGTCATCGGAACGGGCCTCGTCGGCACCTCCGCGGCCCTCGCCCTTGCCGGGCGCGGCATCCATGTCCACCTCGTCGACCACGACCCCGAATCGGCCCGCACCGCGGCCGCGCTCGGCGCCGGTACGGACGAGGCACCCGAGGGCCGCGTCGACCTGGCGATCATCGCAGTGCCGCCCGCCAATGTGGCCGCGGTGGTGGCCACCGCCATGCGGGACGGCGTGGCCCGCGGCTACCTCGACGTCGCCAGCGTCAAGGGCGGCCCGCGCCGCGAGCTGGAGGCCCGCGGCGTCGACCTCACGCCGTACATCGGTACGCACCCCATGGCCGGCAAGGAACGATCGGGCCCCCTCGCCGCCACCGCGGACCTCTTCGAGGGCCGCCCCTGGGTCCTCACCCCGACCCGGGACACCGACACCGAGGTCCTCAACCTCGCACTGGAACTGGTCGCGCTCTGCCGCGCCGTTCCGGTCGTCATGGACGCCGACGCGCACGACCGGGCCGTCGCCCTGGTCTCCCACACCCCGCAGCTGATCTCGTCGATGGTCGCCGCCCGCCTGGAAGAGGCCGACGAGACCGCCGTACGCCTCTGCGGTCAGGGCATCAGGGACGTCACCCGGATCGCCGCCTCCGACCCCCGGATGTGGGTGGAGATCCTCTCCGCCAACCCGGGCCCGGTCGCCGACGTGCTGGCCGGGGTCGCCGCCGATCTGGACGAGACGGTACGGGCGCTGCGTGGTCTGCAGTCCGGTGACGAGGACAGGCGCCGCGAAGGCACCGAAGGCCTCGAGGACGTACTGCGCCGCGGCAACGCGGGGCGGGTCCGGGTGCCCGGCAAGCACGGGACGGCCCCCGCCTCGTACGAGATCGTGTCCGTGCTCATCAGCGACCGGCCGGGCGAACTGGCCGGGATCTTCGCCGACGCCGGCCGGGCCGGGGTCAACGTCGAGGACGTCCGTATCGAGCACGCCACGGGGCAGCAGGCGGGCCTGGTCCAGCTGATGGTCGAGCCGAGCGCGGCCCCCGAACTGAGCGCGGCACTGCGTGACCGGGGCTGGTCGCTACGCCAGTAGGCCCGGGACGGCGGGCCCGGGAGGCGGTTGTCCACAGGGGTGCAGAGGACCGCTCCGACACTCGGTAACCTTGTGCGGGGCGGGTTCGCGCGCCCCCGTCCCGCCCACCCCGTGTACCAGGAAGGTGTCCACCACCGTGGAAACCGCAAGCGCCGCCGCCCGGACAGCCCCGGCCGCAGTGATCGTCGCCATCGACGGACCCTCCGGCACCGGTAAGTCGAGCACGTCCAAGGCCGTCGCCGCGCAGCTCGGCCTGAGCTACCTGGACACCGGCGCCCAGTACCGGGCGATCACCTGGTGGATGCTGAACAACGACATCGACGTGCAGGACGCGATGGAGGTGGCGACCGCCGCCGCCAAGCCGGTCATCGTCTCCGGTACGGACCCGGCCGCCCCGACGATCACTGTCGACGGCGAGGACGCCTCGGGCCCGATCCGTACCCAGGAGGTCACCTCCAAGGTCAGCGCCGTCAGCGCGGTCCCCGAGGTGCGCACCAGGATCACCGAGCTGCAGCGCACCATCGCCGCCGCGGCCGAGCGGGGCATAGTGGTCGAGGGCCGTGACATCGGCACCACGGTGCTGCCCGACGCCGACCTGAAGATCTTCCTCACCGCATCGCCCGAGGCGCGCGCCGCCCGCCGCAGCGGAGAGGTCAAGGGCTCCGATCTCGCAGCCACCAAGGAAGCGCTGATCAAGCGGGACGCCGCCGACTCCGGCCGCAAGACCTCCCCGCTGGCCAAGGCGGACGATGCCGTCGAGGTGGACACCACCGACCTGACCCTCCAGCAGGTCATCGAGTGCGTCGTCACCCTCGTCGAGGAGAAGCAGGCCGCGCAGTGACCCAGGTCACGGGCTCGCCCACGCTGCGCGGCGCGGCGGTCGGGCGCGGGATCGGCATCGGGCTGATGTACGGGCTGTGGAAGCCCCGTGTCCTCGGTGCGTGGCGGGTTCCCGCCTCCGGACCCGTCATACTCGCGGTGAACCACTCCCACAACATCGACGGTCCGATGCTGATGGGCACCGCGCCCCGGCCCGTCCACTTCCTGATCAAGAAAGAGGCGTTCGTCGGCCCCCTCGACCCGTTCCTGCGCGGAATCGGTCAGCTGAAGGTGGACCGTACGACCGTCGACCGCACCGCCGTCACCCACGCCCTCGGCGTGCTGGAGAACGGCGGGGTGCTCGGGATCTTTCCCGAGGGCACCAGGGGCGAAGGAGACTTCGCCTCCCTGCGTGCCGGGCTCGCATACTTCGCGGTACGCAGCGGGGCGCCGATCGTGCCCGTGGCCGTACTGGGAAGCACCGAGCGCCGCGGACGGTTGATATCGGCACTGCCACCGTTGCGCAGCCGGGTCGATGTCGTGTTCGGCGATGCTTTTGACGCGGGCGACGGGAGCGGGCGGCGCACGCGCAAGGCGCTGGACGAGGCGACGGTACGGATCCAGGGGCGGCTGACCGGCCACCTGGAGGAGGCCAGGCGTTTCACCGGGCGCCAGGTAAGACTTGAGTAGTGGGCCGCGTGGTCGTGGCCCATCGATGATGATGCAAAGAGGAACGGACTTCATGAACGACCAGATTCACTCCGGCGGCTCGGACCACGAGCACGGAGCGCTTGGCGACGCCGAGTACGCGGAGTTCATGGAGCTCGCCGCGGAGGAGGGCTTCGACGCCGAAGAGGTCGAGGGCGCGATCGGTGAGGCCGGTCACGGACCGCTTCCCGTGCTTGCCGTTGTCGGCCGCCCCAATGTCGGCAAGTCGACGCTGGTGAACCGGATCATCGGTCGTCGTGAGGCGGTCGTCGAGGACAAGCCCGGCGTCACCCGCGACCGCGTCACCTACGAGGCCGAGTGGGCGGGCCGCCGCTTCAAGGTCGTCGACACCGGCGGCTGGGAGCAGGACGTGCTGGGCATCGACGCGGCCGTCGCCGCCCAGGCCGAGTACGCGATCGAGGCCGCCGACGCGGTCGTCTTCGTGGTCGACTCCACCGTCGGCGCGACCGACACCGACGAAGCCGTCGTCAAGCTGCTGCGCCGGGCCGGCAAGCCCGTCGTGCTGTGCGCCAACAAGGTCGACGGGCAGAGCGGCGAGGCGGACGCCACCGTGCTCTGGTCGTTGGGCCTCGGTGAGCCGTACCCGGTCTCCTCGCTGCACGGCCGCGGCACCGGCGACCTGCTCGACGCCGTACTCGAAGCACTTCCCGAGGCCCCGGCGCAGCGCTTCGGCACCGCGATCGGCGGACCGCGCCGGATCGCGCTCATCGGCCGTCCGAACGTCGGCAAGTCCTCACTGCTGAACAAGGTGGCGAACGAGGACCGCGTCGTCGTCAACGAGCTCGCGGGCACCACCCGTGACCCGGTCGACGAACTGATCGAGCTCGGCGGTATCACCTGGAAGTTCGTCGACACGGCCGGTATCCGCCGCCGCGTCCACCTCCAGGAGGGCGCGGACTACTATGCCTCGCTGCGTACCGCCGCCGCCGTGGAGAAGGCCGAGGTCGCCGTCGTCCTGATCGACGCCGGCGAGTCCATCAGCGTCCAGGACCAGCGCATCATCACCATGGCCGTGGAGGCCGGGCGCGCCCTGGTGATCGCGTACAACAAGTGGGACACCCTCGACGAGGAGCGCCGCTACTACCTGGAGCGCGAGATCGAGACGGAGCTCGCGCAGATCGCGTGGGCCCCGCGGGTCAATGTCTCTGCCGTCACCGGCAGGCACATGGAGAAGCTGGTCCCGGCGATCGAGACCGCCCTCGCCGGCTGGGAGACCCGCGTTCCCACCGGCCGGCTGAACGCCTTCCTCGGTGAGATCGTCGCCTCCCACCCGCACCCCGTCCGCGGCGGCAAGCAGCCCCGCATCCTTTTCGGTACCCAGGCGGGCACCAAGCCGCCGCGCTTCGTGCTGTTCTCCTCGGGCTTCCTGGAGCACGGCTACCGACGTTTCGTCGAGCGCCGGCTGCGTGAGGAGTTCGGCTTCGAGGGCACCCCGATCCACATCTCGGTGCGGGTCCGCGAAAAGCGCGGCCGCAACAAGTAGCACGAAGGCCCCATGACGGAGCCCTGGTCCGTTTCGTCTCCGAAACGGACCAGGGCTCCGTCATGGGTCAGGCCCCTCGCGATCCCGATCCCGGGGGCAGCGCTGCGGGCTGGGCCCGCCCGGAGTGCCGGCCAACCCGCTGCCAGGAGCCGAGGCTGCCGGTGTGTGTGCTCGGGGCGCTGCCGTGTCCGGGGGCCCCGTTGTGTACGGACAGCCCCGTGGACAGACCGGAGAAACCGGAGTGGCTGCTGAGCGGGGCGCGGCTGCCGAAGGCCACAAAGCCGAGATTCTCCTCGCCGCTACGATCACCCGGAAGCGCCCGGAACGAACGGCGGTACTCGGAGTACAGCGCGTCGTAGATCGGGGTGGGGGACAGGCCGCCCGAAGGATCCTGCGAGGGACGCATGGCAGGGATTGGGCTCGGGCGCTGGTGGGAGGAGTCGTATGAGTGCACGTATGTGCCAACGACCCCACTGCCCGTCGGATGCGGGCCCGGCGGAGAAATAGCTGTTCGCCGCGGGTGCGAGGAGCCGGCGGTCATGATCAGGTCCCGGCCAGCGGCATCGCCGCGGCGACCAGGAGCCCGCTTGCGGCGGCCCTGTCGAGAGCTTCGCGCAGCAGGTCCTCACGGGGCTGCTGGCCGATCGCGCCCGCCGGGGCGGCGTAGACGAGCACGGTCTGCGACTTGTTGGCCGCGGTCCGCCAGCCCTCGGTGACCTGGAGCGGCGCATGAGCCTGCCACCAGGCGACCGGGGCACCGCCGCCGGTGCCCGGCTGGAGCACGGCGTGGAGCTGGCCCATGGCGAGCAGGATCGACCAGCCGTGCAGCACCGAGGGCACATGGTCCATCCGGTGTACCGGTTGGAAGCCCTGCTCCAGCAGCAGCTGGAGGAATTCGTCGCCCCGGCTGCCGTCCGTGCCCGGGCGGGCGATTGCGCCGGTCGGCTCGACGACGAGGGCCGGGTGGAGCTCGTCGTCGATCAGGACGAGGCCGCTGGTGATCCCGAGGACGGCCTGTTCGGGGCCGAGGCCCTCCGGGTACTCAGGGTGCTCCGGGTCGCTGCCGGTGATGCTGCGTACGGCGCCCTGCAACTGCTCCTCGGCGATCTGGACGACCTGCGAAGGGATGCAGGTCGCGTGGGCGAAGGCGAGGACAGCGGTTTCCTCACCGACGAAGAGCACCGTGCTGGTGCGTTCCTGTTCGGAGTCGCCGGGGGTGCGGCAGGAGGTGCAGTCGTAACTGCCTGGGGTGTTGTCGCCGACGAGCAGCCGGTCGGCTTCGGCGTCGCCGATCTCGGCGCGTACGTCCTCGCTGACGTCGAGCATGCGCGGCACGGGTGGCTCCTCGAACTCGGTGCGTGCGCCGGGCGGTTCCCGGCTCATGCAGAAGACAACGGGCGATCTGCGGCCGGGGTCACGCGAGAAGGGGAACGTAATCGAACCATCCGACGCAGAGGGTGAATCTCAGGATCCGAAGAGCCAATTACGACCCGTTTCTCCTGATTGGCCGTACGGCGATGTGGTCGACTCGGCCTTGGACCGGTTCACCGATACATAGATAAATCGTGAAAACAGGTGAGTGTGAGGCTGGCTGAGATTGGTCGGTGCCCGGAGGAACCCCCGGCCGGTCTGTGCCGTCCTGGTCAGTGGCGTTTCGCCACTGACCAGCCGAACCGGGAGATATGGCGTTTCATGCACATTTCTTTCCTGCTCCACAACGCCTACGGAGTCGGGGGCACGATCCGCACGACGTTCAATCTCGCCGGGGCGCTGGCCGGACACCATGACATCGAAATCGTGTCGGTCTTCCGGCACCGCGACGTCCCCGTGCTGGGCGCCCCCGAGGGCGTGCGCCTGAGCCACCTCGTCGACCTGCGGAAGAAGAGCCCGGACTACGACGGCGACGCGGCCGAACACGCCCGTTCCGCAACCGTGTTCCCGCGAGGCGACAGCAGATACCGCCAGTACAGCAGGCTGACCGACGCCCGGGTGGCGGACCATTTGCGGTCCCTGGAGGCAGATGTCGTGGTCGGAACCCGGCCGGGGCTCAATGTGCAGATCAGCAGGCAGGCCCGGCGCGGTCCGGTCCGGATCGGGCAGGAGCACCTCACCCTCGACAGCCACAGTTACCGTCTGCGCCGCGAGATAGGGCATCGCTACGCCCTGCTCGACGCGATCACCACCGTCACCGAGGCCGACGCCCGCGCCTACCGGACCGGGCTCAAACTGCCCGGCGTACGGATCGAGTCCATTCCCAACAGTGTGCCCGCGCCGAGAATCGCGCCCGCCGACGGCGACAGCAAGTGGGTGATCGCCGCAGGCAGGTTGCACAAGGTCAAGCGGTACGACCTGCTCGTCCGGGCGTTCGCCGACGTGGTCGCCGTCCGCCCGGACTGGCGGCTGCGTATCTATGGCGGCGGTGACGCGACCGGGAACGAACGCCAGGCGCTGCTCGCGCTCATCGGTGAACTCGGCCTGCACAACCATGTGTTCCTGATGGGCCCGGTCAACCCGCTGGAGGCCGAGTGGCCCAAGGGGGCGATCGCCGCGGTCACTTCGGACCGCGAGTCCTTCGGCATGACCATCGTCGAGGCGATGCGCTGCGGCCTGCCGGTCGTCGCCACCGACTGCCCGCACGGCCCCCGCGAGATCATCGAGGACGGCACCGACGGACGGCTGGTGCCGGTCGGTGACGCGGCGGCGGTGGCGGGAGCCCTGCTCGGTCTGATCGACGACGACGAAGCACGGCGCCGCTCGGGCCGCGCCGCGCTGGCCGCGTCGCAGCGGTTCGACCCGTCACGGATCGCCGAACGCCATGAGCGGCTCTTCACCGAACTCGCCTCCCGAGGCCCGCGCGACCGCTCGCAGGGCGCTCTGCGCACCACACTGCACCTCGCCCGCGGCGCCGTGCTGGACGGGGCGTACGCCCTGCGCTACAAGGCCGCCGACATCGTCCGCAAGGGGAAGTCCGCATGACCGTCTCCACAGAGCGACAGACACCACGAGCCGACTGCACCGCAAGCCGCGACGGAGGGATCACCTTCGACCTCGACCTCCGTCGCCAGGAGCCCGCGAAGAGGCCCGAACTGCTTCTCCGGCTGCGCGGAGCCAAAGGCACGGGAGGTCACGGCGACACACTGCGGCTGCCCCTGAGCCCGCTCGACGGGGGACGGCTGCGCGCGGTGCTGCCGGGCACCGCGGCGCCCGTCGAAGGCCGCTGGGACGTCTATGTGCGTGAGCCGGGTGCGGACGACGACGGGGCGGTGGCCGTCGAGCCCGGAATCAGAGATGTGCGGCTCCTCATGGACCGCACACCGGAGACCGGGCGGATCGCGGTGCGTATCCCGTACCCGACCGCCGACGGCCGGCTCGCTGTGCGCTGCTGGATCCGCTCACCGCACGCCGAGGCCGGGCCGGTCACCTTCGACCGGGGCGGGTTGACCGTCGAGGGCACGCTGTACGGGACCCGCCTCGGCGACGACGCCCGCGTCGAGGCGCGACTGGCCGGCGCCCCGGACCGGGTCTGCCGGGTGCCGGTCACCGGGGAGGAAGGCACGTTCTCCTTCACGCTTCCGCTCGACCGGCTGGGCACCGGGCCGGTCACCGGGCAGCAGCTGTGGACGCTCTGGCTGGTCCCCGGGACGGGCGCCGGGGAGCCGGCCGGCGGCGTTCGGATCTCCCGTATCCTCGACGACGTCTGGGACCGCAAGAACAGCTTCGTCTACCCGGGCCGCAGCGCCGGGAAGGGCGCCCGCGTCACCCCCTGCTACTCGGCCGACAACGACCTCTGCGTACGGATCGAACCGGATCCGGCGCAGTCCTGCTAGCGCCGCGAAGGCAAGGTTTGCCCCGTCGCGGTACTAGGGCGCGCTTCGAAAGTGGCGTCGTCCGCCCCCCGGCCAGACGAGACTTTCGATACACGCACTAGACCGCCGGTACCCGGTTGCGGACGCAGATTGTCCGCAACCCCTGGCAGACTCGCCCCATGTTGGAGACCTCGGCACGACTGCTGCGCCTTCTCTCACTGCTCCAGGCACACCGGGACTGGTCGGGCGCCGATCTCGCCGAACGGCTCGGAGTCACACCGCAAACCGTCCGCCGTGACGTCGACAAACTGCGCGAACTGGGCTACCCGGTCAACGCCAGCCCCGGCACCGGCGGCGGATACCAGCTCGGCGCCGGTGCCCAGCTGCCGCCGCTCCTCCTCGACGACGAAGAGGCCGTCGCCGTCGCTGTCGGGTTGCGCACCGCGGCGGGCAACGGCGTCGAGGGCATCGGCGAGACCTCCGTACGCGCCCTGGCCAAGCTCGAACAGGTGCTGCCGAACCGGCTCCGGCGCCGGGTGAACGCGCTGAACACCTTCACCGTGCCGCTGCTACGCGGACCCGGCGTGTCCACCGCCGATCCGGGTGCCCTCACGGAACTGGCCGGAGCCTGTCGGGACAGCGAGCGGCTGCGCTTCGAGTACCGGGACCACTCCGGCTCCGTGTCGCGCCGGTCCGTCGAACCGCACCGGCTGGTGTGCACCGAGCGCCGCTGGTACCTCGTCGCCTGGGACCTGGACCGCGCGGACTGGCGCACGTTCCGCGTGGACCGGATCACACCCACGCCGCCGCACGGCCCGAGATTCGTCCCCCGCGACGCACCGGCCGAGGATCTGGCAGCCTACGTCGCGAAGGGGATCTCGACCACCGTGTACGCGACGCACGCGGTGATCCGGCTGAAGGCCCGGATCGAGCGCGCGGCCGAACGGATCTCACCGTCCTCCGGGGTGCTGGAGGCGGACGGCTCCGGCAGCTGTCTGCTGCGCACCGGGGCGGCGAGTCTCGATGTGCTGGTCATCCACATCATGCTGCTGGGGATCGACT
Source organism: Streptomyces sp. NPDC018000 (assembly GCF_044328025.1). Taxonomy (NCBI): domain Bacteria; kingdom Bacillati; phylum Actinomycetota; class Actinomycetes; order Kitasatosporales; family Streptomycetaceae; genus Streptomyces; species Streptomyces sp. NPDC018000. Next base: position 47,905 of record NZ_JBIRGM010000006.1, read on the forward strand.
TCGAGGTCGTCGAACCGCCGGAGCTCAAGGACGCGATCAAGGCGGCCAGGGACCGGCTGTCCCGGGCCCTGGGCTGAGCGTTTCCATCGGCGTCCCCATACGGGACGATTCGGGTTGTCCGCTATACGGGCGGCAGCGCGCGGCCGTCCACCGCCGCGTGGTATGGATTTTGTGACCAAAAGATAAGGCTGCCATAAGGAAGCGTGAACTCCCGGTGGCATGCTCATTTAGACAGGCCATTCGACGCGAAATTCCAGCTGTTCCATACGGGGTATTCCGCTTTGTTTTCGGTCCTTCTGCTTGATCGTTTCTCAGCCTGTGTGATTACTGTGCGTCCGGTCGAGGGCCGCATGCTCGGGTGGCGTGATTTCGAGCGGCATGCGTGTCGTGATCCTGTGACACAAGCGTGACCGCCGGAGGACGTGAGGATGCCGTGCGGCGGCAGGCGCCCTGGCTTTCGTCGTGGTCCGTGGCCGCCTACGGTGAGAGGCATGGCACCCATACCGACCCCTTCCGCCCAGCCCGACGACACACCTGGTGCGTACGTCGGCCTCGCCGCCGACGCGGCTGAACGGCGGGCCCGCAGGCACGGCTGGAGCACCGTCAGATCCCTGCCGCCGGGCGCGATCATCACGATGGAGTTCCGGAGCGGACGGATCAACTTCGAGGTGGCCGACGCCGTCGTCACCCGCTGCTGGGTGGGCTGAGAGACCCTGAGCTCCGGGCCCCCGGCATGAGTGAAGGCCCCGACCGAAGTCGGGGCCTTCACTGTGCGGGGGAGCGGCTGTGCGTACCGGCCCCGCTGCTCCTGGGGTGTTCAGCCGCCGGTCATCGGGCGGGCGGGTGTGGTGCCGCCGCGTGGCGTACGGTCCGCGTGCGGCGGGCGACGGCTGCCGGCCGGGGTGACCGGGGTCCGCTCCGAGCGCACCAGATGCGCCGAATGCGACGCGGGCGCCGGGTGTGCACGCGAGCGGGTGCCCGTGACCGTGTCCGTTGCGGTCGCTGTGTGTCCTCCCGCGGCGACTGGCTCCAGCACGGGGCTCTCCGCCACGGCGTTGCCGCCGTCCAGTTGCGGGAGCTGTGCGGTCCGGGGTCCTCCGGCCGCGACGGGCAGAGAAGGAACGGGACGTTTGCGGCCCCGCAGGTTCTCGCGCTGGGCGAAGATCCAGGCCTCGGCCCGGGTGATCAGCGGCTCGACCCAGGGCAGGCCCAGCAGGATCAGCAGCCCCGCGGCCCAGCCCAGCAGCACATCGCTGAGCCAGTGCGTGCCGAGGTAGACGGTGGTGAGTCCGACGCCGAGCGAGACGATCGCCGACAGGGCCGACAGATAGCGCCTGGCCCGCGGGGTGGTGGCCAGATAGGCGAGGATTCCCCAGGTCACGACTGCGTTGGCGGTGTGGCCCGAAGGGAATATATCGCCGCCGGAGAAGAGCTCCGCGGAGCCGATCTGGGTCGCGTAGTGCGGGCCGAGCCGCCCCAGGCCGATCTTGACCGCGCCGACCGTCACGTTGAGCAGCAGCAGCGAGGCGCCGAGCGTGAGCAGGGGCCGCAGTGTGTGCTGCCGCCAGGAGCGCCAGCCGAGCCAGCAGGCGACCATGGTGGCGGTGGGGCCGCGCTGGCCGAGCACGATGTAGTAGTCGAGGAAGGCGTGGATTTCCGGCCACTGTTGATACGGCCGGAAGAGCATGACCTTCCAGTCCAGGGTCACCAGCCAGGAAGAGGTCAGCACGGCGACGACGATGGCGAGATAGAACGCCAACGTCCCGCAGAAGAGAGCGATGCGGTGACGGCTCATCCGCGGTGGCTCTATCTTCGGCGGCTCCGGCTCCCGGTCCAGGCGGGCAAAGATGTCGGTACGCACCCAATCGACGTTACAGCGAGTTAGTGTGCGAACAGGTCGATCCGGCCTCTTTGTGATGACGATGTGATGTGGACTATGTCTCATCCGGGCCTTAATTCCCGACCCGAAGAAGCGTGTCGACGGGTTTCTGCACTATTGATTTCGCACTCATTTCGGAAGGGTGTTTGAGTGCGGACAGAAAAGCGCAGAAGGTGCCGGTATGAATTTCTCCGCCCTCACAGAGGGGGAAACGGATGGTGTCCGCCCGGTTACCGAGCGCTCGCGACGTGGGCCCGGCGTGTACCCCGGGAGCCGCGCCGAGTACCTTCTGTGCCGGGCGCTGAGGCCGTCCGTGCAGGTCCGAGCGGGTTCCGAGCGGCGGCTTGGCGTGGCGCACACCACACTCCACGGCCCATCGAGGTATGAGGTGGACCACGTGTGAGTGCGCCGAACTCGCGTACGCTGACGGATCACTCGCCCGTCGATGCCGGGCCCCGAGGGGCAGCGAACCGCTGCATCCACGGCTGGCCTGCCGAGCGCGAGGGACCTTTTGGGAGGTACATGCATGTCCGGGACGACCACAGCCCGATTCCGGCTGCGCTCAGCCGCCGACGGTGCCAATCGATGGGTCGTCCTCGTCGTTCTCTGCCTCAGTCTGCTGCTCGTCGCACTCGACGCGACCGTGCTCCATGTCGCCGTCCCCGCCGTCACCGAGGACCTGCGGCCCAGCGCCGCAGGCCTGCTCTGGATCGTGGATGCCTATCCACTGGTCTGCGCCTCGCTGCTGATCCTCTTCGGTACTCTCGGCGACCGGGTCGGCCGGCGCCGCATTCTGCTGCTCGGCTATGCCCTCTTCGGTGTCGCCTCCGCGATCGCCGCGATGGCCGACAGCCCCGGCGTGCTGATAGCGGCGCGTGCTCTGCTCGGTGTCGGCGGAGCGATGATCATGCCGGCGACGCTGTCGATCCTCCGGCAGGTCTTCCCCGACCGGCGCGAACGGGCCGTGGCGATCGGCGTCTGGACGGCGGTCGCCGCCGTCGGCGCCGCCACCGGACCGGTCATCGGCGGCTTTCTCGTCGAGCATTTCTGGTGGGGCTCGGTCTTTCTGATCAACATTCCGCTGATGGCGCTGGTCCTGCCGGTCGGTCGCCTGCTGCTCCCCGAGTCACGCGGCAGCGACGACGGCCCTTGGGATGTGATGGGTGCGCTGATGGCCGCGGCCGGAGTGTTCGGTGTGGTCCTGGGCGTGAAACGGGCGGGCACCGGTGAGGGGCTGCTGAGCCCGGCCACACTGGCCTCGCTGCTGATCGGGGCCGTGCTGCTCATAGCCTTCGTGCGCCGTCAGAAGCGCCGTGCGCATCCGCTGATCGACATGGGGATGTTCGCCAGGCCCGCCTTCTCGACCGCGGTGGGCTGCATCGTCCTCGCCATGCTGGCGCTGGTCGGACTGGAACTGGTAGCTGTGCAGTACCTCCAGCTCGTCCTCGGCCTGAGCCCGCTCCAGACCGGGCTGCGGCTGCTTCCGCTCACCTTCGCGGCCATGGCTGCGGGCGCCACCGGCTCGTACACCCTGCGCCGCATCGGGCCGCGACGGATGGTCGGCTGGGGCTTCGTACTCACGGCCGCCTCCGTGCTGATCCTGACCGCGATGGGGCAGCACGACCGGCCCGTTCTGCTGACCGTGGCCTTCGTCGCACTCGGCTTCGGGCTGCAGTCCACGCTCTTCGGGGCGTACGAATCCATGCTCAGTGAGGCCCCCGCCGACCGGGCGGGCGGTGCGGCGGCGATCGGCGAGACCTCTTACCAGTTGGGCGCGGGCATGGGGATCGCCCTGCTCGGCAGCGTCATGAACGCCGTCTACACCTCCGGGCTCGCGAAGCTTCCCGAAGAGGGCGTCCCTGCCAAGGACGGTGAGGCCGCCTCCCACTCACTGGGTGAGGCATACCAGGTGGCGGACCGGCTGGGCGGTCCGCTGGGTGAGGTGCTGCGCTCCACGGCCCGCCATTCCTTTATCGCCGGGCTGCATGTCACGCTGCTGGTCAGCGCGGCCCTGCTGCTGGTCGGAGCGCTCGCCGCGCTGCGGCTGCCGCGGGTGATGGAGTGCCCCTCACCGGGTGTCGGCGAACCCCAGGGCGAGGCGCTGGAATTCCACGGTCCGCACGAGGCGCCCGTCGCCGGCCGTACGCAGCGGCCGCACCCGCTGCCCGCCGGGCGCCGACCCGCCGAGGCGACCGGCTCTGGACGGGCGGGGCACTGAGCCGTAACGTCGGCGCGAGGCCATAACTAACACTGCTAGTTTTAGCATCGTGCGAGCCGCCGGAGGCACACTCATGGTTACCACTCCGTCCTCGAAGCTCCCGCCCTTCGACCCCGCCGACCCGATCGGCATCGACGATCTGCTCGGCGCCGAGGACCTCGCCATCCGCGACACGGTCCGCGACTGGGCAACCGACCGCGTCCTGCCGCACATCGCCGAGTGGTACGAGAACGGCGAGCTGCCCGGCATCCGCGAGCTGGCCCGCGAGCTCGGTTCTCTCGGTGCCCTCGGCATGTCCCTGCAGGGATACGGCTGCGCGGGCGCCACCGCCGTCCAGTACGGACTGGCCTGCCTCGAACTCGAAGCGGCCGACTCGGGAATCCGCTCCCTGGTCTCCGTACAGGGATCGCTCGCCATGTACGCCATCCACCGCTTCGGCTCCGAGGAGCAGCGGCAGCAGTGGCTGCCGGGCATGGCGGCCGGCGAGATCATCGGCTGCTTCGGCCTCACCGAGCCGGACCACGGCTCCGACCCGGCCGGGATGCGGACGTACGCCAAGCGCGACGGCGAAGACTGGGTGCTCACCGGCCGCAAGATGTGGATCACCAACGGCTCGGTCGCCGGGGTCGCCGTCGTCTGGGCGCAGACCGACGAGGGCGGCACGGGCGGCGGGATCCGCGGATTCGTCGTGCCGACAGACACCCCGGGCTTCTCGGCGCCCGAGATCAAGCACAAGTGGTCCCTGCGCGCCTCGGTCACCAGTGAGCTGGTCCTCGACGAGGTACGGCTGCCGGCCGACGCCGTGCTCCCCGGGGTCACCGGTCTCCGCGGCCCGCTCAGCTGTCTCAGCCATGCCCGCTACGGCATCGTCTGGGGAGCCATGGGCGCGGCGCGCGCCAGCTTCGAGTCGGCCCTCGACTATGCGAAGACCCGGGAGCAGTTCGGCAAACCGATCGCCGGCTTCCAGCTCACCCAGGCCAAGCTCGCGGACATGGCCGTGGAACTGCACAAAGGCATCCTGCTCGCCCACCATCTGGGCCGGCGGATGGACGCGGGCAGGCTCCGACCGGAACAGGTCAGTTTCGGAAAGCTCAACAATGTGCGGGAGGCGATCGAGATCTGCCGTACCTCGCGCACGATCCTCGGCGCCAACGGGATCTCGCTGGAGTACCCGGTGATGCGCCATGCGACGAATCTGGAGTCGGTGCTCACCTACGAAGGAACCGTGGAGATGCACCAGCTGGTGCTGGGCAAGGCGCTCACCGGCCTCGACGCGTTCCGGTAGACCGGTCCGGCGAGCGCCCTGCTCAGCTCTGGTTGAAGAAGCCGTCGGCCGGCCGGCCGACGGCTTCGCCGTTGACCACCTGGGTGTCGGCCGGGGTCAGCAGGAAGACCCGGGTGGCCACGCGCTCGATCGAGCCGCGCAGTCCGAAGGTCAGCCCCGCGGCGAAGTCCACGACGCGCTTGGCGTCGGTGGGGTCCATGGCCGTGAGGTTGACGATCACCGGGACGCCGTCCCGGAAGAGCTCTCCGACGGCTCGGGCGTCCCGGAAGCTGTCCGGGGTGACGGTGGCGATCCGGCGGCCCGTCTCCTCGGCCGTCTCGGAGGCCACCTGCACCCGGGGGTCGGTCACCCAGGCCTGACCGGCCCCGGTCTGCGCACCCTCGGCATACTCGTCGTCGTCGTAATACCGCTCGTCGTTGTCCTCTACGAGGCCCAGCCAGGCACTCGCCCTGCGCACCGATCCCATGGACGCCTCCTCTCACCGCGGTTCCGTGGCGTTCCGCATCTTTTTCGTATCCCTATGGTCGTCCATGATGCGGATCGTGCGCCAAGTGGATAGTCGGCGCACAGGGGATTCGTGACGGTACTGGTGCAGAAGATGTGGTGATTCGTCAAGGTTCCTCCTGCATCAGGGGCCTGAAAGAAAGAAAATGTGATGTACCGGTCCATATGGGTGACATGGGGGACGTATGGGTGAACGGGAAGCCCGATACGATGCCCATCGCGCATACGTACGGGCGTGGCGCAGAGATGAACGACTCTCGGGGGATCGTCGTGTTCGGAATCGTCAGGCCCTGTACCCACCGGTTGACCGAAGGGCTCAGGGTCGAGTGGATGGCCCATCTCTGCGGGCTCTGTCTCGCACTTCGCTCCGATCACGGGCAATTCGCCCGGATCGTTACGAACTATGACGGCCTGATCGTCTCGGTTCTGACGGAGGCTCAGTCCGAGCGCACCACCGGATGGCGACGCACCGCGGGGCCCTGCCCGCTGCGTGCCATGCGGACCGCCCCGGTCGCCCGCGGCGAGGGAGCCAGGCTGGCCGCCGCCGTCTCCCTGGTGCTGGCATCGGCGAAGGTACGGGACCACGTCGCCGACCGGGACGGCCTGTTGAAGCGCCGCCCGGTCGCCGCCGCGGCGCGCCGGGTCGCCGCGGGCTGGGACCGGGCCGGCGCGCGCACCGGAGCACAGCTCGGATTCGACACGGCGCTGCTCGTCGACGCCGTCGACCGGCAGACCGGCATCGAGCTGCTCGCCGGGCCCGGCACCCCGCTGCTCACGGTCACCGAACCCACCGAGACCGCCACCGCGGCCGCCTTCGCCCACACCGCGATACTCGCGGGCAAGCCGCAGAACGCGGAGCCGCTGGCCGAGGCGGGCCGGCTCTTCGGACGCCTTGCGCATCTGCTGGATGCCGTCGAGGACCAGGAAGCTGACGCCACGACGGGTGCCTGGAACCCGCTCACCGCGACCGGCACCTCGCGGGCCGAGGCCCGACGGCTCTGTGACGACGCGCTGCACGGCGTACGGCTGGCGCTGCGTGACGCGGAATTCACGGACGACAAGCTGGCCCATGTGCTGTTGGTGCACGAACTGCGGCAGTCGGTGGACCGGGCGTTCGGCACCACGGCCTGCTCGCATTGGGCGGATGGCGTAACACTGGACGGAACTGTTCCCCCGTCAGGTGTGCGGCAGGACGGTTCCTTCGGGGCGCTGCCCGGCAATCCGTACGCGCCGAGCCCCGGCAGCCCCGTCGGCCCGCCGCAGCCCCCGCCCGAGCCCCCGCGCGACCGGCGTGGTCCGATCGCGGGCTGCCTGGTGTGGGCTGGACTGGCCTGCACCTGCCAGATGTGCTGCGGCACCTTCAACGACCCGTGGACCCATCGGCGCCGCGAGGGACTGTGCAGTCGGCGCAACTGCTGCGACGGGTGCGACTGCTGCTGCAACTGCGGGGACTGCTGTGAATCGTGCGAATGCTGCGGTTGCGACTGCAGCTGTTGAGGCCCCCGGCCCGGCCCTCGATCGAGCAGTCGGCCGAGACGGAGTCCCTGCCCGAATCCCGGGTGGGGACTCCCGTTCACCCCGCGGCTTTTGAGAGGATGTGGGGCAGGTCGGTCATGCAGGAACACACGGGGGTGGATGCTGTGCCCTCCGGAGGGATGCCCTCCGGGAACCCCCGGCAGACACCTCAGGGGGTTCCAGGTCCGTGAAACGCATCGGAGTGACCGGCCACCGCAGCATCCCGCAGGAGGCTCATGCCCATGTGCTGGCCGGGATACGGGCGGCGCTCTGCGGCTTCGAAGGCTCCCTGGAGGCCCTTTCCAGCCTGGCAGTGGGGGCGGACCAGCTCTTCGCCGATCTCGCCCTGGCCCGCGGTGCGGATCTGACCGTGGTCATTCCCAGCGGCGACTACGAATCCTGCTTCGCCGACGCGGCCGAACTCGCCCGCTACCGGGCCCTCAAGGACCGGGCGGTCCGGGAGGTCCGGCTGGGCTACCCGCACTCCACCGACGAGGCGTACTACGCGGCGGGCGCGTACATCGCCGACCACTGCGACCGGCTGCTCGCGGTGTGGGACGGAAGGCCGGCCCGTGGCTACGGCGGCACGGGCGACATCGTGACGTACGCCCGCAGCCTGGGCCGCCCGGTCACCGTGATCTGGCGCGAGGGCGTGGAGCGCACCTGACCCGTTCGCGCGGCTTCTTCGCATACGGCCGCGCGTCTCCTCATCTGCCAGATCCGTCACATCTGATGCCGCGCAAGCCAGTCGGTGTGCTGCGGGGAGACGATGCGCTCGGTCTCGAAAACCGCCCGCGGCCACTGGCGCTCAGTCAGCGTTGTCTCCATCGCCACCTGCATCGACTCCAGATCCTGCTCCACCAGCGAGTGCGCCGAGATCAGCGGGTGGTGGCGGCGCATCTCGCTCCACGCCAGACAGGCTGCCGCGGCGGCCGACAGCATTCCCGTCAGGGCGAAGGACTGAGTGACGGAGAACGTCCGCAACAGCGCGAACACCAGGGCGAGCGCCGTGAGTACGGCAGTGGCCGTCGACCAGACGAGCGTGCCCCGCCGGGACACCTCCTGACGCCTGCGGTACCAACTGCGCTGCTCGATCAGCCGGTCCCGTACATACGTCTCCTTGCGCACGGTGAACGCTTTGTTCCGCAACTCGCGCATGGAGTCCGTGATCAGCCCGCCCGAATCCGCCGTCAGGTCGCGGGGGTCGGCCCACCCCACCTTCCGGAGCTCCTGAAGTCCCTCTTCGAGGCGGTTCGCGAACATCGCCTCGGGGTGCTGAATGGTGGTGTCGAAAGGCGAGCCGTGTACCGAGTAGCGCCAGCACATCGACTTGATGAACTCCGCTGCGGAACGGTTGAGCTGCCATTGCGACTTTGCCTTGCGCCGAGCGGTGAGATACGTCGCGACCAGGACACCTGTATAGGCCAACACGCTGACGACATCGGTGAGTTGAAAGGCTTCGGCGACCTCCACGTGCCAGGGCGCCGCGGCCGGCATCGCGCCCATGACCAGTAGAATCAGCTGGACTCGGGTGGTGTTCACCGACTCCCGCTGGCTCGCGATGGCGATCGCGTCTGTGTGATGGAAGAGCTCCGGCAGATCAGCGTTCCTGAACACCATGCTCTGAAGTGGGCCGGGAATCGCCGTCATGTTCACTCCCGTCTGCGGTTGTGGAGGCATGAGCGTAGGGGGGTGCCTCGGGCGCTGCAACGGCCACGAGCGCACCAACGGTCGTTTTCGGTCCCGCGGTTCCCTCTCGTGCGATGGCGAGTGTTGTGAGATCGTGGTCCAACTGACCTTATTTTACGCCTGGTTACTGATGGAGTGTGCTTCGGTGCCCATCACTGTGCGGGGGAGAGACGGGGATGAGCAGTCGGGCAGGCCGAGACGGCATGGCTTCACTGTCCGACGCTCAGCGGCGTGTCCGCCGGAGCCCCTTGTTGTTCACTGCGCCGTTGGTCTTCCTCGTCGTGCTGGTCATGGTGCTGGTCTGGGAGGCGATCCGGGCCAATGTGACGGCCGAGGCACGGACCGAGTGGCCGTGGCGTCTGCAACTGATCGATGCGGAGTCACTGGGCAGTCTGCTGGCGGTTGCGGCGGGAGCCGTGCTGGCCCGGGCGCAGTACGCCCGCACGGTGAGGCCGTATCTGGGCTGGCGGGCTGCCTGGGTGAAGGGCCAGCTCGCGACGGACGCGCCTGCGTGGCGCGTTGGAATAATGAACGGTGGTCAGCACCTCGCCGTGGTCGATTCCTGGCACTACAGGGTGGTGATGAAGGGCGCGCAGGACTCCACGGACGCGCCGTGGGCCGGCGCCCTCGACACCTCTGACCAGCTGACCGAGGCCGGGTTGGTCGTCGGCGAGGACTTCCGGCTCATCGCCTTCGGGGTTGGCTTCCCTCTGGTGGGGACCGGGAGCCACGACACCGTGTTGGTGGGCGCGTTCTCGGAGAACTTCATCGCGCAGGTCCAGTCCCTGTACGTGCGCGTCAGAATCACGGACGTCGTGGGTGACACCCACGAGCGGATCATGGACTGCATGAAGGGCGTGCGGGGGACCGAGGTCCCGCCGGGCGGCTGAACGTGCGCCACTTCTGTGGAACGTGTTGTCCGGGCAGCGGTCTGCGACAGATGTGTCGACTCATTCACCGGCCGCACCAGCAGATTTCCGCCACTCGTAGGTGAGCTCCAGGTTGCCGCTCGTTACATTCGAGCGGGCCTGTATGCCACTCGTGTGACGAGTAGATCTCCGCAGTTGCCAAGCCCGTTCAGGGGAGTAAAGTCGAGCCGCCAGGTGCTGTAGTTGTACAGAAACTGGCTGCTTTGTTCATGATCAGCAACACTCCCCTCAAGGATGGCCGTGAAGACCTCTGAATCCCCTCGTGCCTTCGCCGTCGCGAAGAAGGGCCGCACGCCGCTCGCCGAGATCGACACTCGCGGTGCAGAAGCCACCCGGAAGCTCGGCCGAGTGTTCTCGGCCTCGACTGATCGCAGGACCCAGGTTTCGACCTTCAGTTCCGCGCTCTGAGTCTCGCCGCACGCTGGCTAGACTGAGGGAATGACAGGACCCCTGGTCCCATTCCGCGAAATCGTGCTCAAGGTGCACAGCAGGTGCGATCTCGCCTGCGATCACTGCTACGTCTACGAACATGCAGATCAGAGTTGGCGCACCCGCCCCAAGACCATCTCTGACGAAGTCATCTTCCGGACAGCTCAGCGCCTGGCCGACCATGCCAGGACACATGAACTGCCCTCCGTGTCAGTGATCCTGCACGGAGGGGAGCCTCTGCTGGCAGGCCCCGCCCGACTGCGGCGCGTCTGCGAAGAGCTCACCTCCGCCTTCGAGGGCATCGCGGAGCTCGACCTCCGTATCCACACCAACGGACTCCAGCTCAGCCCGCGCTATCTCGACCTCTTCGACGAATTCGGCGTCAGGGTCGGCATCTCCCTCGACGGAGACCGGGCCGCCAACGACCGGCACCGCCGCTATGCCGACGGACGCAGCAGCCACCCCCTGGTCCTCAAGGCCGTCGAGCTGCTCCGCCAGGAGCGCTACCGCCACCTCTACCTCGGGCTCCTGTGCACCCTCGACATCGAGAACGACCCGCGCGCGGTCCTCGACGCACTCGCCGAACTCGACCCACCACTCATCGACTTCCTGCTCCCGCACGCCACCTGGGACGATCCGCCGCCCCGCCCGGACGGCTCACCCACCGCCTACGCCGACTGGCTTCTCGCGGTTTTCGACCACTGGCAGGAGCGGGGACGCCCGGTACCGGTACGGCTCTTCTCCTCGGTGCTGTCCACGCTGAGCGGCGGCCCCAGCCTCACCGAGTCCCTGGGCCTCGCCCCTACCGACCTCGTCGTCGTCGAGACCGACGGCCGGCTGGAGCAGGTCGACTCGCTCAAGAGCGCCTACGAAGGCGCGGCAGCCACCGGATTCGATGTCTTCACCCACGCCTTCGACGAGGTGGCCGCCCACCCCGGGGTACAGGTCCGCCAGCTCGGACTGGCCGGGGTCAGCGAGACCTGCCGCCGATGCCCGGTCGTACGTTCGTGCGGAGGTGGCCTGTACACCCACCGGTACCGCTCCACAGGGCCGTCCGGCGCATTCGACAACCCGTCCGTGTACTGCGCCGATCTGGCCGCCCTGGTGCGTGGCATCGAGGCGCGTACGGCTGCGACCCTCGTCGCGCCCGCCGTGGCCCAGCCCGACGAACTGCTCGCCGCGCAGCAGGACCTCACCCGTACCCTGCTCGCCCGGCTGAATGCCGACATCGGACGGCGCGGCGGTGAGCGGTGGGCCGCCGTCTGGGAGCTGGCCGCCACCGTCGAGGCGTGCGAGGAGGGGGCCCGCGGCCTGGACGAGGTGCTGGCGTACCCGTACACCCGCAGCTGGCTGCTGTACGCGATGGAGCTGGTCCACGAGCCGCCCGGCGCCGTGCAGGTGGCGCGCCGGATGCCGGCGTATCTCGCGGCCGCCGCCGTACGGGGCGGCCTCGATCTCTCCGTACGGGTGACCTTCTCGGGCGGCAGGATCTTCCTGCCCGGCCTCGGTGAGTTGCGTATCGCGGATGCGGGGGAGCACGGCACGGCACTGGTGCGGGCAACCGAGGACGGCTTCCTGGTCCGGCGGGAAGGGAGCGACCCGGCCGAGCTGCGGGTCGTGCGGCCGCAGGAGGCCGGTCCCGGCTGGCGGCCGTTGCTCCGGCTCGCGACGCCCGGTCCGACGCCCGGGTTCGTGATCGACGACCTCGACCCGTTCCGCAAGTGCTTCTCCGTGGGCGCCGCGGACCCCCTCGACGACCGGGCCGCCGCCGACCTGGGGGCCCGGATCGGCGAGGCCTGGACGCTGATCGAGACGAAGGCGCCCGGGCGCACCGGGGACATGGCGGGCCGCCTCACCACCCTCACGCCGCTGACCTGTCTCGCCCCGGCGCAGCCCGCCGTCGGGCGGCACGGATACGGCGCCCTGGGGATCTCCCCGGACGGCAGCGCAGAGGAGTTGGCGCTCGCGTTGCTGCGGGGATTTCGGCGGGCCGAATTGCGGGCGCTTCGCGATGTCACGGATCTTTACTCGGCAGACGGCTCCTGGGAACATCGGATGCCCTGGCGGGAAGAACCAGTTCCGTTTTCCCGGTTGCTGGCCGACACCTACGAGCGGATGGCGTTGGGGGCTTTCGAGCCGAGCTATCTGGAGGGCGTACCACAGGCCCTCGACACGCTGGAAGGCGCCGCCGAACTGACCGTCAGTGGGAAACGGCTGCTGGATCAGATGCGAAAAGAGATCTGAGGCTGACATTCCGGTTCGGTCGGGGCCGTCGGTACGCACAGGCAAACGGGGAGGAACAGACGCAGACCAAATTCGATCAAGGAGTGATCGATGGAAATCGGGAACGTATGACTGGAAATTGGCGTTGAATGACCGAACGCCATGGGGGTGGAGCAACGTCCGCTCCGGAATGATGAATTCGCTCGCATTCACCTCACTCCTCGGGTGCGGGTGCTCACACAGGACGGGGGTCGTGTGCACGCAACAACGCAGCAGCGAGCGGCAGACCATCGGCCGTACTTCTTCTTGAGTTATGCACATACACCGGGGTACGGCGGTGGAACGGACCCCGATATGTGGGTCGAGCGGCTCTTCCAGGATCTCTGCGGCCATGTGATGGCCATGACCGATCTGCCCGCGGGCGCGCCCGCCGGGTTCATCGACCGCGATATACGCTCCGGCGAGGGCTGGTCGGAGCGGCTCGGTGAGGTGCTCGCCACCTGCCGGGTGTTCGTCCCCCTGTTCTCGCCGCGTTATTTCGCCAGCGAGATGTGCGGCAAGGAGTGGTACGCCTTCGCCCAGCGCGCCATACACCATCGGGCCCGCTCCAACCAGCGCGCCGAGGCGATCGTCCCGGCGCTCTGGGTGCCGGTACCGCCGAGCCAACTCCCGGGCCCTGCGGAGAGATTACAGTTCAACCACCGCGATTTCGGGGACCGTTACGTCAGTGACGGACTCTACGGACTGATCAAGCTCAAGCTCTTCACCGAGGAGTACGAGCGCGCGGTGTACGAACTTGCCAAGCGCATCGTCAACGTCGCGGACACCATACGGATCGGCACCGGCCGACCCGTCGACTACCGACTGGCCCCCAGCGCCTTCGGCCCGCCGAACAGCGGGGTCGGCGGCCCCCGTTCCATGCAGGTGACCATCGCCGCCCCCACCCGGCACGACTTGCCCGAAGGGCGCAACGCCGAGTACTACGGCGACAACCCGCAGGACTGGAACCCCTACCACCCGGCCGCCGCACGCCCCCTGGCCTATGTCGCCGAGGACCTGGTGCGCTCCCTCAATTACCAGGCCACCATCTCCTCCTTCGACGAGGAGTCCGGGCACCCGGAGGGCAAACAGCCGCCCAGCAGACCGGAGATCCTGCTTGTCGACCGCTGGGCTCTGCAGGACGAGGACCGGCGCCGGCGGCTCGCCGCCTTCGACGCCGAGAACCGCCCCTGGGTGACGATGGTCGTGCCGTGGAACCGCGAGGACCACGAAAGCAGGGCGGCCGAGGCCGAGTTGACCGAGATACTCGAACAGACCATGCCGACCAAGATGCGCCAGGGACGGGCCTACTGCCGTGTCGCCGCCAAGGGCGTACCCAGCATGGAGGCATTCGGGCAGATCCTGCCGCAGGTGGTCGAGGCGGCGGCCCAGCAGTACCTGAGACATGCGGTGGTCTACCCGCCCGCCACCGGTGGCGGGCACACCGAACGGACACGGTTGACGGGGCCGATGGCGCAGACGAGCTACATCCCCGAGACACATCACCCAGCGACGGATGCGGAGGACACGGATGACGGCCGGTCGTGACGGGCGCATCGTCACCTTCTACTCGTACAAGGGCGGCACCGGGCGCACCATGGCCCTGGCCAACACCGCCTGGATACTCGCCGCCAACGGAAAACGGGTACTGGCCGTCGACTGGGACCTGGAGGCACCGGGGCTCCACCGGTTCTTCCACCCGTTCCTCGACCCGTCGACCCTCGGTGCCACCACCGGCGTCATCGACCTGATCACCGAGTACGCGTGGGCCGCGACCAGCCCCGCCCAGCGCGGCGACGACTGGCACCGCGACTACGCCCGCATCCAGCCGCACGCCGTATCCCTCACACCCGAGGCGCTCGGCTGGGAGTTTCCGCACGGCGGCACCCTCGACTTCGTCTCCGCCGGGCGGCAGAACCGCGAATACTCCGCGACCGTCTCCACCTTCGACTGGGACAACTTCTACGACCGGCTCGGCGGCGGCCATTTCTTCGACGCCCTGCGCGACGACATGAAGGCCAATTACGACTACGTCCTGATCGACAGCCGGACCGGCCTCAGCGACATCGCCGACATCTGCACCGTCCACCTGCCCGACATCCTCGTCGACTGCTTCACCCTCAGCGACCAGTCCATCGACGGCGCGGCCTCCGTCGCCCGGCAGATCTCCGAGCGATACACCGGCCGCCCCATCTCCATCTTCCCCGTCCCGATGCGCATCGACGAGGGCGAGAAGGAGAAGGCCGATGCCGGACGGGCACTGGCACGGCTGAAGTTCGACCGGCTGCCGCGCGACCTGTCCGGTGACGAACTCACCGCCTACTGGGGCGCGGTGGAGATTCCGTACCGCCCCTACTACGCCTACGAGGAGACCCTCGCCACCTTCGGCGACGAGGCCGGCCTCACCAACTCACTGCTCTCCGCCTTCGAACGACTGACCTCCGTCATCACCGACCAGCAGATCACCTCGATGCCACCGGTCGGCGAAGAGGTACGGCTGCGCATTCGTGACGCGTTCACCCGGCGCAGGCCCGCGCTGCCCGCCGATCTCTTCCTCAGCTATGTGGCGGAGAACCGGATGTGGGCCGACTGGATCGAATCCGTGCTCACCCGGGCCGGGTTCCGTGTCGTACCGCGCGATGTGTCCGCCGAGCGGCAGACCCCGGAACCGGCCGCCGAGAACGCGGCCCGTACCGTGGTGCTGCTGTCCAGCGCCTACCTCAAGTCGCAGCGTGCGGTGGACCTCTGGGACCGGGCCGTGGCGGAGGACCCCGGCGGTGGCCGGCGCCATCTGCTGCCGCTCAGGGTCGGTGACGTCCGGCTGTCCGCGCCCTACATCGACCGCAACCCCGTCGATCTCTTCCGGCTCGACGAGGTGCATGCCACCACCGCCCTGCTGCGCGCCCTGGACCGGCCCGTACAGCTCACCGACGGTGTGTCGCCCGGACCGCGCTTCCCCGGCACCGTTCCCAGGATCTGGAACGCACCGCCGCGCAACCCCGGCTTCACCGGCCGTTCCATGGTCCTGGAGCGGATGCGCGACCAGCTCGGCGGCGGAATGGCCGTCGTGCTCCCGCAGCCGCAGACGCTGTACGGACTCGGCGGCGTCGGCAAGACCCAGGTCGCCCTGGAGTACGTACACCGCTTCATGGCCGACTACGACCTGGTCTGGTGGATCTCGTCCGAGCAGACCGACGACGTGGTGGCGGCGCTCGCCGAGCTCGCCGTCCGGCTCGGTGCCCAGGGCGGCGACGACATGGCGGCCGCCTCCCAGGAGGCCGTGGACCTGCTGCGGCGTGGCGTGCCCTCGGACCGCTGGCTGCTGGTCTTCGACAACGCCGACGACCCTGAACGGCTCAGGCGCTACTTCCCGCAGGGCGGCTCCGGCCACATCCTGGTCACCTCCCGGAACCAGGCATGGTCCCAGCACGGCGACGCACTGCCCGTCGACGTCTTCCTGCGCGAGGAGTCCATCGAGCACCTGCAGCGCCGGGCCCCGGGGCTGAGCGAGGAGGACGCCGCACAGGTGGCCACCGCGGTCGGTGACCTGCCGCTCGCCGTCGAACAGGCGGCTGCCTGGATCGCGGAGACCGCCACCCCGATCGACACCTATCTGGAGCAGCTGGCTCAGCAGGCCCCGGAGGTCCTGGCGCTCAACCAGCCGGCCGGCTACCCCGAGCCGGTCGCCGCGACCTGGAACATCTCCATCCAGCGGCTGAAGGAGCGCTCGCCCGCAGCGGTGCGGCTGCTCCAGCTCTGCGCCTTCTTCGCCCCCGAGCCCATCTCGGGGAACCTCCTGTACAGCAAGGAGATGATCGAGGCACTGAAGCCGTACGACGCCTCGCTCCAGGAGAAGCTGGTGCTGGGCCGGGTCATCCGGGAGATCGGCCGGTTCGCCCTCGCCAAGGTGGACCAGGTCTCCAACTCCATCCAGGTGCACCGGCTCGTCCAGGCCGTCATCCGGGCGCAGCTCAGCGAGGAGGAGCAGCGGGATGCGCGGCACGCCGTTCACCGCATCCTGGCGGGCGCCCGGCCCGACGACGAGAACGAGCCGATCGACAACCCCGCGAGCTGGCCGCAGTTCGCCACGATCTGGCCGCACCTCGGCCCGTCCGACGCCCGCAACTGCAAGGATCCCGAGACCCGCAGGCTGCTGATCGACCGGATCCGCTATCTCTGGAAGCGAGGTGACTTCAGGACCGCCGCCACTCTCGGCGAGGAGCTGCGCGCCCTTTGGAAGGAGACGCTGGGGGAGCGGGACATCCAGTACCTCTACCTCTGCTTCCACGTCGCCAACATCTACCGCTCGCGCGGCCGTTATGTGGAGGCGCGGGAGCTCGACGAGATCACCCTGGCGATGCAGCAGGAAGTCCTGGGCCCGGAGCATCCGCACACGTACATGAGCACCAGCAGCCTGGCGACGGACCTCAGCACGCTCGGTGAGTACACCAGGGCGATCGAGCTGGCGACGGAGGCGACCGAGGGGTTCAACCAGATCTTCCACGATTCGCACCCGAGGACCCTGGCGGCGGCCAACAACCTGGCGTTCACCCTGCGGTCCATCGGGCAGTACTCCAGGGCCAGGGAGATCGACCAGGACGTCTTCGACAAGCGGGACCTGGTGCTCGGCGCGGAGCACCCGTACACCCTCTCCTCGGCCATGAACCTGGCCCGCGACCTGCGTGACGTCGGGCGTTACGAGGACGCGGTCGGCATCCTCAGCCGCACGTACGACAGTTACAAGGCCACGCTCGGCCGGGCTTTCCCCGGCACGCTGAGCGCGGCGAAGAGCCTGGCGGTGTCGCTGCGCCGGGCGGGCAGACTGGAGGACGCCCGCAGGCTCACCGTGGCCACCCGTGCCAGGTACCGGGCCAAGTACACCGCCGCCAACCCGGAGTCGCTTGCCTGTGACCTCAATCTGGCGGCCGACCTGTACGCGGCGGGCGAGGCGACCGAGGCCAGGGACACCGCACAGGAGGTCGTCGATCAGTACATGAAGGTGCCGGGGGAGAAGCACCCGTACACCTTGGCCGCCCTGAACAACCTCGGCGTCTACCAGTTGGGGGCGGGCGAGGTGGAGGAGTCGGAGCGGGTGCTGACCCGGGTGGTCGCGTCGATGCGGGAGGTGTACGGGCAGGAGCACCCCAACACCCTGTTCTGCGTGATGAATCTGGCCAACGCGACGGCCGAACGGGGCGATCTCGACATCGTGCTGAAGACCGAACGGAAGGTAGCGGGGCAGCTCAGGAACGCCATCGGGGCGCACCACCCGGAGACCCTGGCCATGATGTCGAACATGGCGGTCACGCTCGATGCGATGGGGCGCAAGGGCGAGGCGATGCGGCTGAGAACGGAGACGGTCGAAGAACTGTCCCGGCAGCTGGGCGACGACCATCCGATGACCCGGATCGCCCGGGACGAGCGCCGGTTCGAGCGCGAACTGGAACCGATGGCGGTATGAGCCGAGGGAGCGTCCGGCCGCCACCGGACGCTCCTTGTCTCTTCCTGTCCCTCCCGGGTCCGTTTCTCAGCAAACGGCTGGTTCCAGCAGCCAGTTGAGGATCGTGGGCAAGACCTGCAGCGCGTCGAAGTGCGCGGCCGCCGGTTCCACCACGACGGTGGAGTTCGGGATGCGCTCGGCCAGCCACCGGGAGTGGCCCACCGGCGAGAACACATCCTTCTCGCCGTGCCACAGCATCACCGGACCCGTGATGTCCGCAGGGTCGAACCCCCACGGACGGCTGAACGCGATCGCGTCGTCGATCCAGCCCCATGCCGAAGTGCGCAGCCCCTCACGGTAGTTGCGCAACAGCATGGTGCGGACCCCGGCGTCGTTGACCACCATCCGGTCGGAGTCGGTCAGCTCCCGGCGCAGATCGTCGATGAGGCTGACCGGGTTCTTCCTGATCACCGCCGACCGTGAGATGAACGACTCCGCGAGCCCGTCCGGATCGGCCGCCGCGGTGGAGTACGCCAGCACATTGGAGGCGGCCATCCCCTCGAACCAGTCGAGGCCGTCGGCCCCCCAGGGGGCCAGCCCGACCAGTGCGGCGGTACGGGTGACCCGCTCGGGCATCAGCGCGGCGCAGGCCAGGGCGTGCGGAGCGCCACCGGACCGGCCCACCACGGCGAACCGCTCCAGCCCCAGGTGGTCCGCGATGGCCCGTACGTCCTGAACGACATCGGCGACACAGCGGCCCGGCAGCCGGTCGGAGTCGCCGTAGCCCGGCCGGTCGTAGGTGATCAGCTGTGTCTTGCGCTGGTACAGCACCATGCCGCGCGGAGCCGGACCGAGCCTGCTGCCGGGCATTCCGTGCAGCAGGAAGACCGGTCTGCCCCGGGGATCTCCCAGGCGCTCCACCACCAGATGCCGCCCGTCCGTTGCGCGCACCCGATTACGCACTCCGCGCCTCCTCCGTATGGTGCGGGCACCGCGTGTTGCCCGACTTTCCCGCCCGATTCGATGATGACCCATCAAAGAGCCCTGCGTCACTGGGTGTTTGACTAGTACTCCGGTGTGACTTTGCGATCTATCCGGTCGCGAGTCGGCGACGATAGCGGCTGCTGCGGGCTGTGGCCTGGTGGTGTCTGAGCCAGTTCGACCAGCTCAGCAGCTTGCTGGGCGTTGTGATCGGGAGTTCAACAGTGCCCAGAGCAGGCGGCGGGTCTGCGAGACGGTCAGGTCCGTAAGCCTCGTCGCTGGTCCCCCAGTGGCCGCTGATCGCGGCGTCCAGTGCCGCCGCGATCATCTGCCAGGCCAGCGTGGGCTTGGTCGCGAACTCCACGTGGTCGGGCACCCCGGCACGAGTGCGGCGCTCGGCATCCTGACACCAGGAACTGTCGGGCAGGCAGAGCCGACGGGCGCCGGCGCACAGCAACCGAAGCGTATACCTGCGCTGAGGCACCGGTCCGGGCCGGTGGCATGCGCCGGACATCGCCGCATGCCACCGGCTCGATTCCCCAAGACGTCACACCGAAGGGCGTGGCGAGGCAGGTCAGAAGAGGTCGAGCCGGGCGGACTCGGTTGCTCCCAGCATGCGACACTCCCCTGTTTCCCCGTCGACGCGCACGTAGCCGCTGCCGACAGCCATGTCCCGGAGGTCTCCGCTACGGAGGTATGCGACCGATTGGCAGTCGAAGTAGAAGCTGTTTCCCACCTGCGTGCGCGACCCTTCGACGAGGGCAAAGGTTATGCCCTCGTGGCTGACCTTCTTGTCCAGGAACTCCTGGGCCAGCCTGGTTGCCTCTTCCATGTCCAACATCAATCGGTCCTCAGGAGGGAGAAGTTTCGCCACGGTGAGAGATCGGCGTGCCCCGACTGACCATCCAGGAACACCACGTCTCCCTTGATGTTCACCACGTTGAAGACGTGCGCTTGCCGCCCTCTCTGACCCATCACGATACCTCGCGCGCCATTTCCCGCCTTCTTGATCTGATTGACGATGCCGGAGAGTGTGGACGCCTTGAACTGCCGGCCGCCGTACAGCGCTTCGAGCGGTGTGGTGGGGCCTGCCCCGAGTCCTCCAGGCGCCGAGGATGGAGCTCCCTCGGCAAGCAGGCGGTCGACTGCCACCGCACAGGCGCGGCAGTTCTCGTTACCGCCTTGGGGGTTGACCAGTGCTTTGAGCTGCCCCGTAAGCGGGGTCTTGTAGGTAATACCTCCGTATCCCCTGGTCACGCCGCCGCCTCCCGGGCCGAACCGCAGGTTCCCCACGTTGACCGTCGCGGTCTCGGGGGCCACAGCCGCCCGCCGCCACCCCGTAAGACCGCCGATCCCCACGACGACGATCTGCTGGGTCAGTTCTTCCGCTGCTTGCGCGTACTGGTCAGCGAGCGCGTCACAGCCTTGCTGGCGGAGCATGTACTCGGCGCGGTAGAGGCGGTAGGCGGGGCGGACGGGGAGGTATTTGTCGACGAAGGCGCCCGCGCCGCCGTTTTCACCGGTGAACGCGTCCTCCAGGTCCCCGAGGAACACGAACGGCGACTTGGCGACGAGCACGAAGGCGTCACCGAACTCGTTGAGGACCTCGCCGAGGCTGGGGATGTGCTTGTCGTTGGGGTCGTCCGGGGTGAGGCCGCTGGGGTCTGTGAGTACGCTGGGCACGTTGTCGGCGTAGGCGTACGCGGAGACGTACGGCGTGGACTGGTCGCGGGTGGCCGGGTCGGGGCTCGTGAAGCGGCCGGTGGCGGTGTTGTACTGGCGGGCGTGCAGGTCGAGGTTGCCGGTGGTGGTCTCGTAGCGGGCGCCGGTGTAGGACGGGGTGCTCGCGGGGGCGCCGCTGGTGGTGGTGTCCAGCACGCGGGCGCCGAACGGGTCGTAGGCCCAGCGCTGGTGGAGGGCTCCGGTGCTGCTTGTGACGTCGACGGGGGAGCCCTGGGTGTCGTGGTGGTAGTAGAAGAGCGCCCCGGTGCCGGTCTTGGTGGCGGTGGGCTGGCCGAGCGGGTCGTAGCGGTAGGACTGCTGGACCGCCCAGGCGCTGTCGTACTCGGTGGCCAGGATCGGCAGCGGCGCGTTGGGGTCCCACTGGGTGCGGTGGGTGACCGCGCCGTCCTTCAGGGTGGCGACCTGGTTGCCGCTCGCGTCGTGGTCGTAGGTGTAGGTGGCGCCTGCGACGGTGGCGGCGGAGATCTGCCCGGCCAGGTCGTAGGTGTAGGTGTCGGCGCCCGCCTTGGTCTGGTTGCCCTCGGCGTCGTAGCCGTAGTCGGTGGTCGTGGTGCCGGTGGTGGAGGTGAGCTGGTCGGCCGCGTCGTAGGCGTAGCCGGTCGAGGCGGTGCCGAGCGTGGAGGTCAGGCGGTTGCCGATCTTGTCGTAGGTGTAGGACGTGGTGCGGCTCGCGGCGCAGCCGGTGACCCAGGGCTGCGGGAAGCAGCCGGAGGTCAGGCGCCCGGCGGCGTCGTAGGTGAGGTCGTAGCCGCCGGTGCCGACACCGGCCCGGGTGATGTCGACGTGGGAGGGCAGGCCCGCCGGGGAGAGCGTGAGCGCGGTCTTGGTGACCGTGGTGCCCGTCTTGGCGGAGGTGACGGCGGTCAGGCGGCCCGCGCGGTCGTAGGTGCGGTCCTCGGTCTCGGTGTTGGGCAGTGCCGACTTGGTGAGGTTGCCCGCCGGATCCCAGGTGTACGTGGTGGTCGTGCCGTCGGCCGCCATGGTCGCGGTGCGGCCGTCGTCGTCGTACGTGTAGGTGATCGTGTTGCCGTCGGAGTACTTGCGGGTGAGCATGTGCCCGGCGGCGTCATAGGTGTAGGCGAAGCCGCGCGTCTTGGTCAGATTGCCGACGGCGTCGTAGCCGAAGTCCTCGGAGATCTTGGAGTTCGCGCGGGTGAGCATGTGCCCGGCGTCGTCGTAACCGAACGTCACGTCGGGTGTGGAGTCGGAGTAGTCGGTCTTGGTGAGCAGGCCGCGCGGGTCGTAGGTGTAGCCGGTGGATCCGAGGGGCGTGGTCTTCTTGGTGAGGTTGCTGTCGGCGTCGTACGCGTAGGCAGTCTCCCGCTTCAGCGGGTCGGTGACCGAGGTGAGGCGGTGGGCCTCGTCGTAGGCGTAGGCGGTGACGTGGTCGTTGGCGTCGGTGCGTTTGGTGACGTTGCCGGCCTTGTCGCGGCCGTAGGTGGTGATCGCGCCGCCGGGGGCGGTGACCTCGGTCAGCTGGTCGAGATTGTCGTAGCCGTAGGCGGTGACGCGCTTGTCGGCGTCCGTCTGCTTGACGACGTTGTTCACCGCGTCGTAGGCGGTGGTGGTCACGCCGCCGAGCGGGTCGGTGACGGTGGTGGGGTTGCCTGCCGGGTCGTAGCCGTAGGTGGTCGTGTACTGGGCAGGGTCAGCGCCGGTGACGTTGCCGCGCGGATCGACCGCGGTGGCCTGGCGGCCGTCGCCGTCGTAGGTCCAGCTCGACTTGTGGCCGAGCGGGGAGGTACGGCTGAGCAGGTTGCCGTCGGCGTCGTAGGCGTACGTGGTGGTCTTGCTCAGCTGGTCGGTGCTGCTGGTGAGCCGGTTGTTCTTGTCGTAGACGGAGGTGACCGTCTTGTTCGCGGCGTCGGTGATCTTGGTGATGCTGTCGTTGGCGTCGTAGGTGTAGCCGGTGGTGTGGCCCAGCGGGTCGGTGACCACGAGCGGCCGGTTGATCGCGTCGTAGGTCGTGGTGGTGGACGCGCCAGTGGGCCCGGTGACCTTGACGGTGTTGCCCGCGGCGTCGTAGGCGTACGTCGTCGTGTAGGCGGCCGGGTCGGCGCCGGAGATGTTCCCCCGAGGCGAGACGCTGGTGAGCAGGCGACCTGTCTTGTCGTAGGTGTAGGTGGTCTTGTTGCCGGTTGCGTCGGTCTCGGAGGCGAGGCGCCCGTTCGCGTCGTAGGTGCGGGTGACGGAGTGGCCCGCCGGGTTGGTGGTCCGGGTCGGGTGCCCGGCGTCGTCGTATGCGAACGTCGTGGTGTCGCCCGCCGGGTTGCGCGCGGACGTCAACTGCTCGGCGCCGTTGTACTCGTAGGTCGTGGTGCGGCCCTGCGCGTCCGTGGCCGAGCTGAGCAGGCCGCGGCCGTCGTAGCTGTACTTCGTGGTGTAGGCGGCCGGATCGGCGTCTGTGACGTTGCCGCGAGGGTCCGTCTTGGACCGGATCCGGCCGGCCTCGTCGTACGTGAACGTCGTCTTCTCGCCCAGCGGAGGGGTGACCGACGTCCGGTTGCCCGTCGCGTCGTAGCCGTAGGTGGTGACGTGGCCGCGCGGTGTCTTCACGGTCTCCAGTGAGCCGAGCGCGGTGTATGTGTAGACGGTCTTGCCGCTCAGAGGGTCGGTGGTCGACGTCAGCTGATTGGAGGTGTTGTACGCGTATGTCGTCTTGTTGCCGCGGCCGTCGGTGTGGCTGGTGATGTTGCCCGCGGTGTCGTAGCTCCAGCTCTCCGCGTAGCCGAGGGCCGCCGGCGCGCTGCGGGTGAGCATCCGCCCGGCGCCGTCGTAGGTCATCTCGGTGGTGTTGCCGCGTTGGTCGGTGATGGCGACGGGCCGCAGGTAGCGGTCGTAGTCGTAGGCGATGCTCTTGCCGTACGGGTCGATCGTCTCCATCAGAACGTTGCTGGCGTACACGTCGGTCCACACGCCGCCGTCTGGCGCAGTGGAGTGCGACTCGCTCTTGCCGTCCCACGTGAACGTGGTGGTCTTGTCGTTCTGGTCGGTTTGGGACGTGACTCGGCCCGCCGTGTCATAGGTGTTGGTGACCTTGCCGCCCGCCGGGTCGGTGTAGGAGGACAGCCGCTTGTTCGCGTCGTACGCGTAGGACGAAGCCCGGCCCGCCGGGTCAGTCACCGAGGTCAGCAGGCCGTTGGTGTAGCCGTATGACACGGAAGTACCGTCCGGCAGGCTCACTTTGGACAGCAGCCCATCGGTGCCGAGGGTGAGGGCAGTGGTGCGGTCGGCGGCGTCCTTGACGGAGGCGAGCTTGCCGGATGCGTACGTCAGGGCCAGGCCCTTGCCTGCGGTACCGACCACGGAGGTGAGCTGGCCACCGGTGCCGAAGGTCCGCTTGGTGTGGTCCGGCGTGGTGATTGTGTAGGTACTGGCGCCCTTGACCAGCTTGGCCGCCGAGCCCGCCGGGGCGGTGTACGTGCCGTCACCGGCCTGTGTGAACACGAACGACGCCCCGTCGCTCGTCCGGTACGTCACCTTTCCGGTCGCGGCGGTCAGCTTCGCGTCGAACGGTGTCGCCCAGCCGGGCCCCAGCAGGCCGGAGGCGGTCGAGTCCGAGCGGTAGGTGCGCTCCAGAGCCAGGGGCACGCCGGGGCTCACCAGGGAGGCGTCGGTGAGCTGTTCGTAGAACATTCCGGTTGCCGTGTTGACCGGGTCGGCACGATGCGCCTGCGCATAGCAGGTGCAGATACCCGCCTGTGCGCCAGGGATCCCCGGCGTGTAGAAAGCTTCCACCAGCGGCGAGGTGGTCCCACCCGGGCTCGACGTCCCGTCGGCGCTGGTCAGGAAGACCCAGGCGTAGTACTTCTTGCCGTCCTTCAGGACTCCGTCGGGTCCACTGCCGGCCCACCAGAAACACTGGTCGGTGGGGTAGGAGTTGCTCGGCCACCAGTCGTAGCACCAGGCCCCGGTGTCCGGGGTGTCACCGCTGGGATCGTCCGTGGCCTTCTTGATCTCCTGCTGGACGACGGGGGAACCCGCCTCGTCCAGGACATACAGCCACATCCCGGTGTAGGACGAACCCCGCTTGGGCAGCTTCACCTGCCCGCCTATCGACAGGAGCCCGGGGTAGGCGGTGGCCCAGGCGGACACCCAGGTCGGGTTCTCGGTCCCGGCTACGAGGGACGGAGCGGCCGCGCTCGCCCGGGCGGCGGGACCGCGTTCGACACGGTTCTTGTCCGGCCGGCTGTGGGGCCTGCCCGTGGACTTCCGCTCCGGCGCGTTCATGTAGTCGCGCATCGGGGACAGTTCGTGCCGGTCCTTCGCGACCTGCTTGCGACGCTCGGCCAGCGTCATGGCCCTGGGCGGATCGGGTAGATCCGCAGCCGTCAGGGCTTTGGTACGGGTGATGGCCGCCGCGGCCGTGGAGGGCAGCCGGTCCTGGGGTAACGCCCAGGACGGGGCGACACCAGCTGTCGCCAGAAGCGTCAGGGCCAGGACAGCTATGACAAGTCTTCGCACTTGTGCACGCACAATGGATCACCTATGGGGCAGTTGTGAACAGGGTCTTGGTGATCATTGATCAAGAAAGCGCTCGGACTAACCCGTTGCGATGAACTTGGCCGGAAGCCCGCGATGCCTCAAGAGAAGCGTGACCAGGTACTTCCTGGCCACCCGATCACGAGGCGGGCCTGGCCAACCAGTTTGGCGTGAACGCGCCCATGCGGGCGGGGTGGCGCACATGAACTCACCACCGCCGACGAGCCAACGGCAAGAAACGATCCGATGCTCAAGGAGGGCGCCCCGCGGCCCGCCGTCGCCCGGGCGATGTTCGACCAGGCCATGGCCCGGATCGCAGGCCGGTTCCGGCGAGTGGAACCGCGCGCCGCGTCTCGCGCATACCCAAGCCCTCCGCCGGTGCCATCCGGAAGCGCAAGGAGCAGCTCGTCGCGCGAGGTGGCTCGGATTTCGTTTCGGTGAGGGTGTTGAGGGCGCCCTGTTCTGAGCAGCCGGGCATGACAACGGGCTCGCCCGCATCACCTCAAGTGACTTGAGCGAGCCCGGTGCTGTGTCCTGGCAGCCTGGGCGGCACTACCCGGCCGCAAGCGATACGAACGCCGCCCACTCGCCCCGGCTGACCCGCAGCATCGGCCCGCCGCCCGCAACCTTCGAGTCCCTTACGTATACGGCGTCGTGGCCGGTGGCCACCTCGACGCAGTCCCCACCGTCCGACCCGCTGTAGCTGCTCTTCGACCAGTTCAGCTCGTCCACGCTGTCGGTTACCTGCTCCATGCTCATGTCTCTCCCACCAGCCGTTCGATGAGCCTCACAGACTCTTCGACGTTCAGGGCCTGCGATCGCAGCTTGCCATATCGCAACCCAAAGGCGCTGACGTCGGCAGGATCACGGACGACGCAGCCGACACCCTGTGACTCGAAATACCCGAGGTGCTGAAGCTCCTTCGTCTGCACCGTCACGAACGGCCCGTTCTTACCCGGGTGGAACCCGCGCTTGGCGGGCATGACCTGAAGCTCCACATTGCGCAACGTGCTCAGCTCCAGCAGTCGTTGCCACTGCCCACGCATCACTTCCGCGCCGCCTACCGGATCGCGCAGCGCCTCCTCCCCGATGATGAACGACAGCTCCGCGAGCGGATCCCGCGTCAGCAGCTTCTGTCGGGCCAGCCGTGCCTCCGTGTGCTGGTCGACGATCTCCTCGCTCAGCGGCGGGCAGTGCCCCGCGAACACCGCTCGCGCGTACGCCTCCGTCTGCAACAGCCCCGGCACCAGCAGCGGATCGTATGAGAAGCGGCTCGCCACCTCCGCCTCGATGAGCGCGAAGTTGCGGAAGAACTTCGGCAGCTTCGCCCGGTCCACCTCGCCCTGGAGCACCTCCAGCACACCGCCTGCCGCCAG
Source organism: Streptomyces sp. NPDC018000 (assembly GCF_044328025.1). Taxonomy (NCBI): domain Bacteria; kingdom Bacillati; phylum Actinomycetota; class Actinomycetes; order Kitasatosporales; family Streptomycetaceae; genus Streptomyces; species Streptomyces sp. NPDC018000. The sequence goes on from NZ_JBIRGM010000006.1 coordinate 74,637, forward strand.
CACCCGGTCCGCCGCCACCGTGAACGCTTCCTTCGCCGGCCGTCGTCCCTGCTCGACCGAAGCGACCTGCTCCAGCGAGTAGCCGATCGCATCCCCAAGCGCCTGCTGGCTCAACTCGGCACGCTTGCGCAGATGCTGGAGGAGTTTGCCGTAGGCCGCCCACACTCCCGGCAGGTCGTTCTCCTCCTTTGCCTTTGTCGCACGGCCGTTCCGCATATCCCGCATTGCCCTCACGCCCTTCCGGTCACCGAGTCCCACCTGCTCGCACCCCGCCCCGCAGCGCTCCTCAACCTCACTGCGGCCGGGCAAGGTTCAACTCGATCCGCTCTTCCCGGGACACGGCCCCGAACCCGTACAGCACCCGTACAGGACCCGTACAGCCATGTGCCCCACCCGCCGGGCCGCACCCGTACAACCGCTACCGCGTACGGCCGTCACGCCTGGTCAGCGCCACCGATGCGAACCCACGATGGTCTGGTGAAGAAACAGGCAAGTACCTACGAACCGCACCTGCCCGCACCCGAGTTCATGATTCAGCTCAGCAGCACCAGGCGTGGCGCCCGGCTGGCCCGCACGCTTGCTGTCCAGCAGCTCACCGAGTGGTGCGGTATCCCGTACGACTCCGACCTCGCGCGGACCGTCGCCCTCGTCACGGCTGAGCTGGCGTCCAATGCGATCACCCACGGCCATCTCCCCGGCCGTGACTTCCGGCTGACGGTCCGCCTCCTGCCTCACGCGGTCCGCATCGAGGTCACGGACACGCGCCCGGAGAGCCTGCCGCTCATGCCGGCAGCGGGACCGGCGTCCGCCGCTACGACATCGGGTCGCGGTCTGCTGCTCGTCGAGGCCTACGCGAACCGTTGGGGATGTGTCGTCCGCGATGTGTACACGAAGACGGTCTGGGCGGAGGTGGCTGTTGTGAATGGCAGGGCAGCGCAGCCACGACACCGTGACGGCACGGACATCGACGTGCATCAGAACAGCCACCGGGTCATGTGATCACGGAGTTCTCTACGCTCAGTAATCACAAAGGACTGCCTTGCCACGCCGCCATATGGCCTGCTTGATCCCTCCCGGATGGCGGTGCAGGGTGGATTCATGACATGGACAGCACCACCAGTCGAGCGCACCAAGCAGCTGGGCGATCTGGGCACCGTAACTGAGCGTCAGATGTTGGAGGGTTGGCTGTGTTGGCACCGGGAAACGTTGCTGGCCAAGTGCGCCGGGCTTGATCCGGCCCAGTTGGTGCGGACGACCGTAGAGCCGTCGGACCTCACCCTCCTTGGCTTGGTCCGGCACATGGCGGAGGTGGAGCGATGGTGGTTCCGGCGAAGCTTCGCAGGTGAGGCTATCGGCGATGTCTTCACCGGTCCGTCAGATGGCAATGAGGGACTCGGCGGAGTTCACGCAGCCAATGCGGAGAGAGACTTCGGATTGTTCCGGACCGAGGTCAGAGCGTGCGACGCGGCGGCAGCCGGGCGCGGCCTCGACGAGACCTTCATGTCCTCTCGCGGAGTTTCCCTCAGTTTGCGCTGGGTCTACGTGTTGATGATCCAGGAGTACGCCCGCCACAATGGCCACGCCGACTTCCTGCGGGAGCGGACCGACGGGGCAACGGGTGACTGAGCTTCCTTCTCAGGCCGGTCAGGTCGCAGGTGCCCGGGAGATGGGATGAGCATCAGAATGGGCACGGGCCCACGTGACCACGGAGTTCTCTACGCTCAGTGATCACGAAGGGCAGCCGTGCCCCTCGGGATCCAGGTCCAGCGGTGATCCGACCGGCTCAGCCGGCCCAGACCTCGGCTTCGTCGGCCGGGACGGTGGTGGCGAGCTTCAGCTCCTTGCGGGCGGCGACCGTCTTGGCCGGGTCGATACCGGAGAAGGCCTGGTCGTAGGCGAGGTAGAAGGTGTCCGCGTCACCGGCCGAGGCGGCCTTTTCCCACGCGCCCGCGGTCTTTTCCAGCTGTGCGCGGAGCTTGGCGGTCTCCGGCTGCTGAATGTTCTTCAGGGCCGCGAGGTGGGTGTCGAGCGCGGCGGCAACGGCTTTGGCCTGCTTCTTGTAGCCGGCCAGGTCGTCCTCGACCTGCTCCGCTTCGGGCTGGTTCGTCCACAGGGCCTCGTAGACGGCGTTCGAACCCTTCAGGTACGCGAGCTGGTCGGCGTTCAGGGACTTGCTCTTCAGCGAACCGGAGAACGTGCCCGATTCCTTGGCGTACGTGCAGCTCACGGCCCGATCGCCGGTCGCCCAGCTCTCCTTGGTGGGGTAGTAGTAGTAGACGTCGACCCCCTTGGGCAGGGCCCAGGTGTCGGGGGTGAACTTCTGAGCCTCGACCGGGCATCGTTCGTCGGCGATCTGTGCGGTTTTGTCCTCGCCGGGGTATGCCGACTCCCCGTCGATCTTGAACTCGCCCACGACCTGGCCCTTGTGCGGCTCCTTGCACGGCACGACCTCGACGCTGAGCTCCTCACCCTCGGTCTTCCCGCTGTTCGGGTTGTAGCAGTCGCCGGTCGCGAGCGAGAAGACCGACCGCTGGCGAACCACTTTCTTGGCACCGGCCTCTGCGCTGTCGAGGGCTTCGGAGCACCCCACCGCTCCGACCGAGAGCAGGGCTACGACAGCGGATATACCGCGGAGGGAACGGAACGTGACATCGAGAGACATGACGTGAAAATCCTCAAACGGAAGGGTTGCGAACGGATGTGCGCATCGTATGTCATGTCAGTGACATTGCTGTGCGCAGGCGCTTCGGTGCACCGGCGGTGGTTGCGCGGGTGATCCTCGGCCGTCACCGTCCACGATGTCTTCGGCGTCCCCGTCCTGTGGCGCATCCCCCAGGGCTGGGCGACGGTCACGCCGTGCCGTTGTCGCTGTCCGGTCTGCGGCGCATGGCCGTCAGCAGTGTGACGAGCGTGCCCGCCACCGCCCACGCGGACAGCACCAGCAGCGGTCCGGTGACCGCGTTGCCCTTGAAGTACGCGATCGAGCGTGCCACCCAGGTGCCCGCCCCGGGCGGGAGCGCGGGGCCGATGGTCCGCCAGAAGTCCGGGAGCATCGGCAGCGGGAAGGCACCGCCGGCACTCGGGTTGCCCGCGATCACCACGATCAGGACGGCCAGGCCGATGCCGACGATGCCGGTGAGGGCCTGCAGGGCGAGGGTGAGCATGCCGACCGCGAATACGGTCAGCGCTCCCAGCCCCGACAGGCCCCAGAAGCTTCCGGGCAGGGCGCCGAGGATCGGGCCGATGATGATCGCGCCGCCGATCCCGCCCACGATGGAGTACAGCGCCATGACGCCGGTCCGGATTGCCGCGCGCTGACGGTTGGCGGGCTTGGTGCCGGCGCTGATCGCCAGGATCGAGGCGCAGAGGTAGCCGCCCACGCACCAGCCCACGACCAGGTAGAAGGACGAGAGTCCTTCGAAGTCCTGGTTGGAGGCGGGGGCCAGGTCCACGGACCGCACCGTGCGCTGCTGGGTCCGATCGACCTTCGTGATGATCTTCGTCAGGGTGTCGGCCATCGCGGCACCCCCGCCGGAGGCGACCAGCAAGGTGTCGGTCGTGCTCCTGGGGTCGACGATCAGGGCGCCGTCGATCTCGCGGTTCAGGATCTGCTCGCGGGCCGTGGTCGCGTCGGCGACCGCACGGGGGGCCAGGGGGCCGCCCGGGAGGTTCTTCAGCTCGGTGATCAGCTGTGCGGACATCTGCCGGGGTGCGACGACCCCGAAGGGTACGTCCGTCGGCTTCGGCTTGTGCAGCGCCCCGACGTAGGACGTGATGAACAGCAGTTGCAGTCCGAGCACACCGATGACGAGCAGTGCGGCCCGTGGAGTGACGGCGTTCTTCACCTCATCAGCGAAAGTCATGCCCCCACGGTCCGGGGCGTCGGCCGCTTGTGCAGGTGGGACTGGGCCGAATGGCTGACCGGAGTGCCGGTCCGGGGCCGGAGGTGTGTCCCGCACTCCGCGTATCGTACGAATGTTCGAAATTTGGTCTATGGTGGAGGGCGAGGGGTGGTGAGTGAGGATCGGTCCAGGAGGTGCAGATGCCAGGGTTCACGCATCTGCATACCGTTTCCGGGTTCTCCCTGCGGTACGGGGCCTCGCACCCGGAGCGGCTGGCGGAGCGTGCCGCGGAGCGGGGGATGGACGCTCTGGCGCTGACCGACCGCGACACGCTCGCGGGCGCGGTCCGCTTCGCCAAGGCATGCGGGAGGACCGGGGTTCGGCCGCTCTTCGGGGTGGAGCTCGCGGTTGACCCTGCGGCGGCGAAGCATACGAGAGAAGGCGGGCGTACGCATCGGTTGCGGACCCCGGTCCGCGGCGGCGCCTTTGTCGATGAATCCGCACCCCGGGTCACCTTCCTCGCCCGGGACGGTGCGCAGGGCTGGGCGGAGCTGTGCCGTCTCGTCACCGCCGCCCACGCCCCCGCGCCCGCCGGTGCCGGGCAGCCCCTGGTCGGCCGGTCCGAGCTGACCGCCGAAGGGCTCACCGTGCTGCTCGGCCCCGCCTCCGACGTCGGCAGGGCGCTGGCCGCCGGCCGCCCCGACCGGGCCGCCGTGCTGCTCGCGCCCTGGCGGGAGATCTACGGCGACGACCTGCGCCTCGAAGCCGTCCACCACGGACGCGAAGGCACCGGCCCCGGATCGCTGCGGCTCGCAGCCCGTACCGTCGGCTTCGCCGCCGAGCAGGGGGTACGGGCCGTGCTGACCAATGCCGTCCGGTACGCCGACCCCGGGCAGGGCCCGGTCGCCGATGTGCTCGACGCCGCCCGCGGGCTGGTCCCCGTCGACCCCCGCCGCGCCCCGCTCGACAGCGGCGAGCGCTGGCTGAAGGATGCCCGCGCGATGGCGGAGACCGCCGAGCGGATCGCCTCCGCCGCCGGGCTCGGCGGGGATGCCGGAGCGCGGCTGCTCGCGGAGACCCGGCGCACCGCCGACGCCTGCGTCGTGGACCCCGAGGGCGACCTCGGCCTCGGCGCCGTCCATTTCCCCGAACCGCATCTCGTCGGCGCCGGGCGGCGCACCGCCCAGCGGGTACTGGCCTCCCGCGCCGCCGCCGCAATGGTGCTGCGCGGCTACGACCGCAGGCGCGAGTACTGGGAGCGGATGCACCAGGAGCTGGACATCATCGCCTACCACGGTTTCGCCTCCTATTTCCTGACGGTTGCTCAAGTCGTGGATGACGTAAGGACGATGAAGGTACGGGTTGCCGCCCGGGGCTCCGGCGCGGGTTCCCTGGTCAACCATCTCCTCGGGATCGCGCACGCCGACCCGGTCGAGCACGGACTGCTGATGGAACGCTTCCTCTCCAAGCGCCGCTTCGTGCTGCCCGACATCGACATCGACGTCGAATCAGCCCGCCGCCTCGACGTCTACCGCGCGATCATCGGCCGCTTCGGCACCCAGCGGGTCGCGACCGTCGCCATGCCCGAGACCTACCGGGTGCGCCACGCCATCCGGGACGTCGGCGCGGCACTGTCCATGAACCCGGCCGAGACCGACCGGCTTGCCAAGGCATTCCCGCACATCCGGGCCCGCGACGCCCGCGCGGCCATGGAGGAGCTGCCCGAACTACGGGCTGTCGCGGCGGAGAAGGAGAAGTACGGGCGGTTCTGGGAGCTGGTGGAGGCGCTGGACGGCCTGCCACGCGGCATCGCCATGCACCCGTGCGGGGTCCTCCTCTCGGACGCCACACTGCTGCGCCGTACACCCGTCATGCCCACCAGCGGCGAGGGCTTCCCGATGGCGCAGTTCGACAAGGAGGACGTGGAGGACCTCGGGCTGCTCAAGCTCGATGTGCTGGGCGTACGGATGCAGTCGGCGATGGCGCACGCGGTCGCCGAGCTGAAGCGGGCCTCGGGGAAGAAGGTGGACCTGGACGCCGTACCGCAGGGCGACCCGGAGACGTACCGGCTGATCAGGAGTGCCGAGACGCTGGGCTGCTTCCAGATCGAGTCGCCGGGCCAGCGCGACCTGGTCGGCAGGCTCCAGCCCGCCACCTTCCACGATCTGGTGGTCGACATCTCGCTGTTCCGGCCGGGGCCGGTCGCCGCCGACATGGTGCGGCCGTTCATCGAGGCCCGGCACGGCCGGACGCCCGCCCACTACCCTCACCCCGACCTGGAAGGGCCACTGCGCGAGACGTACGGGGTGGTCGTCTTCCACGAGCAGATCATCGAGATGGTCGACATCATGACCGGCTGCGGCCGGGACGAGGCCGACCGGGTGCGGCGCGGGCTCTCCGACCCCGAGTCGCAGGGCCGGATCAGGGTCTGGTTCGCACAGCAGGCGGCAGCGAAGAAGTACAGCGCCGAAGTGATCGCCCACGCCTGGGAGATCATCGAGGCGTTCGGCTCGTACGGCTTCTGCAAGGCGCACGCGGTCGCCTTCGCCGTGCCGACGTACCAGTCGGCGTGGCTCAAGGCGCACCATCCGGCGGCCTTCTACGCCGGACTGCTCACCCATGATCCGGGGATGTACCCGAAGCGGCTGCTGCTCGCGGACGCGCGGCGGCGCGGGGTGCCGGTGCTGGGGCTGGATGTGAACCGGTCGGCGGCCGCACATCGAATCGAACTGGTGCTCGATGGTGGGAGGGGGAAGGAGGTCTGGGGGGTGCGGCTCGCGCTCTCGGACGTCCATGGCATCAGTGAGGCCGAGGTCGCCCGGATCGAGGCCGGGCAGCCCTACACCTCTCTGCTGGACTTCTGGCAGCGGGCCAGGCCGGGGAAGCCGACCGCCGAACGGCTGGCCCAGGTCGGCGCGTTGGACGCGTTCGGCGCCAACCGGCGTGATCTGCTGCTGCATCTGTCCGAACTGCACCGCGCCCAGCGGGGTACCGGGGCGCGGTCCGGTACCGGCGCGCAGCTCCCGCTCGGCGGTGGGAACCGGACCGGCTCCATCGGGCTGCCCGACCTCAACGAGGCCGAACGCCTCAGCGCCGAGCTGGGCGTCCTGGGCATGGATGTCTCCCGCCATCTGATGAGCGATCACCATGTGTTCCTGAAGGAGCTCGGCGCGGTCTCCGCCAAACGACTGCGGGAGGCACGGCACGGGGAGACCGTGCTGGTCGCGGGCGCCAAGGCGGCCACTCAGACTCCGCCGATCCGTTCCGGCCGCCGGGTCGTCTTCACGACTCTGGACGACGGTACCGGCCTGATCGACCTGGCCTTCTTCGACGACAGCCAAGCGGCCTGCGCGCACACGGTCTTCCACTCCTGGCTGCTGCTGGTGCGTGGTGTGGTGCAGCGGCGCGGACCGCGGAGCCTGAGTGTGGTCGGTGCCGCGGCCTGGAATCTGGCCGAGCTGGCCGAGCTGCGGCGTACCGGCGGGCTGGACGCGGTCGCGGCCCGGCTGGCGGAGGTCCCGGCGGAGGATTCTGTTCCCGAGGGCGCCGGCAACAGCCGTCGCATCCAGATGTCCACCGGGTACGAGATGAACCCCTGGTCCGACCTTCAGCCGCCCGGCGAAGGCATTGCCACCGGAAGGAAGTTGTGGCACCAGTCCCCGGGGAGTGCGGGATGAGCGATACACGCGGTGAGCCGGGGATCCTGTACCTGAGGTTCCGCAAGGTCGGCGGCGGCCTTCCGGACAGCGCCGGTTACGCCGGGCTGCTCGCCCTCCTCGGGGCGTTCACGCCGGTCGTCGAGGGGGCGCCGCCCGACGGGGCGCTCGCCGATGTGCGCGGCGCGCTGCGCTACTTCGGGCAAGACGTGAAGGGGCTGGCCTCGGTGATCCGGATCCGCGCGCTCGCCCTGCACGGCGTGGACTGCGCGATCGGGGCCGCGGAGAACCCGATGCTGGCCCGGATGGCGGCGAGGCAGGCCGCGCCCGGGACGACCTTCGTGGTGCCCGCGGGCGGGGGAGCGGAGTTCCTCGCGGCCAAACCGGCCGCCGCGCTGGACGGTGTGGGGGCGGCGACGGCCCGCACCCTGTGCGGATACGGGCTCGACTCCGTCGGCCGGATCGCTGCGGCCCCGCTCGGCACCCTGCAGCGGATCACCGGCGTAAGGACCGGACGAGAACTGTGGGAGCGGGCGCGCGGCATCGACCGTACGACGGTTGTGTCCAACGCCGCCGCCCGGTCGATCGCCGCCGAACGGTCCTTCCCGCGCGACGAGCTGGACCGGGAGCGGCAGCGTCGTGCGCTCATGTCGCTCGCAGAGGAGCTGGGGGCCCGGATGCGCGGGGACGGGCAGGTGTGCCGTGCGCTCGCGGTCTCCGTGCGCTATGCCGACCGGACCGGCTACTCGACACTGACCCGTAGCCGCACACTCCGGGAGCCCACCGCTCACTCCGCGGCGCTCACCGCACTCGCGTACCGGATCCATGACTCGTTCGGACTGCAGCGGGCCCGAGTGCGGGGGCTCGGACTGCGGGCCGAAGGGTTGACGGACCGTGAAAAGACTGCTCATCAGCTGTCGTTCGACCCGGTGGACGAGCGGGCGCGGCGGATCGAGGCGGTGGCGGACCGGCTGCGGGCCAGGTTCGGTCCGCGGGCCGTGATGCCGGGGCGGCTCGCAAGCTGACGCGCCGTCATGCGATGCCTGCCGACAGTGGTGATGCGGCGTCATTTTTTACCGACGCGTAACTTCCCTCGTCACCTTGCTCACGCTTAATTTGGCATGCGTACACAGAAAGTCAGCACGGAAGACTTGTGGTCCGGGCCGCAGGGTGCATTGACATCGCAACTCCCCTGAGCCGCAAGGAGATCACACGATGCTGCCCTGGACGCGTGCGCCGCGCACCCCACGTGCGCGGAGAACACTCGCCGCACTGCTCCTCGCCGTCGCAGCGCTCGCCACCCCCACGGCGACCGCAACCGCAGCCACCCCCACCGTCGCCGCAGCCACCTCCCGTGGCTGGAACGACTACTCCTGCAAGCCCTCCGCAGCCCACCCCCGCCCCGTCGTCCTGGTCCACGGAACCTTCGGGAACTCGGTCGACAACTGGCTCGTCCTCGCCCCGTACCTGGTCAACCGGGGCTACTGCGTCTACTCGCTCGACTACGGGCAACTGCCGGGCGTACCGTTCTTCAACGGCCTCGGCCCGATCGACAAATCGGCCGGCCAGCTCGCCACCTTCGTCGACCGGGTGCTCGCCGCCACCGGGGCGCCCGAGGCCGACATCGTCGGCCACTCCCAGGGCGGCATGATGCCCAACTACTACCTGAAGTTCCTCGGCGGCGCCGCCAAGGTGAACGCCCTGGTAGGGCTCGCGCCCGACAACCACGGCACCACCCTCCTCGGCCTGACGAAGCTGCTGCCGTACTTCCCGGGTGCCGAGGATCTGCTGAACGCCAACACCCCTGCTCTCGCCGACCAGATAGCCGGATCCCCGTTCATAACCAGGCTCAATGCGGGCGGTGACACCGTGCCCGGGGTGCGTTACACGGTCATCGCGACCAGGTACGACGAGGTCGTGACCCCGTACCGCAGCCAGTACCTGGACGGGCCGAACGTACGCAATGTCCTCCTCCAGGACCTGTGCCCGGTCGACCTGTCCGAGCATGTGTCGATCGGCACCGTGGACCGGATCGCCTACCACGAGGTGGCCAACGCCCTGGACCCGGCACACGCCACCCCGACCACCTGCGCCTCGGCCATCGGCTAGCCGTCCCCTGAGGGCTGTCCCGTAAGCCTTGGTGGGCGCGCGACGACAACTGCTTCCCCAAGCTCTCGGCTGCGCTCGAGCAGGGGAGGCCCCATGCTCGCCGCGTTGTCGGGACGCCCGAATACATCCAGTATTCGGGCGTCCCTCCGCCTTGCGATGGCTGAGCTCGGGCGGCTTCCCGAACAAGGCGCCGGTGCCGGGTACCGCCGAGCACCGGATCGCGGTCGAGGACCTCAAGTCCCGCTTTGCCGCCTGTGCGTGGCGTGATCCGATGGCTGCGCACCGCGGTCAGGCTGGGCCAACGCAACTGGTCGTCGAGCGAGTGGCGTGGGCCGCGAGAAGGTCTACCCCGAGCGCTTCAAGCTGGCCAACGGGGAGCCGGTGCCGTGATTGAGAGAGGGCTTCGGGCATGACCGATTTCATCCGTACCGGACGGCTGTTCCGCGTGGTCGGGTTCAACCCGTCCCACCGGCAGCTCTTCCTGCAGAGCGAAGCGACGCTGATCGACAGGACCTCGACCCACATCGAGGTGTACATCGGCCACGTGAGGCTGATGCTCCTGCAGCCCTACTACCGCAACGGCCTGCACATCCGGCGCGCCAGTCCGGAGGAGTTCGCGGTGCTGGCGGAGCGGCACGGGCTGGAGCCCGATGACGCGGCCAACACCTGGATGCTGGACCCTGACGGCGACAGCTTCGTCGTCGGCAGCAATCCAAACTGGCGCGAGGCGGAGTACGCGCTGATGGGCGGCCGGGAGTCGCTGTACGCCGGGCCCTGGCCGCCGGACTTCCCGACGGTTTCGGGGAGCGTCTTCTGACGCCTCGGCGCTGCGGACATACAAGCTGAGGGCGGCACCCGTATCGCGGGCGCCGCCCTCAGCTTGTCACTCATGGTCCAGCATCGAACGCGACTCGAACTCGAAGCAGATATTGGTGGAGCGCCGTGTGGACGGCGCTCACGACCGCTTCCACTACCGCAAGCGGCCGGCCGGCTGATCGACTCTGTCAGTGGCGGATGGCACGATCGGCTCATGACGACGATCGACTGGGATTCCGCAGCCGACTCCTTCGACGAGGAGCCCGACCACGGGCTGCTCGACCCGGTGGTCCGGCACGCCTGGGCGCAGCGGCTGGAGAGCTGGCTGCCGGGCGAGCGCTCCGAGGTGCTCGACCTGGGGTGCGGCACCGGAAGCCTTGCGCTGCTCGTCGCCGGGCAGGGGCACCGGGTCACCGCCGTCGACCGGTCGCCGCGCATGGTGGAGCAGGCACGGGCCAAGCTCGCCGGGACGGGTACCGGGGTGCTTCTCGGGGATGCGGCCCAACCACCCGTCGGAAAACAGCAGTTCGATGTGATCATGGCCAGACATGTCGTGTTTCTGCTGCCTGATCCGGCGGCCGTCCTGCGCCACTGGTTCACCCTGCTGCGGCCCGGCGGTCGGCTGATCCTGATCGAAGGCGTCTGGGGCGGCGTCGGCCTCTCCGCCGAGCGGCTGACCGGACTCCTCTCGGGGCTCACCGAACGCATCCACCACGAGCGGCTCTCCGACGATCCGGCCCTGTGGGGCAAGCAGGTCGACGACGAGCGCTACGCCCTGGTGGCGCGCGCCGAACCGCCACGGCGGCACACCGAGGTCGTCGATGTGCATCTGATCCTCCGCCGCGGCCCGGACGTCCTGCTTGCCCGCCGGGCCAATACCGGGTACGCGGACGGGCTGTTCAACGGCCCGTCCGGACATGTCGAGGACGGTGAGGACGTCCGCGAGGCGATGATCCGTGAGGCCGCCGAGGAGATCGGCGTCGAACTCGGCCCGGACGAGCTGCGGGTCGCCCTGGTCATGCAGCACCGAGGTCCTGGCAGCAGTCCCAGGACCGGCTGGTTCTTCGAGGCGGAGTACGACCCCGGCCGCCCGCCGTACAACCGCGAACCGCACAAGTGCTCCGAGCTGGCGTGGTTCCCGCTGGACGCCCTTCCGGACGACATCGTCGCCTACTGCCGGGCGGGACTCGACGGCTACCGCGCGGGGGAGCACTTCCTGATCCACTGGCACGAGGACGGCGACACCGTGGCGTACCAGCCGCACGCGATCAGCCGTGCCGTCCCGCTGCCGGCCGGCGGGACCCGCACCGGCGGGGTGCACCACATCGAACTGTGGGTGCCCGATCTGCCGGCGGCCGAGCAGGGGTGGGGCTGGCTGCTCGGCGAGCTGGGCCATGTCCCGTACCAGCGCTGGGAGCACGGGCGGAGCTGGCGGCGCGGCGACAGTTATGTGGTGGTCGAGCAGTCACCCGACTTGACCGGGGGGACGCACGACCGCTGCCGCCCCGGGCTCAACCACCTGGCGTTCCACGTCCAGGACCGGGCCACCCTCGACGCATTGGTGGCCAGGGCCCCGGAGCACGGCTGGCGGCCGCTCTTCCCGGACCGCTACCCGCACGCGGGCGGGGACGAGCACATCGCCGCCTATCTGGAGGACGCGGCCGGGTACGAGGTGGAGCTGGTCGCCGGAATCCAGCAAGCCCGCCCGGCGCCGCAGGACCCGGCGCCGCACACCGATCCATGGGCGCGGCGCCGGGACTAGCGGCTTGCACTCACAGAGTGCGCTCAAGGCGGTCGGCCATCAGTCTGACGAAGCGCGACGGGTCGCCCAGTTCGCCGCCCTCGGCCAGCAGCGCCAGGTCGTGGAGGAGTTCGGCCGTCTCCTCCAGTCCGGTGCCGGCATCCTCACCGCGTTCGGCGTGTGCCCGGTTGAGACCGCTGACCAGCGGGTGCTCCGGGTTGAGTTCGAGGATGCGCTTCACATGAGGCACGGGCTGACCCATGGCGCGGTACATGTTCTCCAGGGCCGGAGTCACATCGTGCGTGTCCGAGACGACGCAGGCGGGCGAGACGGTGAGGCGCGAGGAGAGCCGTACCTCCTTGATGGTCCCGCTCAGCCGGTCCGTCATCCAGGCGAGCAGATCCGCGTACTCCTGCTGCCGGTTCTCGCGCTCGGTCGCGGCCTCCTTCTTCTCCTCCTCGGTACCGAGGTCGACCTCGCCCTTGGCGACGGACCGCAGCTTCTTGCCGTCGAACTCGGGCTCCGCCTCGACCCACACCTCGTCGACGGGATCGGTCAGCAGCAGCACCTCGACGCCCTTGGCCCGGAACGCCTCCATGTGCGGAGAGTTCTCGATCGCCTGCCGGGACTCGCCCGTGAGGAAGTAGATGTGGTTCTGGCCGTCCTTCATCCGCTCCACGTACTGCCGCAGAGTGGTCGGCTCGTCCTTGTCGTGGGTCGTGGCGAAGGAAGCGACGCCGAGGATGGCGTCGCGGTTCTCGAAGTCGCTCAGCAGCCCCTCCTTGAGGACGCGGCCGAACTCCCGCCAGAACGTGGCGTAGCGCTCCGGATCGGCGGACATCATGTCCTTGACCGTCGACAGCACCTTCTTCGCCAGACGCCTGTGCATCAACTGGATCTGGCGGTCCTGCTGGAGGATCTCGCGCGACACGTTGAGCGACAGGTCCTGAGCGTCGACGACGCCCTTGACGAAGCGCAGGTACGGCGGCATCAGCGCTTCGCAGTCGTCCATGATGAAGACGCGCTTCACATAGAGCTGGATGCCGCGCTTGTACCCCTGCATGAACAGGTCCTGGGGCGCGTGCGACGGGATGAAGAGCAGCGCCTGGTACTCGAAAGTGCCCTCCGCCTGCAGCCGGATGGTTTCGAGCGGGGCGAGCCAGTCGTGGCTGATGTGCTTGTACAACTCGTGGTACTCGTCGTCCGTGACCTCGTCGCGCGAGCGGGCCCAGAGGGCCTTCATCGAGTTGAGGGTCTCGGGTTCGCGCGGGGCGTCGTCGGCCTCTGCCTCCGTGCCTGCGGCATCGTCGGCTGCGCATTCCGGGGCCATTCTGACGGGCCAGGTGATGAAGTCCGAGTACCGCTTGACGATCTCCCTGATCTTCCAGGGAGAGGTGTAGTCGTAGAGCCGGTCATCGGCGTCCTCCGGCTTGAGCCGGAGTGTGACCGCGGTGCCCTGGGGGGCGCCGTCGACGGTCTCGATCGTGTACGTGCCCTCGCCGGTCGACGTCCATCGGGTGCCCTGGCTCTCGCCCGCGCGCCGGGTCAGCAGCGTGACCTCGTCGGCCACCATGAAGCTGGAGTAGAACCCGACACCGAACTGGCCGATCAGCCCTTCGGCCGCGGCGCTGTCCTCGGCCTCCTTGAGCTCCCGCAGGAACTTCGCCGTGCCCGAGTTCGCGATGGTCCCGATGAGCTGGACCACTTCGTCGTGCGACATCCCGATGCCGTTGTCCCGCACGGTCAGCGTACGGGCCTGCTTGTCGGTCTCGATGCCGATGTGGAGGTCGGACACGTCCGCGCCGAGCGAGTCGTCGCGGAGAGCTTCGAGCCGCAACTTGTCGAGCGCGTCGGAGGCGTTGGAGACGAGTTCGCGCAGGAACACGTCCTTGTTCGAGTAGATCGAGTGGATCATCATTTGCAGAAGCTGGCGCGCTTCCACCTGGAACTCGAACGTCTCAGTGGGCATAATCCGTGATTCCTTCTCAGGCCACCAGGTGGGGAACTGACCTGAGCACTGTAGATCAACCGGTCATCATGGGAACTGCGTTCCGGCGATCAGGGGGCGACCGCCGTGCGGCTCCGGCGGCAGGGCTGGAACCGCATTACCGGAAATTCCGCACAAAGCAGGCGCGTCAGTCGCTCCAGGGTGTGCCGGCGCAGTAGGCCAGGGCGCGGGCCAGGCCTTGGCCGGTCAGGCCAGCAGCGGTGCGAGGCCCTCCGTGCGGGCCAGGTGTTCCAGCTCGTCCAGCGCCCGCCGGGCCGCCTCGGCCGCAGCCGGATCGCGTTCGGCGAGACCGCTCTCCTCGAACTCGTCCTCGTCCAGCCGGAGTACGGACGAGCCGTCCGCCGACACCCACAGATCGAGATCCAGGTCCTCGACCAGAAGCTCCGCGTCGCGCAGCACGGCGGGACGGGTGATGTCGCAGTACCAGCCTTTGAGTTCGCCCGCGCCGGTGCGGACCTCCTTCACGGCGAACCAGTGGTCGCGCCAGTAGTGCTCGGTGAACACATCGCCCGGCTCGAACCGTACGAAGCCGAAGTCACGGACCCCCGGCGCCGCCCAGGGCGCACGCACCGTCACCCGGGTGCCGTCGTCGCGGACCACATCCGCCGGGTAGCTGATCTTGGTCCGCCCGGCCTTCACCAGGGCGACCACCAGCGTGGTCTCAGCCGAGCTTGCGGACATACCGCACCTCCGTGGCACAGATCCCGTAGCCGAACCATCGGTTGATCGCCAGCATCGGACCGTTGCCCGCGTCATTGCCTGTGTACGCGTCCGTGTATCCGGCGGCGCGCGCCCGGTGCAGCGAGTCGTTCTTCGCGAGCTTGGCCAGGCCTCGGTTGCGGTACGCCCGGCAGGTGCCGGTCATCCCCGACATATAGCGGGTCAGACCGTCCGTCTGCGCCGCGCTGAACGCCGCCACCTCCCCGTCGATCACCACGACCGAGGTGAGTTCGTGGTCGAATGCGGGAGCGCGCCAGATCTGATTCAGCCAGTGCTCGTAGTCGGACAGCTCGGCCGGGGTGTCACTCGGCTCGTCGGCCGTGGTCTCGGCGTCCGCCTCGAAGAGCGGGCGTGGATCGTCCGCGAAGTCCGCGGCGGTACGCAGCTCGACGCCCGCCGGCAGCTCCTGACGGGGCGGCAGCGATCCGCCCGCCAGATCGAGATGGAGGAAGTGAGCCGAGCGGCTCGGCGCATAGCCGCGCTTCTCGGCGAAGGCGCGGTTCGACGGGGTGTCGAGCACCCAGGTGTAGAGCGTGAGCGCGCCCTCCCGCGCCAGATACTCCTCGGCCGTACTCAGCAGCAACCCACCTGCCCCGTGCCCGGTGCGGTCAGGATGCGTGTACGGATTGCAGAACGCCTGGCCGGGTTCGGGGCTGTCGTGGACGAGACCGACCTGTGCGGTCCCGATGAGCTCACCGTCCTTCTCGGCGACCAGCAGCCGGTAGCGCTTGTCGGGATGGGCAGAGGCCAGATCGAAGGTGACCTGCTCGGGAGTCGTCACCATGTAGGGCAGTGCGGCGCGCCGGACCTGTACCCAGGCCGCTGCGTCGGCAAGCAGGAATTCACGAACGAGGACAGTCATGGCCCGGACATTACGCATGCTCCGGCAAGGGGCGCCGCTGATTTTCCGGCGGTGGGGGACAATCAGCGCGTGACTCTGAAGATCGTCCTTGATCCGGATGCCGGTACCGCCCCGTACGAGCAACTGCGGACGCAGATCTCCGAACTCGCCCGCTCCGGCGCGCTGCCCGTCGGTTTCAGACTTCCGACCGTACGCGGCTTCGCCGAGGAGCTCGGCCTCGCCGCAAACACCGTCGCCAAGGCGTACCGGGCACTGGAGGCCGACGGGGTGATCGAGACCCGTGGCCGCAATGGCACGTTCATCGCCGCTGCCGGTGAGGCGGCGAACCGGCATGCGGCCGCTGCGGCGCAGGAATACGCGGAGCAGGCCCGGCGGTTGGGCCTGTCCCGGGCCGAGGCGCTGTCCCTCGCCGAGGACGCCGTACGGGCGGCGTACGCGGCGCGATGAGTCGGAGGCCGGGGCGGGGCAGTGTCCGGTGCCGTCCGGTGGTGCAGTCCTCAAGTGCCGGACGGGCTTGGTTGTGCCGGGCTCAGAGGTACAAGCCCGCGTCCGCGCCGGAATCCTGCTTCGGCACCGACGCGGGACTGCTGCCGCGCCGCAGCGCGTACAGCTCGGCGAGCGTGGCGCCCTCGCGGCCGAGCCCTTCCTCCGTACCCAGCCAGGCCGCGGCCTCCTTGCGGGTCAGTGAGCCCACTTCGATCCTGGCGAGGCAGCGGCCGGGCCTGACCACGGCCGGGTGGAGCCGCTCCAGGTCCTCGTTGGTGGTGACGCCCACCAGCACATTGCGGCCCTGGCCAAGCAGCCCGTCGGTGAGGTTCAGCAGCCGGGACAGCGCCTGGCCCGCCGTGTGCTTGGCCTCGCCACGGATCAACTCGTCGCAGTCCTCCAGGAGCAGCAGCCGCCAACGGCCCTTCGCCGTGCCGTCCTCCTCACCGATCGCGATGTCCATCAGGTAGCCGACGTCGTTGAAGAGCCGCTCCGGATCGAGTACGCAGTCGACCTGGCACCAGTCCCGCCATGAGCGTGCGAGCGTGCGCAGTGCGGACGTCTTGCCGGTGCCGGGCGGGCCGTGCAGCAGGAGCAGCCGGCCGGCGATGTCGTCGGGCGTGACCTTCATCAGCCGGTCCATGGCATCGGCCACCGGTGCCGTGTAGTTGTTGCGGACCTCGCCCCATGTGCCGGCGGCGATCTGCCGGGTGGTGCGGTACGGGCCGCGGCGCGGGGACACGTACCAGAAGCCCATCGTCACATTCTCGGGCTGCGGTTCCGGTTCGTCCTGGGCGCCGTCCGTCGCCTGGCCGAGGATCTTCTGCGCCAGCTCCGGACTGGTCGCGGTGACCGTGACATCGGCGCCGCGGTTCCACCGCGAGATGAGCAGCGTCCAGCCGTCTCCCTCGGCGAGCGTGGCGCTGCGGTCGTCGTCGCGGGCGGCGCGCAGCACCTTGGCGGCCGGGGGCAGCAAGGTGGCCCCGGCTTTGACGCGGTCGAGGGAGGAGCTGTGGGAGTACGGCTGCTCGCCCGTCGCGAAGCGGCCGAGGAACAGCGCGTCGACGACGTCGGACGGGGAATCGCTGTCGTCGACGGTGAGCCGGATCGGCAGAGCGGACTCGGGGTTGGCAGACATGGCGCCCATGATCCGGCAAGGGGGCACCCGGCGCACCCAGGTTTCGCCACCTTCCTTTCTGCTTCCGGCGGGCGGAGCGCGGACATGACGCGACCTCAGGGCGGCGTGCAGGAGAACTCATCGGAGCAACTTGGCATGGACACTTCCAATATGGGTGCGGGTGCTGCTAACACAGACACGGCAGACCAGGCGGAGATCCTGCCGGTCGGTCCAAGGGAGGTTCCATGAAGATATCCAGGCTCGTGGCGTTCTCGTCCTCGCTCCTGCTCGGCGGCGTACTCGCTCTGACCGGAGCGGCCACCGCCGACGCCGCACAGTCTGTTCAGGCCGTCGACTACGTCGCCCTCGGCGACTCGTACTCCTCGGGCGTCGGATCCGGCAGTTACGACAGTGCCAGCGGTGACTGCAAGCGCAGCACCAAGGCCTTCCCCGCACTCTGGGCCGCCGCCAACTCGCCCTCTTCCTTCGGCTTCACCGCTTGCTCGGGTGCCCGTACGGGCGATGTGACGGCCAAGCAGCTCGGCCCCCTCAATGCCTCGACCGACCTTGTCTCGATCTCCGTCGGCGGAAATGACGCGGGCTTCTCGGACGTCATGACCACCTGCGTCCTCCAGTCGGAGGCCACTTGCCTCAGCCGGATCGCCACGGCCCGCAGCTATGTCGACACCACCCTGCCCGGCAACCTCGACTCGGTGTACTCGGCGATCCGTACCAAGGCGCCGTCCGCTCGTGTCGTCGTCCTCGGCTACCCGCGCTTCTACAAGATCGGCGGCAGCTGTGCCGTCGGTCTGAGCGACAAGGTGCGCACCGCGATCAACGGCGCCGCCGACTACCTCAACGCGGCGACCGCCAAGCGCGCCGCCGACCACGGCTTCACCTTCGCCGACGTCACGGGGAACTTCACCGGGCACGAGATCTGCTCCGGAAGCGCCTGGCTGCACAGTCTCAACTGGCTCAACGTCGGTGAGTCGTACCACCCCACCGCGGCCGGACAGTCGGGTGGCTACCTGCCCCGCTTCAACTCGGCCGCCTGACCTTTCGGCCGGTGCATGTGCCGGGCCCGTTCAGTCGTCTGACGGGCAGGAGGCCCCGTCCGCAGGGGTCTCCGTCCGGCACTCCGTCGATCCGCTGCGGGAGAGAGGCTTCCGTTCTGTCCAACTCGCCCTGAAATCGGGCATATTCAGAGTTCGGCCGTCAACCTCTGTATGTGTGTGCACAATCCCGTGACCGGGATACACGAGTGTCATCGTGGGAGGATAGGGTTAACCTGCCCGGGCCGGGTGCCCTCGTACGGGTGGGGAGTGACATGGAACAGATAGCGATGCGCAGCAGGCCGCGTGTGCCTGCCATCACATGCGGGAGCAGTGCGACAAGTTCGCGCCTCGACCGCCATCTCGCGGTGCTCGGCGGCCCTGCCGCGCCGCAGCGGGAAGCCGCGGAGGCGACGCTGCTGCTGCGTGAGCTCACCGCCCGCGATGCCGCTCACAGTCGTCGGAGCAAGAGCGCGCGGGTCTCGCTCTTCGTGCCACTGCGGCGACTGCGGCGCTCACTCTTCGGCAGTCGCCACTGACCCGACGGCCCGTCACGACCGCGCTTCGGCCACCGCCCGGGCTCCCCGGCCAGGGCCCGTCGCCCAGCCCCCCGCTCGGGGCCGTGCAGGCGATCACACCATCCCGGCGCTGCGCTGCTGTCTGCTCTCCCGTCATCCCCAGGGCTAGCAGCAGCGCTTCGGTGTGCCGCCATGCGCCGGAACGGAGGCATCGGCTGTCACGGCCCGGCGCGCTGCCCCGTTGATCGCGGCGCGCGGTCACTCGCCGCCGCGCGCGTAGCGCCGTACGGACAGTGGCACGAACACCGCGAGGAGCACCACCGACCAGGCGAGCGTGCCGGCCACCGGGTGGGCGACCGGCCAGGCCGCGTCGGCGGCCGGGGACGCGTTGCCGAACAGTTCGCGGGTGGCCGAGGCCATGGCGCTGATCGGGTTCCACTCGGCGACCGTCCGTAGCCAGCCCGGCAGATTGTCGGTCGGGATGTACGCGCTCGACAGCAGCGGCAGGATGAAGGTGGCGCTGCCCAGCTGACCGGCGATCTCCTCGTTGCGGATCAGCAGGCCCAGCCAGCAGCCCAGCCAGGACGTGGCGAACCGGAGGAGCAGCAGCAGCCCGAAGGCGCCCAGGGCGGCGAGCGGACCGCCCTCGATCCGCCAGCCGACCGCAAGCCCGACCAGGATCAGCGGAATCATGCCGATGGCCGTGGTCAGCAGATCGGCGGCGGTCTGGCCGAACGGTACGGCGGCGCGGCTCATCGGCAGCGTACGGAGCCGGTCCATCACCCCGCGGTGGCAGTCCTGCGAGGCCTGGAACATCCCGACCATGATGCCGTTGGCCGCCGTCGCCGCCAGCAGGCCCGGCACCAGGAACGCACGGTACTCCTGGCCCGGCATGGCCAGTGCGCTGCCGAACACGTACCCGAAGAACAGCAGCATCGTGATCGGCATGGTCTGGGTCAGGATCATTACGCCCGGCGCCGCCTTGATCCGCTGCAGATGGCGGCCCAGCATGGCCAGGGCATCGGCGATCGGGGTGCTTGTGTCGGGCGCGACAGACTGCTCGTGGGCCAGTGCGGTGCTGCTCATGCTGCCGTCTCCTTCAGGGGTGGGGAGGTGCGGCCGTCGCCGCGGCTGGTCAGACGGAGGAAGACCTCGTCGAGCGTCGGCGGGCGCAGGCTCGCGTCGATCACCGGTACTCCCGCCGCGTCGAGTTCGCGGACGATACGGGGGAGGGTGAGCGTGATGTCGGTCGTGACGGCGCCCACGGTGCGGCGCTCGTGGTCGAGTAGCGGTTCGGTGCCGGTGAGCTGATCGAGGATGCCTGCCGCCGGGACCAGCGCCGATTCATGGGAGACGACCACTTCGGCGTAGCTGCCGATGCGGGCCTTCAGCTCGGTGGGGGTACCGCGATGGGCGGCCCGGCCGTGGTCGATCAGCACGATGTCGTCGGCCAGCTGATCGGCCTCCTCCAGATACTGCGTGGTGAGCAGGACGGTTGTGCCCCGGCCGGCCAGTTCCCGTACGGCCGCCCAGATCTGGTTGCGGCTGTGCGGGTCGAGTCCGGTGGTCGGCTCGTCCAGGAAGAGCACCCGGGGGCGGGTCAGCAGACTGGCGGCGAGGTCGAGGCGGCGGCGCATGCCGCCCGAGTAGGTGCGGGCCGGGCGGTCGGCGGCCTCCGTCAGCTCGAAGCGTTCCAGGAGCTCGTCGGCGCGGCTGCGCGCGGCCCCGCCGCGGAACCGCAGCAGCTTGGCGAAGAGCCGCAGGTTCTGCCGGCCGGACAGTTCGCCGTCGACCGAGGCGTTCTGCCCGGTGGCGCCGATCGCCGCGCGTACCGCACCCGCCTCGCGCACCACGTCGTGGCCCGCCACCCGGGCGCTGCCGCCGTCCGGGACGGTCAACGTGGTGAGGACCCGGACGGCGGTGGTCTTGCCCGCGCCGTTCGGCCCCAGCACTCCGCAGACGGTGCCTTCGGCGACCGCGAGATCGAGCCCGCGCAGGGCGTGGACATCGGCGTAGCGCTTCTCCAGACCTTCACTAAGTACAGCGTACGTAGTTGTCATGCGGTACACCGTACCGCACTACGTACGGTGTACGTAACTACGATGGTGGGAGAGGTGGTGATCGATGGTGGGGCGACCCGCTGTGTGCGAAGTGATCTGGGCGCGCCCCGAGCGTGCGGGCCGAGGCCCCAGGCCCGCGTTCAGCCGTGCTGACATCGCGGCGGCAGCCGTCCGTATCGCCGATGCGGAGGGCCTCGACGCGGTGTCCATGCGGAAGGTCGCGGCGGAGCTCGGATGCGGCACGATGTCGCTCTACAACTACGTGCCGCGCAAGGAGGACCTGTACGAGCTGATGCTCGACGCGGTCAGCGGCGGGTACGAGTTCCCGGAGCCGTCCGGCGACTGGCGCGCCGATCTCGTCGCGCTGGCCCACCAGGCCCGCGAGATGATGCACCGCCACACCTGGGTGCCCCGGCTGATGTCACCCGTGTACGGCTTCAGCCCGAACGTCCTGCGGTACCTGGAGTACGCGCTCAGCTGCCTGGACGGGGTCGACGCACGGTTCGGCGAGAAGATGGAACTCATCGCCATGGTCAACGGTGTGGTCACCACCTATGTGGCCAACGAGATCGCCACGGCGGAGCGCAGCCGGTCGCTGCCCTGGTCCGAGGAGCAGGAGCACGCCGCGCGCACCAACTATCTGATCAGCCAGATCGCCACCGGGAAGTATCCGCGGATGGCGGCGGGATTCGCCGAGGACCCCGGTCCGATCGATCTGGACGGCGTCTTCGACCGGGCGCTGCGCCGGGTGCTGGACTCCTTCGACCGGTAGCGCGCGGGCCGTCAGTGCTGCGCCTCCACCGTCACCGAGAAGGAGAACCGGTCGCCCCGGTAGCGGATCTGCGCCACATCCACCACCCGGCCGCTCTCGTCGTACGTCACGCCCGTGTAGAAAAGGATCGGGCTCAGCAGCGGCACCCGGAGGAGCTCGGCGGTGGCCGGGTCGGCGAGGCGCGCCTCGACCGTGTCCGTGATGCGCGCGATCCGGACACCGACCCGGTCGCGCAGCACCTTGGTCATCGGCCAGCGTTCGAGATCGGCGACATCGAGCCGGGCCGCGACCTCGGGATGCACCGCGTTCTCCGCCCAGTTGGTGGGCTCGTCGCTCTCCCCGTCGCGGCGCAGCCGACGGTAACTGACGACCTCCGCGCAGTCGGGGAAGTACTCGGTGAGGCCTCCCGGCACGGCGAGCGGTCCATGGCCGAGGACCATGGACCGCTCGCCCGACTGCTGGGCCACGATCGCATCGATCGAGCCCAGCAGCCGGACCGGTGACACCCGGCGGGCGCGCGGCTCGATGAAGGTGCCGCGCCGCCGGTGCCTGCTGATCAGCCCTTCCGTCTCCAGCTCCTTGAGTGCCTGACGCATCGTCAGGACGCTGACGCCGTAGTGCGCGGCGAGCTGTTCCTCGGTCGGCAGCCGCGCCGATGCGTCCTTGGCGCGGCCCAGTATCGAGGCGCGCAACGACTGCGAGACCTGGTACCACAGCGGCAGTTTGCGGTTCAGGACCAGCGAATCGGGGGCGAAGGCATGCCCCTGGGGCATCTTGGGCATCTGAGGCACCTGGGTCACCTGGTCTCTCCGTACTGCGACACAGCGGACGCGACGACGCGGGGCCGAGAAGCGGCGTCGTTGCCTACGGCCTGAAGTTGCGGCTCAGACCCTGCCACACGTCGTCGTAGCCACGCTGCAGATGGCCGGCGGTCGCCGCCTGCCCGGTCGCCGTCACAGGCCAGCGGGTCTCGAACATGAAGGCGAGACCGTCGTCGATCTTCTGCGGCTTCAGCTCCGCCTCGCTCGCCCGGTCGAAGGTCTCCCGGTCCGGGCCGTGTGCCGACATCATGTTGTGCAGCGAGCCGCCGCCCGGGACGAAGCCGCCCTTGCCGGCCGTCTTCGCGTCGTACGCGCCCTCGATCAGGCCCATGTACTCGCTCATCACATTTCGGTGGAAGTACGGGGGCCGGAAGGTGTCCTCACCGACCAGCCAGCGCGGCGCGAAGACGACGAAGTCGACGCCGGCCAGACCGGGGGTGTCGGACGGCGAGGTGAGCACCGTGAAGATCGACGGGTCGGGGTGGTCGTAGCTGATCGAGCCGATGACATTGAAACGGTGCAGGTCGTAGACGTACGGAGTGTGGTTGCCGTGCCAGGCGACCACGTCGAGCGGCGAGTGGTCATAGGTCGCGGACCAGAGGTTCCCGCAGAACTTGTTGACCACCTCCACCGGGCGGTCGTCGTCCTCGTACGCGGCGACGGGGGCGAGGAAGTCCCGGGCGTTCGCCAGGCCGTTGGCGCCGATCGGGCCGAGATCGGGAAGGGCGAACGGCTGGCCGTAGTTCTCGCAGACATAGCCGCGTGCGGTGGCATCCAGCAGCTCCACACGGAAACGGACGCCGCGCGGGATCAGCGCGATGTGCCCCGGCCGCGCGCGCAGCAGGCCCAGTTCGGTACGGAGCAGCAGGCCACCTTGCTCGGGGACGATCAGCAGCTCGCCGTCCGAGTCGCTGAACACCCGGTCGGTCATGGACGAGTTGGCGTGGTAGAGGTGCACAGCCATGCCGGTGCGCTGCGTCGCGTCGCCGTTGCCGCCGAGAGTCCACAGGCCGGCCAGAAAGTCCGTCCCGGCCGCGGGCTCGGGGAGCGGATCCCAGCGCAGCCGGTTGGGGTCGGGCACGGATTCGGTGAACGGGGCGGTGCGCACCGCCCCGTTGCCGATACGGACAAACGGGGGATGAGTGGCCGACGGGCGGATCCGGTAGAGCCAGGAACGGCGGTTGTGCACCCGCGGTTCGGTGAACGCCGAGCCGCTCAGCTGCTCCGCGTAGAGCCCGAGGGGTGCTCGCTGCGGGGAGTTACGGCCGTGCGGCAACGCCCCCGGCACCGCCTCCGAGCTGTGCTGATTGCCGAACCCGGCGGAATGCTGGAGCCCTTCCGCCGTCTTCCTCGCCTGCTCGATGCCGCTCATGTGCGCTCCCGGTGCCGAAGGAATCCTATGGGTAACCGTAGGAATTGGATCGGGACGCGTCAACGGCATTCGTGGGGCACAGGGGGTCGGAGGAGGCCCACGGCATCATGGAGACCGTGCCCCATGCGAACACGAACCTCCGCCGTGCCCCCGTGCAGCAGCGCAGCGCCGAACGCCTCGCCCGGATACTCGACGCCTGCGCCGAACTCCTCGACGAGACCGGGTACGAGCAGCTCTCCACCCGGGCCGTCGCCGTCCGCGCCGAGGTCCCCATCGGCTCCGTCTACCGCTTCTTCTCCAACAAGCGCGCCCTGACCGATGCGCTCGCCCGGCGCAACCTGGACGGCTACGCCGAACGCATCACCGCCCGCCTCGCCGCCATCCCGGCCGCCGACTGGCGCGGCGCCATCGATGCCGTCCTGGACGAATACCTGGCGATGAAGCTCTCCGTGGCCGGTTTCGCGCTCGTCGACTTCGGCGTTCCGGCCCCCGACGACGACCCGGCCAGTGAAGCCAACCACCGGGTCGCGGGCCGGCTCACCGAACTGCTCTCCGGGCACCTCGGCCGCGCCCCCGACGAGGATCTGCTCCGGACCGTCCTGGTCTGCGTCGAGACCGCTGACGCCCTCCTCCAACTCGCCTTCCGCACCGATCCGTCGGGTGACCGGGCCATCGTCGCCGAGACCCGCGTCCTGCTCCGCGCCTACCTCGCACAAGTCCTGGACTGACCACGAGGGCCACGTTCCGCGACCACGGCAATACCGTCTCGGTCACCACGGCCGCCGGATCCGCCCACTGCCCAAGGACATCCCGGAACTCGACGTCCAGGCCTGTCGAACACGGCGGTTGACCTCAAGCACGCTGGAGGTCGTACGTTCCTTTCATGAGCATGGAAGCCACCGCGTGGACGCAGCTCCACAACGTCATGAACGCACAAGCGGACCGACGCCCCTTCGATCGAGCCACCCTGCGGCGCATCGCCGCGTTCGCCCGTCCGCACCGGCGCCGGGTCGCCCTGTTCCTGATCCTGAGCGTGGCGACGGCGCTGCTCGCTGTCGCCACCCCCGTCCTCGCCGGCCGCGTCGTGAACGCGATCGTGGCCGGCGAGGACGCGGGCACCGTCACACGCCTGTCCCTGCTCATCGCCGTGATCGCTGTCGCGGAGGCGGCACTCGGTCTGGTCAGCCGCTGGCTCTCGGCGAACCTCGGCGAAGGGCTGATCGTCGATCTGCGCACCGCCGTCTTCGACCATGTGCAACGCATGCCGATCGCGTTCTTCACCCGCACCCGTACCGGCGCGCTCGTCAGCCGCCTCAACAACGACGTCATCGGAGCCCAGCGCGCCTTCAGCAACACACTCTCCGGCGTCGTCAGCAATGTCGTGACGCTGCTCCTCACCCTCGGCGTCATGCTCTCCATCTCCTGGCAGATCACCGCGCTCGCACTGGTGCTGCTGCCGGTGTTCGTGCTGCCCGCGCGCCGCATGGGCACCCGGATGGCGAGGCTCCAGCGGGAGGCCGCGGCCCACAACGCCGCGATGGGGACCCGGATGACCGAGCGCTTCTCCGCGCCCGGCGCCACACTGATCAAGCTCTTCGGCCGGCCCGCCGACGAGTCCACCGAATTCGCCGCCAGAGCAGGCAGGGTGCGCGACATCGGGGTGCGCACGGCCATGGCCCAGTCCGCGTTCATCACCGCCCTCACCCTCGTGTCCGCGCTGGCGCTCGCCCTGGTCTACGGGCTCGGCGGGTTCTACGCGCTGCGCGGGCAACTGGACGCGGGCGCGGTCGTCTCCCTGGCCTTGCTGCTGACCCGGCTGTACGCGCCGCTCACCGCCCTTGCCGGGGCGCGCGTCGAGGTGATGAGCGCCCTCGTCAGCTTCGAGCGGGTCTTCGAGGTCCTCGACCTCGAGCCGCTCATCGCGGAGAAGCCGGACGCACGAGCGGTCCCGGAGGGCCCGGTGTCCGTGGAGTTCGACCAGGTGCGGTTCGGCTACCCGTCCGCCGACAAGGTGTCCCTCGCCTCGCTCGAAGACGTCGCGACTCTCGACACCCGCGGCGGCGGCGAAGTGCTGCGCGGGGTCTCCTTCCGCGCCGAACCCGGCCAGACAGTGGCACTCGTCGGCTCGTCCGGCGCGGGCAAGTCGACCATCGCGCAACTGCTGCCGCGCCTGTACGACACGGACGAGGGCTCGGTACGCATCGGAGGCATCGACGTACGCGATCTGTCCGCCGACACTCTGCGTGACACCCTGGGCATGGTCACCCAGGACGGCCACCTCTTCCACGAGTCGGTCCGCGCCAACCTTCTCCTCGCCCGCCCCGAAGCCACCGAGGAAGACCTCTGGGACGCCCTGCGCCGCTCACGCCTGGACGGCCTGGTCGCCTCACTTCCCGATGGGCTCGACACAGTCGTCGGCGAACGCGGCTACCGCCTCTCCGGCGGCGAACGCCAGCGGCTGACCATCGCCCGGCTGCTCCTGGCCCGCCAGCGTGTCGTCATCCTCGACGAGGCCACCGCCCACCTGGACAACACCTCCGAGGCGGCCGTACAGGAGGCGCTCACCGAAGCGCTCGCCGGCCGCACGGCGGTCGTGATCGCCCACCGGCTCTCCACCGTACGGGCGGCCGACCTCATCCTTGTCGTGGAGAACGGGCAGATCGTGGAGCGGGGCACCCACGAAGAACTCCTGGCGGCCGGCGGCCGGTACGAGGAGCTGTACCGCACCCAGTTCGCGAGCCCCGGTACGGAGGCCGCGGAACTCGGCTGACGACGGCGGTCCGGAGCGGCGGACATCCGGGGAATCCGGCACGAGTCGCGGTGGCCCCCCGAAAACCAAGACCGACCGGCAAGTGGGGGCGGCGTCGGCCGCGAGCTCGATCCACGCCGGTGCAGGCCGCGGCAGGGGCTCGCCAGTCGCGATGTGCCGCGGGTGTCGCCGCCGGGGCGGGTGTCGTCGTCATGGACCCGACGGTGAGACAGCGTTCGTTCGGCCCCTACCGAATGGTGGACGGCTCGATGCCGAGGTGTTCGTTCAGCGCCCGTTCCCCGTCCGGGGTCACCTTCACCGCGCGCCCGGACCCGATCCGTACGCACCACCCGGCATCCAGCGCATGCCGGCACAGTGCCGCCCCTGCGACGCCTGCCAGGTGCGGCCTGCGCTCCGTCCAGTCCAGACAGCTCCGGACGAGCGGACGCCGCGACGCCGACTCCAGACCGATGCCCAGTCCGCCGAACCAGCCGAGCCCGTCGTCGGTGAGCGCGAAGCCGGCGTCCTGCCGCAGCAGTCCCCGTACGGTCATGGCATCGGCGATCGCGATGCCGATCCGGCCCGCGAGATGGTCGTAACAGGTGCGTCCGCGAGCGAGTGCGCTGCCGGCGCTCACCGCGCTCAGGGTGCGCGGACGCTCGGGCACGGTGCCGGGGACGGCCTGGGCCGCCAGGTCCTCGACGAGGTGCGCGGTCCGTTCGTCGGCGAGCCGCAGATAGCGGTGGCGGCCCTGCCGCTCCTCGGTCAGCAGCCCGCCCGCGACGAGCTTGCCCAGGTGTTCGCTGGCGGTGGACGGTGCCACCGAGGCGTATCTGGCCAGCTCGCCCGCGGTCCAGGCGCGGCCGTCGAGCAGGGCCAGGCAGAAGGCGGCCCGGGTCTCGTCGGCGAGGAGCGCGGCCAGGGCGGCGAGGCGGGGTGCGGCCGGGTCGGGGTGCGCCATGCGTGCCATGTGGTCCAGGATGCGTCAGGAACGCTTCGGTGCAGGCCGAACAGTCCCCGCGGGCGCCAGTTGCTCGTACTGGAGGGAGAGGCCGTCGATCAGTGCCCGCAGCCCGGTCTCGAACGCCCCCTCGTCGACCTTCTGGCGGCGGTCGGCCGGCAGATGGGCCCGGCCGAGGTGCGGATAGTTCGCGGGGTCGTACGCCGTCTCGTCGTCGACGAAGCCGCGGGCGAACGAACCGAGGGCCGAGCCGGTGATGAAGTAACGCATCAGGGCCCCGATGTACGTCGCCCGGGCGGGCGGCCAGCCGGCCCTGACCATCGCACCGAAGACCGCGTCGGCGACTTTCAGACCGGCAGGGCGGCGCCCCGGGCCCTGGGCGAGCACCGGGGCGATGTGCGGGTGCTCGGTGAGCGCCGCACGATAGGAGACGGCCCAGTCGTGCAGGGCGGCGCGCCAGTCGCGGGTGTCCGACTCGTCGAACATCGACAGGTCGACCTGGGCGGACACGGCATCCGCGACCGCGTCCAGGATCTCGTCCTTGTTGCGGAAGTGGTTGTAGAGCGAGGGTCCGCTGACCCCGAGTTCGGCGGCGAGCCGACGGGTGGAGACGGCGTCGAGGCCTTCGGAGTCCACGAGTGCGCTCGCCGTCTCGACGATGCGGTCTCTGCTGAGGAGGGGCTTGCGCGGTCGGGCCATGCGGCACATGGTAGGGGCGACAAGCGGAAAACTAGCAGCGCTAATTAAGGCCGAAGGGCAGAAGGGTAAATGGGGAGAGTCGAGGGATCGCTCGAACGGGAGTCTGAGTACCGGACTGAGTACGGGGGCGGATGTCGCGCACACCACGTCGGCCGATGCTGGGTGGCATGAGTGACACAACATCGGTCAAGCAGCAGAGCACCGCAGCCTTCTACGGCCAGGCCGTCGCGTCCTTCGGGGTGGCGATGGCCGCGGTGGCTCTCGGTATCTACTTCCTGGACGCAGACGCCTGGGTCCGCGGATTCCTCGCGATCGGCGTCCTCTACCTCGTCACCTCCTGCTTCACCCTGGCCAAGGTCATCCGTGACCGTCAGGAAGCGGGACAGATCGTCAGCCGGGTCGACCAGGCCCGGCTGGAGAAGATCCTCGCCGAGCACGACCCGTTCCAGAAGCTCTGACGGCCCCGCCCGGGCGGGCCCTAAGCGCTTGCTCAGGTTCGGGGTATGGTGTTCGTCCTGCTGACGAGAGGGGCGAGTGACGATGAGCACGGCGGAGGAGACCGACGGCGACAGTGCGCCGTGGGCCGAGGTGGCGCCCGAGGCGGCCAGGCGGCTCCTCGTCGCCGCCGTCGAAGCCTTCGCCGAGCGCGGGTACCACGCCACCACCACCCGCGACATCGCCGGCCGCGCGGGGATGAGCCCTGCCGCGCTCTACATCCACTACAAGACGAAGGAAGAGCTGCTCCACCGGATCAGCAGGATCGGTCACGACCGCGCCCTGTTCGTCCTGGAGGCCGCCGCCGACGGCGGCGGTACGGCCGCCGAGCGGCTGGCCGAGGCCGTACGGTCCTTCGTCCGCTGGCACGCCGAACGGCACACCACGGCCCGCGTGGTGCAGTACGAACTCGAGGCCCTCGGTGAGGAGCACCGCACCGAGATCGTCGAGCTGCGCCGCAAGAGCGACGCGGTGGTGCGCAGGATCATCAGCGAGGGTGTGCAGGCCGGGGAGTTCGACGTGCCCGACGTCCCGGGTACCACGCTCGCGGTGCTCTCGCTCTGCATCGATGTGGCGCGCTGGTTCAACGCGCAGGGCAGCCGGACGCCGGACGAGGTCGGCGAGCTGTACGCCGACCTCGTGCTGCGCATGGTCGCTGCCAAGCGGTAGCGGTCGCCGGGCGCGTCGTCAGAAGTAGTAGCGCGACACCGACTCGGCCACGCATACCGGCTTGTCGCCGCCCTCGCGTTCGACCGTGACGAGCGCGGTGACCTGCACGCCGCCCCCGGTCTCCTCGACGCTCTTCAGGACGGCCGTCGCGCGCAGCCGCGAGCCCACGGGCACGGTGGACGGGAAACGGACCTTGTTCGTCCCGTAGTTGATGCCCATCTTCATGCCTTCGACCCGCATGATCTGGGGTACGAGCGCCGGCAGCAGCGAGAGTGTGAGGTAGCCGTGCGCGATCGTCGTGCCGAACGGCCCGGCCGCGGCCCGCTCCGGATCCACATGGATCCACTGGTGGTCGCCGGTGGCCTCGGCGAAGAGGTCGATCCTCTTCTGCTCGACCTCCAGCCACTCGCTGTGACCCAGCTGCTCGTCCACCCCGTCGCGCAGCTCCTGCGCGGACCTGAAAATCCTCGGCTCTGCCATGTCCCTGGTCCCTGCCCTTCCAGCTCTCGACCATCCGTCGTCACACTGTCTAAGCGCTTGCTCAGCATGGTTGGCGGGTGCGTTCCTGTCAACGACGGACCGGCCAGGGGTGGACAAGTAGGGTTGGAGGGGTGCCCCAGATCCCGCAGACACTCCATGAACTCACGGTCGGCCAGCTCTCCGCGCGCAGCGGCGCCGCGGTTTCGGCCCTGCACTTCTACGAGGCCAAGGGCCTGATCAGCAGCCGCCGCACCAGCGGCAACCAGCGTCGCTACACCAGGGACGCGCTGCGCAGGGTCGCGTTCGTCCGTGCGGCGCAGCGGGTCGGAATCCCGCTCGCCACCATCCGGGACGCACTCGCCGAACTGCCGGAGGAGCGCACCCCGAACCGTGACGACTGGGCGCGGCTCTCGGCGGCATGGCGATCCGAACTGGACGAGCGCATCGAGCAGTTGGGCCGGCTGCGGGACCATCTCACCGACTGCATCGGCTGCGGCTGTCTGTCGTTGGAGAACTGTGTGCTCTCCAACCCGAACGACATCTCCGGTCAGCGGATCAGCGGCTCACGCCTGATGCCGGAGCGCCGGTCGACCGGCTGCCCGTAGCGGCGGGGCCCGGCCGCTGAGAGGCAAGGCGGGCGCGCCGGGTGCCTTCTCCGTCCGTCACGCCACCGGCGGAGTCGTCCAGCGGCTGGAGTCCTGGCGGGCGGCAGGATCGCAGCGCAAGCGGCAGGATCGCAGCGCAAGGAGAGCAGTCCCGGATCGCATGCGTACACCTACGCCGATGCCGGGCTCACCGGTACTGGAGATACCTCTTCCGCACGGCCCGGAACGCGGCAAGATCCGCCTCCCACGCCCCCACCACCTCATCCGTGTCCGCCCCGGCATCGATCAATGTGCGGACCCGGTTATTGCCGGTGAGCTTGTCGATCCAGTTGTCCGAGCGCCAGGCGAAACCACTCCATGTCCGCTTCGCCGTCACCAGCAGAGCGATCCCCGTTCGTACCGGATCGAAGGCCGCACGGTCGTGGACGTGCAGCTGCACACCGCCGACCGTCTTTCCCTGGAACTTGGAGAACGTCGGTGCGAAGTACGCCTCGCGGAAGGCCACTCCCGGCAGGTCGAGCGCGTTCGCGGCCGCCGCCCACCGATGGTCGATGCCCTCCGCGCCGAGCAGCTCGAACGGCCGGGTCGTGCCGCGCCCCTCGGAGAGGTTCGTACCCTCGAACAGGCAGGTCCCCGAGTAGACCAGCGCCGTGTCAGGCGTCGGCATATTGGGGCTCGGCGGCACCCAGGGCAGTCCGGTCGCGTCGAAGAAGTCCGAGCGCTTCCACCCCGACATCTTCACGATGCGCAGGTCCACCGGCCGCCGGGCCAGGAACTCCGCGTTGAAGAGCAGTGCCAGCTCGGTCACCGTCATGCCGTGCGCCTGCGAGATCTCCCGGCGGCCCACGAACGTGGCGAACGCCGGGTCGAGCACCGGCCCGAGCGCCGCCCGCCCGGTCACCGGGTTCGGCCGGTCCAGCACGACGAACCGCTTGCCCGCGAGAGCGGCTGCCTCCATGCAGTCGTACAGCGTCCAGATGTATGTGTAGAAGCGGGCGCCCGCGTCCTGGATGTCGAAGACGACCGTGTCCACACCGGACGCGGTGAAGACATCGGCGAGCGGCTGCCCGCTCTTCAAGTACGTGTCGTAGACCGGGAGTCCGGTCGCCGGGTCGTCGTAACGCCCCTCCGAACCGCCCGCCTGCGCGGTGCCGCGGAAACCGTGCTCGGGCCCGAAGACGGCGATCAGGTCCACCCGCTCGTCCGGGTGCATCACATCGACGATGTGGCGCACGTCGGAAGTGATCCCGGTGGGGTTGGTGACGACCCCGACCTTCTGGCCCTTCAGCAGCGCGTAGCCGTCCGCCGCCAGCCGGTCGAAGCCGGTACGGAC
Source organism: Streptomyces sp. NPDC018000 (assembly GCF_044328025.1). Taxonomy (NCBI): domain Bacteria; kingdom Bacillati; phylum Actinomycetota; class Actinomycetes; order Kitasatosporales; family Streptomycetaceae; genus Streptomyces; species Streptomyces sp. NPDC018000. The sequence goes on from NZ_JBIRGM010000006.1 coordinate 106,580, forward strand.
CCGGCCGTGCCCGGTGCCCCGCCCCTGGCCGGCCGCGGGGGCGTCGCTCGCGACCCCGGTGCCGGATGCCGCCGCGAGGGCTCCCACCGCACCGCCGGCGGCCAGCAAACCACGTCTGGACAGGCTCATTCGGCTACCTCCGTGATCGCGACGACTGTCATGGTCACGCACGCTAGCGCGCGTTCAGGCAATACGGAATGAGGCGGACGCGACAGTTGTGACAGGAGTGTCGCCCGAGCGATGTCGACCCCTTCCACTACGACATACCGACTGGTTAGTCTGCCGAGGTGGCCGGCTGAGAGAGGCGGGATTCGATGAGTGCGGTGCAGGGGGCGGGAGACGTGGATCTCCCTGCGCGGCGAGGCCCACCGGGCCCCCGCCGATCCCGCCGGGACCCCGGTCCACGCCTTCCGCGTCTCCGGCGCCCGCAGCCCCGGGAATCCGGAACTCTCCTGCTCGAGATCCTGACCGGACTCCCGAAGACGGCGAGTGGGAAGATCCTCGGGCGGGAACTGCGTTCACCTCGGCAGACCGGTTCACGCACAGCACGGATTCACGCACGGTACGGAAGGAAGGTGGCGGCAATGGCCAAGGCGACGGACGGGGACACGGCCCCCGTCCCTCAGCGGCTGCTCGCCGCCGCCACCCGGCTCTTTGCCGAGCAGGGGTACGACCGCACCTCGGTCCAGGAGATCGTCGAGGCGGCAGGCGTCACCAAGGGCGCGCTCTACCACTATTTCGGCTCCAAGGAGGACCTCCTCCAGGAGGTCTACGCCCGGGTGCTCCGGCTCCAGCAGGAGCGTCTCGACGCCTTCGCCGACGCCGACGCCCCGGTCGAACAACGGCTGCGCGACGCTGCCGCGGATGTGGTCGTCACGACCATCGAGAACCTCGACGACGCCTCGATCTTCTTCCGGTCCATGCACTACCTCAGCCCGGAGAAGAACAAGCAGGTACGTAGGGAGCGGCGCCGCTACCACGAGCGCTTCCGGGCCCTGGTGGAAGAGGGCCGGCGGAGCGGAGTGTTCTCCACGGCCACCCCGGCGGACCTGATCGTCGACTACCACTTCGGCTCGGTCCACCATCTGTCCACCTGGTACCGGCCCGACGGCCCGCTCAGCCGGCAGGAGGTCGCCGACCACCTGGCCGACCTGCTGCTGCGCGCCCTGCGTCCCTAGCGGGTGTGCGCCGCCGCACCGCCGTGGAGGGGCGAATCCCGTTGGTGGAGCCAGCAGCGCCCCGGTTAGCATCCGACGGTGAAGACGCCGGCAGACGAACCATTCCACGATGCCGTGTGCCGAGCCGACGCCGGACGGCTGCCCGGGCTCCTGGACGCGCAGGACTGCCCACCTGCAGTCCTTGGACGTCTGATCCGGCACGAGGACCCCGCCCTGCGCCATCTGGGGCTGGTCATGCTCACCGAGCGAGCGACAGCGGGCCGCCCGTCCGACGACGGCGAGACGGCCGAACTCGCCGGGCTGCTGCCCGTATCGCTGACGGGGCCGCCCGAGGCGGACCTCCTGCTGGCGGGGCTCTACGAGCGACTCGGCCCCCGTCTCCGGGGCCGCCCCCGCCTGTCATGGCGCACGGCCGGGCTGCCGGTACGGGTGAGGATCGCGTGGCTGCGCACCGAACTCCTCCACGAGCCGGCGGTGATCCGTGACGAAGCCCCGGGTGAACTCCTCTACCAGGCCGTACGGGAGACGGGCATCAGCGGTGCGCGTCGGCCGGCGCAACTTGTGGACGAGCTGGCGGACAGCGGCGACCCCGTGCTGCAGGCCGAGGCGCTTCGGCTCGCGCGACAGGGGCTGCACGCCGGACTGCTGGCTCCCGCGCTGGTCCGCGAAGACCTGATCGGTCTGCTCGGCGCCGAAAGCGACAGAGTCGTCGCCGACGCGCTGGGAGAACTTACCGAGCCGTGGACGGCGATGGAGCCGCTTCCGCCCGGGTGCATCTCTCCGTTTCTCGCCGCGGGTCCGGCGGGGGAGAGGCCCGCGGTGGCCGATGCTGCCCTCGCGACCGCCGCCCGCCACGGTCACAAGGACCTGCTGCGGCAGATCATCGACGATCCGGATCTTCCGCCGGGCCTTCGCCGACGGGGAATGGAACTGCTCGGCGACTTGGCGGACCGCGACGACATCGGTGAAATCACGGCCGTCGCCGCACGCGATCCGCTGCTGTTCGGCGGGCCGGCGACGACGTGCCTGCGCGGTCTCCACCGGCGCGGGCACTTCGTGGACGGCGCGGACGTCCCGGCCGTCATCGGCCTGGCCCTGGCCGATCACTCGATTCCGCCCCGTGAGATCGCAACGATCCTGTTCACCTGCCGGAAGGAGGTGTTCCGGGTACTGACGGATGCGGCCGCCGACGATCCGAGCCGGGTGCGACGGCTCGCCCTGCTGGTGGCCCTGGCCGGGCAGGGAGCTGACGAGCTTCCGATCGGGGACGCGATCACACGCGCACTTCCTTCGGCTCCCGCCCCCGGTCCGTTCCTCGACGCGATCCGTGAGCTGCGCCATACGGATGCCGAAGACGCCGTGATCGCTCTGCTGCCCTCGGCGCCCGCCGCTGCCCTGGACGCACTGGAGGCCATCGGCGGGCAGCAGACGGTACTGGCCCTGCGAGAAGGGCTGGGCGTCACCGGGGACGCGATCGCGCCTCACCTGTACGCCGTACGGAACCGCGCCCTCGAAGTGCTGTGGCAGCTGAACCGCGATCCGGCGCTCCGGCGCGCCCTCCTCGTACGGCTCGATCCCGTCGACCTTCCTGCGCGCATCTCAGCGGACCTCGGTGGTCCGGACGAGCGGGAACTGGCCCTGCTGAGTTCCCATCTGAACCCGGACGAGCCGGTGGCGGCACTGTGCCGTCTCGCAGCCCACGGCCACGTCGGCACACTGCCGGTCATCGCCGACCTGCTGCTGCGCATCGTCGCCGACCAGGCGGCGTTTCAGGAGCGGGAACACCCACAGCCGAGCGGTGAGCCCGTGGTGCCCCAAGAGGTCCTGGACGCCGTGCACGCCCTGGGCCGCCGTCTCCACGAGCGGGGCGCGATCCGGCCGGTCTGCCTGCTGGACACGGCAGACGCGCAGGAGGCCGGCCACGCACTCGTCGCGACGACGGCACTGGATCTGCTGGACCGGCCCGGACTGTCCGACCGTGAGCAGGCGATCCTGCTCGAACTGCTGCTCCGGGCCCCTTGGGCGGGCACCCGCGCCCAGGTGCACCGGCTGCTGCGCCACCGCGACCGGCACGTCCGCAAACACGTCATCGCCCTGCTCGCCCGGGACATCACGGGCGAGGACGCACAGGCGTTGTCGGCGACCTTGATCGCGCTGACCACCGCTCCGGACATCCAGACCGTCCGGCAGGCCCTGCTGGCACTGGGTCACGCACAGGCCCACTGGGCGTGCACCGCGATCGCCGCATGTCTTGATCACCCGAACATGAACATCAAGAAGACCGCCGCCGATGTGCTGGTCCGTGCGGGCACACCGGCGGCGCTGCCCAAGCTGCTCTTCTGGCTCGGCCACCACGACAACCCCGGGCTGCGCGGCGCAATCGTCGCGGCCCTGCGCGCCGTCCTCGGCGACGCCTACGCGGCGACACTTCTCGCCGCCGCCGAGCACAGCCGGGACGGCCGTACCCGCGAGCTGCTGTTGGAGGGCCTCGACGGCGCCCTCGGTGCTCGCTCGGTCCTCGCACTGGACGACCAGGCGTCACCGGCGGCGGCCACCCTGCTCTCCCTGGTGGCGGACGGCCGGGTGGGTCTGGCCTCCGGGGACGTGAAGGATCTGGCGACACCGCTGGCCGGACACGGCATCACCACATCGGCCGTCGCGCAGCGGTCACCGGTGGACGGTGCGACAGACCGCGACATCAGGTCGCTGGCGGCCGGGGGCTGGAATGCCCCGGTCGCGCTGCGCGTCGCAGCGAGGGACGTACCGCTCGACCAGGACCGGCTGAACAAGCTGCGACCGATGCTCGCCGACTGGCTCAGGCTGGCCGGCTCCCGGCCCGCGGTCCGGGACAGGGTGGTGCGGTTCGCGCTGCGTATCTGCTCCGCACCCTGGGCGGCCGGGGAGCTGACGACGTTCGCCCGGTCCGTCTCGGTCCTGCTCGACGCGCTCGTCAATGCCCGGGACGAGGACCGGCACGACCTGCTAGCGGTACTCGAAGCGGTCGCGCCGACGCTGACGGCGGCCGGCAAGCCGGCCGTTACCGCTGCGGTACGGGCACTGCGTCCCGCACCCGCGACGCCGAGCCGGTCCACGCTGACGCTGCTGCGCAGGCTCGGAGCGGTGCTGGTCCGCGCCGACCTCGATCAGGCGCTCGCGTCGGCCCGGCTCGGAGCCGACCCCTGGCAGGCCCAGGCCGCCGTGCTGAGGGAGGCGTTCGCAGTCCCGGAGCCCACCGCGGCACGCATGCCCGCCGAGACCCGGGCATGGCGGGCGGCACTGGCCGACGCGGTGCGCGCACCGGGCACGTTGGAGGAGTTCCGCCGACAGGACGACGGCAGGGTCGGCTCGCGGGACCGGCTGACCGCACTGATCGAGGTCCACCACGGCACGGACCCCGAGGTCCGGGCCGCCCTGCTCGACTGGATGACGCTTCTTCAGCCCCTCGACGCACCGCCCTGGACCATGGCCGAGACCGCCCAGGCACCGACGCCGCCGCCCCGGCACGTACACATCGACGACCTCGACCAGCCCCGCTCCGCGGCTCTGAGAGAGCGCCTGCTGGACATGCTGGGGTCAACCGCCGCGGACCGCAGGGAGAGCGCTGCCCTGGCGCTGGCGAAGTGGCCCGAGCCCGAGGCCAGGCTGCCGGTGCTTCGCGCATACCTCCGCGGGCACATCGACATACCCATCGGCGTGGACCTGGCCCCTGCACTGCTCACCCTCGACGAGACGGAACTCCGGAGCGAGGACGTCGTGCGCGACAGGGTGGCTCTCGTGGCCTCGAAGCTCTCTCCGTGGTCACTGGAACCGCTGGTGTGGCTGTTGCTGGAGTGGTGGGAAAACACCCCGCCCGCCGCCGGACCGGCAGTCAGTGACGCGTTGCGGAACTACCCCGCCGACGCGCTCGCCAGGGTCCTGGACGACCGCCTCGCCGCCGGGGCCTGGGGCTTCCTCGACCTGCTCCTCGACCGCCGGCTCCTGCGCACCCCCGCGCTGACGCGCACGTGCCGACGGCTGCGCGCCGAAGGGCGCGACGACATTGCGGACCGGCTTCTTCTCGTAGAGGGCCCGCTGCGCGGCCCGGACGCTGCACAGCAGGACGCGGCAGCGCTGGCAGCGCTCCGTGACCGCACCCCTGCCGCACCCGGCGGACCCTCGCACCGGCCGTCCCGGCAGGAACTGCTGGACCTGGCCCGAACCGGCACCCCGGAACAGATATGCCGGGCACTCACAGAAATGGCCGAGGCCCACTTCGGTCCGGACACGGACCAGGACCCCGGACTGCGCGACCTGCTCGGTGAGTTGCTGAACCATCCCCGGACCAAGGTACGCCTGCGAGCCCACCGGACCGCACGGACGATGCTGGACCGGGGCACCTATCTGAGCCACACCATGCTCCTGCTGGACGATCCCCGGCCGGACGTGACACGTACGGCGATCCGCACGCTCTGCCACGCCGGCTGGGAGCCCGCGATCCCCGCCGTGACCGGACTGCTCGCGCACCCGCATCCCGTCGTGCGCAGGACGGCGGCCGAGGGGCTCATCAGGATGAGCGAGGCAGCGATCCCCGCCCTCCGTCGAGCCGCCGCCCACGCCCGCCCCGACAGACGCTCCCTCTACACGTCCGTACTCGACCGGATCGGGGCAACCCACTGACCACCACCGCCGACAACCGAGCCCGTCCACCGACGACCGAGCCCGGGTCCGGGTCCGGGTAGGAACGGAACAGAAAACCGGCATAGCTGTCAAAACTTTTGACGTCCGGTGTTCGGCGCACTCGCTGGAGGTGCCACCTGTTGGGGGAGCTTGCCACGGTCGTAGGCGCGCGGCAGGGCGGGCGGCGTAGGTTGCCGCCCATGGCTAAGCATGTCCGTTGGGACGACGATGCTGAGGTCTCGATCGTCCGTGACTGATGTGGAACGACGGTGGCTCAGGACCCTTCTGAGCGGAACCTGGCCCGGGTCACCGTCCGCGCACCGGGCGCTGCTGCCCCCCACCCGGCGAGACCAGGCCCGTCTCGTACGCGAGAACCACCGCCTGGGCGCGGTCGCGGAGGTTGAGTTTGGCGAAGATCCGCGCCACGTGCGTCTTCACTGTCGACTCGCTGAGCGTCAGCTCGCTCGCCAGCTCGCTGTTGGAGAAGCCATGCCCCAGCAGTGTCAGCACCTCCCGCTCGCGCGGCGTCAGCGGGGCCAAGTCGCGGTGCGGCGCCGGGGCTTTGGTGGAGGCGGCCGGGGTGGGGGCACCGGTGGCGAAGCGTTCGACGAGTCGGCGCGTGATCGAGGGCGCGAGCAGCGCGTCCCCTGTGTCCACCAGGCGTATGGCGGCGGCGAGATGGGCCGATGTGACGTCCTTGAGGAGGAAGCCGCTGGCGCCTGCGGCGAGGGCGGCGTACACGTAGTGATCGAGGTCGAAGGTGGTCAGCATGATCACCCGGCACCGGGGGACCTGGACGAGGATCCGGCGGGCGGCCTCCAGGCCGTCCATTCCGGGCATCCGGATGTCCAACAGCGCGACGTCCGGCCGGTGTTCGAGCACCTTGGCGACCGCCTCGGCGCCGTCGGATGCCTCGCCCACCACGTCGATCCCGCGGGCGGTCAGGATCATCCGGAACCCGGTGCGGACCAGCTCTTGGTCGTCGGCGATCACGACCCGGGGCCCGAGCTGGCCGGTTGAGGGCGCGTCCGTCACGGCCGGTCCAGCGGGATGCGCGCGCGGATGCGGAAGCCGCCGCCGATGCGGCGCCGGGCGTCGAGGTCGCCGCCGTAGACGGCGACCCGCTCGCTCAGGCCGAGCAGCCCGCGCCCCGTCCCGTCGGCCCGCCGCTCGGGACCAGCCGCGTCCCCGGTGAGCACGCTCGGCCCGCTGTTCAGCACCTCCACCCGCAGGTAGTGGTCCGCGTAGCGCACTGTCACCTCCGCCTTCACCCCGTCCCCGTGCTTGAGCGCGTTGGTCAGCGCCTCCTGGATGATCCGGTACGCCGTCACGTCGATTCCGCCCGGCAGTGGCCGCGGCTCGCCGGAGATCCGCACCTCCACCGGCAGGCCGGCGAAGGCGAACCGGTCGATCAGCGGGCTGAGCCGACTGAGGCTCGGCTGCGGCGCGAAGCCGTCCCGATCCGGCTCGTCGGCGCCGTCCGGCGCGGGGGCGAGCAGGCCGAGCAGGTGTCGCAGTTCGGTCATCGCGTTCCGCCCGGCGGTCTCAACGGCGGTCATCGCGGCCGTTGCTTCCTCCGGCATGGTGGCCAGCACCTCACGGGCCGCACCGGCTTGCACAACCATCAGGCTCACGTTGTGGCTGACGATGTCGTGCAGCTCCGCGGCGATCCTGGCCCGCTCGGCGTCGACGGCCGTGCGCGCCGCGCTCTGCCGCTCCCGCTCCAGCAGCCAGCCGCGCTCGCCTATTGCCGCCCGGTACGCGCGCCGCGCCTGGGCGAGCGCCACGGCCAGCCAGCTGGCCGCGCCTGCTGCCACCAGGGCGGCGATCCAGCCCGCATTCGTTCCCCACACGCCGCCAGCTTCCCAGCTCACGGCATGGTCCACATCATTCGGGGGTGCCGTCTGTGTACATCCCCGGTACTACGGGCCCGGACAGTTACATCCCGGGTGGGATCCATCGTCGGGCCTGCCGCTTCTAACGTCACGGCCATGAGCAATGACGACGGGACCACCCGGCCGGGCGACGCGCAGATCGTCGTCGAACTGTCAGAAGTCCACAAGGAGTTCGGAGATGCCAAGGCTCTGGACGGCATCGACCTGCGGATCCGCGCCGGCGAGGCGGTCGCCGTGATGGGCCCGTCCGGCTGCGGCAAGTCCACCCTGCTGAACATGGTCGCCGGCCTGGACCGGCCCACCTGCGGCACGGTCCAGGTGCACGGCCAGGACCTGGGGCAGTTGAACGAGACCGGGCTGGCACTGTTCCGCCGCCGGCACATCGGCATGATCTTCCAGTTCTTCAACCTCATCGACGACCTGCCGGCACTCGACAACGTGGCCCTTGCCGCCCAGCTGACCGGCACCTCGGCGCGCCAGGCGCGCCGACGGGCGCTGGAGCTGCTGGACGAACTCGGAGTCGCCCACCGCAAGGACACCTACCCGGCCACCCTCAGCGGTGGCGAGCGCCAACGAGTGGCCGTCGCCCGGGCGTTGATGAACCGTCCGGCGCTGCTGCTGGCGGATGAGCCGACCGGCGCCTTGGACAGCCGCTCGGGTGAGCAGGTGATGGACCTGCTGATCGACCTCAACCAGATCGGGCAGACGCTGCTGATCGTCACCCACGACCCGCACCTGGCCACCCGCTGTGCCAGTCGGCTGGTGGAGGTCGCGGACGGCCGGATCGCCCGCGAGCGCTCCCTGGAGCACTCCGCATGACCGGGGCCGTGTGGCGGGCCTCGCGCGCGGCGGTCAAGCGGCGCAGGCTCCAGACGATCGTGATCGGCCTGGTCGTCTTCTGCTCGACCACGACCATCCTGCTCGCACTCGCCGTCATGAGCGCCGCGCGGGCGCCGTTCGACGCGGCCTTCGGCCAGCAGCGCGGCGCCCACGTGGTCGCGACGTTCGACACCGCGAAGGCCCCGGCGGAGCGGTTGGCCGCCACCGCCAAGGGGCCGGGCATCGAGGCCGCCGCCGGGCCCTTCGCCCAGGTGACCCTGGACATCCCGACCGACTGGCTGGGCAACGCGCCCGGGCCGATCACCCTGGTGGGCCGGGCCGACCCGGCGGGCCCGGTGGACCGCGTCAAGCTGCTCGCGGGCCGCTGGGCCACCCAGCCGGGCGAGGTCGTCGTCCAGATGGGCTTCCGGGGCACCGGCTGGGATGTTCTGCTGGGTCGGACGATCGCGCCCGCCGGCGCCCCGCCGCTCACCGTGGTCGGCGTCGCCACCAGCCTGAGCAAGTCGGCGGGCGGCTGGGTCACTCCCGAGCAGGTGGCCGCCCTGCATCCCGTCTCGGCGCAGATGCTCTACCGCTTCACCGACGCCTCGAACGAGGACAGGGTGAAGGCGGACCTTGCCAGGGCCACCAAGGGCCTGCCCGGGGACGCGCTGACCAGCGCGCAGTCCTACCTGACCCTCAAGCAGGCGTTCTCCGCCTCGGCCGACTCCTACCTTCCGTTCATGTCGGTCTTCGGCGGGCTCGGGCTGGTGGTGGCCGTCCTGATCGTCGGGAACGTGGTGAGCGGCGCGGTGGTGTCCGGCTACCGGCACATCGGCGTTCTCAAGGCGCTCGGCTTCACCCCACGCCAGGTCGTCACCGTCTACGTCACGATGGTCTCGGTGCCCGCGGTCGTCGGCAGCGTCCTCGGTACTGCGGTCGGCTGGGTGCTGGCCCGGCCGATCATCGACACCGCCTTCTCCGGGGTCGAAACCGGCACCGCCGCGCTCGACCCCCCGCTCTGGCTGCCGTTCGCCTGCCTGGTCGGCGTGCCGCTGCTGGTCGCCGTCGCCGCCTTCCTCCCGGCCTCGCGCGCCCACCGGATCTCCGCCGCCGAGGCGATCACCGCCGGCAGCGCGCCGCGGACCGGGCGCGGCCTGCGGATCCAACGCTGGCTGAGCGGCACCCGGCTGCCGCGCGCGGTCAGCCTCGGCCTGGGCCAGCCCTTCGCCCGCCCGGCCCGGACGGCGCTCACCATGTCGTCCATCGTCCTGGGCGTGGTCACGGTGACCTTCGCCACCGGTCTGAGCGGCACGCTGCTCGCCTCGCTTGAGCCGCCGGAGGCGGACAACGGCCGCACCTTCGTCCACGTGCAGGTGGGCTCGGCCGATGCCCACCAGAGGGTGCCGAAGCTGACCGACGCCCAGATCGAGGCTGAGCTGCGTTCCGACCCCAGAGCCGACCAGGTGACCTCGCGAGCGTTCGAACAGGCCGCTGTGGTCGGTTACACCCAACCCGTGTTCGTCGACTTCTACGGTGGTGACGCCGTCGAGCGGCCACTGCACGTGGTCAAGGGGCGCCCGGCGACCGGGCCGGGCGAGGCGATCGCCGGGCCCGCGTTCCTGGACCAGCACGGACTCAAGCTCGGCGACCGGATCACCCTGGACCTCGGTGGCCGACTGCTGCCCCTGACCATCGTCGGCGAACCCCTCCAGGGCAACGCGCGGTCGGTGCAGTCCAACGCGGCGACTCTGGCCAGGCTCGGCATGAAGCTGCACGTGGTCGAGTACTCCGTGCGGCTCGCTCCCGGCGCGGACGCAGACGCCTACATCAAGGCGATCAAGGAGGCCGACCCAGGGCTCTACCCAAACGTGGTGACGCACCAGGCGCCCGGCCCCATCGCGTCGGTCATCAGCTTCTCGACGATCTTCACCGTCCTGCTGTGCGTGGTCGCCTCGCTCGGCGTCTTCAACACCGTGCTGCTGAACATACGGGAGCGCCGCAGAGACCTCGGCATGCTGAAGTCGATCGGCATGACGCCGCGCCAGGTCGTCGCGATGACGGTGACCTCGGTCTTTGGGCTGGGCGTGGTCAGCGGAATCATCGGCGTCCCGGTCGGGATGGTCGCCCATCGGCTGATCATCGAGCACATCGAGATCCTGGTGTTCTCGGAGTCGATGATCAATGTCTGGCACGCCCCAGTGCTGGTCGCCGTTGCCCTGGCGGGCGTCTTCATCGCCGTCCTCGGCGCGCTGCTCCCGTCCCGCACGGCGGCACAGCTGCCGATCGCCGAGGTACTGCATAACGAGTGACGCAAGCCCTGCCGGGCCGAGCGACGAGCCGGGGGACGTCGCCCGGCCCGGTCGCGCGGGCGGAAATGCCCCGCGTGCGGTCAGCGCGAGCTGACGCTGTCCGTTGCCCGGGCCACCGCCTACATGTACCGCTTGATCTCCCGCCGGGCCAACGACCGCTGATGCACCTCGTCCGGCCCGTCCGCCAGCCGCAATGTCCGTGCCGCCGCCCACAGTTCGGCCAGCGGGAAGTCCTGGCTGACGCCACCCGCACCGTGCAGCTGCACCGCCTGGTCGAGGATGTCGACCACCGCCCGAGGCGTGGCGATCTTGATGGACTGGATCTCCGTGTGTGCACCCCGGTTGCCCACCGTGTCCATCAGCCACGCCGTCTTCAGCACCAGCAGCCGCAGCTGCTCCACCGTGACCCGCGCGTCCGCGATCCAGTTCTGTACCACGCCCTGCTGGGCGAGCGGCTTGCCGAAGGCCGTACGGGACACCGCCCGCTTGCACATCAGCTCGATCGCCCGCTCGGCCATGCCGATCAGTCGCATGCAGTGGTGGATGCGGCCCGGCCCCAGACGTGCCTGGGCGATGGCGAAGCCGCCGCCCTCCTCGCCGATCAGATTCGCGGCGGGCACCCGTACGTCCGTGAAGACGACCTCGGCGTGACCGCCGTGGTAATGGTCCTCGTAGCCGTACACCTGCATGGCGCGCCGCACTTCGAGACCGGCGGTGTCGCGGGGGACCAGGATCATCGACTGCCGACGGCGGATGTCCGCGCCGTCAGGGCCATCGGCAGTCGCCGTCCTGCCCATCACGATGAAGATCTGACAGTCCGGGTTCATCGCCCCGGAGATGTACCACTTGCGGCCGTTGATGACGTAGTCGTCACCCTCCCGCACCATGCGCGTCTCGATGTTCGTCGCGTCCGACGAGGCCACCTCGGGCTCGGTCATCGCGAACGCCGAGCGGATCTCGCCGGCGAGCAGCGGCTCCAGCCACCGCTTCTTCTGCTCGTCCGTGCCGAACTGGAGGAGCACCTCCATGTTCCCGGTGTCCGGCGCCGCGCAGTTCAACGCGGTCGGCGCCAACTGCGGGGAACGGCCGGTGATTTCGGCGAGTGGTGCGTACTGGAGGTTGGTCAGTCCGGCACCGTGCTCGGCATCGGGAAGGAAGAGGTTCCACAGCCCCTGCCGCCGCGCCTCGGCCTTCAGGTCCTCGACGATCTGCGGGGTGTCCCACGGGGAGGCCAGAAGCGCGCGCTGTTCGTCCGCGATCTTCTCGGCCGGGTGGACATGCTCGTCCAAGAAGGTGAACAGCTTGCTGCGCAGCTCTTCGGTACGGGCGTCGAATGCGAAGTCCATGGGGGTGATCAGCCTTCCTGGAGGGTGGTGAGGCCGTGCTCGATGAAGACGGGGACGAGATCGCCGATGCCGTCGAAGCCGGCGCCGATGGTCTGGCCCAGGGTGTAGCGGTAGTGGATGCCCTCCAGGATCACGGCGAGCTTGAACCAGGCGAACGCCGTGTACCAGGAGATGGCGGAGGTGTCCCGGCCGGAGCGCGCGGCGTAGCGCTCGATGAGTTCGGCGGGGGTGGGGTGGCCGGCCGCGCCGCTGGTGGTGGAGACCGGGGAATTCGGCAGATCGAGGTCGCAGCTGTACATCACCAGCAGTCCGAGGTCGGTCAGCGGGTCGCCGAGCGTCGACATCTCCCAGTCGAGAACGGCCTTGATCCGGTCGTCGGAGCCGATCAGGACGTTGTCCAGGCGGTAGTCGCCGTGTACGACGGTCGGCGCGGGGGAGACGGGCAGCTCACGGCCGAGCGCGGCGTGCAGTTCGTCGATGCCGGGCAGCTCACGGTTGCGGGAGGCGTCCAGCTGCTTGCCCCAGCGGCGCAGCTGTCGGTCGAGGAAGCCCTCGGGGCGCCCGAAGTCGCCGAGCCCGACGGACTCCGGGTCCACGGCGTGCAGTTCGACGAGGGTGTCGACGAGACCGAGGACGGCCGCCCGGGTGCGCTCGGCGCCCAGTGGGGCGAGCTGCTCGGCCGTGCGGTACGGGGTGCCCTCGACGTACTCCATGACGTAGAAGGGCGACCCGGTCACCGAGTCGTCCTCGCAGAGCAGCACCGGTTCGGGCACCGGAACGGCCGTCGGGAACAGGGCGCTGATCACCCGGTGCTCGCGCTTCATGTCGTGTGCGGTGGCCAGCACATGACCCAGCGGGGGCCTGCGTACGACCCAGCGGCCGGTGCCGTTCGTGACGATGTACGTCAGATTTGAGCGGCCGCCCTCGATGAGCCGGGCTTCGAGCGGTCCGTTCACCAGTCCCGGCCGCTCGCGGTCGAGATGTCCGCGCAGCCGGTAGAGGTCGAGACCTGGCGGGTGGGCTGGGCTCATCATGCGCACCTCCGTGGTGAAAGACGGTCGGCGTTCATCATGCCGACCAGTCGGTATGTCGTCCAGCGAGCTCCCGGAATCCGGTTCGTGGACTCAGAGCCCGGCAGGATCTCAGAAGAGCATGGCCACGGCGAACACCGCGAGCGCGATCGTGCACGCCGCAGCGGTCAGCGCCCCGCGCGCCGAAAGCGGCTGCGGACGCGCGGTCCCCATTTCGAGGACCCGCCGGTGCGCCACGAGCAGGAAACCGAGCCAGGTCAGTGCGCTCAGCGCCATGGCGACGACCCCGGCCGGGCTCGCCCCGTCGTGCAACGCCTGCTTGACCGCCAGCAGTGCCACGACCGTGCAGGACAGGGTCGTACGTCGCCAGGCCAGCCTGGTCCGCTCGGGCTGCAGCCCGGGGTCGCGCCCCTCGGCCGTCACCGGCCCTCCCAGCCGAAGAGGACCACCACCACCATCACCACGGCGACGACGGCGACCGCGAGACCGAGCAGCGTCGGGAACCGGGAGACCGGCAGGTCCTTCCCCCGCCGCATCGCCCGCTCGCACAGCACCCAGTGATTGATCGCCCGCAGCGCACACAGCACACCGGCCCCGAGCAGCGCGAGCGCCAGTCCCGTGCGGATGCCCCACGCCAGCTCCGGGAGGAACTGGTCGACCGCGAAACCGCCGCCGATCAGTGCGAGAGCCGTGCGGATCCAGGCGAGGAAGGTGCGCTCATTGGCGAGCGAGAACCGGTAGTCGGGGGTTTCGCCCTCTTCGCGGATTCGCTGCGGCGCGAACCACAGCCGCAGGCTCTGTACGAATTCGTTCACGCGTGAACCTTACGACCTCGCCCATGATTGTCAGCGGCGTCGGTGAACACGCCGACCGCGGTCGGCAGCATGGGCCCGGCCCATGCTGCCGGCATGCGAGAACCTGGTGGAACGTGCCACCACCGACCACGGCCGCAATCCACCCGGCACGGGCCCGGCCCCGGGAGCGGGCGCGTGTCTGCCGCCGGAGTCCTGACTCAGGAGCTTGCCCGGCCCGCCCGGAAGGCGCGCAGCCGGTGGTACGTCTCCAGGCCGTCCGGCACCCACTCCCAGTCGCCGAGCCGCCGCTCCAGCTCCGCATCGGTGAGGAAGGTGTGCCAGGCGACCTCCTCCACCTGCGGGTTCACCGGCAGCTCGCACCGTACCTGGTAGACGTGGCTCCACCAGGAGTGCTCCGCACTCTTGTAGAGGAACTTGAACAGCGGCTCGGGGCGGGGGAGTCCGGAGACTCCCAGCTCCTCCTCGGCTTCCCGCAGCGCCGCCTCGTCGTACGACTCTCCGGCCCCGACCACCCCGCCGACGAACATGTCGTAGTGGGACGGAAAGAGCAGTTTGGTGGGGGTCCTGCGGTGCACGAAGAGCCGGCTCCCGGCATCCCTGGCCTCGATGAAGACGCAGCGATGGCGCAGGCCCCGCGCGGTCGCCTCGCCGCGCGGGGCCTGCCCCACGACCACGTCGTTCTCGTCGACGATGTCCAGGATCTCGTCAGAAGGAGTCACGTCCTTCATTCAACATCAGACCACTGAAAGTGATCACTGGCCCATGACGTACTCGATCAGCACATGGTGCCGCCCGCCGCCGCGAGGCGGACGGCCCCCGTGGCCGGACAGCCGCCGCTCAGTTCGGCTGGAGGCTCTTCTCCCGGCGCCCGCTCACGGGCCCCTCCGGCATCGCGGGATGCAGTCCGAGCAGCACGATCCCGACGACGATCGCCACGAGCCCGGCCGCCTGCCAGGCCAGTGCGCCGGTGTCGGTGCGCAGTTGGTCGCCGAGGAAGCCGACCCCGCAGGCGATCCCGGCCAGCGGCTGGGACGCGGTCAGCGGGGGCAGCGAGACCCGCAGCGGGCCCGTTTCGAACGCGCTCTGCACCAGGACCAGTCCCGTCACTCCCAGCACCACCACCGCGTACGGCTGCCACGACGTCACCAGTACCGCCCAGCCCCCGTCGGACAGCCGTTGCCCGCTGACCCGGGTCAGGGCGTCCTGAAGTCCGTACAGGAGCCCGGCCGCCACCGCGAGCAGCGCCGGCGCGACCCCGGACTGCATGCGCTTGGCGAAGGTGGTGAGCAGCAGGGAGGTGCCCACGACCACGCCGATCACCAGCCAGTGCCGCAGCGGACTGGTCACCACCTCGCCGCCCCGCGGCTGGCCCGCCAGCAGAAAGGCGGCGACCCCGCCGGCGAGCAGCCAGAGCCCGGACCAGCCCTGCCGGCCGAGCCGCTGTCCGGTGCGATGGCGTGACAGGGTCATCGCGAACAGCAGATTGGTCGCGAGCAGGGGTTCGACGACGGACACCTCGCCCTTGCCCAGGGCCAGGGCGCCCAGCACCATGCCGCAGACCATCAGCCCGATCCCGGCCAGCCAGCTCGGCACCCGCATCAGGTCCAGCAGCAGCCGGGGGGAGAGATAGTCGCTCCTCGGGGCGTGCGAGGCGGCGGCCTGCTGGAGGACGAATCCGAACCCAAGACAGCAGGCGGCACTCACGGCGAGCACGAGGACCAGCACTGACACGCTTCCACCTCAAGTCAGGCCAGAAGTGGGTGATTTTTTTCGACGATAGCGCCTGTGCCCCGCGGGTGCGGCCGGAGTGCCGCCGACCGGGCTGTTGACGCGACGGCGGCCGGTGCAGAAGATCTGACGCACGAGTAACCTCCGACGCGTCCGCGCCGGACCGCCACCGCGGCCGTGCCCGGATCGCCCCGACAAGGATGGAACCCATGGCGTACGACGCTGATGTGATCGTTATCGGGGCGGGGCTCGCCGGTCTGGTGGCCACCGCCGAGCTGGTCGACGCGGGGCGCTCGGTGATCCTGCTCGACCAGGAGCCCGAACAGTCGATCGGCGGCCAGGCGCACTGGTCC
The DNA here is from genome assembly GCF_044328025.1 of Streptomyces sp. NPDC018000. Classification (NCBI taxonomy): domain Bacteria; kingdom Bacillati; phylum Actinomycetota; class Actinomycetes; order Kitasatosporales; family Streptomycetaceae; genus Streptomyces; species Streptomyces sp. NPDC018000. The sequence continues at coordinate 122,713 of NZ_JBIRGM010000006.1, forward strand.
TTCGGCGGTCTCTTCCTCATCGACTCGCCCGAGCAGCGCCGGATGCGCATCAAGGACAGCCATGAGCTGGCCCTCCAGGACTGGCTCGGCACGGCGGGCTTCGACCGCAAGGAGGACCACTGGCCACGGAAGTGGGCCGAGGCGTACGTCGACTTCGCGGCCGGTGAGAAGCGCTCCTGGCTGCACGCCCAGGGGCTGCGGCTCTTCCCCGTCGTCGGCTGGGCGGAGCGCGGCGGCTACGACGCGAACGGCCACGGCAACTCCGTACCCCGCTTCCACATCACCTGGGGCACCGGCCCCGGCATCGTCGCCCCCTTCGAGCGCCGGGTCCGCGCGGGCGTCGCCAAGGGCCTCGTCCGGCTGAAGTTCCGCCACCGGGTCACCGGCCTCGGCCGCACCGCGGGCACCGTCGACACGGTGACCGGCGAGATCCTGGAGCCGAGCGCGTCCGCCCGCGGCACCGCGAGCAGCCGGGTGACGACCGGAACCTTCGAGCTGAAGGCCCAGGCGGTGATCGTCACCTCCGGCGGCATCGGCGGCAACCACGACCTCGTACGCAAGCAGTGGCCCCAGCGGCTCGGCACCCCGCCCGCGAAGATGCTCTCCGGCGTCCCCGCCCATGTCGACGGACTCATGCTCGGCATCACGGAGGAGGCGGGCGCCCACCACATCAACCGCGACCGGATGTGGCACTACACCGAGGGCATCGAGAACTGGAACCCGATCTGGGCCAAGCACGGCATCCGCATCCTTCCCGGACCGTCCTCCCTCTGGCTGGACGCCCGCGGCAAGCGGCTGCCGGTCCCGCTCTTCCCGGGCTTCGACACCCTCGGCACCCTCGAACACATCATGAAGTCCGGCTACGAGTACACCTGGTTCGTCCTCGACCAGAAGATCATCGGCAAGGAGTTCGCGCTCTCCGGCTGCGAGCAGAACCCCGATCTGACCGGAAAGTCGATCCGCGACGTGATCGGCCGGGCCCGCGCGGACGTACCGGCCCCGGTGAAGGCATTCATGGACAGCGGGGTGGACTTCGTCGTCGAGAAGGACCTCGCAGCACTGGTCCGCGGGATGAACGCGCTCACCGAGGAGCCGCTGATCGACGAGGCCGGACTGCGCCGCGAGATCACCGCACGCGACCGTGAGATCGCCAACCCCTTCACCAAGGACCTCCAGATCACCGCGATCCGCGGGGCTCGCGCCTATCTCGGCGACAAGCTGATCCGTACGGCTCGACCGCACCGCATACTCGACCCCAAGGCCGGCCCGCTGATCGCCGTACGGCTCAACATTCTGACCCGCAAGTCGCTCGGCGGACTGGAGACGGACCTGTCCTCCCGGGTGCTCACCGAGGACGGCACACCTCTGTCCGGTGTGTACGCGGCGGGGGAGGCGGCCGGTTTCGGCGGTGGCGGGGTGCACGGTTACCGCTCGCTGGAAGGGACCTTCCTCGGCGGCTGCATCTTCTCCGGACGGGCGGCGGGCCGGGCAGCGGCGCAGGCGGTGGGGTAGGGCACACACTCCCGGAGATCCGGTCCCACCCGCCCCGGGCGGCCCCGCAGGGCCCGGAGGGCGACAAACTCCCCCGGTGCTGACGGTGCGGCTGCTGCTGCGTCTCCGCACACCGACCAGGCACGGTTGCCCGTATCTCGGAGTGAGCAGATACCGTCATCCGGATGATCTCAATCGTGTTGATCATCACGCAGTGATGACCGAACGTATGAGCTAGCGTTCCGAAGCGTGATCAACACCTCACTCACCTCTGACCAGGCAGCTTCAACCGCTACAGCGCTGACACGGGCGCTCTTCGGCGAACAACTGGAGCAACTCCACGAGCCCTGGCGCAAGCTGTTCAGTACTGAGCCGTTCCGCTTCAGGGAAGGGCTGTCACCCGATGAACGTGCCGAGCTGTCCTACGAGCGTTTACGCCTGATCAACGAGGCACTCGACAGTCCCGAGGACTTCGTGGTCGACGTGGAACGACTCGCGGCACTCCACGAATGGGTCGGCCCGGTGGACGCGGGGCTGGGAACAGTGGCGAGTATCCACTACAACCTCTTCCTCGGCAGCCTCCTCGACCACACATCGGGCCCGAACCGTGATCTGCGGGAGTTCGCCGAGCTGCGGCGTACGGGAACGTTCCTGTGTACGGAGGCCGGGCACGGCAACAGCGCCGCGCAACTGGAGACCACCGCCACGTACGAACCGGCCGCGGGCGAGTTCGTGCTGCACACTCCCCATGCGGCCGCCCGCAAGTTCATGCCGAACACCAGCTCCACCGGCGGTCCCAAAACCGCGGTCGTCGCCGCCCGCCTCATCACGGACGGCAAGGACCGGGGCGTCTTCCTGTTTCTTACCCCACTCAGCGACGATGCCGGGTTACCGATGCCAGGAGTCGAGATACGCAGGCTGCCACAGACAGCCACCGCACCCGTCGACCACTGCGTCACATCCTTTGACCACGTCCGGCTGCCACGGGAAGCGCTTCTGCAGTCCGACCACGGAAGCCTCACCCCGGAAGGCGTCTTCATCAGTTCGATCGGCAGCCACCGTAAGCGCTTCCTGCGCTCCATCGGCCGCGTCACCACCGGCAAGCTCTGCATGAGCGGCTACAGCCTCGGAGTCACGCGCCACGCGCTCGCCGTAGCCGTACGCCACGCCCACACGAGGCAGACTTCCGGCGTGTCGGCCCGCGGCAGCGTTCCGCTGTTCGCTCACCGCAGCCACCACACTCCACTCATCGACGCCATCGCCACCACCTACGCCGCGACTCTCCTGCACCGCGCCGTGGTACGGCAGTGGGCACAGGCGACGGAGTCGGAGCGGGAGAACGGTGAGCGGTTCGCAGCCATAGCCAAGGGCTGGATCACCTGGCGGGCCCGCGCCGTCATGACCGAGTGCCGCGAACGCTGTGGTGCGCAGGGGCTCTTCCTGGCCAACGGAATCGCGGGACAGCTGGCAGCCAACGAGGGAACCATCACGGCGGAAGGCGACAACCTCGTCATCTGGGTCAAGGCGGCCGGCGAAATGCTTCTTGGACACTTCACTCCGAAGCCGTCCCCCGACGCGCCTCCCGAGGATCGCGACCTCGTCGATCCGGTCTTTCTTCAAGACCTCTTGGCGGACATCGAACGCATCTGGCATCAGCGCGCACGTACACGCCTGCGCAGCGGAAAGGCCGGCAACCCTCTCAATCGATGGAACGCCACCGTCACACCGGCTCTGGAACTGGTCGACGCCTACGCACACCGCCAGGCTGCTCAAGCTCTTCTGGATGCCGCAGTCCAGGCTGATCACCCTGAAGCGCAGCACCAACTGCGAATGCTGCACCGCCTGTTCAGCCTGCGTCGCGTCGCGGCCCACAGCGGAGACCTGCTCGCGGAGGGATACCTGACCAGTGCTCAGGTGAGGCAACTCCCCGACGCGGCCGAGAGCGTCGTCGCAGACCTCGCACCCCATGCCGTGACCCTCACGAACGGATTCGCCGTCGTGGACGAGGTTCTCCTCGATCACCCCATCAACCGTCCCGAAGGCTACGAAGACAGCCCGCTGCCTTTCTGAGAGCCTTCGGCCGCGGCAGAGGACCGGCTGCGGCCGTGGAGAACTCGGCTGCGGCTGTGGAGAACCGGCGGACCCGACTACCGCTGCGCCGCGCCCACGACGGGATCCAGCAGCTCGACGACCCGGAACCGTTCGGCGACGACCATGGTGTCGTCGTCGACCGTGAACCCCGGGTCGCCGAGCGCCTCCCGCATCTCCTGGCTGTGCCAGAACTTCTCGTGACCCGCACGCCACTCGGCCACCGAGGTGTCGCCCTCGCCCTCGTCGATCGCGTGCTGAAGGTCGATGTCGCCGAGGCGCAGCACCCGTACTTCCGTCACCTCCAGCACTGCGATCTCCCGGCCGTCCGAGTCGATCAGAGCGGACCGCTCGCCCACCGGAGGCAGTTCCTCCTTCTCCGCCTGGTACTCCGCGAGCAGCCCGGTCGTCGACACCTTCACACCGGCGAGCACCGCTCCCACCAGCCGATCGCGCAGGGGTCCGGGGAAGGCCAGCAGAAAGGGCTTGAGAGGTTCACGGTTCGACATGGCGCCAAGTCTGACATGTCCGGCCGGGTGCGGCGCCGGGACGCGCACCCCGATCGGGGTTCGTCAACTGCGCGGGGAGCGAGCAGAGTTGGTATCAGGTGCGGGCGACCGCACGCGGCCCCTGATGACCTGCGGCCGCAGACCCGCAGGGTCCGCGATGTCCAGTGCGTCCGTCGGGATCGTGCCGGCGGGGCACACGACAAGGGCGCTCGCCGACCCGGAGACACGCCGTGGCATGCGCACCGGGTCGGTCGAGCGCCATTGGGCACGGTCCCGGCATGCGCTGTGGGGGAGGACCGTGCGGGCGGCCGAACTCGCTAGAGAACCAGCGACAGCAGCAGGATGAAGACCAGCGAGACCACGGAGATGATGGTCTCCATCACCGACCAGGTCTTCACCGTCTGGCCGATGTCCATTCCGAAGTACTCCTTCACCAGCCAGAACCCGGCGTCATTGACATGGCTGAAGAAGAGCGAGCCCGCGCCGATGGCGAGCACCAGCAGGGAGGCTTGGGCCGCCGACATGTCGGCGGCCAGCGGGGCGACCAGACCGGCCGCCGAGATGGTGGCCACGGTCGCCGAACCGGTCGCGAGCCGGATCGCGACGGCGATCAGCCAGGCCAGCAGCAGTGCCGGGATCGACCAGTCCTTGGAGAGGTCCAGGATCATCTGGCCCACACCGGCGTCGATGAGGGTCTGCTTGAAACCGCCGCCCGCACCCACGATCAGCAGCACACCCGCGATCGGGGCGAAGGACTTCTCGACGGTGGTGGAGAGCCGGCCCTTGGTGAAACCGGCCGCCCGGCCCAGCGTGAACATGCCGACTATGACGGCCGCGAGGAGCGCGATCAGCGGCGAGCCGATCACATCGGTGACCCGCTGGAGACCGTGCTCCGGGTCGTCCACGACGATGTCGACCAGGGCCTTGACCAGCATCAGTACAACGGGCAGCAGAATCGTCGCCAGCGTGGCGCCGAAGCTGGGCCGACGGTCCAGCTCCTCCGAAGGACGCTGCGGAATCATCTTCTCCGGAGCCTTGATGTCCACCCAGCGCGCGGCGTAACGGGAGAAGACCGGCCCCGCGATGATCACGGTCGGGATCGCGACCAGCACACCCAGCGCGAGCGTGAGACCGAGGTTGGCGCCGAGGGCGTCGATCGCCACCAGCGGGCCGGGGTGCGGCGGAATCAGCCCGTGCATCACGGAGAGGCCGGCCAGCGCCGGGATACCGATCCGCATCAGCGAGTAGTTGCCGCGCTTCGCGACGAGCAGCACCACCGGGATCAACAGCACGATCCCGACCTCGAAGAACAGCGGCAGACCGATGATCGAGGCGATCAGCACCATCGCCCACGGCATGGCCCGCCCGCTCGCCTTCGCGAGGATCGTGTCGACGATCTGGTCCGCGCCGCCGGAGTCGGCGAGCAGCTTGCCCAAAATGGCGCCGAGCGCGATGAGGACACCGACACCCGCGACGGTCGAGCCGAGGCCGGCGGTGAAGCTGGCGATGGTCTTGGCCGGTGCGGCGCCGGCGAACGAGCCGAGCGCCAGCGAGCCGATGGTCAGCGCGAGAAACGCGTGCATCTTGAACTTGGTGATGAGCAGAACGATGACGGCGATGCCCGCCAGGACTGCGATGCCCAACTGTGCGTTGCCGGCCGAGGTGATCGGTTCGACGGCATCCGCTGCCAGCATCTCGACGCTGAGACTGGTCACGGTGGTGATCCTTAGCTATCGAGCCGGCGCAACGCGGCGACGGCTCGCTGGGTGATTTCTTCGGGGGTGCCGGACACATCGACGGCGACGCCGGCCTCGTCGTCCTGCAGCGGTTGCAGGGTGGCGAACTGCGAGTCGAGCAGTGCGGTGGGCATGAAGTGGCCCTTGCGCTGCGCCATGCGCTCCTCGATCAGGGCGCGGTCGCCGGTCAGATGGAGGAAGACGGCACCGGGGGCCTCGGCCCGCAGCCGGTCCCGGTAGACCCGCTTGAGTGCCGAGCTGCTCACCACCCCGCCGAGCTCCGCCCGGCCGTGCGCCCACTGACCGATCGCATCGAGCCAGGGCCACCGGTCGGAGTCGTCCAGCGGGGTACCGGCCGACATCTTGGCGATGTTCGCCGCGGGATGGAAGTCATCGCCCTCGGCGTACGGAACGCCGAGTTCGGCGGCGAGCAGGGGGCCGATCGTGGTTTTGCCGGTCCCTGCAACGCCCATCACCACGACGACGTGGGGGGTGCTCATTGGTGGTGCCTCGCTGTCTGCTTCGACGTCTTCCTCGACATCGGTCCGTCGCGCTACTGAAACCTATACGTACGACTTATTCAAGATGTTGTGAGATAAACGTCGTACTTTTTGTTCTCGAAGGGCGCCCCGTAGGCTGTGTCCATGACCACACAGGGCCCTGGGCTGCATACGCATGTGCTGGACACCCTGGGTCTGGAGATCGCCGCGGGGGAGCACCGGCCGGGACAGGTACTGCGTACCGACGAGCTGGCCCAGCGCTTCGACGTCTCGCGCACGGTCGTACGCGAAGTCGTCCGCGTCCTCGAATCCATGCACCTGGTCGCGTCCCGGCGCCGGGTCGGCGTGACCGTACAGCCGACCGAGGCGTGGAATGTCTACGATCCGCAGGTCATCCGGTGGCGGCTGGCCGGCGCCGACCGCCCGCGCCAGCTGCGCTCCCTGACCGTGCTCCGCTCGGCGATCGAACCCGTCGCGGCCGGCCTCGCCGCCCGTAACGCCACCCCGGAGCAGTGCGCGGCCCTCACCGAGTGCGCGCTCGGCATGGTCGCCACCTCGCGCGGCCAGCAGCTGGAGGGGTATCTGGAGCACGACATCGCGTTCCACCGGATCGTGCTCAACGCCTCCGGCAACGAGATGTTCGCGCGGCTCGGCGATGTCGTCGCCGAGGTCCTGGCGGGACGCACCCACCACCAGGTGATGTTCGAGGACCCCGACCCGGCCGCGGTCACCCTCCACGTCCGGCTCGCCGAAGCGGTGCGCGAGGGCGACGCGGCGGCGGCGGAACGGCTGACGAAGGAGATCGCGGTGGGCGCGCTGCACGAGCTGGACGTGCTCGCGCCCTGAGGTCGCACCGCGGCGCCGTCGCACGGCACGTGCCGCGGCCCCCGCGGAGCGATCGATCCCGCGGGGGTGGGAGGCAGTCGCTTCCCGCCAACGCGGCGCGCCGCCGTGACACCCTCACGGGGCGTACGGTTGTTCGCGTTCGATCTTCACAGAATGACGGAAACAGGGAGACCACGGTATGTCGCAGCAGGTGCAAGGAGTCATCGCACCGGGGAAGAACGAGCCGGTACGGGTCGAGACGATCGTGATCCCGGACCCGGGCCCCGGCGAGGCCGTGGTGAAGATCCAGGCGTGCGGCGTCTGCCACACCGATCTGCACTACAAGCAGGGCGCGATCAACGACGACTTCCCGTTCCTGCTCGGCCACGAGGCATCGGGCGTGGTGGAGTCCGTCGGCGAAGGCGTCACGGACGTCGCACCCGGCGACTTCGTCATCCTCAACTGGCGTGCCGTGTGCGGGCAGTGTCGTGCGTGCCTGCGCGGCCGCCCCTGGTACTGCTTCAACACCCACAACGCCAAGCAGAAGATGACGCTGCTCGACGGCACGGAGCTGTCGCCGGCGCTCGGTATCGGCGCGTTCGCCGAGAAGACCCTCGTCGCCGCCGGCCAGTGCACCAAGGTCGACCCGGAGGTCTCCCCGGCCGTCGCCGGGCTGCTCGGCTGCGGCGTGATGGCAGGCATCGGCGCCGCCATCAACACCGGACAGGTCGGCCGAGGCGACTCGGTCGCCGTGATCGGCTGCGGCGGTGTCGGTGACGCGGCGATCGCGGGCGCGCGGCTGGCCGGCGCGGCGAAGATCATCGCTGTGGACATCGACGACCGCAAGCTGGAGACGGCGAAGACGATGGGGGCCACGCACACCGTCAACTCCCGCTCCACCGACCCGGTCGAGGCGATCCGCTCCCTGACCGACGGCAACGGCGCGGACGTCGTCATCGAGGCAGTCGGCCGCCCGGAGACCTACAAGCAGGCCTTCTACGCCCGAGACCTCGCAGGCACCGTCGTCCTGGTCGGCGTCCCGACCCCGGAGATGCAGCTGGAACTGCCGCTCATCGACGTCTTCGGCCGCGGCGGCTCGCTCAAGTCCTCCTGGTACGGCGACTGCCTGCCCTCGCGCGACTTCCCGATGCTCATCGATCTGCACCAGCAGGGCCGGATCGACCTCGGCGCGTTCGTCACCGAGACCATCGGACTCGGCGACATCGAGCAAGCCTTCGCCCGGATGCACGAGGGTGACGTGCTGCGTTCGGTGGTGGTCTTCTGATGGCCGTCCGCATCGACCACCTCGTCACCTCCGGCACCTTCGCCCTCGACGGCGGGAAGTGGGACGTCGACAACAACCTCTGGATCGTCGGCGACGACACCGAGGCGATCGTCATCGACGCAGCCCATGACGCCGCCGCCATCGAGGCCGCGCTGAACGGCCGTACGCTGCGCGCCATCGTCTGCACGCACGCGCACAATGACCACATCGACGCGGCCCCGGCCCTCGCCGACGCCACCGGTGCACCGGTCCTGCTGCACCCCGACGACCTGCCGCTGTGGAAGCAGACCCACCCGGACCGCGCCCCGGACGGCGAACTGGCCGACGGCCAGGAGCTGGAGATCGCCGGAACGACGCTTCACGTACTGCATACCCCTGGTCATGCCCCGGGCGCCGTCTGCCTGTACACCCCCGAACTGTCCACCGTCTTCACGGGTGACACGCTCTTCCAGGGCGGGCCCGGCGCCACCGGACGCTCCTTCTCGCACTTCCCGACGATCGTCGCGTCGATCAGGGACCGGCTGCTCGCCCTGCCGCCGGAGACCACCGTCCGTACCGGGCACGGCGATTCCACGACCATCGGCGCGGAGGCCCCGCATCTGGACGAGTGGATCGCCCGCGGTCACTGAGGCCCGCGGCTCACGGGGCCGGGCCACGCGGAGAGCCGCAGCCCGCTCTCGAAGCGGCGCGGCCCGCCCGTGACCGGATCGGTGAACTCCAGCACCCGGGCGAGGAGTTGGAGAGGGTGCGACCAGTCGTCGGTCGCACCCTCCGCCCGGACCACCGGGTAGACCGGGTCGTGGACGAGCGGCAGCCCCAGGCTGTTCATATGGACCCGCAGCTGATGGGTGCGCCCGGTGGCGGGCAGCAGCCGGTAGCGGCCGAGACCCTCCCGGTGCTCCAGCAGCTCGATCCGGCTCTCGCTGTTCGGCTCGCCCGGCTCCTCGCGGGCGGCGATCACCCCGCGCTCCTTGACGATGCGGCTGCGTACCGTCCGCGGAAAGGCGAGTTCGGGGTCGTACGGTGCCACCGCCTCGTACTCCTTGCGCACCAGACGGTCCCGGAACAGCGTCTGATACGCACCCCGCTCCTCGGGCCGTACGACGAAGAGGACGAGGCCCGCGGTCAGCCGGTCCAGCCGGTGGGCGGGCTGCAGCCCGGGCAGGGCCAGCTCGCGGCGCAGCCTGGCCACCGCGGTCTCGGTGATGTGCCGGCCGCGCGGTGTCGTCGCCAGGAAGTGCGGCTTGTCGGCGATGACGAGATGCTCGTCGCGGTGGACGACGCCGACCGGGAAAGGTACCGGCTCCTCCGGCGCGAAGTCCCGGTGGAACCAGATGTACCGGCCGGCGGTGTACGGCTCGTCGGCGGACACCGGGCCCTGTACGGAGACGAACCGGCCCTCGGCGAACATGGCATCCACCCGCGCCGCCCCGATCGCACCGGCGAACCGCGCCAGCAGATGATCGCGTACCGTCGCCCACCGGCCGTCCGGATCCTCGGGGAGCCGCAGCCGGACCGGATCGATGCCGTCCCGCTGCGGCAGCGGCGCCGACGGAGGCTTCGCACGCCCCCTCATCGGGGCGCGCCGACCGGTACGGCGGTGCTCATGGTGCCGTGCTCCTCGCATGCTCTCCGGGGCCGGCCACAGCCGCCCCGTGGCTCCCCGAACGCATCCTTCCACAGCGGCGGCAAGGCCGCCCCGGCCACCTGGGCGGCCCGGCCCGCAGCTGCGATGCGTGCTCCGCCGCATCCATCTGCTCGCTCGTCCACCGCCGCGCGGCGAACCGAAGGGTTGCCCCCTGTCGGGCCCATGCGCGACCGTGCGGGCGCAACACAGAATGCCGACCAGGATCGCTCCTGATCGGCATTCTCTCTGTGTCCGAGGGGGGACTTGAACCCCCACGCCCGATAAAGGGCACTAGCACCTCAAGCTAGCGCGTCTGCCATTCCGCCACCCGGACAAGGTGTCTGTCTCGCGGGCCCGGCCCGTTCCGACGTGGAAAACAATAGCAAACATTCGGGGGTGCTCGATCACGCCAGGGGGAGCGTGAAGGGCGCATGACGAGGAGTGGGGGCCTTGGGTGTGCGGGCCGGGCACGGGAGGATGAGGGGGGAGCACCACGGCGACAGCGGAAGGAAGCAGTGTGAGCGAGACCAACGCGGCCCGGACCGTCTCGGGCGAGGACGAGGTCGTGGACCTCTGTCGTGAGCTGATCCGGATCGACACCAGTAACTACGGGGACCACTCGGGTCCGGGGGAGCGGGCCGCCGCCGAGTACGTCGCGGAGAAGCTCGCCGAGGTCGGGCTGGAGCCGCAGATCTTCGAGTCCCACAAGGGCCGGGCCTCGACCGTGGCGCGGATCGAGGGCGAGGACCCGTCCAGGCCCGCGCTGCTGATCCACGGCCACACCGATGTGGTTCCGGCCAATGCTCACGACTGGACGCACCACCCGTTCTCGGGCGAGGTCGCGGACGGCTGCGTGTGGGGCCGCGGTGCGGTCGACATGAAGGACATGGACGCGATGACCCTCGCGGTCGTCCGCGACCGGATGCGCAGCGGCCGCAAACCCCCGCGGGACATCGTGCTGGCCTTCCTCGCGGACGAGGAGGCGGGCGGCACGTACGGTGCGCGGTATCTCGTGGACAAGCACCCCGGCCTCTTCGAGGGCGTCACCGAGGCGATCGGCGAGGTCGGCGGCTTCTCCTTCACGGTGAACGAGAAGCTGCGGCTCTACCTCGTCGAGACTGCCCAGAAGGGCATGCACTGGATGCGGCTCACCGTGGACGGCGCCGCCGGCCACGGCTCGATGACCAACAACGACAACGCGATCACCGAGCTCTGCGAGGCGGTCGGACGGCTGGGACGGCACGAGTGGCCGGTCCGGGTGACCAAGACCGTGCGGTCCTTCCTCGACGAGCTGTCCGACGCCCTCGGCACCCCGCTCGACCCGGAGGACATGGAGGCCACGCTGGCCAAGCTGGGTGGCATCGCCAAGATGGTCGGCGCCACGCTCCGTAACTCGGCCGCTCCCACCATGCTCGGTGCCGGCTACAAGGTGAACGTGATCCCCGGCCAGGCCACCGCCCATGTCGACGGCCGCTTCCTGCCCGGATTCGAGGACGAGTTCCTGGCCGATCTGGACCGGATCCTCGGCCCGCGGGTGAAGCGCGAGGACGTGCACGGGGACAAAGCGCTGGAGACCAGTTTCGACGGCTCGCTCGTGGATGCGATGCAGGTCGCCCTCAAGGCGGAGGACCCGATCGCGCGTGCCGTTCCTTACATGCTTTCTGCCGGTACGGACGCCAAGTCCTTCGACGATCTCGGCATCCGCTGCTTCGGTTTCGCCCCGCTGAAGCTGCCCCCGGAGCTCGACTTCGCCGGCATGTTCCACGGTGTGGACGAGCGTGTACCGGTGGACGGTCTGCAGTTCGGCGTGCGGGTGCTCGACCGTTTTATCGACAACTCCTGAGTCTCTGCCGCTTTTCCGTCGATTCTCCGCATCAACAATCGCCAGCGTGTGCGTATTTGACCGGAACGAGTGAAAGGAACCATAAGCTCGTAGCCCAATTACCCCTTCCTCGTTACAGGTGATGCGGTCCGCGGCTGGGACCGCATTGCCAACTAGGAGGAATAATGATCAAGAAGGTCGTCGCTGCTGCGGCTGTTACCGGTGGTCTGGTGCTCGCGGGCGCGGGCATGGCCGTAGCGGACTCCGGTGCCCAGGGCGCCGCTGTCGACAGCCCCGGTGTGGTCTCGGGCAACGTCATCCAGGCGCCCGTGCACGTGCCGGTGAACGCGTGTAGCAACACGATCTCCGTGATCGGGCTGCTGAACCCCGCCTTCGGCAACGGCTGCGCCAGCAGCTGACGTTGTGCGTCAACCCGTAAGGGTTTGAATCCGGTCGGCCCCGGAGTGCACGCCATGCACTCTGGGGCTGCTGGGTAATCCGCCCCCGCACGGTCAAGTCCGGGGGTATTCCGCAAGGTAGAAGGCAGGAATCAACCTATGCGACAGGTCACGCGTAAAGGCCTGATCACCATGGCGGCTGCGGGCGGCGTGCTCGCGCTGAGTGGCGGTTATGCGCACGCCGACGCGGGAGCGGCCGGCGGCGCATCGAATTCCCCGGGGGTGCTTTCAGGGAATTCGGTCCAGGTCCCGGTCCATGTACCGGTCAACGTATGCGGTAACTCCGTGAGCGTTGTGGGACTGCTCAACCCGGCGGCAGGAAACACCTGTCGAAACGGTTCGCAGAGCGCTGCTTCGGACCGCCACGCCTCGGGCAGCCAGGTCTCCGGCGATCGGACCCTGGCACCCCGGGCGGGGACCGGCAAGCACCGGGCCGTCACGAGCGACACGAAGAGCGGGGCGACGGCCGACGCGGTCACGAGCGGCTCGCCCGGTCTGCTCTCGGGCAACAAGGTCGCGGTGCCCATCGACATCCCCGTGAACGCCTGCGGGAACAGCGTCACCATCGGCGGACTGCTCAATTCTGCATCCGGCAACGAGTGCGGAAATGTTCCGGACGCTGTCACGCCGCCGGTCGGCACTCCGGTCACTCCGGCCACTCCGGTCACCCCGGCCACCGGGCACCAGCCCCCGGCACCCGGACCGCGAGACGTGTCGAACGCGCATGAGACACAGAACGTCGCGCAGCTCGCACACACCGGAGCGGGCGGGCTCGACCTGCTGGTTCCGGCGAGCGCGGGTCTGCTGCTGGCGGGTGCGGGCACGGTGCTGTACCGCCGCGCCCGGATGTCCGCATAGCGGACCTGGCGCCGCGACAGGCAAGGCACCAGGCGGCGAAGCAAGTACGGCGAAAGGAGCGGGCCCCGCGACTGCGGGGCCCGCTCCATCTCACCAGGTGGCCCGGAGCTGGCGGATGATGCGCCGGCGCAGCCGGACTCTGCGACTGCCGTCACGGCGCAGCGTCAGTCGTTCCAACTCCCAGTGCCCGTACTCGGCATGGTCGGTCAGCAGACGGGCCGTCTCCTTCCGGGACACCCCGCGCGGTACGTACACATCGACAAATTCGTATTCCGGCATCGCATCTATTGTGCGGGCAGAGCCCGTGTACGGATAGCGTCTGCACTATGTCTGATGCTGCGCAGCCCACCGCTGCCGAGGTACGCGCCGCCGCCGAAGCGATCAAAGCCGCGCTCGACCGTCACCTCGAGGCGGTCGAACGCCGGACAGGGGACGACGATCCCGCTGTCTATGACGCGTTCAACGCACTGGCCGCCGCCGCCGAGTTGTACGACGAACTGCTCTACGACCGCTACGACGAGGTCACCCCTTTCGAGATCCCGGGTGTGGAGGGCCCCCTGCCGCCGTACACCGGCCCGGAGGAGCCGAGCGCGCTGAGTGTGCTGATCCGGCGTGACTACGCGGTGGTGGAGCCGCCGCGGCTGCTCGCTCAGGCCCAGCGGATCGCCGACCTCGATCCGGACGACCGCGCCGGCGGGTGCGCCGCGGTGGTCGGCTCCAGCGTCCATGCCGCGCTCGGAGTGCTCTTCGGTGAGTACGAACCGGACGAGATCGCTTCCCGGCATACGGAGTTCGGTCTGGAGGAGGGCGACTCCACGCTCTGGGTCACGGCTGCGGAGGAGCTGCCCGAGGCGGGGGAGTGGCTCGGCGCACCGTTCGACGAAGCGGACCCGCAGCTGGTGGTCTGTCGCTTCGACGTCAGCGCCGTCTTCGACGAGGACGAACCGGATGTGGAGCCGGCCGGCCTGGTGGCGGACAGCTCCTGATCCCTCCGCCTGACGGGCTCGGAACCGAGCCCGTCAGGCGGAGAGACAGGGCCCGCCCCGGTCATCCGGCCGGAGCCTCGAGCAGGGTGCGCAGTCGCGTCGTGCGGTCCTGGGCCGGAGAGTGGGCGACCGCGCGCTGGAGTGCCTGATCCACCCCGTGCACGACGGACAGATGCCGCTCCCCGCGGCTGAAGGCGGTGTACACCCAGGGACGGCTCAGCCCCTGGGCGGCGTCACCCGGCAGTACGACGACGACTGCGGGCCACCGCATCCCAGCCGCCTGGTGGGCGCTGAGGGCCCAGCCGTGGCGCACGGACGACTCCACCCGCTCCTGCGATACGACGACCTTCGTGCCCGCACAGTCCAGATGCAGGCCCTCGGCGTCGGCCGAGACGACCACCCCGGGCACGGCCTTGCCGGGCGTCGGGACATGGACGACACGGTCGCCCGGGTCGAAGCCGCCGAACCGCCCCGGACCGGGGTTGAGTCGCTGCTTCAGTGCCGCGTTCAACACCCGGGTGCCCGCCGAGCCGCCGTGGCCAACGGTGATCACCTGGGTGTCGGCCGGCGGTACGCCGATGGCGCGCGGCACCGAGTCGGCGACCAGCTGCACGGTGCGGTGCACCGCCTCGCCGGCGTCGCGCACGGGGACGATCACCACCTCCTTGCCGGGCGCCGAGACCTGGTTCAGCTCACCGATGCCGATGCCGGAGACCAGTTCGCCGATCGGTCCCGGATCCGGCGTACGGGACACGATCTGCGGGCAGGCACGGGCCGCCAGCACATCGGCGAACACCCGCCCCGCACCTGCCGAGCCCAGCACGCCCGGGTCGCCGCTGAGCACCAGCCGGGTGCCGTCGGCCAGGGACTCCACGAGGATCGCGGCGGTCTCGACGTCCAGCTGCGGGGCGTCCAGCACGACGAGCAGGTCGACGGCGATCGCCCCCTCCTCGTCCCGCCCCGGGCCTTCAGCGCCGGAGAGCAGCCCGGCGAGTGTGACGGCCGCCGACGGATCGCCGGTCGCCTCGGCCAGCCGGCGCCTGCCGTCGACGCTGTGCACGGCACCCAGGGCGCGCAGTCCGAGGCTGCGGGCCGCGGTGATCAGCGCGGCGGGTTCGGCCCTGGCAGCCTCGCCGCCGGTGTGCGCCACGAGGCCATGGGCCGCGACCGCACGGATCAGCTCGGCCGCCGACGGAGAGCCCGCCGCCGAGGCCGGCTCCGTCCAGTCGGCGTCCTTCTCACAGGCGTTGATCAGGCGGGTCAGACCGTCGGCGAGGCTCTCCTCGGCGAGTGCGTACCGGTCGAGACCGAGCAGCACCTGCACCGGTTCCTGCCGGGCCAGGGCCCCTGCGCCTCCTTCGGCGTCCTCGCCGGGTTCTGCGGGTGCTTCGGACTTCTGGTCGTCCTGCTCGTCCTGGAAGACCAGGACGACGCCCTCGGCGACGGCGTGCCGTACGGCTGCTTCGGGGTCGGCCACCGAGCGCTCGGCGAGTGCGTCACGCACCGCCGTCGTGTCCAGTGCCGTATGGCCCTGGAGCGCGGCCCGCTCCAGCAGCCAGCCGACCAGGGCCGCGGTGCGCCGCTCGTCGTCCGGACCGCACTCGGTGCCCAGCAAGGCCCGTGCGAAACCGTCGGCCTGCTCGGGCCTGACTCCCGCCACGGCCAGCAACTGCCACGGGTCCTCGCGCAGGGCATCGGCGGCCTGCGCACCGAGGGCCTCGACCGCGGGGCGCGCCAGTGCTCCGGGTGCCCCGCCCTCGGCCAGTACGGCGGCAGCCGCGGCGACGGCCTCCGGTGAGGCGCCCTGCGGAGCCGGGACCTGCTCGGGCGCGCGGGGGCGTACCGGAGCGGGCGTGGGAGCGGCCCGGCGAGGGGTGGCGGGTGCGGGCGAGTCGAAGAACGCGGCGGCAGGCTGCTCACCTCTCTCCACAGCACGCACCGCCGCCAGCAGATCGGCCGCCTGGCCGCTCAGCTTCGCACCGGCGGCGATGGGGCCCTCCTTCTCGGCCTTGCGCTTCTCGATCCGCTCCCTCAGCTCACGCTGGGCTGCGAGCTCGGCCTCGGCCTCGGAGAGCGGTGCGGCGGCGGCCGCGCCGTCCACGTCGTCGTCTGCCGCGGCCGCCTCGTCGGTCCCGGAGGTCCCGGAGTTTTCGCCGCCCGTCTCCGCGGCGTCGGCGGCGTCATCGGCCGTCGTCGGTCCTTCGCCCCCGTCGTGACGCTCGTCCCCTGAGGACGGAGTGGGCACGGCGGCGGAAGGGTCCGCGACAACGCTGTCGTCGTCGGCGGCCGGGGAGCCGGGGGTTTCCCCCCGGGGAAGCGCGGTCACAGCGTGCTCCAGTCCTGGTCGGGATAGCGGTGCACGGGCGCCGACACATCGTCGAGCGCCTGGCAGATCTCGTCAGGAAGACTAAGTGCCTCCACTGACAATGCCTCCGTGAGCTGCTGCGCGTTGCGCGCACCGACGATCGGGGCCACGACTCCCGGCCGGTCCCGCACCCAGGCGAGAGCTACCTGGAGCGCCGTCGTGGCCAGGCCGTCGGCCGCTGTCGCCACCGCGTCCACGATGCGGCTCGCCGGGTCGTCGAGATACGGCTCGACGAACGGAGCCAGCAGCTCCGAGGCGCCGCGTGAGTGCGCCGGAGTGCCCGTCCGGTACTTGCCGGTCAGGACCCCCCGGCCCAGCGGGGAGGACGGGAGCAGCCCCACGCCCAGATCGAGCGCGGCCGGCAGCACCTCGCGTTCCACCCCCCGCTGCAACAGGGAGTACTCCATCTGCGTGCTCGCCAGCCGGGTGCGTACCCCGGGCGAGGCGAGCTGCCAGGTCGCCGCCTTGGCCAGCTGCCAGCCGCAGAAGTTCGACACCCCCGCGTACCGGGCGCGGCCGGTGGACACCGCCAGGTCCACCGCCTGAAGGGTCTCCTCCAGCGGAGTCACGGGGTCGAACGCGTGGATCTGCCACAGATCCACATAATCCGTGCCGAGCCGTGCCAAGGAGGCGTCCAGCGCGGCCAGCAGATGACCGCGGGATCCGTTGAACCGGCGGTACGGGTCGGCCACGCTGCCCGCCTTCGTCGCGATGACCAGATCGCACCGTGGCACCAGGCTGTCGGTGAGCCGCCCGAGCAGATATTCGGCCTCCCCGCCGCCGTACACATCAGCCGTGTCGACCAGCGTGCCGCCCGCCTCCCAGAAGACTTTCAGCTGCTCGGCAGCGTCGTGCTCGTCGGTGTCCCGGCCCCAGGTCAGGGTGCCGAGCCCGATCCGGGACACTCGAAGGCCGGTGTGGCCGAGATACCTCTGCTCCATGTGCGCTGAGATTACTGGCCAGAGCCCCACTCGGCGGAAGCCTGTGGACAACCCGGCATCAAGTCGCCCCTGCCGGAACCCGTTGCCGCGCGCTAGAGTCCGAAGCTCAGAGACGTTACTGATCAGTAAGGGGAGCGGCTATGCGGCTCGGCATCAATCTCGGTTACTGGGGCGCGGGAATGGACGGCGACAACCTCGCCGTCGCCCAGGAGGCCGACCGGCTCGGTTACGACGTCTGCTGGGCGGCCGAGGCGTACGGCTCCGACGCGCCGACCGTGCTCTCCTGGGTCGCCGCCCAGACCGAATCGATCGACGTCGGTTCCGCGATCATGCAGATCCCGGCCCGCCAGCCCACGATGACGGCGATGACCGCCGCCACCCTCGACTCGCTCTCCGGTGGCCGTTTCCGGCTCGGCCTGGGCGTGTCGGGACCGCAGGTCTCCGAGGGCTGGTACGGCGTCAAGTTCGACAAGCCCCTGGCCCGCACCCGCGAGTATGTCGAGATCGTCCGCGCAGCGATGTCCCGTGAACGGCTGTCGTACGAGGGGCAGCACTGGACGCTTCCGCTGCCGGGCGGTCCTGGCAAGCCGATCAAGCTCACCGTCCACCCGCAGCGTGAGCACATCCCGCTCTACATCGCCGCGATCGGCCCGAAGAACCTGGAGCAGACCGGCGAGATCGCCGACGGCGCGCTGCTGATCTTCCCGTCCGCGGAACACCTTGAGGACACAGCGGTGAAGCACCTGCGGGCGGGCCGCGAGAAGGCCGGCAAGACCATGGAGGGCTTCGACGTCTGCCCTACCCTGCCGCTCGCCGTCGGTGACGACATCAACGGGCTCGCGGACATGTTCCGTCCGTACACCGCGCTGTACGTGGGCGGTATGGGCAGCCGCAAGCAGAACTTCTACAACCAGCTTGCGCAGCGTATGGGGTACGAGAAGGAAGCCGCCGAGATCCAGGACAAGTACCTGTCCGGCGACAAGAACGGCGCCGCCGCCGCTGTGCCGCACCAGCTGATCGACCAGACCACGCTGCTCGGTTCCATCGAGCGGATCGCCGAGCGGATGCAGGCGTACGCCGCGGCGGGTGTCACGACGCTGACTCTGGCTCCGGCAGGGTTCACGCTCGATGAGCGGATCACGGCGCTGCGGGCCGGTACGGACGCGCTGGAGCGGTCCGGGCTCGCCTAGGGCCCCGGGCTTCTCCGGGGCTCCGGGACGGCGCTTCGGCCGTGGTGGGGGCTCGGGGTCCTCCCCGCCACGGCCGTTACGCGTAACAACGCGTTCGGGGCCGCGCGGTTACGCCTGTGGGCGTGTGGTTCGCAGCGGGCCGGAACGGGGTGACGGTTCCCTCCTCGCCGGACGGGCCGGGATGCCGCCGGGAGGGCGGAGAGGGCCAGTAGCCGGCCGCAGCCCCGTCCGGCGTAGCCGGGGGGCGTTCCTGTTGCTCGGGTGGGCGTGTCGCATTTGACTGGCGATGGTCGGATGCCGGTACGGAGGTGGCAGTGATGCTCTCGGCAAGGAACCTGTTCCAGGAGATTCTCGACGAAGACGAGTCGTTCCGGCTGTTCTGTTCCATCGCGGCCAGCGGGGAGTCCCAGGGCGGCTGGGAGAACGGGCGTATCGCGGCTCTTGTGCCCGAGAGCCAGCGGGCCCTGGCGCCCAAGATCGCGCGGCACGGGGCCGACGAGGACAAGCACGGCCGGATCTTCAACGCGCTGCTGCGCAAGCGCGGGCTGCAGCCGGTCGAGGTTCCGCAGGAGACCGACTACACGATGCTGCTGGAGAAGCGGGGCATCGGCCTCGCCCATGAGCAGTTGGGGCGCCAGGAACCGCTCTCCGAGTGCGACATCATCGCCTATCTCGCCCACAGCCGGGTCACCGAACAGCGCGCCTCCGAGCAGATGGCGCTGCTGCGCAAGTACTTCGCCGATGACCCCGACCTCGGCCACGCCGTGAAGATGATCTCGAACGACGAGGACAACCACTTGGCTTACTGCCACGAGGAGTTGCTCCGTTTCGCCCGCTTCGGACACGGCCGTACGATCCAGCGCATCCTGCGCGAGTGCGCGCTCACCGAGATCCGGGTGTACCGCGACGTCAGCCTCGCCGTGATGGACCACATGGGCCGCATCCTGCACTGGCCCCGGGCCAAGGCGGCGGTGCTGGCCGCCGGGATCCACGGGGTCTACGCGTACGAACGGCTCGTCGGATGGCGGCGCATGGTGAGCCTGGCGCCGCCCGAGCGGCGCGACGCACTGGGCGGTCCCGCGACGCAGGCGCCCGAGTTCGCCTGATCCGGGCGGTGCGCCAGGCAGCCGGTCAGAGCCAGCCGCGTCTCTTGAACAGCCGGTACAGGCCGAAGACCATGGAGCCCATCAGTACGATCACCGCCGGATAGGCCCACACCCGGCGCAGTTCCGGCATGTACTCGAAGTTCATGCCGTAGATGCCCGCCACCATCGTCGGCACGGCGGCCATCGCCGCCCAGGCCGAGATCTTGCGCATGTCGTCGTTCTGCCGCACACCCATCTGCGCCAGATGGGCGGACAGAATGTCGGAGAGCAGCCGGTCCAGTCCCTCCACGTACTCGTTGGCGCGCGTGAGATGGTCGCCCACGTCACGGAAGAACGGCTGCGAGTGCTCGTGGACGAACGGCACGTCCGCGCTCGCCAGACGAGCCATGGGCGCGCTCAGCGGTCCTGTGGCCCGGCGGAACTCCAGGAGCTGCCGCTTGAGCGCGTAGATGCGGGACGCGGTGTTCTTGGTGTCCACGGTGCCGGTCGGCGCGAACACCTCGGTCTCCAGCTCCTCCAGGTCGACCTGGAGCTCGGCCGCCACCTCTATGTAGTGGTCGACGACGGCGTCGCTGATCGCGTACAGGACAGCGGTCGGCCCGTGCTTGAGAACCTCAGGCTCCGCCTCCAGGCGGCGGCGTACCGCGGCGAGTGGGGCGCCCTCCCCGTGCCGTACCGTCACGACGAACGAATCGCCGATGAAGGCCATCAGTTCGCCGGTGGTGATCGTGTCGCTCAGCTGCTCGTACACCACCGGCTTGATGACCGCGAAGAGCGAGTCGTCGTACACCTCCAGCTTGGGCCGTTGGTGCGCGCTCAAGGCGTCCTCGACGGCCAGCGGATGGAGTCCGAACTCGCTGCTGACGCGGTCGGTCTCCAGCTCCGTCGGCTCGTGCAGCCCGATCCAGAGAAACGCGTCCCCGGTGGCCCGTGCCTCTGCAAGGGCATCGGAGAAGTCGGCGGGGCCCTCGGTGCGACGCCCGCCCCGGTAGATCGCACAGTCCACAATCATGGCGCGCATTCTTCCCTGCCCCCAGGCCGTTAGGCGCACCTCATCGGCGGCAGCGGCCTACGCTGGCCCGTATGCCCACCCTGATCCTCGTACGCCATGGACGTTCCACCGCCAACACGGCCGGGGTGCTCGCGGGCCGCGCCCCGGGTGTCGCACTCGACGAGCGCGGTGCCGCCCAGGCCGCGGCGCTGCCCGGACGGCTGGCCGTACTGCCTCTCGCCGCCGCCGTGAGCAGCCCCTTGCAGCGCTGCCGGCAGACCCTGCAGCCGCTGCTCGACGCCCGGCCGGAACTGGTGCTGCACACCGAGGAGCGGATCAGCGAGTGCGACTACGGCGACTGGTCGGGGCGCAAGCTGGCGGAACTCGGCGACGAACCGCTGATGAGCGTCGTGCAACAGCATCCGTCGGCCGCGGTGTTCCCCGGCGGCGAGTCCATGCGCGCCATGCAGGCACGCGCCGTCGACGCCGTACGGGACTGGAACGCGCGGATCGAGGCCGAGTACGGTGATGACGCCGCCTATGTGATGTGTTCGCACGGCGACATCATCAAGGCCCTCGTCGCCGACGCGCTCGGCATGCATCTCGACCTCTTCCAGCGGATCCACGCCGACCCCTGCTCGGTCACCGCGATCCGCTACACCAGGCTGCGGCCCTTCCTGCTGCGACTGGGCGACACGGGAGACCTCGCCCCGCTGGCGCCGCGTGAGCACACAGCCGGAACGGACCACGGTCGGCGCGTGGCGGCGGACGCCGATGCGGACGCGGCGGTCGGGGGCGGCGCTGGGGCGCCGTGATCGCTTTGCGCAGTAGGGTGGACGCGCCGTAGGCGCCCTTGCCGGGGGAATCCCCCGGACCCCGGCCGCCCCTCATCTGCCGTCAATTTTCAAGGGAGACAGGACGTGTCCCGTCAGGTGTTCCTCTACGACCCCCCGGACCGCTTCGTGGCCGGTACGGTCGGGTTGCCTGGACGTCGTACGTTCTTCCTGCAGGCCTCCTCAGGCGGACGCGTCACCAGCGTGGCCCTGGAGAAGACTCAGGTCGCCGCGCTCGCCGAGCGCATCGACGAACTGCTCGACGAAGTGGTGCGGCGGACCGGCGGGAACTCGCCGGTGCCCGCCGTGGCGCCGATGGATGTCACCGACACGGCGCCGCTCGACGTTCCCGTCGAGGAGGAGTTCCGGGTCGGCACGATGGCGCTCGCCTGGGACGGCGAGGAACAGCGCATGATCGTCGAGGCGCAGGCGCTGGTCGAGCTGGACGTGGACTCCGACGAGGATCTCGCGGAGGCCGAGGAGCGGTTGCTCCAGGACGAGGAGAACGGTCCGCCGATGCTCCGGGTCCGCCTCAGCGGCGCGCAGGCCCGCGCCTTCGCCAAGCGCGCCCTGGATGTCGTGAACGCCGGGCGCCCGCCGTGCCCGCTGTGCAGCCTGCCGCTCGACCCGGAAGGACACGTATGCCCGCGCCAGAACGGATACCGTCGCGGAGCCTGACCGACACCGAGCTGGTCACCCTCCTCACCGAGGGCCGGCTCACCGTCCGCGGCCAGATCCGTGGGGCGTCCAACGCGGTGCTCTACTGCACGGTCGCCCACGAGGGCGACGAGGTGACGTGCGTCTACAAGCCCGTGGCCGGGGAACAGCCCCTGTGGGACTTCCCGGACGGCACGCTCGCCCAGCGGGAAGTGGCCGCGTACGAGATCTCCGAGGCGACCGGATGGGGGCTCGTCCCGCCCACCGTGCTGCGGGACGGGCCGTACGGCGAGGGCATGTGCCAGCTGTGGATCGAAGCGGCGCCGGAGAGCGACGAGCCCTCCGTGGACGGTCAGTCCCCGCTCCTGGCGCTCGTCGAGGACGAGGAGCCGGGGGAGGGCTGGAGGGCTGTCGCCCACGCCGAGGTCGGGGAGGGGAAGACGGCCCTGCTGGTGCACGCGGACGATCCGCGGCTGCGGCGGCTGGCGGTCCTCGACGCCGTGATCAACAACGGTGACCGCAAGGGCGGTCATCTGCTGCCCGCACCCGACGGTCGGCTCTACGGCATCGACCACGGAGTGACCTTCAACGCGGACGACAAGCTGCGCACCCTGCTCTGGGGGTGGGCTGGGGAACCGTTGACGGCCGAGGCCGTCGAGGTTGTGGACCGGCTCGGTGCGGAGCTCGCGCCCGGGAGCTCGCTCGTCACCCGGCTGGCCGAGCTGATCACCGAGGCCGAGATCGAGGCGCTGCGGGGACGCGTGGAGGGGCTGAGGACATCGGGGAGGCACCCGGAGCCGAGCGGTGAGTGGCCGTCGATCCCCTGGCCGCCGGTGTGAACAAATCAAGCCACTTTGGTGATTGAGGAGCGGGGGCGCGGACGGGGGCCCGACCCGGGCAGATGAACCCACGCCGCGCAAGACCGTCTATCCGGTCAGGATCCGGCATCCGGTTCGTATCCGGAACATGCATCCGGTTACGCTCGTGGCATGCATGCCTGGCCCGCTTCTGAGGTCCCCGCCCTGCCCGGCAAGGGCCGCGACCTTCGGATCCACGACACCGCGACCGGCGGACGGATCACTCTTGACCCCGGTCCCGTCGCCCGTATCTATGTCTGCGGCATCACGCCGTACGACGCGACCCACATGGGTCATGCGGCGACCTACAACGCGTTCGATCTCGTTCAGCGCGTGTGGCTCGACACCAAGCGGCAGGTTCACTATGTCCAGAACGTGACCGACGTGGACGACCCGCTGCTGGAGCGGGCCGTGCGCGACGGTCAGGACTGGACCGAGCTCGCCGAGCGCGAGACGGCCCTGTTCCGCGAGGACATGACTGCCCTGCGCATGCTCCCCCCGAAGCACTACATCGGTGCCGTCGAGGCGATACCGGGCATCGTCCCGCTCGTCGAGCGGCTCCGGGACGCCGGAGCCGCCTACGAACTGGACGGGGACGTGTACTTCTCCGTCGAGACCGACCCGCACTTCGGCGAGGTCTCGAATCTCGACGCCGAGGCGATGCGGCTGCTCTCCGCCGAGCGCGGCGGCGACCCGGAGCGCCCGGGCAAGAAGAACCCGCTCGACCCGATGCTCTGGATGGCCGCCCGTGAGGGCGAGCCGAGCTGGGACGGCGCCTCGCTCGGCCCCGGCCGGCCGGGCTGGCACATCGAGTGCGTCGCCATCGCTCTGGACCACCTCGGCATGGGCTTCGATGTCCAGGGAGGCGGGTCCGACCTCGCCTTCCCGCACCACGAGATGGGCGCCTCGCACGCTCAGGTGCTGACCGGCGAGCACCCGTTCGCCCAGGCGTATGTGCACGCCGGAATGGTCGCTCTGGACGGCGAGAAGATGTCCAAGTCCAAGGGCAACCTGGTCTTCGTCTCCAAGCTGCGTCATGACGGCGTGGACCCGGCGGCGATCCGCCTCGCCCTGCTGTCGCACCACTACCGGTCCGACTGGGAGTGGACCGATCAGGTGCTCGCCGATGCCGTCGAGCGGCTCGGACGGTGGCGATCCGCCGTCTCCCGGCCCGACGGACTGCCCGCCGAGGCCCTGGTCGAGGAGGTCCGCGAGGCCCTCGCCGACGACCTGGACGCACCGGCCGCGCTGGCCGCCGTGGACCGCTGGGCCGAGCGTCAGAACGCCGAGGGCGGCACGGACGAGGGCGCACCCGGCCTCGTCTCGCGCACCGTCGACGCGCTGCTGGGCGTCGCACTCTAGTGCCGCGACCGGCAAGGTTTGCCCTGTCGAGGCACTAGCGTCGCCCGTAAATGTCGCGCGCGGTGACAACTTGCTGAACGCCGCCCCATGAGCCGGCCTTGGACTTCTCGACGAAGTTCAGGGCCGGTTCCGTTCTGTCCGTGGTCAAGCGCTCGAAGCGCTCCATGCAATCATCAACGCGCATCAGAGCGGCGGCAGTTGCAGCCTTGCTGGGGCTGACGCCGTCATCACGGGGCCCGGTGCCGGACAGCACAGGAGCGCCGGGCGAGGATGCACCCGCCCGGCGCTCCGCAGGTCTCATCAGTCCTCCGAGGATTCCTCCGACGAATCCTGTGGGCCGTCGTCATCGCTGTCCGCGTTCGCCTTGTCGGCCGATGACTGCCGCCCGGCGCCCGGCTCGCCCCCGGTGTCCGGCCGGGCCGGCTTCGGCGGACGGGTGCGCCCGCTGGAGGTGTCGCGCAGATACGAGGCGTCGCCGCTCTCCGTCGCATGTGCGTTGGGCGCCTGACCCGGACCGACGTCCCGGCGGCGCAGATAGCGCTCGAACTCCCGGGCGATGGCCTCGCCGCTCGCCTCGGGAAGCTCCGCGGTGTCCCGGGCCTCCTCCAGCGTCTGCACGTACTCCGCCACTTCGCTGTCCTCGGCGGCCAGTTGGTCGACACCGAGCTGCCAGGCGCGCGCGTCCTCGGGCAGCTCGCCCAGCGGGATGCGCAGACCGAGGAGGTCCTCCAGGCGGTTCAGCAGCGCGAGGGTCGCCTTCGGGTTGGGCGGCTGCGACACATAGTGCGGCACCGCCGCCCACAGGCTCACCGCGGGCACGCCCGCGTGCGTGCACGCCTCCTGGAGGATGCCGACGATGCCCGTCGGACCTTCGTACCTGGTCTCCTCCAGGTCCATGGCCCGCGCCAGATCCGGGTCGGAGGTGACTCCGCTGACCGGTACCGGGCGGGTGTGCGGGGTGTCGCCGAGCAGTGCGCCCAGGACCACCACCATCTCCACGCCCAACTCATGGGCGAAGCCCAGGATCTCGTTGCAGAACGAGCGCCAGCGCATGGACGGCTCGATACCGCGTACCAGGACGAGATCGCGGGGCTTGTCCCCGCCGATGCGGACCACGGAGAGCCGGGTGGTCGGCCAGGTGATCTTGCGTACCCCGCCGTCCAGCCAGACTGTCGGCCGGTTGACCTGGAAGTCGTAGTAGTCCTCGGCGTCCAGCGCCGCGAACACCTCGCCCTTCCACTGCCGGTCCAGATGCGCGACCGCCGTCGAAGCGGCGTCACCTGCGTCGTTCCATCCCTCGAACGCGGCCACCATGACCGGGTCGATCAGCTCGGGAACCCCCTCGAGCTCGATCACCCAGGCCTCCTTCCGAAGTTCCCTTGCGTACGCACCAACCTTACGGCTTCCGGCCACTCTTGCCGCAGCCCCTGCGCACAGCCGGGTGAGCCCGACCCGCGGCGCGTTCACCGGACCGCGGTCCTCCCGACGCATACGGGCCGGGGCGGCTCCCACGTGGGAGCCGCCCCGGCCCGTATGCGTGCGACCCCGTCAGCTCCGGTCGCCGAGCATGGACTCGACGCCGGCCCGGATCTCGTCCGTCGCCAGACCCCGGATCGTCAGCGTCGTGCGGCGGCGCAGCACATCGTCCGCCGTCTCGGCCCACTCGTGATCACGTGCGTAGGCGACCTGCGCCCAGATCTCCGGCGCGTCCGGGTGGATGCGCTCGGCCAGCGCCGGCTTCTCGTTCGCCAGCCGTGCGATGTCGAAGGAGAGTGAGCCGTAGTGCGTGGCGAGGTGACGGGCCGTGTCGGCAGCCATGCGCGGACCGGGTGTGCCGCCGTCGACCAGCAGCCGGTGCGCCACCGCGTTCGGGTTGGCGATGCCGGGCAGCGGGAGCTTCTTCGGGAGGTGCGAGATCGGCTGCATGTCCTGTGCGAGGGGGTGCCCGGGGAGCGAGGCCAGCTTGTTCATCACCGTACGGCCGATGTGGCGGAATGTCGTCCACTTGCCGCCCGCGACCGACAGCATCCCGCCGCGGCCCTCCGTCACGACCGTCTCCCGCTTGGCCTTGGACGTGTCGCCCGGGCCGCCCGGCAGCACCCGCAGGCCCGCGAAGGAGTAAGTGATCAGATCGCGCGACAACTGCTGGTCCTTGATGGAGAACGCCGCCTCGTCGAGGATCTGCGCGGTGTCCTTCTCGTTGACCGCGACGTCCGCCGGATCGCCCTCGTACTCCTCGTCCGTCGTACCGAGAAGCAGCATGTCCTCCCACGGCAGGGCGAACGTGATGCGGTACTTGTCGATCGGTGTGGCCAGCGCGGCCTTCCAGGGACGGGTGCGCTTCAGCACCAGGTGCGCGCCCTTGGACAGACGTATCGAAGGCGCAGCGTTCGGGTCCTCCATCTTGCGCAGGTGATCGACCCACGGGCCGGTGGCGTTCAGCACGAGGCGGGCGTCGACGCCGAACTCCGTGCCGTCCGTGCGGTCCTCCAGGTCGGCGCCCGTCACCCGGCCCTTGGTGAACCGCAGCCCGGTCACCGCCGCGTGGTTCAGGACGACCGCCCCCGCGTCGACGGCCGCTCGGACCGTCATCAGCGCCATCCGGGCATCGTTCATCTGGTCGTCGCCGTAGACCGCGACGGCCTTCAGATTGTCCGTACGCAACTCCGGCACATCGCGCCGAGCCTTCGCCGGGCTGATCACATGCCCGACCCCGTCACCGAACGCGGAGAGCGCCGAGTACGCGAACACACCGGCACCGAGCTTCGCCGCGCCGTGCGGGCCGCCCTTGTAGACGGGCAGGTAGAAGGTGAGCGGATTCGCCAGGTGCGGGGCGACCTGACGGGACACCGCGCGCCGCTCGAAGTGGTTCTCCGCGACCAGCTTCACCGCGCCGGTCTGCAGGTAGCGCAGACCGCCGTGGAGGAGCTTGGAGGAGGCGGAGGAGGTGGCGCCGGCGAAGTCGCCGGCGTCCACCAGGGCCACCCGCAGCCCGGACTGCGCGGCGTGCCAGGCCGTGGAGATGCCCAGGATGCCACCACCGATCACCAGGAGGTCGTACGTCGCCTTGGAGAGCTGCTCCCGAGTTTCGGCGCGGCTCGGAAGGGAGCCGGAGGCCGGGTGCGTCCCGAGTGACGGGACGCTCTGCAGGGTGGTCATTGTGATTACTCCTCGACTGAGCTGTCTTCGAGCCAGCCCATGGTCCGTTCCACGGCCTTGAGCCAGCTCTTGTACTCGCGGTCGCGGGTGTCCGCGGCCATGCGGGGTGTCCACTCGGCGGCCCGGCGCCAGTTGGCGCGCAGCGCGTCGGTGTCCGGCCAGAAGCCGACGGCGAGACCGGCGGCGTAGGCGGCGCCGAGGCAGGTCGTCTCGGCGACCATCGGCCGCACCACGGGTGCGTCCAGGAAGTCGGCGAGTGTCTGCATCAGCAAGTTGTTGGAGGTCATGCCGCCGTCGACCTTCAGGGCGGCGAGCTCGACACCGGAGTCCTTCGTCATGGCGTCGGTGATCTCGCGGGTCTGCCAGGCGGTGGCCTCCAGGACCGCACGGGCGATGTGCGCCTTGGTGACGTACCTGGTCAGACCGGCGATGACACCGCGGGCGTCGGAGCGCCAGTACGGGGCGAACAGACCCGAGAAGGCGGGCACGAAGTAGGCGCCGCCGTTGTCCTCGACCGAC
Organism: Streptomyces sp. NPDC018000; assembly: GCF_044328025.1. Lineage (NCBI taxonomy): Bacteria > Bacillati > Actinomycetota > Actinomycetes > Kitasatosporales > Streptomycetaceae > Streptomyces > Streptomyces sp. NPDC018000. Next base: position 150,878 of record NZ_JBIRGM010000006.1, read on the forward strand.
GAGGCCAGGGTCTCGATCTCGGCCGCGGACTTGATCAGACCCATCTGGTCGCGCATCCACTGCACCAGCGAACCCGTGACGGCGATGGAGCCCTCCAGGGCGTACACCGGCTTCTGGTCACCGATCCGGTAACCGACCGTCGTCAGCAGTCCGTTGTACGAGTTGACGGGTGTCTCACCGGTATTCATCAGCATGAAGGTGCCGGTGCCGTACGTGGACTTGGCCTCGCCCTTGGAGAAGCAGGTCTGGCCGAAGAGGGCCGCCTGCTGGTCGCCGAGCGCGGAGGCGACCGGGACACCGTCCAGGACGCCGCCCTTGGCGGTGCCGTACACCTCGGCGGAGGAGCGGATCTCGGGCAGCACGGCCGCCGGGATCTCCATCGACGAAAGGATCTTGTCGTCCCACGCGAGGGTGTGCAGGTTCATCAGGAGGGTGCGTGAGGCGTTGGTGACGTCGGTGACATGGACGCCGCCGTCGGTGCCGCCGGTCAGGTTCCAGATGACCCAGGAGTCCATGGTGCCGAAGAGGATGTCGCCGCGCTCCGCGCGCTCGCGCAGTCCCTCGACGTTGTCGAGCAGCCAGCGGACCTTGGGGCCCGCGAAGTACGAGGCGAGCGGCAGACCGGTCTCGCGGCGGAAGCGGTCCTGGCCCACGTTGCGGCCGAGCTCCTTGCAGAGCGCGTCGGTGCGGGTGTCCTGCCAGACCAGGGCGTTGTGGACGGGCTCGCCGGTGTTCTTGTCCCAGAGCAGCGTGGTCTCGCGCTGGTTGGTGATGCCGATCGCCTTCACATCGGCGGCGGTGATGCCCGCCTTGACGATCGCGCCGGCCACGACCTCCTGGACGTTCTCCCAGATCTCGGTCGCGTTGTGCTCGACCCAGCCCGGCTTCGGGAAGATCTGCTCGTGCTCCTTCTGGTCGACGGAGACGATCCGGCCGTCCTTGTCGAAGACGATGCAGCGGCTGGAGGTGGTGCCCTGGTCGATGGCCGCGATGAACGGGCCGGTGGTGTGTGCGTCGGTCACGGTGTGCTCCCGGAAGTCTGTGTGGTCTGGAGGGTTACGGCTCTGTAGCCGACGGCTCAGGCGAAGGCGACGTTGTAGAGCCCGCCCGCGATCGCGCCGCCGATGAGCGGTCCGACGACCGGGACCCATGCGTAGCCCCAGTCGGAACCGCCCTTGTTCGGCAGTGGCAGCAGCGCGTGCACGATACGCGGACCGAGGTCGCGAGCCGGGTTGATTGCGTAACCCGTCGGCCCGCCGAGCGAGAGACCGATACCGACGACGGCCAGAGCGGTGACGAGTGCGCCGAGCGTACCCAGGCCGTTGCCCTCGTCGTTGAGGCCCTGGGTGAGGATTGCCAGGACGAGCACGACGGTGGCGATGATTTCGGTGACGAGGTTCTGCACCGCGTGCCGGATCTCGGGGCCGGTGGAGAAGATGCCCAGCACCGGGCCCGCCTTCGGGGCGGAGGCCTGGTCGACCACGGCCTCTTCACCCGGTTGGGCGCCCAGGATCTCCGGATCGGTGAGATGCGCCCGGAACTGCCCGTAGTACGTCAGCCAGACCAGCGCCGCGCCGATCATCGCGCCGAGCATCTGGGAGCCGAGGTACAGCGGTACGTCGCCCCACTCGGTGCCGCCCTTGATCGCGAGACCGATCGTGACCGCAGGATTGAGATGCGCGCCGGAAACGCCACCGGCCAGATACGCGCCGGTCAGCACGGCGAAACCCCACCCGAAGGTGATGGCGAGCCAGCCGGCGTTCTGCGCCTTGGAGCGCTTGAGCGTGACTGCCGCACAGACACCGCCGCCCAGCAGGATGAGTACGGCGGTACCTATGGTCTCGCCGATGAAGATGTCGGAGCTGGACACCCGCGACTCCTTTGTCGTTAGTCCAGGGAAGCCGAACCCCGGGTCCCTCCGGTGGTCCGCGCCCTCATGTGAGGGCGTTTTCCGGCCCTTGGCGCTGTCACACCATAACGCTTATTTCCGTTACCTGTTCGACAATGCCGACCGGTGAACGGCAGTGTTTCTTCCAGGTGAATCAGACGTCAAGGGTTGTGTGGCCTATAACTCGATCGTTACCGACAGCTCATCGGCAACGATCACCCGCCGTGCCGGTCAGAAGCGCCGGGCGCCCAGATCCCTGGAGACCGCACGCGCGCAGTCCCGCACCGCGGCGATCAGCTCGGGGCGCAGCGTCCCGTCCGCGCAGACCCGCTCCACCGCTCCGGTCACGGCCACCGCGCCGACCGGCATCCGCCGCCGGTCGTGGATCGGGGCGGCCACCGCGGCCACTCCCTCCCAGGTCTCCTCCACATCGGCCGCCCAGCCGCGGGCCCGGATGAGGTCGAGCATCGCCTCGAACTCCTCCGGATCGGTGACGGTGTGCGGCGTGAAGGACTGCCGCTCGGCCTCCAGGGCCTCGGTGTGCGCCACCGGGTCGTACGCCGAGAGCACCTTGCCCAGGGCCGTGGAGTGCAGCGGCTGCATGGCCCCGACCTCCAGGACCTGCCGGCTGTCGTCGGGCCGGAAGACGTGGTGGACGATGAGGACGCCCTGCTGGTGCAGGACCCCCAGATGGGTGCTCTCGCCGCTGGAGCGGGCCAGGTCGTCCGTCCAGACGAGCGCGCGGGCCCGCAGCTCGTGGACGTCCAGATAGCTGTTGCCCAGGCGCAGCAGTTCGGCGCCCAGCTGATAGCGGCCGGACGCCGTGTCCTGCTCGACGAAGCCCTCGTGCTGGAGCGTGCGCAGGATGCCGTGTGCGGTGCCCTTGGCCAGGCCCAGCGAAGAGGCGATATCGGACAGCCCCAGCCGACGCTCGCCGCCTGCCAGCAGGCGCAGCATCGCCGCCGCCCGCTCCAGCGACTGGATGTTCTTGGCCATCGCGCCGTACTCCTCCACCTCGATTCGACAATGCTGAACACTATCGGTCGATGTCGACCTGTGCTCGATCACACAGAAAAACTGCGGTACCACTGTGATCAGGGCATCCCTCCGCACAGCATGCCGTCCGTTCCGGGGTACGGAGTGACAGCCCTGGGCGTCGCCCGGCTACGCTGGCCTGGTGCGCCTTCCGCCGAAGACGCAAAGCCGACAGCCGTCGCATCCCAGGGAGTACATCCATGGCCTCGTCGCCGACCCCTTCCGCCGACAGCCGGAACCGAGCCGAAGCCCTCCGCGAGGCACTTGCCACCCGGGTGGTGGTGGCCGACGGTGCCATGGGCACCATGCTCCAGGCGCAGGACCCCACCCTCGAGGACTTCCAGAACCTCGAAGGCTGCAACGAGGTCCTGAACGTCACGCGCCCCGACATCGTGCGCTCCGTGCACGAGGAGTACTTCGCCGTCGGCGTGGACTGCGTCGAGACGAACACCTTCGGGGCCAACGCCTCCGCCCTGGGCGAGTACGACGTCGCCGAGCGGATCCACGAGCTCTCCGAGTCCGGCGCGCGCATCGCCCGCGAGGTCGCCGACGAGTTCACCGCCTCCACCGGACAGCAGCGCTGGGTGCTCGGCTCCATGGGCCCGGGCACGAAGCTGCCGACGCTGGGGCACGCTCCCTACACGGTGCTGCGGGACGGCTTCCAGCAGAACGCCGAGGGCCTGATCGCCGGCGGCGCGGACGCGCTCATCATCGAGACGACGCAGGACCTGCTGCAGACCAAGGCCGCCGTACTGGGCGCGCGGCGCGCCCTGGAGGCGATGGGCAGCGACCTCCTGGTGCTGTGTTCGCTGGCGTTCGAGACCACCGGAACCATGCTCCTCGGCTCCGAGATCGGGGCCGCGCTGACCGCGCTGGAACCGCTCGGCGTCGACATGATCGGTCTGAACTGCTCGACCGGCCCCGCCGAGATGAGCGAGCACCTGCGCTACCTCACACGCCACTCCCGTATCCCGCTGCTCTGCATGCCGAATGCCGGACTGCCGGTGCTCACCAAGGACGGGGCACACTTCCCCCTCGGCCCCGAGGGGCTCGCCGACGCCCAGGAGACGTTCGTCCAGGAGTACGGCCTCTCGCTGGTCGGCGGCTGCTGCGGTACGACCCCGGAGCACCTGCGCCAGGTCGTCGAGCGGGTCCGCGGCGTCGCCATCGCCCCCCGCACCCCGCACCCCGAGCCGGGAGCCGCGTCGCTGTACCAGACCGTTCCGTTCCGCCAGGACACCTCGTACCTGGCGATCGGTGAGCGTACGAACGCCAACGGGTCGAAGAAGTTCCGCGAGGCCATGCTGGAGGCTCGCTGGGACGACTGCGTGGAGATGGCCCGCGAGCAGATCCGCGAGGGCGCCCATATGCTCGATCTCTGCGTCGACTACGTGGGCCGCGACGGTGTGGCGGACATGGAGGAGCTGGCCGGCCGCTTCGCCACCGCCTCCACCCTCCCGATCGTGCTCGACTCCACCGAACTGCCCGTCCTGCGGGCCGGTCTGGAGAAGCTCGGCGGCCGTGCCGTTCTCAACTCCGTCAACTACGAGGACGGTGACGGACCCGAGTCGCGCTTCGCCAAGGTCACCGCACTGGCCGCCGAGCACGGCGCAGCGCTGATCGCCCTGACCATCGACGAGGAGGGCCAGGCCCGCACCGTCGAGCACAAGGTCGCCGTCGCCGAGCGGCTCATCGAGGACCTGACCGGCAACTGGGGCATCAAGGAGTCGGACATCCTCGTCGACACCCTGACCTTCACCATCTGCACCGGTCAGGAGGAGTCCCGGGGCGACGGCATCGCCACCATCGGTGCCATCCGCGAACTGAAGAAGCGCCACCCCGACGTGCAGACCACGCTCGGACTGTCCAACATCTCCTTCGGGCTCAACCCGGCCGCCCGCGTCGTGCTGAACTCCGTCTTCCTCGACGAGTGCGTCAAGGCCGGTCTCGACTCCGCGATCGTGCACGCCTCCAAGATCCTGCCGATCGCACGCCTCGACGAGGAACAGGTCAAGGTCGCGCTCGACCTCGTCTACGACCGCCGCGCCGAAGGCTACGACCCCCTCCAGAAGCTCATGGAGCTCTTCGAGGGCGTCAGCACGAAGTCCATGAAGGCGGGCAAGGCCGAGGAACTGGCCGCCCTGCCGCTCGACGAGCGCCTCCAGCGCCGCATCATCGACGGCGAGAAGAACGGTCTGCAGAGCGACCTCGACGAGGCCCTGCAGACCCGCCCTGCACTCGACATCGTCAACGACACCCTCCTGGAGGGCATGAAGGTCGTCGGCGAGCTCTTCGGCTCCGGCCAGATGCAGCTGCCGTTCGTGCTCCAGTCCGCCGAGGTGATGAAGACCGCGGTCGCCTACCTGGAGCCGCACATGGAGAAGTCCGAAACCGAGGGCAAGGGCACCATCGTCCTGGCCACCGTCCGCGGCGACGTCCACGACATCGGCAAGAACCTCGTCGACATCATCCTGTCCAACAACGGCTACAACGTCGTCAACCTCGGCATCAAGCAGCCCGTCTCCGCGATCCTGGAAGCCGCCGAGGAGCACCGCGCCGACGTCATCGGCATGTCCGGCCTCCTGGTGAAGTCCACCGTGATCATGAAGGAGAACCTGGAGGAGCTGAACCAGCGCAAGCTGGCCGCCGACTTCCCCGTCATCCTCGGCGGCGCGGCACTCACCCGGGCCTACGTCGAGCAGGACCTCCACGAGATCTACGACGGCGAGGTCCGCTACGCCCGCGACGCGTTCGAGGGGCTGCGCCTGATGGACGCCCTCGTCTCGGTCAAGCGCGGCGTCCCCGGTGCCGCCCTCCCCGAACTCAAGCAGCGCCGCGTCCCCAGGCGAGACACGGCGGTCCTGGAGGTCGACGAGCCCGAGGAGGGCGTCCGCTCCGACGTCGCCGTCGACAACCCCGTCCCCACCCCGCCGTTCTGGGGCACCCGCGTCGTCAAGGGCATCCAGCTCAAGGAGTACGCGTCCTGGCTGGACGAGGGTGCGCTCTTCAAGGGCCAATGGGGCCTCAAGCAGGCCCGCGCCGGTGACGGGCCGACGTACGAGGAGCTCGTCGAGACCGAGGGCCGCCCGCATCTGCGCGGCTGGCTCGACAAGCTCCACACCGAGAACCTGCTGGAAGCCGCCGTCGTCTACGGCTACTTCCCCTGCGTCTCCAAGGGCGACGACCTGATCCTGCTCCACGAGGACGGCTCCGAGCGCACCCGCTTCACCTTCCCGCGCCAGCGCCGGGGCCGCCGCCTCTGCCTCGCGGACTTCTTCCGCCCGGAGGAGTCCGGCGAGACGGACGTGATCGGTCTCCAGGTCGTCACCGTCGGTTCGAAGATCGGCGGCGAGACCGCCAAGCTCTTCGAGGCCAACTCCTACCGCGACTACCTGGAGCTGCACGGCCTGTCCGTACAGCTGGCCGAGGCCCTCGCCGAGTACTGGCACGCCCGGGTCCGCTCCGAGCTCGGCTTCGGCGGCGAGGACCCCGCCGATGTCGAGGACATGTTCGCGCTGAAGTACCGCGGCGCGCGCTTCTCGCTCGGCTACGGGGCCTGCCCCGACCTCGAGGACCGGTCGAAGATCGCCGAGCTGCTCCAGCCCGAGCGGATCGGTGTGCATCTCTCGGAGGAATTCCAGCTGCACCCGGAGCAGTCCACCGACGCGATCGTCATCCACCACCCGGAGGCGAAGTACTTCAACGCGCGGTAGGACGCCGTTCAGCGCGCGGTAGCAGGACAAGTCGTACACTGGTCGGTCCAGTGAAGGCCGGTCGCCCTTCCCACGGGAAATGGCGGTCGGCCTTCTCGTCCCTTACGGAAGGTGTGCCGGATGACCAGCACGGTTCCCGCGTCCATGACCCGCACGGCCGAAGGCGCCGTGCTGCAGGCCGTCCTGCTCGACATGGACGGCACGCTCGTCGACACCGAGGGCTTCTGGTGGGACGCCGAGGTGGAGGTCTTCGCCGAGCTCGGGCACCAGCTCGACGAGGCCTGGCGGGACGTGGTGGTCGGCGGGCCGATGACCCGCAGCGCCGGGTACCTCATGGATGTCACCGGCGCGGACATCACCCTCGCCGAACTCACCGTGCTGCTCAACGACCGCTTCGAGAGGCGTATCGGTCGCGGGGTGCCGCTGATGCCGGGCGCGGCACGGCTGCTGGCCGAACTGGCCAGGCACGAGATTCCCACCGCCCTGGTCTCCGCCTCGCACCGGCGGATCATCGACCGGGTGCTGGAATCGGTGGGCCGGCACCACTTCGCCCTCACCGTCGCGGGCGACGAAGTCTCCCGCACCAAGCCGCACCCGGAGCCCTATCTCACCGCCGCGTCCGGCTTCGGGGCCGTCCCCGAGCTCTGTGCGGTCATCGAGGACACCGCGACCGGCGTCGCGGCTGCGGAGGCCGCGGGCTGCCGGGTGGTCGCCGTACCGTCCGTCGCACCGATCGCCCCCGCGTCCGGGCGGGCGGTCGTACGTTCGCTCGAAGAAGTCGACCTCACATTTCTCCGGGGCCTGGTCACAGGAATGCAGTGATCCGCGCACCGAGAGTGTTTCTGTGAATGAATCGAAAAGCTCTGGGTGCCGGATGGTGCATTTTCTGTCGTACGCAAGGGTGTGCAGGCCGGGCGCACGGCAAAGGGCAGGAAATGCTCCGGGCGTGAACTATGTCACCCGGATGACCTCAAAGGCTCCTCAAGATCCACCGAGGTGTCCGTTCCGGGGTGTCGAAGTGTCCCGATTGGTGATGTTCTGTACGAAACCTTCCTGACTGGGGAGAACACCTCGTCGCCATTTGCCATCACCGTCTGATTGAAGATGGGGACATCTCTGGTCCGGAATTGCCGACGACGCCTACTAATGTCGCTTCCTCAATGCACGGATGAGGGAGAGCGTCCACGATGAACCGCAAGACTCTGGTGCTGCCGGCCGTCGTCGGCCTGCTCGCACCCGCACTCGCCGCCTGCGGCGCGTCGGGCGGCGGGGGCGATGGCAAGGACGCCATCGTTGTCGGCACCACGGACCAGTTCGTCGCCTCCAAGGACAACCCCGCACCGTTCGACCCCGCCATCGGCTACGAAGCGGGCGTATGGAATGTGCTCCGGCAGACCGTGCAGACCCTGGTGCATGTGCCGCGCGGCGGGGGCGAGCCGGTACCCGAAGCCGCGGAGAGCTGCACCTTCACGGACACGCAGAACGAGAGCTACCGCTGCAAACTGCGCAGTGGTCTGAAGTTCGCCGACGGCAAGGCTGTCACCGCCGACGACGTGAAGTACTCCATCGACCGCGTCATCCGCATCAACGCTGCCAACGGGCCCGCCGCCCTGCTTGCCAACATCGACACGGTCGAGACACGGGGCGAGCGGGAGGTCATCTTCCATCTCCGCACGCCGGACGCCACGTTCCCGTACAAGCTCGCCACCCCGGCCGCCGGGATCGTGCCGCGGAGCAAATACGCAGCGAAGTCCGCGCGGGCCGGATTCCAGGTGGACGGCTCCGGTCCGTACGTCATGAAGCCGGAAGTCGAGCACAATCGGGTCGTCAAGGTGATCTTCACCAGGAACCCTCGCTACAAGGGCGATCTGAAGATGCGGAACGACAAGGTCGCGCTGGAACTCTTCCCCGACGCGCAGGCGATGGGGAAGGCCCTCGACGACAAGAAGATCGACATGATGACGCGCACCATGTCGCCCAAGCAGTCCCAGCAGCTACTCGAAAACCCCACGGACGGAATCAAGCTCACCGAACTGCCCGGCCTCGCCATCAGCTGTCTCGGCTTCGACACCGACGACCCGGCCGTGAAGAACAGGGCCGTCCGCCAGGCCATGGCCCAGGTCATCGACCGTGGCGAGATCGTGAGCAAGGTGTACGGCACCACGGCCGAGCCGCTGTACTCGCTGATCCCGTCCGGTATCACCACGCACACCAACTCGTTCTACAACAAGTACGGCGAGCCCAGCACCACGAAGGCCGCGGCGATCCTGCGCGACGCGGGCATCGACACCCCGGTGAAGCTCACCCTGCACTACACGGCCGACTACTACGGCGCCGCCACCGCGACCGAGTTCGAGACCCTGAAGAGGCAGTTCAACGACACCGGGCTGTTCGACGTCACCGTCAAGGGCACCGCGTGGGAGAAGTACCGCCCCGCGCAGGTGCGCGGCGACTACGCGGTCTACGGCATGAGCTGGTCCCCCGACTTCCCGGACCCCGACAACTACATGGCCCCGTTCCTGGACAAGAACAACTTCCTCAACACGCCCTACAAGTCGGAACTGGCTCAGAAGACGCTCATCCCGCAGTCCCGCCGCGAGACCGACCGCAGCGCCTCGACCAAGACCTTCCAGCAGCTCCAGGACCTCGTTGCCAACGACGTCCCCGTACTGCCGATCTGGCAGGGCAAGCAGTATGCCGCCTCCCGTGAGGACCTCACCGGCGTCGAGTGGGCGGTCAACTCCTCCGCCGATCTTCAGCTCTGGGAGCTGGGCGACGGCACCGTCTGAGCACGGAAGACGCCCCGGCCGAACCCGGCCGGGGCGGAGCTGATTCCAGGGCCGTTTCCCGGTCCGCCCGCTGACCCGCTCACTGGGCGCCGGGGCGCACCAGGCCGCTCTCGTACGCGTACACAGCCGCCTGCACCCGGTCACGCAGACCGAGCTTGGTCAGCACATGGCCGACATGCGTCTTGACCGTCGTCTCACTGACGAACAGATCCGCGGCGATCTCCGCATTCGACAGACCGCGCGCCACCAGCTTCAGCACCTCGACCTCACGGTCCGTCAGCGTGTGAAGGGTGTCGGGCACCGGCTCCTCGCCGGACGGCAGATGGTCCGCGTACTTGTCGAGCAGCCTGCGGGTGATGCTCGGAGCGAGCATCGCCTCGCCCGCAGCGACCACGCGGATGGCCTGCACCAGCTCGTTGGCCGGAGCGTCCTTCAACAAAAAGCCGCTGGCACCGGCGCGCAGCGCCTCCACCACGTACTCGTCGAGATCGAACGTGGTCAGCACCAGTACCTTCGCCGGACCGTCCCGGCCGGGACCGGTGATCTGACGCGTCGCCTCGACGCCGTCCATCCGCGGCATGCGGATGTCCATCAGCACCACATCGGGCTGCAGCGCCCGCACCTGGTCGAGAGCCTGGAGGCCGTCACCGGCCTCGCCCACCACCGCGAGATCCCCCTCCGCCTCCAGAATCATCCGGAAGCCGGTGCGTAGCAGCGGTTGGTCATCGACCAGTAGGACGCGGATAGCCACAGGGTCTCCTTAAGGTCCTTCGAGGGCCACAGGCCGGCCGGCCTCAGCACGGACCGGATCCATTCTGCCCTGGGCATCCTGCTCCGGCTCCGCCGGGCGTACCGACAACGGATAGACAGGGGGAGTTCCACCGAATTCGGGGCAGACCGACTGGTGGTCGCACCAGCCGCAGAGCTTCGTCGGCCGGGGCCGCCACTCGCCCGTCTCCGTCGCCAGCCGGATCGCGTCCCAGAGCGCCAGCAGCTTCCGCTCAACGCGCTCCAGATCCGCCACCACCGGGTCGTACGTCATGATGTCGCCGCTGCCGAGATAGACGAGCTGGAGCCGGCGCGGTACCACACCCTTCAGCCGCCAGATCACCAGGGCATAGAACTTCATCTGGAAGAGCGCGCCCTCCGCGTACTCGGGGCGCGGCGCTTTCCCCGTCTTGTAGTCGACGATCCGGACCTCGCCCGTCGGCGCCACATCGATGCGGTCGATCACCCCGCGCAGCCGCAGCCCCGACTCCAGCTCCGTCTCGACGAACAGCTCCCGCTCGGCGGGCTCCAGGCGCGTCGGATCCTCCAACGAGAACCACCGCTCCACCAGGCTCTCAGCCTCCGAGAGCCAACGCGCCAGCCGCTCGCCCCCCGCATCCTCCGCGAACAGCTCCGACAGCTCCGGCTTCGACTCCAGCAGCCGGCCCCACTGGGCGGGGATCAGCGCCGTGGCCCGGCCGGCCGTGCGTTCCACCGCCGGGTTGTCGAAGAGCCGCTCAAGTACCGCATGCACCAGCGTGCCCCGGGTCGCTGCTTCGCTGGGCTTCTCCGGCAGCTTGTCGATGACCCGGAAGCGGTACAGCAGAGGGCACTGCATGAAATCGCTCGCCCGCGACGGCGACAGGGACGAAGGCGGCTGAGGAGGCCGCGGCAGGGAGGTCATGTCGAAGACCCTACGGCCCGCCACTGACAGCCGGCGGCATACCATCGACCACACAGCCTCGAGCACTGCATGATCGTGCCGTACGGCACCGACCGAAGGGACCTCGTGGACGAGAGCGGCAACAACGGGCGGCCGCAGCCCGGCGTGGGGGGACCGGCCCCCGGCGCCGGCCCCGAGAAGGGCGAACCGCGGCGCCCCGAAGAGCCCGGCGGTGGCCTGCTCATGGGCCGCCCCTTCGGCGTGCCCGTGTACGTCGCGCCCAGCTGGTTCCTCGTGGCCGCACTGATCACCTGGGTCTTCGGCGGTCAGCTGGAACGGGTGCTGCCCGAGCTAGGCGCGGCTCGCTATCTGGTCTCCCTCTTCTTCGCGGTCGCTTTCTACGCCTCCGTACTCGTCCACGAACTCGCCCACACGGTCGTCGCGCTGCGCTACAAGCTCCCGGTGCGCCGCATCCAGCTCCAGTTCTTCGGCGGCGTCTCCGAGATCGAGAAGGAGTCCGAGACCCCCGGCCGCGAATTCGTTCTCGCCTTCGTCGGCCCTCTGCTCTCCCTGGTGCTCGCAGGGCTCTTCTACGCAGGGATGACGTTCGTCGCGCCCGGCACCGTGCCCGGCGTCCTTCTCGCCGGACTGATGATCTCCAACCTCCTGGTGGCCGCCTTCAACCTCCTCCCCGGCCTCCCGCTCGACGGCGGACGTATGCTTCGCGCCGTCGTCTGGAAGATCACCGGGCGGCCGATGAGCGGCACCGTCGCCGCCGCCTGGGTCGGGCGCGCGCTCGCCGTCGTCACCCTCGTCGGCCTCCCGGTACTCACCCACACCGGCTCCTTCGGGAACAACCCCCGAGACCTCAGCGGCGTGGACACCGTCAGCGACGCCCTGCTCGCCGCCATCCTCGCCGCCATCATCTGGACCGGAGCGGGCAACAGCCTGCGCATGGCCCGCCTGCGCGAACACCTCCCCGAACTGCGTGCCCGCACCCTCACCAGGCGCGCTGTCCCGGTGGAGGCGGCCACCCCGCTCTCCGAGGCCCTGCGCCGGGCCAACGAGGCGGGCGCCCGCGCCCTCGTCGTCGTCGACGGGCACGGCGAACCCCAGGCCGTCGTCCGCGAGACGGCTATTGTCTCCGTCCCCGAACACCGTCGCCCCTGGGTCGCCGTCAGCGGCCTCGCCCAAGACCTCACCGAGGGCATGAAGATCTCCGCCGAGCTGGCCGGCGAAGCACTCCTGGACAGGCTCAAGGCCAACCCGGCCACCGAATACCTCGTCCTCGAGGAGACCGGCGAGATCTACGGTGTGCTGTCCACCGCCGATGTCGAACGGGCATTCGTCGCCGCTCTGGCCAGGCCCGCCGCCTGACCCTCCGGCATCCACCGGGCTCGCGGTCGGAGCGCGGGGAATCACCGGTACGCTGGTCACATGTCTGAACCGACCGGTGCCGCCCGCCGACGCGGGCCCTTCAAGGTCGGGGACCAGGTCCAGCTCACCGATCCCAAGGGACGCCACTACACCTTCACGCTCGAAGCCGGAAAGAATTTCCACACCCACAAGGGTTCTTTCCCGCACGACGAGCTGATCGGTGCTCCCGAGGGCAGTGTTGTCCGAACCACGGGAAACGTCGCCTACCTCGCGCTGCGCCCCCTGCTCCCCGACTACGTCCTGTCCATGCCCCGCGGCGCCGCCGTGGTCTACCCCAAGGACGCGGGGCAGATCCTGGCCTTCGCCGACATCTTCCCCGGCGCCCGCGTCGTGGAAGCCGGCGTCGGCTCCGGCTCGCTCTCCACCTTCCTGCTGCGCGCCATCGGCGACCAGGGCATGCTGCATTCCTACGAGCGCCGCGAGGACTTCGCCGAGATCGCCCAGCAGAACGTGGAACGCTACTTCGGCGAACCACACCCCGCCTGGCAGCTCACCGTCGGCGACCTCCAGGACAACCTCTCCGACACCGACGTCGACCGGGTCATCCTCGACATGCTCGCCCCCTGGGAGTGCTTGGACGCCGTCTCCAAGGCGCTCGTGCCCGGCGGCATCCTCTGCGCATACGTCGCGACCACCACCCAGCTCGCGCGGACCGTCGAGTCCATCCGGGAGATCGGCTGCTTCGCCGAACCGCAGCCCTGGGAATCGATGATCCGCAACTGGCACGTCGAGGGCCTGGCCGTCCGCCCGGACCACCGCATGATCGGTCACACCGGCTTCCTCGTCACCGCCCGCCGCCTGGCCGACGGTGTGGAGGCCCCGCTGCGCCGCCGCCGCCCCGCCAAGGGCGCCTACGGCGAGGACTACGACGGTCCCGGTAGCCAGAGCGGCTCCTCCCGCGGCTGAGAGCCTGTTGGGTAACACCCTGACCGGGCGGCCACGGCGTGGCACGCATGCTCCCGGCATTGCCGAAATGACCTGGTGCCGCAGGCTCTCAAGGAGCGGGGGAGGCCCCGTCCGAGGCATCCCGGCGCCTGGAATCGCGCGCACCACGCCGCGTCCGCTCTCCGATCGAAAGTCACCCGACAGGCTTACGACCTGGGGGGCGATAGGGAGCGGGCTCGCGCCGTTTGAGCCGCACAACGTACCGGCGCCGCCGCCGAGTTCCCGGACCGACCCGGGAACTCGGCGGCGGCGCCTCTTCGTTGCCGCTACGCAAGCGCATCCGCGGCGACCCCACCGTTCCCCTGCTCTGTGAGGTGTGGCACGATGCTGGCCACCCCCACGCCACCGCGGACGCCCCACCGGCGGCACCGCCCACCCAGGCATACTCGAACCACAGGAACCACAGGAGACATCCCGCGTGCAGACCTCCGAGCTCCCGGACCTCGCGCACACCCACACCAAGCCGCTGCACTGGCTAGCCGTCGCGACAGCCATGGCCGCTGTCGTCGCAGCCTCCGGCATGCTCCAGCCGGACGCCAAGGCATCCGCCTCGCCCCCCCACCGCACCGCCGCGCAGCACGGCACCGCGCCCGTCGCAGCACCCGATCCGGAGCGGGCGACCTTCCCTCTGGAATGCGGCGGGCTGGAGAACACCGTGGCCAAACAGGCGCCCGGCGACCTCGACGGCGACAGCCGCCCCGAGACCGTCGCCGTGGTCCACTGCGCGGCCGGGTCCGGCACCCCGCCCAGTGGTGTCTACGTACTCACACAAGGAAGCGGGGCCGCACCCCGGGTCGTGGCGACCCTGGTGGACCCCGCCCAGAAGTTGAGCGTCGGCGATTTCGCGGTGCGCGACGGAATCATCTCCGCCACCCTGCTCGGCTACTCCTCGGCCGCAGTACCGCGCTGCTGCCCCGACCAGCAGGAAAAGGTCACCTGGCAGTGGCAGGGCGGCGCATTCGTCCGCGCCGACCAGGCCGCCCCGAGCAGCGCCTGAGTCGTCACTACGCGTGATCGTCCGCCCGGACCGCCGGATCAGTCGGCCTCGGGCCCGTACACCTCGACCCTGTCCGAAACGCGACGTACATGGATGCAGTCACCCGGGCACTCCTTGGCCGAATCGACCACATCCTGAAGAAGCGGCAGCGGTACGGGCGTCGTCGCGCCCTTGTCCTGCAGCAGTTCGTCGTCGCTGCTCTTCACATACGCCAGACCGTCGATGTCCAGCTCGAACACCTCGGGTGCGTACTGCACGCAGATACCGTCTCCCGTGCAGAGGTCCTGGTCGATCCAGACCTCCAGGTCCTGAGTCCCGCTGCCGGTGGGAGCGTCCTGCTGCACGGTCATTTCTCCTGCCGTTTCCTGCGTATCCGGACCAAAAGTAGCCAGCCCTGACGGGTGTTGAACGGTTCGACGATACAACCGGCCGCTTTCCGATGTTGAAGGGTGGGTATGCCCCTGACACGAGGGGGAACGCAAGGGTGAAGATCGGACACGCCCCGCAGTCTTTGTGATCTAGGGGTTTCAATCATCACCCACCCAGGTAGGGTCAGGAAGCGTCCAGCTCCCCTTGGAGGAGGTGAGGACCGTGGCAGCCCACGACGACGAAATCAACCGCGGCATCCGGCCCGGGCGGGGGTCCGAAGACCCAGCCGGCCAGGTCGCCTATCTCGAGCAGGAAATCGCCGTCCTGCGACGTAAGCTCGCCGACTCTCCGCGCCATACGAGGATTCTCGAAGAGCGGATCGTCGAGCTGCAGACCAACCTGGCAGGCGTGTCCGCGCAGAATGAGCGGCTTGCCAACACACTCCGCGAGGCCCGCGATCAGATCGTGGCCCTCAAGGAAGAAGTCGACCGGCTCGCACAGCCGCCGGCCGGTTTCGGTGTGTTTTTGCAGGGCAATGAGGACGGCACCTGCGACATCTTCACCGGCGGCCGAAAGCTCCGGGTGAATGTCAGCCCCAGTGTCGAGCTCGACGACCTCCGGCGCGGCCAGGAAGTCATGCTCAATGAAGCGCTCAACGTGGTCGACGCCATGGAATTCGAGCGGGCCGGGGACATCGTCACCCTGAAGGAAATCCTTGAGGACGGCGAGCGGGCTCTGGTCATCGGCCACACCGACGAGGAACGGGTGGTACGGCTCGCCGAGCCGCTGCTGGACATCACCATCCGTCCCGGCGACGCCCTGCTGCTCGAACCCAGGTCCGGCTATGTCTACGAAGTCGTCCCCAAGAGCGAGGTCGAAGAGCTCGTCCTCGAAGAAGTGCCGGACATCGACTACGACAAGATCGGCGGCTTGGGCGAGCAGATCGAGCTGATCCGGGACGCGGTCGAGCTCCCTTACCTCCACCCCGACCTCTTCAAGGAACACGAACTGCGGCCGCCCAAGGGCATCCTGCTCTACGGGCCGCCCGGCTGCGGCAAGACACTCATTGCCAAGGCAGTGGCCAACTCCCTTGCCAAGAAGGTCGCCGAAGTCACCGGCCAGCCCGCGGGCAAGAGCTACTTCCTCAACATCAAGGGCCCGGAACTCCTCAACAAGTACGTCGGTGAGACCGAGCGGCACATCCGCCTGGTCTTCCAGCGTGCCCGTGAGAAGGCGAGCGAGGGAACCCCCGTCATCGTCTTCTTCGACGAGATGGAATCCCTCTTCCGCACCCGGGGATCCGGTGTCAGCTCGGACGTGGAGAACACCATCGTCCCCCAGCTGCTCGCCGAGATCGACGGTGTCGAGGGCCTGGAGAACGTCATCGTCATCGGCGCCTCCAACCGCGAGGACATGATCGACCCCGCGATCCTGCGCCCCGGCCGCCTCGATGTGAAGATCAAGATCGAGCGCCCGGACGCAGAGGCCGCGAAGGACATCTTCGCGAAGTACCTCACGCCTTCGCTGCCCCTGCACGCGGACGACCTCACGGAGCACGCCGGCTCCAAGGAATCCGCCGCGCACGCCATGATCCAGTCGGTCGTCGAGCGGATGTACACCGAGTCCGAGGAGAACCGCTTCCTCGAGGTCACGTACGCCAACGGCGACAAGGAAGTCCTTTACTTCAAGGACTTCAACTCCGGCGCGATGATCCAGAACATCGTCGACCGGGCCAAGAAGATGGCCATCAAGGCCTTCCTCGACCAGGGGCAGAAGGGCCTGCGCGTCTCCCATCTCCTCCAGGCCTGCGTGGACGAGTTCAAGGAGAACGAGGACCTGCCGAACACCACGAACCCGGACGACTGGGCCAGGATCTCCGGAAAGAAGGGCGAGCGGATCGTCTTCATCCGTACGCTTGTCACCGGAAAGCAGGGCGCAGACACCGGTCGATCCATCGACACGGTGGCGAATACCGGGCAGTACCTGTAGAACGCAGACCGGCTGCGGATGCCCGGTCGGGCATCCGCAGCCGACTGCTTTCCGGACAGCTCACGCGACACCGCAGCAATGACGTAATTGATCTCCCCACCAGCACAGAGTCGCTCTAGGCTCTTGCGTACCGCCCGGTCGCGCAGTGCGGGGACGGGCGCCGCACACGCACCGGACAAGCAGCGGTACTTGAGCGCCGCCCCTCAAGGGAGCGCCGCCGGGCAAGGAGGGTCGCATGACCGTACGGCGAGTAATGGGCATCGAGACGGAGTACGGGATCTCCGTCCCCGGCCACCCCAACGCCAATGCCATGCTCACCTCATCCCAGATCGTCAACGCCTACGCAGCCGCGATGCACCGGGCGCGCCGCGCCCGCTGGGACTTCGAGGAGGAGAACCCGCTGCGGGACGCGCGAGGTTTCGACCTCGCCCGCGAGACCGCGGACTCCAGCCAGCTCACCGACGAGGACATCGGCCTCGCCAATGTCATCCTCACCAACGGGGCCCGCCTCTACGTCGACCACGCGCACCCCGAATACAGCTCTCCGGAAGTATCCAATCCGCGGGATGCGGTCCTCTGGGACAAGGCCGGCGAACGCATCATGGCCGAGGCGGCCGAACGCGCGGCGCAGCTTCCGGGCGCCCAGCCGATTCACCTCTACAAGAACAACACCGACAACAAGGGTGCCTCGTACGGCACGCACGAGAACTACCTCATGAAGCGGGAAACCCCCTTCTCCGACATCGTGCGCCATCTGACCCCGTTCTTCGTCTCCCGCCAGGTGGTCACCGGAGCGGGACGCGTAGGAATCGGCCAGGACGGCCACGAGCACGGCTTCCAGATCAGTCAGCGCGCCGACTACTTCGAGGTCGAGGTCGGGCTGGAGACCACCCTCAAGCGTCCCATCATCAACACCCGCGACGAGCCCCACTCCGATGCCGAGAAGTACCGCCGGCTCCATGTGATCATCGGCGACGCCAACCTCTCGGAGATCTCCACCTATCTCAAGCTCGGTACCACCGCCCTGGTCCTCTCCATGATCGAGGACGGCTTCATCAACGTCGACCTCGCGGTCGACCAGCCGGTGCGCACTCTGCACCACGTCTCCCACGACCCGGCACTGAAGCATCTGATCACGCTGCGTAGCGGCCGTACGCTCACCGCGGTGCAGCTCCAGATGGAGTACTTCGAGCTGGGCCGCAAGTACGTCGAGGAACGGTACGGGGTGGACGCCGACGAGCAGACCAAGGACGTCCTGATTCGCTGGGAGGACACCCTCAACCGGCTGGAGAACGATCCGATGAGCCTGGCCGGCGAGCTCGACTGGATCGCGAAGCGGGAGCTCATGGAGGGCTACCGCCGTCGGGACAGTCTGGACTGGGACGCGGCGCGCCTGCACCTGGTGGATCTCCAGTACGCCGATGTGAGGGCCGAGAAAGGCCTCTACAACCGTCTGGCGGCCCGCGGGAAGATGAAGCGCCTGCTGGATGACGACGCGGTCGAGAAAGCCCGTACGAAGCCTCCGGAGGACACCAGGGCCTATTTCCGCGGCCGCTGCCTGGAGCAGTACGCGGACGACGTGGCCGCGGCCTCCTGGGACTCGGTCATCTTTGATGTACCGGGTCATGACTCACTGCAACGGGTACCCACCCTGGAACCGCTCCGCGGTACCCGTGATCACGTCAAGGAGCTCCTGGACCGCTGCCGCACGGCGGAAGAGCTGGTCCAGGTGCTGTCGGGCGGCTGAAAGTGCCGCGATCGGGGAAACATCGGGATGACCCCCGGACGTTGAGACAACTACCGGGCCAATGTCGGACCCCGTAGGTAGGGTCTGATCAAGTGCTTCGAACCGAGCGGGGTGAGCTATATGGCGACCAAGGACACCGGCGGCGGACAGCAGAAGGCGACGCGTTCCACCGAGGAGGTCGAGGAGCAGGCGCAGGACGCGCAGGCGTCCGAGGACCTCAAGGAGCGCCAGGAGAAGCTGAGCGACGATGTCGACTCGGTTCTGGACGAGATCGATGACGTACTCGAGGAGAACGCAGAGGACTTTGTGCGTTCTTTCGTTCAAAAGGGTGGACAGTAGTTCACGAATATGAATGCGGGCAGTGGAGAGTTACGCGCGGTGCGGGCCGGGTCGGCCCGCACCGCGCGGGCACAAGTGGCACCGCAGGCCGTACAGCGGCCCCGGAGTGCATGTGGATCGCTGCCGCGGGACGGGTAGGGTCCGTGGCGTAACGCATCAACAGCAATTCGGCCATCGGTACGTTGGGAGACGATCCTGACGCCTTGCGCAGGGCCGTCGCATACCTGGAGGGAAACGCGTGGAAGCCAACACTCGTAGCACCGGGCGTCTACCAGCTGCCTTCCTGACGCCGGGATCCTCTTCGTTCATGGATTTCCTGTCCGACCATTCTCCCGAGATGCTCCCGGGCAACCGGAACCTGCCGCCCCTGCAGGGGGCCATCGAGGCGCCGCACGGGACGACCATCGTCGCTGCGACGTTCCCCGGCGGCGTGGTCCTGGCCGGCGACCGGCGGGCGACCATGGGCAACGTGATCGCGCAGCGCGACATCGAGAAGGTCTTCCCGGCCGACGAGTATTCGGCGGTGGGCATCGCCGGCACGGCCGGACTGGCCGTGGAGATGGTCAAGCTCTTCCAGCTGGAGCTGGAGCACTTCGAGAAGGTCGAGGGCGCCCAGCTCTCCCTGGAGGGCAAGGCGAACCGGCTCTCCACGATGATCCGCAGCAATCTGGCCATGGCCATGCAGGGCCTCGCCGTCGTGCCGCTCTTCGCCGGCTTCGACGTCGACCGCGAGAAGGGCCGGATCTTCTCGTACGACGTCACCGGCGGCCGTTCCGAGGAACTCGGCTACGCGGCCACGGGCTCCGGGTCGATCTTCGCCCGTGGCTCGATGAAGAAGCTCTACCGCGAGGATCTGACGGAGCAGCAGGCCCTCACCCTGGTTGTGCAGGCGCTGTACGACGCCGCGGACGACGACTCGGCGACCGGCGGTCCCGATATGGCCCGGCGGATCTACCCGATCGTCACCGTCATCACCGACGAGGGCTTCCGGAAGCTGGCCGAGGCGGAATCCTCCGAGATCGCCCGCTCGATTCTGGAACGCCGGATGGAACAGCCCGACGGCCCGCGCGCCGCGCTGCTCTGACCCCGTTCTGCTGCCTCTTCGATGCTCTTGTCACTGACAGAAAGGGACGGATAACCGGTGTCGACGCCGTTCTATGTCTCACCTCAGCAGGCCATGGCCGACCGGGCGGAATACGCCCGGAAGGGCATCGCCCGTGGTCGCAGCCTTGTTGTGCTGCAGTACGCCGACGGCATTGTGTTCGTCGGCGAGAACCCGTCCCGTGCGCTGCACAAGTTCAGCGAGATCTATGACCGGATCGGTTTCGCCGCCGCCGGTAAGTACAACGAGTACGAGAATCTCCGCATCGGCGGCGTGCGCTACGCCGATCTGCGTGGATACACCTACGACCGTGACGATGTGACGGCCCGTGGGCTGGCCAACGTCTATGCGCAGACGCTGGGCACCATCTTCTCCAGTGCGGCCGAGAAGCCGTACGAGGTGGAGCTGGTGGTCGCCGAGGTCGGCGCCGAGCCGGAGGGCGACCAGATCTACCGGCTTCCGCACGACGGCTCGATCGTCGACGAGCACGGCTCGGTCGCGGTCGGCGGGAACGCCGAGCAGATCAGCACCTTCCTGGACCAACGGCACCGCGACGGCATGACGCTCTCCGAGGCGCTCAAGCTGGCGGTGCAGGCGCTGTCCCGTGATCCCAACGGCAGCGAGCGGGAGATCCCCGCGGAGCGGCTGGAAGTCGCGGTCCTGGACCGTACGAGGCCGCAGCAGCGCAAGTTCAAGCGGATCGTCGGTCGACAGCTGGCGCGTTTGCTGGAGGCGGACGGCGGCTCCGCGCCGACGGATGCCCCCTCCGACAACGAGGACGGCGAGGGAACCGAGTCCCCCACGAGCACGACGGATGTCACCAAGTCCACCGATTCCGGTGGAGACGTGGAGTCCTCCGAGGAGTAGTCCACCGCCGTGCCGGTGCCCCGGTCCGCCCATCCCGGCGGGCCGGGGCACCGTCATGAGCGCTGATCGTCCGCGGGCGGGGGCGCCGAGGAGCCGCGTGTCAGCAGGTGCACGGGCAGGCTGCCGGCCTCGGCCGGGCGGCCTTCCAGCACTGCCAGCAGGGCGGCCATGCCGCGTTCGCCGACCTGCTCGGCCGGCAGCTGCACAGTGGTGAGCTCCGGTTCGACGGCCGTGGCCAGGGCCAGGTCGTCGAAACCGGTGACGGAGAGGTCGTCGGGGACGCGGAGTCCCAGCCTGCGGGCGGCCTTGCAGGCGCCCGCGGCGAGGATGTCGTCGTCGCAGACGATGGCGGTGGGCCGAAGGCCGGAGGCGGCGAGTGCGTGCTCCGCGGCCTCGCGGCCTGCCTGTACGTCGAGCTTCGCCGTGACGGTCCGTATGGAGGCGCCGGCCACCGCCCCCAAGGCGTCTTGGAGCGCCAGGGCACGGACCGCGAAGGTCCAGGTGCCGACCGCCGACGCGAGGTGGACGAAGCGGCGGTGGCCGAGCGCGAGCAGATGCTCCGCCACCTGCCGCATGCCGTCGGCGATATCGAGGTTGACCCGCGCCGCGACGCCGGTGTCCGCCGGGTCGCTGTCGAGCATGACCAGCGGCAGGCCGGCGCCGCGCAGCGCGTCGAGTGCGCCGGCGGCCATGGAGGAGGCGATCACCCCGTCGAGGGAGGCCCGCGCCGAGGCGAAGGGATCCCTGGCCGGCCCAGTGCCTTCGGGGGAGGGGTAGAGGACGACCCCGAAGCCGTGTTCGGCGGCCACCGCGGCGGCGCCGGTGTAGACACGCGCGAAGAATTCGTTGGTGAGCGCAGGGACGACCAGCAGGGCGGTCCTGGTGCGGCCGAGGCGGAGGTTGCGGGCGGCGAGATTGGGCTGGTAGCAGAGTTCGTGCGCGGCATGCCGTACGCGCTCGGCGGTGGCCTCGGAGACCCTGCCACGCCATTTGTCGCCGAGCACGAGGGAGACGGTGGCCTGCGAGACGCCTGCGGCCCGCGCGACGTCGCGGCTGGTGGGCCGCGTCGGGGCGGGCTGTGACTGTGGTGCGCTGGTCACTCGGGCCTCCGGGCCGGTCGGGGCAGGCACCGAGAGGTGGACCTGCGGACTGGGCACATGGTACGTATAAACCTCGACGTTATACGTAAAACCTCGGGGTGCCGGAGAGCGCCCGAAGGAGAGGGGCGGGACATGGCCGCGGGATATCTGGACATCCTCCGGGCGCGGCATGCCGCCCGGTTGCTGGCAGGGACCCTCGTGGGACGGCTGCCGAGCGGCACCGCCCATATCGCGATCGTGCTGTTCACCCGGGCCGAGGGCGGCAGCTACACCCTCGCCGGTGCGCTCGCGGCCGTGTACGGACTGTCCACCGCGGTCGGACAGCCGCTGCTGGGCCGCGCCGTGGACCTGTACGGCCAGCCGCGCGTCCAGCTCCCGGCCTCCGTGGTATCGGCGCTGGGCATGGCCCTGCTGGCCCTGGTGGGGCTGGGGTCGCTGCCGCTGGCCTACGGGGCGGTGATGGTGGCAGGCGTCTTCACCCCGCCGCTGGAAGGCGGTCTGCGGGCCCTGTGGCCGAGCGTCCTGGGCGGCGAGGACCGGGTGCACCGGGCGTATGCGATGGATGCCATCGCCCAGGAGGTCATGTTCACCGTGGGCCCGCTGCTGGTGACGCTGCTCGTCTCCCTGTGGTCGCCCGCCGCCGCCCTGCTCGTGATCAACGCGATCGGCGTCCTGGGTGCGCTCTCCGTCGTCCTCTCCGAGCCCTCCCGTGCCTGGCGCTCCGCGCCCCGTGAGGCGCACTGGCTGGGTGCGCTGCGCTCGCCGGGACTGCTGGCGCTGCTCGGCTCGTTCTTTTTCGTCGGACTCGCGCTCGGTTCGATCACGGTGGCCGGGGTGGCGTACGCCGACGACCACGGCCGGGAGTCGGTGTACGGCTGGTTGATGGCCGCGCTCGGGCTGGGTGCACTGGTCGGCGGTGCGGTGTACGGCGCGCGGCAGTGGGCCGGGGCTCCGGAGCGTCGGCTGCGTGTCATCGTCGCGCTGCTGGCACTGGGCTATCTGCCGCTGATGCTGACCCCGGGAGTGGTCGCCATGACCGCTCTGGCAGCGGTGGCCGGAGTCTTTCTGGCGCCCGCCATCGCGTGCTCGTTCATCGTGGTCGACCGGCATGCTCCGCGGGGCACGGTGACCGAGGCGTTCTCCTGGCTGGTGACGACGTTCGGAGTGGGCGCGGCGGCGGGAACGGCCGTGGCGGGCCCGGCCGTCGAGCTGGGCGGCACGACGTGGGGTTTCGCCGTCGCGGGGGCCGGTGGGGTGGCGGCGCTGCTGGTCCTGCTGGCTACGGGACGCGTCCTCGCAGTTCCCGGACATACGGCTGTTGCTGTACGGGGATCGGAAAATGATCGAAACGGTGCTGTCGAACCCGGTTTCAGCTCAGGCCATCAGGCGTAATGTTCAGTCATGGACCGCCGCATTTTCGGGCTGGAGAACGAGTACGGCGTCACGTGCACGTTCAGGGGACAGCGCCGACTGTCCCCTGATGAAGTGGCGCGCTACCTCTTCCGCCGTGTTGTGTCATGGGGCCGCAGCAGCAATGTCTTTCTGCGGAACGGCGCCCGCCTCTACCTCGACGTGGGATCGCATCCGGAATATGCAACCCCCGAATGCGACAACCTGACCGAGCTGGTCACCCACGACAAGGCCGGCGAGCGCATTCTCGAAGGTCTGCTCGTCGACGCCGAACGCCGCTTGCACGAGGAGGGAATCGCGGGCGACGTCTATCTCTTCAAGAACAACACCGACTCGGCGGGAAACTCCTACGGGTGTCATGAGAACTATCTCGTGGCGCGGCACGGAGAATTCTCCCGGCTCGCGGACATCCTCATTCCCTTCCTCGTCACGAGGCAACTGATCTGCGGCGCGGGCAAGGTGCTGCAGACACCGCGGGGCGCCGTCTACTGCGTCAGCCAGCGTGCCGAGCACATCTGGGAGGGCGTCAGCTCCGCCACGACGCGCTCCCGTCCGATCATCAACACACGTGACGAACCGCATGCGGACGCGGAGCGGTACCGCCGCCTCCACGTCATCGTCGGCGACTCCAACATGTCCGAGACGACCATGCTGCTCAAGGTCGGCGCGACCGATCTGGTGCTCCGCATGATCGAGGCGGGCACCGTGATGCGGGATCTGACGCTGGAGAACCCGATCCGGGCGATCCGCGAGGTCAGTCACGACAGCACGGGTCAGCGCAAGGTGCGCCTGGCCAGTGGCCGTGAGGCGTCCGCCATCGAGGTGCAGCGCGAGTACTACGAGAAGGCCGTCGACTTCGTCGACCGCCGTGGCATCCGCACCGGAACCGTCGCCCGGGTCCTGGAGCTGTGGGGCCGTACCCTCGACGCGGTCGAGGCGGAGGACCTCGACCGGATCGAGACCGAGATCGACTGGGTGATGAAGTACAAGCTCATCGAGCGGTACCGGGCCAAGCACAACATGACCATGTCGCATCCGCGGGTCGCCCAGATAGACCTCGCATACCACGACATCCACCGCCGTCGAGGCCTGTACTACCTGCTGGAACGCAAGGGACAGGCCGCCCGTGTCTGCAACGACCTGAAGATCTTCGAGGGCAAGTCCGTGCCCCCGCAGACGACCAGGGCACGGCTGCGCGGTGACTTCATCCGCAGGGCCCAGGAGCAGCGGCGGGACTTCACCGTCGACTGGGTCCATCTCAAGCTCAACGACCAGGCGCAGCGCACGGTGTTGTGCAAGGACCCGTTCCGTTCGGTGGACGACCGAGTGGAGAAGCTGATCGCGGGTATGTGAGCCGGTAACAGGACAACCCCGGCTTCCGGAGCGACGCGGGCCCCGTACCTTCCTCGTACGGGGCCCTGCGTACGCCCTAGAGTGTCGAGGACTCAACCAACTGTGCCGTCTGAGATCTGAGGAACAAGTGCGCCGACTTGCCGGCCTTCTCGTCGTCCCCCTGTTGCTGCTGACAGCGGCCTGCGGTCACGAAAAGGGCTCCGCTTCCGATTCCGCTTCCGCCGCGTCCAAGGACGGGTTCCCCGCGATCACCGCGGGCGCGAAGTTCGGAGAGAAGCCCACCCTGTCCAAGGGCACGGGGAACCCGCCCAAGGAGCTGAAAACCAGGGTTGTCAGCCCGGGTGACGGCGCCACACTCAAGAACGGCGATGCGATCCAGGTCAACTACTTCGGGCAGGCCTGGGACTCCGACAAGCCGTTCGACAACAGCTTCGACCGTAAGCCGTTCGATCTGACGCTCGGCGCCGGCATGGTCATCCAGGGCTGGGACAAGGGTCTCGTCGGCCAGAAGGTCGGCAGCCGGGTCCAGCTGGTCATTCCGCCGGATCTCGGTTACGGAGCGCAGGGCCAGGGCGAAATCAAGCCGAACGCCACGCTCGTCTTCGTCGTCGACATTCTGAAGGCGACGCAGATCCCGACGTCCGCCAAGGGCACCGCGGTCGCCCAGGACAACACCGATCTGCCCAAGGTCGGCACCAACACCGATGGCAAGGCCCCCAAGGTCACCATCCCCACCAAGACCGACCCGCCGGCGAAGCTCGTCTCCAATTACATTCTGGAGTCCAAGGGCGACGTCGTGAAGGACACCGACAGCGTCATCGTGAATTACGTCGGTCTGCTGTGGAAGGACGGCAAGACGTTCGACAGCACTTATGCGGCGGGCAAGACGCAGACCTTCCCGCTGTCCCAGGTCACCTTGAAGGGGCTCAAGAACGGTCTGGTCGGCAAGAAGATCGGCAGCCGTGTGCTTCTTGTCATTCCGCCGGACCAGGGGTTCGGTGACACGGCGCAGCAGACCATCCCCGCGAAGTCCACGCTGGTGTTCGCTGTGGACATCCTGGCGAAGATGTAAGACTGTCCCGGTTGCCCAGTTCATCATTAAGAGGAGCAAGTCAGTGAGCATCGAGAAGCCCGAGATCGACTTCCCGGGTGGCGAGCCGCCGGCCGACCTGGAGATCAAGGACATCTGGGAAGGCGACGGTGCGGTCGCCAAGGCGGGCGCCACCGTCTCCGTCCACTACGTGGGCGTGGCCTTCTCCACCGGCGAGGAGTTCGACGCCTCCTGGAACCGCGGCACCCCGCTGCAGTTCCAGCTCGGTGCCGGTCAGGTCATCTCCGGCTGGGACAAGGGCGTGCAGGGC
The DNA here is from genome assembly GCF_044328025.1 of Streptomyces sp. NPDC018000. NCBI lineage: Bacteria > Bacillati > Actinomycetota > Actinomycetes > Kitasatosporales > Streptomycetaceae > Streptomyces > Streptomyces sp. NPDC018000. Next base: position 176,970 of record NZ_JBIRGM010000006.1, read on the forward strand.
ATGAAGGTCGGCGGCCGTCGCCAGCTGACCATTCCCGCGCACCTCGCGTACGGCGACCGCGGCGCCGGTGGCGGCCGCATCGCCCCCGGCGAGACGCTGATCTTCGTCTGCGACCTGGTCGCCGCCTGATCCGCGCCTGTGAGATACGAGGGCCCGCGCCGCAAGGCGCGGGCCCTAGCTTTTGTCCGGACACCGCGTAGCGGTACCGTCGACGGTCGTAGAGCAAAACAGAAAGGGCGTCGATGGCGATCGCCAAGGCCGAGCGGCTGATGAACCTGGCTCTGTGTCTGCTGGGGACCCGGCGCCCGCTGAGCAAGCGCGAGCTGCGGGGCTCCATCGAGGCCTATCTGGAAGCCGGTTCCGACGACGCCTTCAACCGGATGTTCGAGCGCGACAAGGATGATCTGCGCGAGCTCGGTCTGGTCATCGAGACCGTGGAGAACCTGGACGGAGACACGGGATATCTCGCCCGCCGCGACAGCAACCGGCTGCCCCCGATCACGCTGGACGCCGAGGAGGCCGCCGCGCTCGGACTGGCCGCCAAGGTCTGGCAGCAGGCGCGGCTGGCCGGTGCCGCCAGCGGTGCGCTGCAGAAGCTGCGGGCCGCGGGCATGCCGGAGGCCGAGGACGTGTACGAGGTGCACAGTGCCCTCGAACCCCGTATCCCCGTTCATGAGGCGGCGTTCGAGCCGTTGATGCTGGCCTGCCGGGACCGCCGCCCGGTGACCTTCGACTACCGCAAGGCAAACGCCGCGCGGCCAGAGCAGCGCCAGGTCGAGCCGTGGACGCTGGAGTGCTGGCGCGGCCACTGGTATCTGGCCGGCTGGGACCGGGACCGCGGCGCCGAGCGGGTGTTCCGGCTCTCCCGGATCACCGGCCGGGTCCGCTCCCGGGCCGGGGTCTTCACCGTCGAGGTTCCCGATGTCGTGACTGTCCGAGAGACCGTCGAGAGCTGGGCGGGGGAGACGGCAACCCGGACCGCGCGGATCAGGCTGCGGGCCGGTGCCGGGTACCCGTTGCGCTCGCGCGCCATATCGGTCCGGGAACTCGGGGACGGCTGGGACGAGTTGGAGATCCCGTACGGACATGGTCTGGATGCATGGCTCGTCGAGTTCGGTCCGGACGTCGTCGTACAGGAACCCGCCGATCTGCGGGCCGATGTGGTGGACCGGCTGCGCGCCGTGGCCAAGGACTGAGGGGACCGTATTCATGGCCACGAACGCGATCGACCAGACCCGCCGGATGCTCTCCCTGGTGACGTATCTGCGTGAGCGCCCCGGAGCCCATGTCCAGGACGTCGCCCGCGCCTTCGGGATCACCGAGGACGAGCTGATCTCGGACCTCGATGTGCTGCCCATGTGCGGTACGAGCTTCCGCGGCGGGGATCTGCTGGACATCGACACCGACGGCGACCGGATCTGGTGGCACAACCCGGACGATGTCGCGGAGCCGCTGCGGCTGGCGGCCGACGAGGCGACGGCGCTCCTGGTCGCTGCCCGCGCCGTGGCCACGCTGCCCGGGCTGCGCGAGAGCGACCGGCAGGCGCTGCTGCGGGCCACCGCGAAACTGGAGACCGCGGCCGGTGAGGTGGGGGCGGCGAGTTCGCGGCTTTCGGTCACCTTCGAGTCCGAGGGCGGTGTCTTCGCCGATGTCGACCGGGCGATCTCCGAGCGGCGTCGTCTATGGCTGCGCTACTACTCGCCCGCGCGCGATGAACTCACCGAGCGCGAGGTGGACCCGATCAGGCTGTTCGCCGTGGGGCATACGTACATGGAGGCCTGGTGCAGGTCCTCCGAGGACCGGCGTACGTTCCGGCTCGACCGGGTCGCCGAGATCCGGCTGCTGGACGAGCCGGCCGCGCCGCCCGAGCTCGAACTGCGGGATCTGTCCGAGGGGCTCGTCCAGCCGGCTGCCGAGGACCCGGAGGTCGTGGTCGAGGTGGGACCCGGCGGCCGGTGGGTCGCCGAGTACTACCCGCACGACAGCGCCCAGGAGCTGCCCGACGGTGGGCTGCGGATCACTCTGCGCACCCCCGATCCGGCCTCGCTGCGCAGGCTTGCGCTGCGACTGGGCGGGGAGGGCCGGATCGTCTCCCCGCCGGAACTGGCACAGAGCGCACAGCAGGCGGCCCATGCGGCGCTCGCTGCCTATGACGACCTCACCTGAGCGGATACCTGAGGGAGATATGAGCAATATGTCTGTAGTGTCAGGTGTTTCGACCGTGGTGGTGCCCGAGCCCGTACGGTTCAAGGCCGCCTGCCCGGATTGCCGCGAGAGGTTCGAGCTGGCCGCGGGCGCCATCCGCCTCGCCGTGGGCGCCAGCCGCCGGACGACGTTCTACTCCTTCACCTGCCCGGAGTGCGGTGCGGCCGTCCGCAAGCCGGCCGGGGAGCGGATAGTCGAGCTCCTCACCGGTGGCGGAGTGCGCACGCTGCGCCTCCACAGCAGCCTTTAGCACTTCGGACACCTAGACACATTGAGGCTCTGCGCATGTTCTGGCCCATGCTCGCCATCGCACTGGGGTTTCTCGGGATCGCCGTCCTCGGCGTGCTGGCCGTCAAGGTCTTCATCGAGGCCCAGCGTCTGGGGCGTCAGGTGACGCGAACCACCCAGCGCATCAACCGGGCTGCGGAGGACCTCGAAAGGGCGGCGACGGACCTTGCCACGACCGGCGAGGCGCTGCGCTAGCAGGGGAGCGGACTTTTGATTCACCAGTACGGAGGTACGCTGCTGACGTCGGCCCAGGGGGAGGCGCGGGCCGCAGGCGGGAGTATGCACGGGCATTGCCTTGCGTTTACCCCTGCGGGTTACGATCGCTGTCAGCGCGCAGGTTGGACGTGTGTCCGGCCGAATGGGTAGCGAGCCCGCCCTCCAGTCGCCTCAGTGAGAAGGAAGTCGCACATGATCGGCAATCTGAAGCCCCTCGAGATCGTTCTGATCATCGCTGTCATCCTGCTGCTCTTCGGTGCCAAGAAGCTTCCTGATATGGCGCGTTCGCTCGGCAAGTCGGCTCGCATCCTCAAGAGCGAGGCCAAGGCCATGAAGAAGGACGATGCGGCGCCCACCGCGGAGACCGTCGCGGACACCACTCCGCCTGCGGCCACCGCGCGCACGATCCAGGCCGCTCCGGGAGACGTCGCCAGCTCCCGTCCGGTCAGTGAGGCCAAGCCCACCACCCAGAGCTGACAGCTGATCCGCATCACCGGCAGCTGCCGCACGAGACGAGGGAAGTGGGTTGCTCAAGTCTGCCCGCAAGCAGGAGAAGGACGACGAGGGGCGCATGCCCCTCCTCGATCACCTGCGTGAGCTGCGCAACCGGCTACTGAAGTCGGTTCTGGCGATCGTCGTCGCCGTGATCGTGGCGGCGTTCTTCCAGAAGGAAATCTTCGAGTTCCTGATGAAGCCGATCCTGGATTCGGTCGGCTGCAGGAACGGCGCCGTGACCATGATCAACGGTCGGCCGTGCGCGGAGATGACCACCAACGGCCTGCTGTCGCCGTTCACCATCGCACTGAAGGTGTCCCTGATGACGGGCGTGCTGGTGGCCACTCCAGTGTGGCTGTACCAGCTGTGGGGCTTCGTCGCCCCTGGCCTGCACAAGCACGAGAAGCGCTACTCGATGGCCTTCGTCGCCGCCGGGGTCCCGCTCTTCTTCGCCGGCGCCTCCCTCGCGTACGAGATCCTGCCGCAGACCGCCCAGATCATGCTCGGCTTCACACCCGACAACGTGAAGAATCTGCTGCCGCTGGACGATTTCCTGGACCTGATCACCCGCATGGTGATCGTCTTCGGGCTGGCCTTCGAGCTGCCGCTGCTGCTCATCCTGCTCAACATGACCGGCGTCCTGTCCGGGGCCCGCATGCTGCGCTGGTGGCGGGCGATGATCATCGGCCTCACCGCGTTCGCGGCCATCGCGACACCCGGTGGCGAGCCCATCTCGATGCTGCTGCTGGCCGGTCCGCTGGCCGTGCTGTACTTCATCGCGGTCGGTGTCTCCCTGCTCAACGACAAGCGCAAGAGGCGTGCCAACCCCGACGCCGAGCTCGACGACGACGAGGCGTCGAAGCTGGATCTCACCCCTGAGGACATCGGAGAGGTCGAATCGCTCTCCTCGGGCAGGGCGTTGCCCACGCAGGCGAGTCCGGACCGGGATCACGTGAACGGTTACGACGACATCACCTGACCTTGTAGGGTCCCCGGGTGACCAGCGAGATCACCCTTTTCGTCAATCCCACCGCAGGACGCGGCCGGGGCGCGCACGCCGCGCAGCCGGCCGCTTCCGCGTTGCGGGACGCCGGATTCTCCGTGCGTACGGTTCTCGGCGTGGACGCCGGCGACGCTCTGCGGCGGGCCCGGGAGGCCGTCGCGGGCGGGACCGGCGCGCTGATAGCAGTGGGCGGGGACGGCATGATGTCCCTTGCCCTGCAGGCCGTTGCCGGAACGATGACGCCGCTCGGGGTCGTCGCCGTGGGCACCGGGAACGACTTCGCCCGCGCGCTCGGGATGCCGATAAGGGACCCGGCTGCCGCCGGACGGCTGGCCGCCGAGGCGCTCAAGGGCGGCAGCGTCCGCGAGATCGACCTCGGACGGGTCGGTGAGCGGTGGTTCGGGTCGGTGCTCGCCTCCGGCTTCGACTCCCGGGTCAACGACCGCGGCAACCGGATGCGCTGGGTCGGCGGACGGTTCAAGTACGACCTCGCGATCCTCGCCGAACTCGCCGCGTTCAAGCCCATCCCGTACCGCATCAGGCTGGACGGCGGACCGGTCAGGGAGATCGAGGCGACGCTCATCGCTGTCGGCAACGGATCGACGTACGGCGGAGGCATGCGGATCTGCGCGGACGCCGTCATGGACGACGGGCTCTTCGACGTGACCGTCGTCGGGGACTGCAGCCGCACCACCCTGTTGAAAGTCTTCCCTCGCGTCTACAAGGGAACGCACCTCAGCCACCCCGAGGTCACCGTGCACCGGGTCTCCTCGATCGAGCTGGCCGCAGCCGGCGTCACCGCGTACGCGGACGGTGAACAGCTCGGGGCGCTGCCGCTCACCGCGACCTGTGTACCGGGCGCGGTGAGAGTGCTCACGCCGGGCTCTCCCACCGGAAATTAAAGATCGCGTCACTGTCGGAGGCGGCGGGTAGGCTCGTAAGCAAGATGACAGAGGACCTCTCACCAGCTGAGCGATACCAGGCTTCTCGGATCCGTGCCGCCGAGCTGGCCACCGCACTCGCGCCCTTCCGCGAGATGTACGAGTTCGATCTGGACCCCTACCAGATCGAAGCCTGCGAGGCACTGGAGGCCGGCAAGGGGGTGCTCGTCGCCGCCCCGACCGGCTCGGGCAAGACCATCGTCGGCGAATTCGCCGTGCACCTCGCGCTCGAACAGGGCCGCAAGTGCTTCTACACCACCCCCATCAAGGCCCTGTCCAACCAGAAGTTCGCCGATCTGGTCAAGCGCTACGGACCGGACAAGGTCGGCCTCCTGACCGGTGACAACAGCGTCAACGGCGACGCCCCGGTGATCGTCATGACCACCGAAGTGCTGCGGAACATGCTCTACGCGGGCTCGCAGGCGCTGCGCGGCCTCGGCTATGTGGTGATGGACGAGGTGCATTACCTCTCCGACCGCTTCCGTGGGGCCGTCTGGGAGGAAGTGATCATTCACCTCCCGGACTCCGTGACCCTCGTGTCACTGTCGGCGACCGTGTCCAACGCCGAGGAGTTCGGTGACTGGCTGGACACCGTCCGCGGAGACACCCAGGTCATCGTCTCCGAGCACCGCCCCGTGCCGCTCTGGCAGCACGTGCTGGCGGGCCGTCGGATGTACGACCTCTTCGAGGAGGAGACCGATCACGGCGGCCGCGGCGCCGGGCGCCGCGAGGTCAACCCCGACCTCGTCCGGCTCGTCCGGATGGAGAACCAGCGGGCGTACAACCCGCGTGAACGCCGCCGCGGCAAGATGGTGCGAGAGGCGGACCGTGAGCGAGAGCGGCGCCAGCGCAGCCGGATCTGGACGCCGGCCAGGCCCGAGGTCATCGACCGGCTGGACGCCGAAGGGCTGCTCCCCGCCATCACGTTCATCTTCAGCCGGGCCGGCTGCGAGGCCGCCGTACAGCAGTGTCTGCACGCCGGGCTGCGGCTCAACGACGAGGGCAATCGCCGCCTGGTCCGCGAGATCGTCGAGGAGCGGACCGCATCCATCCCCGGCGAGGACCTCCATGTCCTGGGCTACTACGAGTGGCTCGAAGGGCTGGAGCGGGGCATCGCCGCGCACCACGCCGGCATGCTGCCCACGTTCAAGGAAGTTGTCGAGGAACTGTTCGTACGAGGGCTCGTCAAGGCCGTCTTCGCGACGGAGACCCTCGCCCTCGGCATCAACATGCCCGCACGTTCGGTCGTGTTGGAGAAGCTCGTCAAATGGAACGGCGAACAGCACGCCGACATCACCCCGGGCGAGTACACCCAGCTGACCGGGCGGGCCGGACGGCGTGGCATCGATGTCGAAGGCCATGCGGTGGTGCTGTGGCAGCGCGGCACGGACCCGGGGGCGCTGGCCGGTCTCGCGGGGACGCGTACATATCCTCTGCGATCCAGTTTCCGGCCCTCGTACAACATGGCTGTGAACCTTGTGCAGCAGTTCGGGCGGCATCGCTCGCGCGAGCTGCTGGAGACCTCCTTCGCACAGTTCCAGGCCGACCGGTCGGTGGTCGGGATCTCCCGGCAGGTCCAGCGGAACGAAGAGGGACTGGAGGGCTACCGGGAGGGCATGACCTGCCACCTCGGTGACTTCGAGGAGTACGCGCGACTGCGCCGCGAACTCAAGGACCGGGAGACGGAGCTCGCCAAGCAGGGCGCGTCCCAGCGGCGTGTTGCGGCCACGGCGTCCCTGGAGAAGCTCAAGCCCGGCGATGTCATCCATGTCCCCACCGGTAAGTTCGCCGGACTTGCACTGGTTCTCGATCCGGGGCTGCCCGCCGGACGGACCAATGGACACGGGCACCGCGGGCTCGAATACCACGACGGGCCGCGTCCGTTGGTGCTGACCGCCGAGCGGCAGGTCAAGAGGCTCGCCTCGATCGACTTCCCGGTTCCGGTGGAGGCGCTGGAGCGGATGAGGGTGCCGAAGTCGTTCAACCCGCGCTCACCGCAGTCGCGCCGCGATCTGGCCTCCGCGCTGCGGACCAAGGCGGGGCACATAGTGCCCGAGCGGCACCGCAGGGGGCGGTCCGCGGCGGCCGACGACCGGGAGATCGCCCGCTACCGGGCGGAGTTGCGCGCGCACCCCTGCCACGGGTGCGACGAGCGTGAGGACCATGCGCGATGGGCCGAGCGATATCACCGGTTGCAGCGCGACACCAGGCAGCTGGAGCGGCGGATCGAGGGGCGGACGAACACCATCGCCCGCACCTTCGACCGCATCGTCGCGCTGCTCACCGAGCTCGACTATCTGCGGGGCAACGAGGTCACCGAGCACGGGCGGCGGCTCGCGCGGCTCTACGGCGAGCTGGATCTGCTGGCAAGTGAATGCCTGCGGGCCGGGGTGTGGGAGGGCCTGAACCCAGCCGAACTCGCGGCGTGCGTCTCGGCGTTGGTGTACGAGGCCCGGCAGGCCGATGACGCGGTGGCGCCGAAGCTGCCGTCGGGGCCCGCGAAGACCGCGATGGGTGAGATGGTCCGGATCTGGGGTCGGCTCGATGCCCTGGAGGAAGACTTCAAGATCAACCAGGCGGAGGGGGTCGGGCAGCGCGAACCCGACCTGGGGTTCGCCTGGGCGGTCTACATGTGGGCGTCGGGGCGGACGCTGGACGAGGTACTGAGCGAGGCGGAGATGCCGGCAGGGGACTTCGTGCGGTGGTGCAAGCAGGTGATCGACGTGCTGGGGCAGATTGCGGCTGCGGCTCCGCGGGACGGCAGTTCTGTGGCGCGGAGTGCGCGTAAGGCGGTGGAGGCGGTGTTGCGGGGGGTTGTGGCTTACAGCTCCGTGGGGTGAGGTTTCGGCTGCCCGCCGACGGCCGGCCCGCTTCACGCGGACCGGCCGAGGTTCCTTGTCTCAGACTGTCTTCTTGCCGCTCTTCATCGACACACCCACACAGACCAATCCCAGCAGCACGGTCAGTCCGCCGATGATGACGTTGTTGAGGGTGACGCCGAGGCCCGGGCCGCTGCCGACGACCCACGTAGAGATGATCATCCAGGCGCCTATGGCGCAGATGGCCCAGCTCAGGCCGTACATCCGCTCCGGCATGACGGTGAACCCGAGGCCCAGCGCGGCGATCGCGATACCCATGATCAGGTTGTGCGTCACCAGTCTGGGCTGGCTCGCCGTGAAGTTGAGCACCCAGGGCGAGATGGCGCAGTAGAGACCGATGAGGAACACCGGTGCGTCCACAAGGGCCACATCACGGCCACCGAGCATTCGGGCGTAGCGCTCGCGCATTTCAGAGACATCGGGGTGACTGGCAATGTCACGGCCGGTGTGCGAGACGTTTGACATGTTCGTCTCCTTCGCTCCTGCGGACCCGAACACCGCTTTTGTGCGCTGAACGGCCTGTTATTGCCATTCTGCGCTTATCTCACCCTTACATGTAGATTCAAGGCGCGTGGATGTCCGTGGGAATCGCACCGCGTGGGTCACCGTCCAGCCGCCGGGCCAGGGCCACCAGATCGAGATGGGCCGGAGGTGCCTGGGGCGGGACTCAGGAGACGTCGACCACCACCGAGTGCCAGCCGGTCGCACCGCTTGGCACCGTGTCGGCCCGTCGGCCGGTCTGAGTGGCGCCGGTGCCGTCCGTCGCACGGACTTCGAGGGTGTGACGGCCCGATGAGGCCGGCCACTCCCACACCCACTGGCGCCAGGTGTCGAGGCTGTCCTCGGCCGCCAGCCGGGCCAGATGCCAGGGCCCGCCGTCCACCCGGACCTCAACCCGCGAGATACCGCGGTGCTGGGCCCAGGCGACCCCGGCCACTGGCACGGTGCCGGGCTTCGGCGAGGCGAACGGGCGGGGGGTGTCGATCCGGGATTCGGTCTTGACCGGTGCCTGCTGGGCCCAGCCTTGTTCGACCCAGTAGGCGTCGTACGCGTCGAACGTCGTCAGTTCGATGTCCGTGAGCCACTTGCAGGCCGACACATATCCGTACAGGCCGGGTACGACCATCCGGACCGGAAAGCCGTGGGCGAAGGGCAGCGGTTCGCCGTTCATCCCGAGGGCCAGCATCGCGTCGCGCCCGTCCATGACCGTCTCGACCGGTGTTCCGATCGTCATTCCGTCGACGGAACGCGCCACGATCTGGTCGGCCGGCCCGCCCTTCGACGGTGGCCTCACCCCGGCCTCGCGCAGCAGATCGGCAAGCCGCACGCCGATCCACCTGGCGTTGCCGATATACGGGCCGCCGACCTCGTTGGACACACAGACCAGCGTGATGTGGCGCTCGATGATCTCGCGGCGCAGCAGGTCGTCGAAGCCGACCGTGACGGGCCGCGCCACACCCTTGCCATGGATCCTCAGCCGCCACTCGCCGGCGTCGATACGGGGCACGACCAGGGCCGTGTCCACCCGGTAGAAGTCCTTGTTCGGGGTGACGAAGGAGCTCAGCCCCCGGATCCTCAGATCGGCTCCGGCCGGGACCGCCGGTGCGGCGGAATCGGGTACCGGGAGGACCAGGTCATGACGTGAGGCGGTGGCCCCGGCCTGGACGGAGGACGTGAGCCGCCGCCCCAGGAGTCCCGCGGAGGCGGAGGCCGTCGCCGCCGCTGTCGCCGCGATCACAAAACCGCGCCGGTCGAAGCTGCCGTACGCCTCCTCGCCCGTCTCCCCGGCCGCGGGAGAGGGGCGGGGAGGCAGCGCGAGCCGTCCGGCCAGGAGATGCAGCACTCCTGCGGCCACCACGGCACCCACCACCGAGGGCAGTGCGTCCGCGGGGCTGCCTTCCGGCCGCCCCACCGCCGCCACTGCCCCGACCACACCGAAGACCAGTACGGCCGCGGAGCCGGTCCGCCGGTTGCGCAGCGCAAGCATCCCGATCGCCATGGCGAAGACCGTCAGCAGCGTCACGATGCCCAGCTGCAGAACCAGTTTGTCTTCGGTGCCGAACTTCCGTACGGCGAAGTCCTTCAGGGCCGGGGGAGCACGGTCGATGACCGCTCCTCCCACGGCCGTGACCGGCCCCGCCTCGGGACGTACGACAGCCGAGACCAGTTCGGCCACGGCCAGGGCGCAGAACCCGGCGATCAGACCGCTGAGCGCGGCGAGAGCGGCGCGGCCCCAGCGGGACCGCCGTGCACGGGAGGCCTCGAGCCGGTGCGAGTCGTTCCGATCTTCTGTCACATGGGGGGATTCGTCGCCGGAGCTCCCGAGGATTGGCCTTTCATCCGATCGGCCCCTGTACCGGATTGTCCTTGAAGCAGCGAAGCCTGTCAGTGCACGCGTTCCCCGCACTGAACCGGAAACAGGGCCGCGCCGGGCGGCAGTTCGCACGGATGCCGTTTGATTGCCCGCAGGCATGCCTCACCGGAGCCCTCTACGGGCGGGTGTTCGAGGGCGACCTCGTCCAGCACGGTGACCGGCAGGGCGTGCGGGGCGTGCAGGGCGTGGGCCCCTGTCAGTGTGTGCAGATCGGTGTCGCTCATGCGTTCACGCCGAGGCAGTCGCGCAGCCGGATCAGCCCGTCTCGCAGTCGTGTCTTGATCGTCCCGAGCGGCACGGAGAGCAGTTCCGAGACCTCGCGACAGGTCAGGCCCCGGTAGTAGGCGAGGGTGACCGACTGCCGTTGCAGTTCGGAGAGCGTCCGCATGCAGCGGCGGACCTGTTCGCGCTCCAGCCGGCTCTCGACCTGCTCGGTGACCTCGTCGAAGGCGGGAGTGCGGTCCAGCAGGGCCGCCCTGTGCTCGCGGGCCGCCGCCGCCTCGGCCGAGCGCACCCGGTCGACGGCCCGGCGATGGGCCAGCGTCAGCACCCAGTTCATCGCGCTGCCGCGGGAGACGCGGAAACGCGGGGCCGTCCGCCACACCTCGACCAGCACCTCCTGCGCGACTTCCTCCGACTGCGCGGGATCGCGCAGCACGCTCCGTACGAGCCCGAGGACAGGTCCGCTGACCGTGTCGTAGACCTGGATGAAGGCATCCTGGTCACCCTGGGCGACCATCCCCAGCAGCTCCTGGAGATCCGGCCCCGCCGAGGGCGCTCCGCTGATGTACACGGCTTCTTTCACGCGGGTTTCCTCCCTGATCGCTCATCGGCTCTTCACGCTGATTCGGAGCCGGCGGCGGCACGGAACGGTAAGTTCGCGCAATCCTTCCACTCCTGCTGGATTTCGCGATCGACGCACAGCTGGAGTGGATCAGGAACTTCCACAAGGAACTCACCGACGCCACGATCAGCGGCATCGAGGAGTGGAAGTCCTTCCACGAGACCGGCGAAGTCCCGCAGGGCCGGCAGGACCTGGACGAGCAGGAGACCGTCCTGGACCCGGAGCGGAAGGCGTAACGCAGGACCGAACGAAGAGAGGGCGAACTCCGGGGCGACGCCGTCCACATGGAACTGCGTGCGGAGGGTGACACAAGGGCGATCACCGCCGCGCTCACCGGACGGCCCGGGGTGCACGAGGTGCTGGTCGACGGCCGCCGGGTGAGCGTCCGCGCCGAGGACGGCGCCGCGGCCGTCCCCGTTCTGCTCGCCGCCCTGGAGCGGGCCGGTGCGGCGGTCGCCGCCGCCACCGTGGCCCGGCCCTCCCTCGACGACGTCTGTCTGCGCTATGCCGGACGCCGTTTCTCCGAGGCCGAAGCCGCAGGCTCCCCTGCCCTTACCCCGCAGGAGGCGCCCGATGAGCAGCCAAGTCTTTGCCCAGACGCGGTATAGGACGCGACGTCAGCTCATGGTGCAGATCGAACGCGGCACGCTCAACCATGGCCCCGGGCCAGATGCCGCCCTGGATGCGGCACATCGCCGACTTCAACCCGGTCAACTGGGCCGTGTCGCATGGCCGACCCGGTCCGGGAATCCGTTCCCGGACCGGGTCTTGTTCCGCAGCACCGCCCGCAGCACGAGAAAGACCAGCAGCCCGAACGGCGACAGCAGAATCGTCAGCACCAGCAGCGGCCCCATCACCAGCCCGGAGACCCCCAGCCGGCGCCCTTCCAGGAACATCCACTGGCCCAGCAGCAGATCCCAGGCGATGAGCTGCGCCCAGATCACCCCCGCCCCGTTCGCCAGGACCGTCAGATCGCGGAAGGTGTCGATGTCGGGGCTGCGCACCGCGGCCCAGAGCTCGGGGAGGACCGGCACGGCCATGACCAGATAGAGCACAAGCACCGGCAGGACGGTGAGCGGCGATGCGGCGATACGCGCCGTGGGGCGCCAGTTCGGCGCGAGGATCATGAGCAGCCAGAACGGGGCTGTCAGGAAGAACGAGATCTCGAAGAGTGCACCCGTCATGCCGCGAGCTCCTTGTCGGCGTAATCGGAGGTGGAATCCGAATCGGTCTTCTGCAGTGCGGGAGTTGACTTCAGCACCCCATAGCCGCAGGCGGCTGTCACCATCACGATCAGAGCCGCGGCGCCGAGCGTCGCACCGTCCGGGTGGATCAGCGGCTGACCGCGCAGCGCCTGCCAGGTGACCAGCGCGACGACCGCCGCGTACGCACCGGAGGCGACCAGCACCAACCGCAGCCGGACCCGCGGGTCGCGCAGCCGGGGGAAGCGCGAGGACAGGGCGACCAGCGCGAGCAGGAAGAGCGGCAGCAGTTGGAGCGCGTGCATGCCGACGAAGTGCGGTATGCGCAGATCGCCGCCGGCTGTCGACCAGCCGGTGAGCGGCATCGACGGGCCGCCGTCCGGTACCCCGACGGAATGTGCGCCGATCACATCGGCGGTGTCCAGGTTCCCGGCTGCCCGCTGCCCGGACGTGGGCTGCGTCATCTGGAAGCCGAACCCGGCGCCCGCCAGCGCGAGCAGTACACCCGAGCGGATCGCCCAGGCGGTGGCACGGTCGGCGATACGGGCGCGCAGCAACAGGACGGCTATGACCAGTGTGCCGGTCCAGAGCACGACGACGGTGACGGCCATCGTGTTGAACAGCGCCTCGTCGAACGGGGTTGCGTGGTTGAAATGACTGCGCTTCCCGCGGACGACCTGGCCGGTGATGATCGCCATCTCGCCCAGGCCGGACAGGACGACCACGGTTCCGGCCCACCAGCCGACGCGCCGGCCGCGGGTCAGCAGCGTCAGCATCCAGGCGAGCGCGAGTGCGTAGACGACGAACGAGACCGCGAACTTGAACGGCTTGAACCATATCGCCGAGCCCGCCAGGACCCGGTCGTCGACTATCAGTCCCACGGCCGAGCCGAGCGCCATGACGGCCATCGCGGCCGCGAAGAGGACCAATGGCCGGTGCCATGAACGCCATGAAGACATGAAACCCCCCTGATTATGGATAGTGGCACTTCCCGCTATCCGATAGTGGAACTATCTATGATGGGTCCGGGGTTGGCAAGCGCGGAAGGAAGAACACGCGGTGCGCATCGGCGAGTTGAGCCGCAGGTCCGGGGTTCCGGTACCGACGATCAAGTTCTATGTACGTGAAGGGCTGCTGCCCGCCGGGCAGTTGACCAGCCCGAACCAGGCGAGTTACGACTCCGGCCATGAGCGCAGGCTGCGGCTGATCCGCGCCCTGCTGGACATCGGCGGGCTCTCGCTCGCGGCCATCGGTGATGTGCTCCGGGCGATCGAGGACCCGGAGCAGCCGGTGCACAAGGTGTTGGGTGTCGCGGCGAAGCGCCTCACCCCGTTGCAGGGGGACGAGCCGGGGCCCGAGCTGGACGATGCCCGCGAAGAGGTGGCGGAGCTGGTCGAGCGGCGCGGCTGGCGGGCCGAGGCGCGCGGTCCGGCCGGTGAGTGTCTGGCCGGGGTGATCGTCGCGCTGCGGCGGGCCGGGCACGGCGGGTTCGTCGAGCTGCTCGACGACTACGCGGCCGCCGCCGAACCGGTCGCACGGGCCGACCTCGAATACGTGGGGGGTCGGGTGGCGCGCGAGGACCTGGTGGAGAGCGTGGTCGTCGGCACGGTGCTGGGGGAGGCGATGTTCAGCGCGCTGCGACGGCTCGCGCAAGCGGACGCGTCCTCGCGTGTGTACGACGGCGACGGCGAGGGCGGTTCGCGCGGCGGTGACGGGGCTGCGGGGCGTGCCGCCGGTGAATGAGCCGGTAACCCGGGAACACGTACGCCCCGGTCGGGGACCGGGGCGTACGTGAGTGAGCCGGTGTTACGCCGCGCTCTCCTGCTCGCGCTCCACCTGTGCGTTCCACTCGCGCTTGACCGAGCGCCAGGCGTCGTCGTTCTGGCCGAGCCGCCAGTAGCCCGAGATGGACAGCTGGGGGAGCGGGATCTTGCGGTCCAGACGCAGATGGCGCCGTATCTCCTTCACGAAGCCCGCCTCGCCGTGGACGAACGCCTGGACCTCGCCCGCCGGGAACTCCAGCTCCTTCACCGCGGCTGTCAGCGCCTCGCCGACCGGGCGTTCCCCGCGGTGCAGCCAGGTCACCTCGACCCCGTCGGGCGTCACGATCTTCTGCTCCTCCGAGGCGTCCGCCACCTCGACGAATGCGTGCACCATTGCGCCCGCCGGCATCTGCTCCAGGGCGGCGGCGACGGCAGGCAGGGCGCTCTCGTCGCCCGCCAGGAGGTGCCAGTCCGCCGAGGCGTCCGGGCCGTAGCCCCCGCCGGGGCCTAGGAAGGTCACCGGGTCCCCCGGGGCCGCCCGCATCGCCCAGGGGCCGGCGAGGCCCTCGTCGCCATGGACCACGAAATCGATCGCCAGCTCCCGGGCGACCGGATCCCAGGAGCGCACCGTGTAGGTGCGGGTGGTGGGCCACAGCTCCCGCGGCTGCTCCTCACGGATACGGGCCATGTCGAACGGGTGCGTGTAGTCCGCGCCCTCGGGGGCGAAACAGAGCTTGACGTAGTGGTCGGTGAACCCGCGGAGCCCGAAGCCGGCGAGGCCGTCACCGCCGAGCACCACACGCACCATGTGCGGGGTGATCCGCTCGGTGCGCAGAACGTGGGCACCCTGCGCCTCGGGTGCCTGCCGCGCCGGTCGTTCTGCCACGAGGTTCTCCCTGTTCCGATTGCTTAGGCTTACCTAAGCTAGCACCTCATTCGCGCAGCGCGGAGAGCAGGCGTTGCAGGGCACCGCCCAGCCCCCACTGCTTCGCGAGGGCTTCGAGGGCGGCGGGATCGCGCGGCTCGGCGGGCAGCGCGGGGTCGAACTCCGGCAGGGGTACGTCACCGGCGACGCGGACCACCTTCGGCGCGACGGCCACATAGTCCCGGGCCTCGTCGAGGCGCCTGCGCTGCGAGGGCGTCAGCTTGGCGGCCGGATCGTCCACCGCGGCCATGATTCCGGCCAGATCGCCGAAGGCGTCCAGCAGTTTCGCCGCCGTCTTCTCACCGATGCCGGGAACGCCCGGCAGCCCGTCGCTCGGGTCGCCGCGCAGCAGGGCAAGATCGGCGTACCCGGAGCCGTCCACCCCGTACTTCTCCCGCAGCCACGCCTCATCCGTCAGCTGGAGCGAGCCGACCCCCTTCAGCGGGTAGAGCACCCGCACCCCGCGGACGTCGTCGACCAGCTGATAGAGATCCCGGTCGCCGGTGACGATGTCCACGGGGCCGGTGGTCAGAGCGGTGAGCGTGCCGATCACATCGTCCGCCTCGTAGTCCGCGACGCCGACCCGGGCGATGCCGAGCGCATCGAGGACGTCCTCGATGATCGGCACCTGCGGGGCCAGAGTGTCGGGGGTCTCCTCCTCGTCGGGCAGTCCCTCGGCGGTCTCCACCGCGACGCGGTGCGCCTTGTACGAAGGGATCAGGGCCACTCGCCAGTGCGGCCGCCAGTCCGCGTCCATGCAGGCGACCAGATCGTCCGGCCGGTGGTCCTGCACCAGGCGCCCGATGAAGTCGAGCAGCCCGCGCACGGCATTGACCGGTGTCCCGTCCGGGGCGCGCACCGAATCGGGAACCCCGAAGTAAGCGCGGTAGTAGAGGGAAGCGGTGTCGAGGAGCATCAGGCGTCGCGTCACACCCCGATGATGCCGCACCCCACTGACACCGGCCGCCGCGGCGGCCGGGGCCTGGGGGCGAGACCCGACGGAGGCCCGTTATGCGTGACCTGACTCACTCTTGTGTTTGGCTTGTTCGAGCCGGGGCAGGCGCGCAGCCGGAGCGGAACACGTAGCAGTTTCAACCAGTGCACGTGCCATGCGGACCGAATCCGCGCTGCTCCACGGTCTGCCGGAGGGGGTGGCAGACCGTTTTTCGGTTCAACCCGCGAGGTGTATGTGTCAAGGCTGCAAGCTGAGCACTTGTACAAAGTGTTCGGCAGACGACCCGATCAAGCCGTGCAGAGACTCGAAGGCGGCGCCGACCGCGACGAGCTGCGCACCGACGGAACGACCGCAGCGGTGATCGACGCCTCGTTCGCCGTCGAACCGGGACAGATCTTCGTCGTGATGGGTCTGTCCGGGTCCGGAAAGTCCACGTTGCTGCGCATGCTCAACGGACTTCTGGAGCCCACAGCCGGACGCGTGCTGTTCGACGGCCAGGACCTGACCGCCCTGAGCCCCGCAGAACTGCGCCATGTCCGGTCCACCAAGATCAGCATGGTATTCCAGCACTTCGCGCTCTTCCCCCACCGGAGCGTGCTGGAGAACGCCGGTTACGGTCTCGAGGTGCAGGGTGTGCCGCGCGCCGAGCGCGAGAAGCGCGCCGCCGAGGCGCTGGAGCTGACCGGGCTGGCCGGCTGGGAGAACTCCTGGCCCGATGAGCTGTCCGGCGGTATGCAGCAGCGTGTCGGCCTCGCCCGCGCCCTGGCCACCGACGCCGACCTGCTGCTGATGGACGAGTCCTTCAGTGCGCTCGACCCGCTGATCCGCCGCGACATGCAGGACCAGCTGCTCGAACTGCAAAAGCGCCTGAAGAAGACCATTGTCTTCATCACCCACGACCTCAACGAGGCCATGCGCCTCGGCGACCATATCGCCGTGATGCGCGACGGGAAGATCGTCCAGCTCGGTACCGCCGAGGACATCCTCGTCACCCCGGCCAACGACTACGTCGCCTCCTTCACCCAGGACGTCGACCGGACCCGGGTGCTGACCGCGGGCGCCATCATGGCCGAGCCGCACACCGTCATGGGCACCAGCACGGACGACGGCAAGGAACTGCGTACCGCAGCCGACGTCATCGAGGCCGCCCCGGCCACCGTCAGCGAGTCCACGCCGATCATCGAGCTCTTCACCCCCTGCTCTCGGAGTGGAGTCGCGGTCGCCGTGACCGACGCCAAGGGCGAGCTCGTCGGTGTCGTACCGCGCGCCCGGCTGCTCGCCGTCCTCGGTGAGCCGATGAGCCCCACCGAGGTCCCGCAGGATGTCCGGGCCCAGGCGGCCGGCACGAAGAAGGTGGCCAATGTTTAGGCTCCCTCTCGGTGACTGGGTCGACTCCGCGGTCGGATGGCTGCAGACCCAATTCTCCTGGCTGTTCGACGCGATCAGCTCGGTCGTCAGCGGCATGTTCGACGGCATAGCCGCCGTGCTCTCCGCCCCCGCACCGCTGCTCTTCGCGGGCATCGTCGCCGTCATCGCCTGGTGGCTGCGCGGTCTGCTCGCGGGTGTGCTCGCCTTCGTCGGCTTCGCCGTCATCGACTCCGTCGAGCTGTGGGACGAAGCGATGGACACCCTCACCCTGGTGCTCGTCGCCACCATCATCGCGCTGGTGCTGGCCGTACCGCTGGGCATCTGGGCGTCCCGCTCCAAGACCGTCAGCGCGGTGCTCCGGCCGGTCCTGGACTTCATGCAGACCATGCCTGCCATGGTCTATCTGATCCCCGGCGTCATCTTCTTCGGCGTCGGCGTGGTCCCCGGCATCATCGCCACCATTATCTTCTCGCTGCCTCCGGGTGTCCGGATGACCGAGCTCGGCATCCGCCAGGTCGACGCCGAACTCGTCGAGGCGGCCGAGGCGTTCGGCACCACCCGGCGCAACACTCTGCTGCGGGTGCAGTTGCCGCTCGCGCTGCCCACGATCATGGCAGGCATCAACCAGGTCATCATGCTGGGCCTGTCCATGGTGGTCATCGCCGGCATGGTCGGCGGCGGCGGCCTCGGTGGCGCCGTCTACCGCGCCATCGGCAACGTCGATGTCGGCCTCGGCTTCGAGGCGGGCATCTCCATCGTCATCGTGGCGATGTACCTGGACCGGATGACCAGCGCGCTCGGCCGCGAGGTCTCCCCGCTCGCCCGCCGCGGCCTCGCCAGGGCGCAGTCGATGGCCGGCGGACTGAAGGTCTGGAACCACCGCCCGCAGCCCGTCGTCGCGATCGTCGGCATCGTCGTCCTCGCACTCGTCGCGGGCGGCATGGGCCTCTTCGGCGCGTCCGACTCGGACAAGTCCGCCACCGCGGGCGGCTCGAATATCGGTGCGGGCAAGAAGATCAGCATGGGCTACATCCCGTGGGACGAGGGCATCGCCTCCACCTACCTGTGGAAGGAGATGCTGGAGCAGCGCGGCTTCGAGGTCGACGTCGAGCAGTACGAGGCCGGTGCACTCTACACCGGTATGGCCAACGGCCAGATCGACTTCGAGACCGACTCCTGGCTCCCGGTCACCCATGCCACCTACTGGGAGAAGTACCAGGACAGCCTGGAGGACATGGGCTCCTGGTACGGTCCCACCTCGCTGGAGCTGGCCGTCCCCTCGTACGTGAAGGACGTCCGGTCGATGGAAGATCTCAAGGGCAAGTCCGATCAGTTCAAGGGCCGGATCGTCGGCATCGAGCCGAGCGCCGGTGAGATGGCCCTGCTCAAGGACAAGGTCCTGCCGGGCTACGGCCTGGACAAGGAGTACAAGGTCGTCGACGGCTCCACGCCGTCGATGCTGGCCGAGCTGCAGCGCGCGTACGCCAAGAAGGAACCGATCGTCGTCCCGCTCTGGTCACCGCACTGGGCGTACGACCAGTTCGAACTGACCAAGCTCGAGGACCCCAAGAACCTCTGGGGAGAGGGCGACGGCATCCACACCCTGGCCCGCGAGGGCTTCTCTGCCGACAACCCCGAGGTCGCCACCTGGCTCAAGAACTTCAAGATGAGCGAGGATCAGCTCACCAGCCTCGAGGCGGAGATCCAGAAGGCCGGTTCCGGCAATGAGCAGGAGGGCGTCCGCACCTGGCTGAAGGCCAACCCGGGCGCCGTCGACGAGTGGGCGCCCGTCGCCGAGGCCGATACGGCCAAGGGTGCGGGAGGCAAGGACGAGCACGACCGCGCTGTCGGGATGGCCTGGTTCCCCTGGAAGGAGGACACCGCCGCCGCGTATCTGTGAGGCGGTCCTGGAGGAGTGCGGCTGGAGGATCAACCTCGAGCAGACCAGCTCGCCGGCCTGGAGAACCAGATCCAGAAGCGCGGTACGGGCCATCCGTACGGGCCATCGGTACGGGCCATGAGGAAGAGGCCGTGAGGGCCCGGATGGAGACGAACCCGGGCATCGTGGACAAGATGGCTCCGCAGTAGGGCTCTCCGCAGGGCCTGTGCATGGGAAGGGGTGGGCGCCGCCGTCGGCGGGCCCGCCCCTTCCGGTGTCCGGAAGGCGTTCATCAATCGGCCGACCTTGCGTAACCGTGTGCGTAATGTGCCGGCAGCCGGAAGGATGGCGAGACGGGAGGGAGCCGGACATGGACGACAAGGAAGCACTCCGCGTGGGCGCCGCGGTCCGCCGACGGCGCAGGTCCCTGGGGCTCACACTGGCTGCGGTCGCGACCCGCAGTGGTCTGTCCGTGCCGTTCCTCAGCCAGATCGAGAACGAGCGGGCCCGCCCCAGCGCCCGGTCCCTGGACCGGGTCGCCGAAGCCCTGGAGACCACCACGGCACGGCTGCGCGCCGCCGCGGACTCGGCGCGCGCCGTCGATGTCGTACGGGTGGGCGAGGGCGAGGGGGTACGCAGGGTGGTGCGCGGACGCCATCAGCTCAGCGCCCTGGAGTTCACCGGTGAACTCGACCTCGGGCGCGAGTTCCAGCATCGCAACGACGAACTGATGTACGTGGTGCAGGGCGCCGCGGAGGTGGAGGCCGAGGGGCAGGCGTACCGGCTGGAGCAGGGCGACACCCTGTTCCTGTCCGGCGGGGTGCGGCACCGATGGCGGGCCACGATGCCCGGTACGCGGCTGCTGGTCGTCGCGGTCGCCGAGCACGTCGACGCCACCTTCGACCCGCGTCGCTGAGAGGGGTTTTCCGCCGTGCGAGTCGTCTCCCTGGTCCCCTCGCTCACCGAGGCCGTCGCGGTCACCGCCCCCGGCCTGCTGGTCGGCGTCACCGACTGGTGCCCCCACCCGGCCGGCCTGACCGCCGCCCGTATCGGCGGCACCAAGAATCCCGACGTGGCGGCGGTCGTCGCGCTCCGGCCCGATCTCGTCGTCGCCAACGAGGAAGAGAACCGCGAACCCGACCTCGCGGCGATCGGGGCCGCCGGGATCGAGGTGCTTCTCACCGAGATCCACACGCTCGACCAGGCCTTCGAGGAGCTGGACCGGGTCCTGGTCACCGCCTGCGGTCAGGCCAGGCCGCGCTGGCTGGACGAGGCCGAGGCCGCCTGGGCCGCGCTCCCGCCACCCCGAGCTCCGCGCCGTGCGGTCGTGCCCGTCTGGCGCAGGCCCTGGATGGTGCTGGGCCGCGACACCTTCGCCGGAGATCTGCTGGCCAGGCTGGGCGTCGAGAACGTCTACGCGGACCACGTCGAGCGGTATCCCCGTATCCCGCTCGACGCACTCAACACGGCGGGCGCCGATCTGGTCGTCCTGCCCGACGAGCCGTACCGCTTCACCGCGGACGACGGGCCGGAAGCGTTCCCCGCACTGCCCGCCGTACTCGTCGACGGGCGGTTCCTCACGTGGTACGGGCCGTCACTGGTGCAGGCGCCTGCGGCGCTGCGAGCAGCGCTCCGCTGAGCACCCCGCGCAGCGTCCGGAACCCGGCCACCGCCCATGCCGTCACCAGCAGCACGTACAGCGCGACGGCCAGCCAGGTGTACGCAGTGAGACCGGTGTGCCGGGCCAGACCCGCAGCGCCCGTTACGCACGTACCGACCGGGAAGGTGAAGCCCCACCACGTCATGCTGAAGGTCATGCCGTTTCGTACGGCCCGCACCACCAGCGCGGCGGCCAGCGCCAGCCACATCAGCGCGAAACCCATCACGGGCACCCCGTAGAGCACGGCGAACGCCTCGAACCCCGATGCGTAGGGCGCCCCGATCGCGCCGGGCGCCACGTCGGCGAGCTGATTGACCGCGGTCGTCGACTGGCCCAGCGGGCCGAGGACCAGGAACAGCGTGGGCGTCAGCGCGAGCGGCAGCGGGCCCTGGTGGACGAGACGGGCGAAGATCAACGGCAGCATCACCAGTGTGGCCAGCAGACTCAGACCGAACATCGCGTAACAGGCCAGCAGCATCGCCTCCCGCCACTGACCGGCGGGCAGCTCCGGCACCAGCAGCGGACCGAGCGCCGCGGAGACCATCGGGGCCACCACCGGCAGCAGCCACACCGGCGACGCCGTGCCGGGCTCCACCCGGTGACGTACGACCATCAGATACGGAATCGCGACCGCGGCGGCAAGACCGATCACCGTGCCCGCCGTGTACAGCACCACATCCAGCGCCAGGGCCGCCTGATGCCCGATGACGTCCTGGCCGACCACCATCGTCGAGCCGCCGACCGCCAGCAGCGCCATCGAGAGACAGCCGTAGAACGGGGCCACGGTGGGGTCGAGCAGATGGGTGCGGGCCTGGTCGCGATGGGCGGTCCAGTGCCCGATACGGACCGTGAGGATCGTGGCGAGCATGACGGTCGCGAGCGCCCACACCACCGTGCAGGCACCCCGCAGTCCGGGGACGTGCACGGGCAGCGTGGCACCCGCGCTCGCGACGATCGCGGTGCCCATGACGCTCGCGTACCAGTTGGGGCCGACGTACCGCAGCTGAGGGAGCCGCTGTGCGGCTGGATACGGGGCTGGGGACTGTTGCAACTGCGGATATGTGGCCATGCCACGATTTTTGTGGTGCGGGGCAGCGCCCCACCAGGGACTCTGCGTCTATGAGGTCATAAGGTGGTTTTATGGCCGCCGAAGAACATGTTCCCCTCTCCCACCGGGTGCCCGACCTCGGTGCGCTGGAGCTGCTGCTCGCAGTCGCCCGGCACGGCAGCCTGGGGCGTGCGGCACGGGATGTCGGCGTCACTCAGCCCGCGGCCAGCAGCCGCATCCGGTCGATGGAACGGCAGCTCGGCCTGGCCCTGCTGGACCGTTCGCCGCGCGGCTCCCGGCTCACCGACGCGGGCGCACTGGTCACCGACTGGGCGCGCAGGATCGTCGAGGCGGCCGAGGCATTCGACGCGGGCGCGCAGGCGCTGCGCGACCGGCGGGACTCCCGGTTGCGGGTGGCGGCTTCCATGACCATCGCCGAATACCTGCTGCCGGGCTGGCTGATAGCACTGCGTGCCGAACGGCCGGACACCGCGGTCTCGCTGCTTGCCGGAAACTCGGCAGCGGTCGCGGGGCGGCTGCTCGTCGGCGAGGCCGACCTCGGATTCGTGGAGGGCCTGTCCGTGCCGGAGGGGCTCGACGGCACGGTCATCGCCCATGACCGCCTGGTCGTCGTGGTCGCCCCGTCCCATGCGTGGGCCCGCCGCCGTACGCCCGTGACCTCGCAGGAACTGGCCGCGACCCCGCTGATCCTGCGCGAGCGCGGCTCCGGCACCCGCCAGGTCCTGGACGCGGCTCTCGCCGTGCACGGCGGCCTGGCCCAGCCGCTGCTCGAACTCTCCTCCACGACCGCGGTGAAGGGAGCGGCGGAGAGCGGGGCGGGAGCGTGCGTGCTGAGCGAACTGGCGCTGGGCGAGGAGCTGTCGTCCAGGCGCCTGGTCACGATCCCGATTGCCGGGGTGCGGCTGAGGCGCCAGCTCAGGGCGGTCTGGCCCTCGGGTCACCGCCCGACGGGTCCGGCGCGCGATCTGCTGTCGCTGACGGCGCGGGGCGCGTAGCAGGGGGAGTGGACCAGGTCGTCAGGGCCGCAAGCGCTCGCAGGCCCCCGCGGTCCGCGGCGGCGCAAGATCCTCGGACGAGGTACGGGCCGGGACCGGCCGGGCCGTCGAGGCCGCCACCAGTGCCTGCATCAGCCGTGGATCGTCGCCCATCTCCGGATGCCACTGCACCCCGAGCACCCACTGCGGCCCGGGCAGCTCGATCGCCTCGACCGTGCCGTCCGCCGCGTACGCCGAGGCGACAAATCCCGGTGCGAGCCGTTGCACGCACTGGTGGTGGTAGGTGGGGACGGCTGATTCCTCGGGCACGATCGATGCGCAGAGCGTCCCCGGTACGGGTTTCACCGGGTGCGTGCCGAGGACTCCGGTCGCGACCGGCGGGCCGGCGTGCCCGTCGAGGTGCTGGGTCAGGGTGCCGCCGAGCGCCACATTGAGCAGCTGCATACCGCGGCAGATGCCGAGCAGCGGCGTACCGGACTCCAGCGCGGCCCTGATCAGGGCGAGCTCCCAGGCATCGCGCTCCTGCGCGGGAGGACCGGTCCTGAAGTCGCGCTCCGCGCCGTACAGCCCGGGTTCCACATCGGGGCCGCCCGCGATGACAAGGCCGTCCAGCCGGGAAACGGCGGCAGCGGCGCGCGCGGGGTTGTCCGGCGGGAGCAGTGCGGCCAGGCCGCCGGACGACTGGACCATCCGCGGATAGGCGGCCGGGAGGAGGGCGGCGGGCAGCTCCCAGACTCCCCAGCGGGCCACGGGCTCCAGATATGTGGAGACGCCGATGAGAGGTTCGGACACGGGGGCGGTCCCTCCGGTCGGCCGCCTGCGCAGGCGGCTCGGTTCCATGGATTCAATGGTTGCAGAGAAGACCTTTAAGGTATTCAAGGCCGGCCGGCCCAGGGTTCCGGGGACTGTCACGAAGCGGAATCGGTGGCAACCGCCCTCAGGTCAAAAATCCGCGCAACAACGCGGCAGTACCCGCACAGTGCTCGCGCATCACCGCACGCGCGGCCTCCGCGTCCCCGTCGAGAATCGCCTCGACGAGGCTCGCGTGCTGGTGCTGCGAGTGCTCCAGGTTCCGCACGAGCAGGGGTATGCAGTCCAGCAGGTCGTTCACAGTGGCCCGGACGGACGCGTACTGCGCGGTCAGGGATGCGGAGCCGGAGAGCTCCGCCAGCGTCAGATGGAACAGGGTGTCGCGCCTGCGGTAGTGGGGCAGAGGTGCTTCGTGAGTCGCCGCCAGAGCCGCGCGCAGCCGGTCCGCACCCTCGTCCGTCAGCCCCTGCGAGGCGCACAGCCCGGCGGCCCCGGCCTCCAGCACCTCGCGGAAGCGCAGCACGTCCTCGATGTCGACGGACTCCACCTTCCGGCGCAGCTCGTCCTCGCCGGGGCTCCCGGTGCGGGGCAGTACGAACGTGCCGCCGTACCGCCCGCGCCTGCTCTCCACCAGGCCCTGATCGTGCAGGACCTTCAGCGCCTCGCGCAGCGTGACCCGGCTGATCCCCAGCAGTTCGGCCAGCTCGCGCTCGGCCGGCAGCCGCCCGCCGTCGGGCACAAGACCGAGCCTGACCACCTGGAGGATCTGCTCCAGTGCCTCCTCGAAGCCGTTTCCCGCCCGGACGGGCCGCAGTACGGGCATCAGTCGGTCGGTGAACTCGCTTTCCTCGGCCACGTCCCGTTTCCCCCTTCACAATTAATGGTTCTCTCGCATACCTTAAGCCTTCCGGCTGACCAAAGGAGGAGTGCCCCGTGGCAGACCGAACACCACCGCTGTCGATCGAGGAGCTGCGCGTCCTTGTGAGAAGCGGTGAGATCGACACCGTTGTCCTCGCCTTCCCCGATATGCAGGGACGGCTGCAGGGCAAACGGTTCGCTGCCCGCTTCTTCCTCGACGAGGTCGTGCAGCACGGCACCGAGGCATGCAACTATCTGCTCGCCGTCGACACCGACATGAACACCGTCGACGGATTCGAGATGTCCTCCTGGGAGCGCGGGTACGGCGACTTCGCCATGCACGCCGACCTCTCCACCCTGCGCCTGGTGCCCTGGAACGAGGGCACGGCCATGGTCATCGCCGACCTCGCGTGGGGGGACGGCTCGCCCGTCGTCGCCGCACCCCGCCAGATCCTCCGCCGCCAGCTGCAGCGCCTCGCCGAGCACGGCCTCACCGCCCATGCGGGCACCGAGCTCGAATTCATCGTCTTCCAGGACACCTACGAACAGGCATGGGACCGCAACTACCGTGATCTGACCCCCGCCAACCGGTACAACGTCGACTACTCGGTCCTCGGCACCGGCCGCATCGAGCCCCTGCTGCGCCGCATCCGCAACGAGATGGCGGCCGCGGGCCTGACCGTCGAGTCCGCCAAGGGAGAGTGCAACCCCGGCCAGCACGAGATCGTGTTCCGGTACGACGAGGCCCTGGTCACCTGTGACCAGCACGCCGTCTACAAGACCGGCGCCAAGGAGATCGCCGCCGAGGAGGGCGTCGCGCTCACCTTCATGGCCAAGTTCAACGAGCGCGAGGGCAACTCCTGCCACATCCACCTCTCGCTCCGGTCCACCGACGAGACCGGGCGCAGCGTCATGGCGGGCGAGGACGACGGCATGTCCCCGGTGATGCGCCACTTCCTCGCCGGACAGCTGGCCGCCCTGCGGGAGTTCTCCCTCCTCTACGCACCGAACATCAACTCCTACAAACGCTTCCAGCCGGGCTCCTTCGCCCCGACCGCCGTCGCCTGGGGCCACGACAACCGCACCTGCTCGCTCCGTGTCGTCGGCCACGGCCACTCGATGCGCTTCGAGAACCGGCTGCCGGGCGGTGACGTCAACCCGTACCTCGCCGTCGCCGGAATGATCGCAGCGGGCATCCACGGCATCGAGAAGCGCCTCGAACTCCCCGAGCCCTGCGGGAACAACGCCTACACCGCCGAGTACGACCACGTCCCCACCACGCTGCGCGAGGCCGCCGAACTCTGGGGGAGGAGCGACATCGCCAGGGCGGCCTTCGGCGACGCCGTCGTCGCGCACTACCGCAACATGGCCCGCGTCGAACTCGAAGCCTTCGATGCCGCAGTGACCGACTGGGAGCTTCGCCGCTCCTTCGAACGCCTGTGAGGCACTTTGTGACCACGCCCGACCACCCGGTGGAACACCACGTACTCAATCCGGCGACGGAAGAACTCCTCGCCACCATCGCGTCCACCACCGCCGCCGAGGTCGACACGGCAGTTGTCCGGGCCGCCGCCGCCCAGCGCACCTGGTCCGCCCTCGCCCCCGCCGACCGCGCCCGGCTGCTGCGCCGCTTCGCCGCTGCCGTCGACGGCGAAGCCGAACAGCTGGCCCACCTGGAGGTCCAGGAGGCCGGCCACACCCTCGGCAACGCCCGCTGGGAAGCGGCCAACGTCCGCGATCTGCTCGAGTACGCCGCCGGGGGAGTGGAACGACTCGCCGGCCGGCAGATCCCGGTCCCCGGCGGACTCGACATCACCCTCCTCGAACCCCTCGGTGTCATCGGCGTGATCGCACCGTGGAACTTCCCCATGCCGATCGCCGCCTGGGGCCTCGCCCCCGCCCTCGCCGCCGGCAACGCCGTCATCCTCAAGCCCGCCGAGACCACCCCGCTCACCGCCCTGCGGCTGGCCCGGCTCGCCCTGAACGCAGGGCTTCCCGAGCACCTCCTCCAGGTGCTGCCGGGCGCGGGCGATGTGACCGGCAACGCCCTGGTCGAGCACCCCGGTGTCGCCAAGATCGCCTTCACCGGCTCCACCCGGGTCGGCAAGCAGATCATGGCCAAGTGCGCCGACCGCGTGAAGCGGCTCACCCTCGAACTGGGCGGCAAGAGTCCCAACATCGTCTTCGCGGACGCCGACATCGAGGCCGCCGCAGCCGCCGCACCCATGGCGTTCCTGGACAACGCGGGCCAGGACTGCTGCGCCCGCACCCGCATCCTGGTCCAGCGATCCGCGTACGACCGCTTCCTGGAACTCCTCGCCCCCGCAATCGAATCGGTCGTCGTGGGCGACCCGTCCGACGAGAACACCCAGATGGGGCCGCTGATTTCCCGGGCGCAGCTGGAACGGGTGCGGAGTTACGTCCCCGAGGGCTCGACCGTCCTCAGCGGCAAAGCACCCGAAGGGCCCGGTTTCTGGTTCCCGCCGACCGTCCTCACCGGCGCCCACCCGGACTCACCCGTCGCCACCGAAGAGGTGTTCGGGCCGGTCGCCGTCGTCCTGCCGTTCGAGGACGAGGCGGACGCCGTACGGCTCGCGAACGCCACCGAGTACGGCCTCGCCGGCTCGATCTGGACGCGTGACGTGGGCCGCGCACTGCGCGTCTCGCAGTCGGTCCAGGCCGGGAACCTCTCCGTCAACTCCCACTCCAGCGTCCGCTACTGGACCCCGTTCGGCGGCTACAGACAGTCCGGGCTCGGCCGCGAACTGGGCCCCGACGCGCTTGCCGCATTCACCGAAACCAAGAACGTCTTCATCAGCACGGAGGTCTGAACCGGTATGACCACCATCGACAGCCAGAACATCTGCCGCCGCCTGGTCGGCCGCACCGCCGTCATCACCGGAGCCGCCAGTGGCATCGGTCTGGCCACCGCACGCCGCCTGGCGTCGGAGGGCGCCGACGTCGTCTGCGGCGACATCGACGAGAACGCGGGCAAGGCAGCGGCCGAGGAGGTCGGCGGCACGTTCGTACGCGTCGACGTCACCGACCCCGAACAGGTCGAGGCGCTCTTCAAGACCGCTTTCGACACCTACGGTTCCGTCGACATCGCCTTCAACAACGCGGGCATCTCCCCGCCCGACGACGACTCCATCCTCACCACGGACCTGGAGGCATGGAAGCGCGTCCAGGACGTCAACCTCACCTCTGTCTACCTCTGCTGCAAGGCCGCCCTGCCCTACATGCGGCGCCAGGGCCGCGGCTCGATCATCAACACCGCGTCCTTCGTCGCGATCATGGGAGCGGCCACCAGTCAGATCTCGTACACCGCGTCCAAGGGCGGGGTCCTCGCCATGTCCCGCGAGCTCGGTGTGCAGTTCGCCCGCGAAGGCATCCGGGTCAATGCGCTCTGCCCCGGCCCGGTCAACACCCCGCTGCTCCAGGAGCTGTTCGCCAAGGATCCGCAACGCGCGGCCCGCAGGCTCGTGCACATCCCGGTCGGGCGGTTCGCCGAAGCCACGGAGATCGCGGCAGCCGTCGCCTTCCTCGCGAGCGACGACTCCTCGTTCGTCAACGCCACCGACTTCCTCGTCGACGGGGGCATCTCCGGCGCATACGTCACACCGCTCTAGAGTTCGGCAGGGTCATCACCGGAGCCATTCCGCTGGGCAGGGGCGACGGCGGCGTGGACAGCTCCGTGGCTCCCTGACACCAGCCGGACCGTCCGGCTCAGAGGAACGTACGGCCCTCGCCCCGGTACGTCGGCACGGTCGCCGTCACCCGGTCGCCCTCGATCAGCTGCAACTCGTCGAAGCGTTCGCACAGTTCACCGGCCTTCGCGTGCCGGAACCACACCTTGTCGCCGATCAGCAGATCGTCGGCCGGGGAACCGAGCAGCGGGGTCTGCACCTCGCCCGGCCCCTCCTGCGGGTCGTAGCGCAGGCCCTCCGGCAGATACGGGACGGGAAGCCGGTCCGCGCCCGCGGGCCCGGACGCCGGATAGCCGCCACCGAGGACCGTCACCACACCCACACCCGGCCGGCGCACCACAGGCAGGGCGAACAGCGCCGCCGGCCGCGCCGTGAACGACGTGTAGTTGTCGAACAGCCGCGGTACGTAGAGCCCCGACCCGGCCGCGATCTCGGTCACCGCGCGCTCCGCCGCCGTGTGCTGCACACTGCCGGTGCCGCCGCCGTTCACGAACTCCAGGTCCGGCGCCACCGCCCGTACCGCCCGCACGACCTCGGCCCGCCGCGCGGCCAGCTCCTTTCGGCCCGCGGCCTGCATCAGCCGGATCGCCCGGGAGCGCAGCGGCCGCCCCGCGACCGAATCCCCGACCCCGGCGATATGACCCTCGTACGCCATCAGACCCACCAGCCGGAAGCCGGGCCTGCGCGCCACCGAGCGTGCCAGTTCGGCCAGTTGGGCGGGGGAGCGCTGTGGTGAACGCAGGGCACCGATCCTGACCCGGCCGCCGAGCAGTCGCAGTGAGGTATCCAGCTCCAGACAGACCTGGATCTCCTCGCGGCCACCGGCCCGTGCCGCGTCGATCAGCTCCAGCTGTGCGTGATCGTCCACCATCACCGTCACGGCGGCGGCCAGTTTCGGATCGGCGGCCAGCTCCGCGAAGGCGGCCCGGTCGGCCGACGGATAGGCCAGCAGTACGTCATCGAATCCCGCCCGCGCCAGCCACAGTGACTCGGCCAGTGTGAACGACATGATCCCCGCGAACCCGGGCCGCGCGAGCACCCGCTCCAGCAGGGCCCGGCAGCGCACCGACTTGCTCGCCACCCGGATCGGCTTCCCCGCGGCCCGGCGCACGAGGTCGTCGGCATTGGCATCGAACGCATCAAGATCGACGATGGCGATCGGGGCGTCCAGGTGGGCGGTGGCCCGGTTGTAACGGGTCCGGTCAGCGGCGAGGGCAGTCATGGCCGCAGCTTGCCAGACGGCCGTACCGCTGGGTAGGGGGACGATCTGCTCAGATCGTCCAGGGGCAGCGTCCCACTCCCACCGGGGCCGTTCCACCCCGTAGAGTGACGGGCACGCGGCAACCAACGGGCCTGCCTGTGAAGTCGATCCGCGCGCGGTACGGAACAGGATCAGGGGGGCGGATGAGTACCGAGGCGCAGCGTGCTCCTGTCCCGCCCCGCCCCACGACCCCACCACCGGCGCCCGCGCCCGAAGTCCCGCCCGTGGAGACCACAGCTCGGCTCCGGCCCAGGCCCCCGGCTCCCGCCCATGCCGCGCCCACGCCTGCCACCACCCCGCCCCGCCCCGAGCAGCCGCCCGCCACGCCCCGGCGGCGGCCCGTCGGCGCCGTGGACCGCACTCCGCGCCAGGGAGTGCCCCCGCCCCCGCCCGGACCGGCGCACACCCCGCACGCGTACCAGCAGCCGCCGCAGCAGCCGTACCCGTACGGCCATCCGCACCCCGAGACACCCGTGGAGACCACCACCCGACTGCGCCCCATCCGCACCCGCCACCCCGTCAGGACCGCGACCGCCGCGGCCTGTGCCGTGCTGGGGCTCGGACTGATCGGCGGCGCGGCCACCGGCACTTGGCTCACCAGCGACTCCTCGGCCGGCCCCGCTGCCCGCAGTGCCTATGCCGTGGGCCGCTCCGCCTGGCACGACGTCCCCGTGGACACCTTCTTCCCGCGCACGCTGAACGGCGATGGAGCGGGGCCCGGCGGCGCCGACCGGCTCTGGACCAGGGTCGCAGCCGCCCCGGACAGCGGCTGCAAGGCGGCCCTGGACCCACTGCTGGCCAGGACACTCGGCCCGGTCGGCTGCGAGCGGATGCTCCGCGCCACCTACACCGACTCCACCAGCAGCAGCGTCACCACGGTCGGGGTGATCTTCACCGAGGGCGACACCGGAGCCATGAGAGCGCTGAGCACCCGCTTCACCGACCAGCACCTCGACCGGCGCACCGACCTGATGCCCCGTACGTACCCCGTCAAGGGCACGGTTGCCGCAGGGTTCGGCGACCGGCAGCGCGCCAGCTGGACCGTCCATGTACTGACCGAGGTGCCCGTCGTCGTGTTCGCCGTCTCCGGGTTCGCCGACGCGCGTACGGTCACCGATCCGCAACCCGTCGACAAGGCGATGGACGCGAACGCCACCACGGCCGCCGCCCAGGCCGGACTCGGCCACGAGGCCAAGGGAATCGCCGACCGGATCGAGCGCGGCCTGCGCCGGACCATCACCGACCTCACGGAGAAGCCGGAATGAGCCGTCGCGCCCGGCGCGCCCTGGGCGCGGTCTGCGCCGCCACCGCGTTCGCGCTCCTGCCCGCGGCGCCGGCCGGAGCCGATGCCATCCGGGCCCAGCAGTGGGGCCTTCAGGCGCTCCACACCGAGCAGGCATGGCGGACCACCAAGGGCAAGGGGATCACCGTCGCCATCGTCGACACCGGGGTCGACGGCAGCCTCCCCGACCTGGCGGGCCAGGTACTGCCCGGCAAGGACATGATCGGTTTCGGCGCAGGCCGCGGCGACCGGTCCTGGGCCCGGCACGGCACCGCGATGGCCGGGATCATCGCAGGTCACGGCCACGGTGCAGGAGGCGGCGACGGAGTGATGGGCATCGCGCCCGAGGCGAAGATCCTTCCGGTCCGGGTGATCCTCGAAGCCTCCGACCCGGCCCGCGCCAAGGCCCGCGAGTCCCACGGCACGGCTCTCGCCGACGGCATCCGCTGGGCCGCCGACCACGGCGCCGACGTCATCAACCTCTCGCTCGGCGACGACAGCGAGTCGGCGCACCCCGAATCGGGCGAGGACGCCGCCATCCAGTACGCGCTGAAGAAGGGGGCCGTCGTCGTCGCCTCGGCGGGCAATGGAGGCGAGAAGGGCGACCACATCTCGTACCCCGCCGCCTACCCCGGTGTGATCGCGGCCGCCGCCGTCGACCGGTACGGCACCCATGCCGCGTTCTCCACGCGCCGCTGGTACGCAACCGTCAGCGCACCCGGAGTCGACATCGTCGTCGCCGCCCCCGACCGTCAGTACTACGTGGAGTGGGGCACCTCCGCCGCCGCCGCGTTCGTCTCGGGCGCGGTCGCGCTGGTGCGCGCCGCACATCCGGGACTGACGCCCGCCCAGATCAAGCAACTGCTCACGGACACGGCCCGCAGTGCCCCTCCGTCCGGCCGTGACGACGCACGGGGGTACGGCATGGTCGATCCCGCCGCGGCGATCAAGGCCGGAGCCACGCTCCGTCCCGCCGGGCTGCGTGCCGACTCCGCCGAAGCCGGTTACCGAAAGCGGTACTTCGGCCCCGGTCCCGCCCCCGAGCACCAGGACAGCGGCCCCGCAGGCTGGCTCGCCCCCGCCGCGGGTGCCCTCGGAGCGGTCCTGCTGGCAGTGGCCGTGGTGCTGTGGCGCGGCAGGGGCGACAGGCCGGCAGCCGTACGGCGCTGAACGCGGCCCGAGTACTGCTCATCCGGACGGTGTCCGGCACCGGCTGGGTCCGACCTGTTGTCAGGGTGAGAATCCCCAGGCACTACGCTCGCCCTGTGGCGCTGAAGAACATTCCGGATCCCGGTTACTCCGACGACGACGGCACGGCCGACCCGGCCCTGACCGCGGCACTCGCCGCCTGGGCCGAGGACCGCAACTCCATCGGCCCGGTGCTCGAAGCCCTCAAGGGCGCTCGGCTACTGGTCCCTGTCGTCGCCGTGCTCGGGGAAGTGGAGGAGGACGAGAACGGGCTGCGTCGCGAGAAGACCAGCGACATGGCCGTCCCCACCCTTCAGGCGGGGGACCGTCGCGCCCTGCCCGCCTTCACCTCGACCGACTCGCTGGCCCGCTGGGATCCGCAGGCCCGGCCCGTCGCCGTACCCCTGCACCAGGCGCTGCAGGCCGCCGCGCACGAGAAGGCGGACACGGTCGTCCTCGATCTCGCCGGCCCGGTCGCATTCGAGCTGACCGGCTCCGCACTGCTCGCCCTCGCCGAGGGCCGCACCAGCGCCGATCCGCTGGACGACCCCGCGGTCACCTCGGCGGTACGGGACGCGGTCGCGGCTGAGCCCGCGGTGCTCCGTGCCCACCTCGGCCCCGGCCGGGCCGACGGCACCCTGGCCCTCGTCCTGGCACCCGATGCGGACCCCGCCGACGCGGCCCGCCGGGTTGCGCAGCTGCTGGCGGCCGACGAGGTCCTGCGCGCCCGCCTGGTGCGTGGCCTGGACCTGGCGCTGCTCCCGGCCGATGCGACCACGCCTGGTGAGCCCCTGTTCACACGCTGAGTACCCCACCGTTCCACCGCACGCAATCGTGCGTCGGGCACCCATCCGGCCCAGGAACGGACCCGGCTCGGCACCGCCTGACTTCCGGCCTTACGGCCGTGAGCCCCCTGCCCGGACAGGCAGGGGGCTCACGGCCGTAAAGAATCGTAAGAAATCGTAAGAAACGGAGGGCGGGCTCAGCCGAAGACGGGACCGGTGTACTTCTCGCCCGGGCCCTGGCCGGGCTCGTCCGGTACGAGCGACGCCTCGCGGAACGCCAGCTGCAGGGACTTCAGGCCGTCACGCAGCGGAGCCGCGTGGAAGGAGCTGATCTCGGTGGTGCCGGCGTCCAGCAGGCCGGCCAGCGCATGCACCAGCTTGCGGGCCTCGTCGAGGTCCTTGTGCTCGTCGCCGTCCTCGGTCAGCCCGAGCTTCACGGCGGCGGCGCTCATCAGATTGACCGCGACCGTCACGATCACCTCGACCGCGGGCACCTCCGCGATGTCGCGGGCCATGTCGTCGAAGCCGGGGGAATCGTTGGTGGGGGTCGCGTCACTCATGCGCCATACGATAGGCCCACTCCTGCGTCGCTCTGTCTGCGGGAGCGGCGGGCGACAGCTGGTTAGCGCGGGCCCCAGGGAGCTGCTAGCCTTGTGTAACGACCGGCTGGGCAGCTATGTGCCCGGCCCACAAGTGGAGGCTCCGATCTCCCACCTGGCTGTCCCTTCGGGCAGCGGGTCACCGGTCAGGTGGCGCCCATCGTTCCGTACGGACGATGGAGCCGCCCGATGCGCCCCGCGGTTGACCGCGGCGGTGTTCCGGTTGTTCCAGGAGCCCCGCCTGTGTCCCGTCCGGGGCGTTTTTCTTGGCCCTGGCGCGGTTGGTCTCACGAAACAGACGTTACGTGGCTGTCCGCCAGGCGGCCGCGTGGTGCTACCGAGGAGGATCCATCAGCGCCGAGCCCCGCATCAACGACCGGATTCGCGTTCCCGAGGTGCGACTTGTCGGTCCCAGCGGCGAGCAGGTCGGGATTGTGCCGCTTGCCAAGGCCCTGGAACTCGCACAGGAGTACGACCTCGACCTGGTCGAGGTGGCGGCGACCGCCCGTCCGCCCGTGTGCAAGCTCATGGACTACGGGAAGTTCAAGTACGAGTCGGCCATGAAGGCCCGTGAGGCGCGCAAGAACCAGGCGCACACGGTCATCAAGGAGATGAAGCTCCGGCCGAAGATCGACCCGCACGACTATGACACCAAGAAGGGTCACGTCGTCCGGTTCCTCAAGCAGGGCGACAAGGTAAAGATCACGATCATGTTCCGTGGTCGTGAGCAGTCCCGCCCCGAGCTGGGTTTCCGACTGCTCCAGCGTCTCGCTTCGGACGTGGAGGAACTCGGCTTCATCGAGTCCAACCCGAAGCAGGACGGCCGGAACATGATCATGGTTCTGGGCCCGCACAAGAAGAAGACCGAAGCCATGGCCGAGGCCCGCGAGGCCCAGGCCGCCCGCAAGGCGGGGCGTCAGGGCTCCACCCCCGACGCCGAAGCCGCGGGTGAGGCTGCAGCGCAGCCCGAGGCTCCGGCCGAGACACCTTCCGAGGCGTGACCTCAGGGGCCGCCATCCAGGCGACCCCGGGCCCCCCGGAATTCCCACCAAGATCTGACGCCCCTGCTGTCCGGTGCCCGCACCGAGAGGGGCGCCACTGACGAGGAGAGAACGGCGCGATGCCGAAGAACAAGACGCACAGCGGTGCCAGCAAGCGCTTCAAGATCACCGGCTCCGGCAAGGTGCTCCGTGAGCGCGCCGGCAAGCGCCACCTTCTTGAGCACAAGTCGTCCAAGAAGACCCGCTCGCTGACCGGCACGGCCGAGCTGGCCCCCGGCGACGCCAAGAAGGTCAAGAAGCTTCTCGGCAAGTAAGTCCGCGGCCCTCGGTGAACCCGTGGGCGGCGACCTCGACTCAGACCGGGACCAATTCGTTTCCGGGCCGTGTGAGTCCAACCACGGCCCCGCTACAAGGAGTTAAAAAGTGGCACGCGTCAAGCGGGCAGTAAACGCTCACAAGAAGCGCCGGGCGATCCTCGAGCAGGCCAGCGGTTACCGGGGCCAGCGTTCCCGCCTGTACCGCAAGGCGAAGGAGCAGGTCACCCACTCCCTCGTCTACAACTACAACGACCGCAAGAAGCGCAAGGGCGACTTCCGTCAGCTGTGGATCCAGCGCATCAACGCCGCTGCCCGCCAGAACGGCATGACGTACAACCGCCTCATCCAGGGTCTGAAGGCCGCCAACATCGAGGTGGACCGCAAGATGCTGGCCGAGCTCGCGGTCAACGACGCCAACGCGTTCGCCGCCCTCGTCGAGGTTGCCCAGAAGGCCCTCCCGAGCGACGTCAACGCCCCGAAGGCCGCCTGATCCAGGTCGCACTTCTTGGTTTGTGAGCCGGACCCGCAGGCGCCCGTCGTCTGCGGGTCCGGTGCGTTGCACGACATGTTCCGTACGTCCGTCACCTCCGTATGCAGAGAGGCTCGCCGCCGACCATGGGCACCCCCGAACTGATCTCCTCGCGATCGCCGCGCGTCACCGCCGCCCGGCGGCTGGCCAAGCGCAACTTCCGCGGCAAGGAGCGCAGGTTCATCGCCGAGGGGCCGCAGGCCGTGCGTGAGGCCGCCGAGCACCGCGGCAGCGACGGCGAGGCGACGCTGATCGAGCTGTTCGCCACCGTCGAGGCGGCCGAGCGGTACGCCGACATCGTCGACGCCGCCCACGCGGCCGGCGCCCGGGTGCACCTCGCGGACGGCGATGTGCTCGCCGATGTGTCGCAGACCATCACCCCCCAGGGCCTGATCGGTGTCTGCCGCTTCCTCGACTCGCCGTTCGACGCCATCCTCGCCGCGAAGCCGAAGCTGGTCGCCGTCCTCGCCCACGTACGCGACCCGGGGAACGCCGGTACGGTGCTGCGCTGCGCCGACGCCGCGGGCGCCGACGCCGTCGTGCTCACCGATGCCTCGGTGGACCTCTACAACCCCAAGTCCGTCAGGGCCTCGGTCGGCTCGCTCTTCCATCTGCCGGTCGCCGTCGGTGTTCCGGTGGAGCAGGCCGTGCAGGGGCTGAGGGACGCGGGCGTACGGATTCTCGCCGCCGACGGAGCGGGCGACGACGACCTCGACGACGAGCTCGACGCGGGGACCATGGGCGGGCCGACCGCCTGGGTCTTCGGCAACGAGGCCTGGGGCCTGCCGGAGGAGACCCGGGCGCTGGCCGACGCCGTCGTGAGGGTGCCGATCCACGGCAAGGCGGAGAGCCTCAATCTGGCGACGGCGGCGGCCGTCTGCCTGTACGCCTCCGCACGCGCCCAGCGCACTCGTCACTGATCCGCGGGCCGCGGTCCTGGCCCGCAGGATCACCGCCTCCGGATCGCTCACGCGGCGTGCGCGGGCGGCCCGGCCGGCCGGGGACCGCGTCGAGGTCGCCGTCCGACCGAGGCCATGCCCCGTACCCCCGAACGGCGTACCGCAGCAGTGCGCCGCCGCAGGGTGTCGCTCCGTCACCGACGACTAGTAGGGTGACGAACTCGGGGGCCCACTGCACCGGTTCGAGAGGTGGGGTACGGGATATGGCTGTCGGCATGAGCAGGCCGCGCGGGACACACGCGGCCGTCGTGCGCGCCTGCGAGGACCCCGGCACGGCGGGCGAACCGGCCGACGGCCGGGACCCCGCACCCATCGATGCCACCGTCGAACCCGACGACCTCCCCGACGGCCTGGTCATCGCCGACGAGACCGGCCGGGTCATCTGCTTCAACTCCGCGGCCACAAGGATCACCGCCGTGCCCCGGGCCGCCGCTCTCGGCCGCCCGCTGGAGCACGCGCTGCCGCTGGAGGACCTCAAGGGCCGCCGCTGGTGGGCGCTGACCGATCCGTACGGCGGCCTCGCCACCCGGGTCGGCCAGCCCGAGCGCAATCTGCTGCTGCCCGGCGGCCGTGAGGTCCTGGTCTCCGCACGGTACGTACGAGAGCACCCGACCGGTCCCGTACGCCGTCTGGTGATCTCGCTGCGCGGCACCGAGGCCCGCCGCCGCACCGAACGCAGCCACGCCGAACTGATCGCGATCGTCGCCCACGAGCTGCGCTCCCCACTGACCTCCGTCAAGGGCTTCACCGCGACCCTCCTCGCCAAGTGGGAACGGTTCACCGACGACCAGAAGCGCCTGATGCTGGAGACCGTCGACGCCGACGCGGGCCGCGTCACCCGGCTCATCGCCGAACTGCTCGACATCTCCCGGATCGACTCGGGACGGCTGGAGCTGCGACGGCAGCCCGTGGACCTCTCCGCCGCCGTCGAACGCCACATCCAGGCCCTCACCGCGAACGGCCAGGCCCCCGACCGCTTCCTCGTCCGCACCTGCCAGCCGCTGCCCGCGGTCTGGGCCGACCCGGACAAGGTCGACCAGGTGCTCGGCAACCTGCTGGAAAACGCGGTGCGCCACGGCGAGGGAACCGTCACCATTGAAGT
Organism: Streptomyces sp. NPDC018000; assembly: GCF_044328025.1. Taxonomy (NCBI): domain Bacteria; kingdom Bacillati; phylum Actinomycetota; class Actinomycetes; order Kitasatosporales; family Streptomycetaceae; genus Streptomyces; species Streptomyces sp. NPDC018000. The sequence continues at coordinate 214,429 of NZ_JBIRGM010000006.1, forward strand.
CGCACCCGCACCCGCGAAGAGCGACGAGAAGGGAACGGCCGTCACCGTGAGCGACGAAGGCCCCGGCATTCCCGAGGAGTCGATGGGCCGTGTCTTCACCCGCTTCTGGCGGGGAAGCAAGCGCGGCGGTACAGGCCTGGGTCTCTACATCGTCAAAGGCATCGTCGAGGCTCACGGCGGCACGATCACGGTCGGCCGCGGCCCCGGAGGCGGCGCGGAATTCCGATTTATTCTGCCCGTGAGCACGCCGGCCTACCTGGTCTGAGCAGCCCATGGGCCTCCCAAACATCCTGTGACCCTTAGACTCGACCTTTGGCACCTTTGCGTCCTCCATCGTCGAGCGGGGCCATGGGGGTCCGGGGGTATTCCCCGGTAAGCGCAGTACCAGCCAATCGGAAGCACGGGAAGAGATGTCGGCACCGAACAAGTCGTACGACCCAGTCGAGGTCGAGGCACTGAAACCGGAAGAGATCGAGCGCATGCGGGACGAGGCGTTCGCCGCCTTCGCCGCCGCCGGGGACCTCGACGCGCTCGCCCAGGCGAAGACCGCGCACACCGGCGGTACCTCGCCCCTGTCGCTCGCCAACCGGGAGATCGGCGCCCTGCCGCCGCAGGCCAAGGCCGAGGCGGGCAAGCGCGTGGGCCAGGCCCGCGGCGCCGTGAGCAAGGCCCTCGCCGCCCGTCAGGCGGAGCTGGAGGCCGAGCGGGACGCCCGCGTACTGGTCGAGGAGGCGGTGGACGTCACGCTGCCCTACGACCGCACCCCGGCCGGCGCCCGCCACCCCCTGACGACCATCATGGAGCGTGTCGCGGACGTCTTCGTGGCCATGGGCTACGAGGTCGCGGAGGGCCCCGAGGTCGAGGCGGAGTGGTTCAACTTCGACGCCCTGAACTTCGTGCCCGACCACCCGGCCCGGCAGATGCAGGACACCTTCTTCGTCCAGGGCGCCGACGGTGCCAAGAACGACGAGTCCGGTGTCGTGCTGCGTACGCACACCTCGCCGGTCCAGGCCCGCACCCTGCTCGACCGCGAGCCCCCCGTCTACGTCGTCTGCCCCGGCCGCGTCTACCGCACCGACGAGCTCGACGCGACGCACACCCCGGTCTTCCACCAGATCGAGCTGCTCGCCGTCGACGAGGGCCTCACCATGGCCGACCTCAAGGGCACCCTCGACCACATGGTCCAGGCGCTCTTCGGCCCGGACATGAAGACCCGGCTGCGGCCGAACTTCTTCCCGTTCACCGAGCCGTCCGCCGAGATGGACATGGTCTGCTACGTCTGCCGCGGCGTCTCCGTCGGCAACCCGGACCGCCCCTGCCGCACCTGCGGCAGCGAGGGCTGGATCGAGCTCGGCGGCTGCGGCATGGTCAACCCCAAGGTGCTCATCGCCTGCGGTGTCGACCCCAAGAAGTACAGCGGATTCGCCTTCGGGTTCGGCATCGAACGAATGCTGATGTTCCGCCACAACGTCGAAGACATGCGAGACATGGTCGAGGGTGACGTCCGGTTCACCCGGCCGTTCGGGATGGAGATCTGATGCGCGTCCCGCTTTCCTGGCTGCGGGAGTACGTCGACCTGCCGGCGACGGAGACCGGCCGAGACGTACAGGCCAAGCTCGTCGCCGTGGGTCTGGAGGTCGAGACCGTCGAGCAGATCGGCGCCGGCCTCAAGGGCCCGCTGGTTGTCGGACAGGTACTGACCATCGAGGAACTGGAGGGCTTCAAGAAGCCCATCCGCTTCTGCACGGTCGACGTCGGCAACGCCAACGGCACCGGCGAGCCGCAGGAGATCGTCTGCGGAGCCCGCAACTTCTCCGTCGGCGACAAGGTCGTCGTGGTCCTCCCGGGCGCCGTCCTGCCCGGCGACTTCGCGATCGCCGCACGAAAGACGTACGGCAAGACCTCGCACGGCATGATCTGCTCCACCGACGAGCTCGGCATGGGCGACGACGGCACGCACGGCATCATCGTGCTGCCGCCGGAGCACGAGGCCGGCACCGATGCGATCGAGCTGCTCCAGCTCGTCGACGAGGTCCTCGACATCGCCGTCACGCCGGACCGCGGCTACTGCCTGTCCATGCGCGGCGTCGCCCGCGAGACCGCCATCGCGTACGGGCTGCCGCTGCGCGACCCTGCCCTCCTCGACGTGCCCGCGCCGAACGCGTTCGGCTACCCGGTCAAGATCGCCGACCCGATCGGCTGCGACAGGTTCACCGCGCGCACCGTCGTCGGCCTGCAGCCCGAGGCACGCTCCCCGATCTGGCTGCAGCGCAGGCTGCAGAAGGCCGGGATGCGCCCGATCTCGCTCGCCGTGGACATCACCAACTACGTGATGCTGGAGCTCGGCCAGCCGCTGCACGCCTATGACCGCACCCGCATCGACGGGCCGATCGGGGTGCGCCGGGCCGAGCAGGGCGAGAAGCTCACCACCCTCGACGGCACGGTCCGCGTCCTGGACGCCGAGGACCTGGTCATCACCGACAACCGCGGGCCGATCGGCCTCGCGGGCGTCATGGGCGGAGCCAACACCGAGATCGCTGACGTCCAGGAAGGTGCGCACAGCACCACCGAGGTCGTCATCGAGGCCGCGCACTTCGACGCGATCTCGATCGCCCGGACCGCGCGCCGCCACAAGCTGTCGTCCGAGGCGTCCAAGCGCTTCGAGCGCGGCGCCGACCCGCAGGCCGCGGCCGCCGCCGCGCAGCGCACCGTCGACCTGCTGGTACTGCTCGCCGGCGGCACCGCCGAGGCCGGGGTCACCGAGGTCAGCGCCCCGTCCGCGCCCCGCACCATCGCGATGCCCGCGGATCACCCCGACCAGGTGGCCGGTGTCGCCTACGGCCGCGAAACCGTCGTACGCCGCCTCCAGCAGGTCGGCTGCGACGTCTACGGGCAGGACGAGCTCATCGTCACCGTGCCGTCCTGGCGGCCCGACCTGAGCGAGCCGAACGACCTCGCCGAGGAGGTCATCCGGCTGGAGGGTTACGAGAACCTTCCGTCCACCCTCCCGACGCCGCCGTCCGGCCGCGGGCTCACCGACCGCCAGCGGCTGCACCGCAGGGTCGGCAGGGCGCTCGCCGGAGCCGGCTACGTCGAGGCGCTGAACTACCCGTTCATCGGCGGCGCCGTGCTCGACCAGCTCGGGCTCGACGCCGACGACGCCCGCCGCCGCACGGTCGAGCTCGTCAACCCGCTCTCCGACGAGGAGCCGGCTCTGCGCACCACGCTGCTGCCGGGCCTGCTCGGCGCACTGCGGCGCAACGACGGCCGCGGCAGCCACGACCTCGCGCTCTTCGAGACCGGCCTGGTCTTCACGCCGACCGGCAGCGAGACCAAGGCCGTACGGCTGCCCGTCGACCGCCGTCCCACCGGCGAGGAGATCGCCGGGCTCAACGCCACGCTGCCGCGTCAGCCGCGCCACGCCGCCGTCGTCCTCGCGGGCGCCCGCGAGCAGGCCGGCTGGTGGGGCAAGGGCCGCCCGGCCGACTGGGCGGACTCCATCGAGGCCGCTCGTACGATCGCCCGTGAGGCGGGTGTCGAGGTGACCGTCCGGAACGACCAGCACGCGCCGTGGCACCCCGGCCGCTGCGCCGCGCTGTACGTCACGGTGGACGGCGAGGAGACCCTCTTCGGGCACGCCGGTGAGCTGCACCCGCGCGTCATCAAGGAGCTCCACCTGCCGGAGCGCACCTGCGCCATGGAGGTCGAGCTCGACGTTCTGGAGCAGGCCGTCGACGGCGTGCTCCAGGCGCCTCGGATCTCCACCTTCCCGGTGGCGACCCAGGATGTCGCGCTGATCGTCGCCGAGAGCGTCCCCGCCGCCGAGGTGGAGCAGGCACTGCGAACGGGCGCGGGTGAACTCCTCGAATCGCTGCGGCTGTTCGACGTCTTCACCGGCGACCAGATCGGCGCGGGCCGCAAGTCCCTTGCCTACGCGCTGCGCTTCCGCGCAGCGGACCGCACGCTGACCGTCGACGAGGCCACGGCCGCCCGTGACGCGGCGGTGGCCCTGGCCGCCGAGCGTACGGGCGCGGTGCTGCGGGGCGCGTAACGCCTCACGCGCCGCACGCCATGAAGGAGGGGCGTATCCGCTGACCGGATACGCCCCTCCTGTGCGCGCGCTGGGACAACGACCTCGCCCACGACTGGCCGACCGGGGGATTCCCGGACGGCCCCGTGGGGACACGAGCGACGGATCAGGAGTACGGGTAGAAGCCCGAGCCCGTCTTGCGGCCGAGGCGGCCCGCGTCCACCATCCGCTGGAGCAGCGGGGGAGCGGCGTACAGCGGCTCCTTGAACTCCGCGTACATCGAGTCGGCGACCGAGGCCACGGTGTCGAGCCCGATCAGGTCGGAGAGCTTGAGCGGGCCCATCGGGTGGGCGCAGCCGAGCTCCATGCCATTGTCGATGTCCTCGCGGCTGGCGATCCCCGACTCGAACATCCGGATCGCGGAGAGCAGATACGGAATCAACAGCGCGTTGACGACGAAGCCGGAGCGGTCCTGGGCGCGGATCGGGTGCTTGCCGAGGACGTCCTGCACGAGGGCCTCGGAGCGCTTCACCGTTTCGTCGGACGTCGTCAGCGCGGGGATCAGCTCGACGAGCTTCTGCACCGGGGCCGGGTTGAAGAAGTGGATGCCGATGACCTGGTCCGGGCGAGAGGTCGCCACGGCCAGCTTCACCAGCGGAATGGAGGAGGTGTTCGAGGCGAGGATCGCGTCCTGCCGGGTCACCACCTGGTCGAGCACCTGGAAGATCTCGGTTTTGACCTGTTCGTTCTCCACGACGGCCTCGATGACGAGATCGCGGTCGGCGAACTCTCCGAGGTCGGTGGTGAAGCTCAGACGAGCCAGTGTCTCGTCGCGCTCCTCCGGAGTGATCTTGCCGCGGTCGGCGGCTTTCGAGAGGGAGTTGTGCAGCCGGGTGCGGCCGATCTCCAGCGCCTCGCCGGTGGTCTCGGCCACCTTGACCTCAAGACCGCTGCGGGCGCACACCTCCGCGATACCCGCGCCCATCTGGCCACAGCCCACCACTCCGACGCGTGCAATGTCGGCCATAGAGTCCGTCACCTCGTGCCTTTCGCTGTTCTCCGTGTCGCAGGATCCCGTCTGATTCCGGTGCCCGCCTCGACCCCCCGACGTTACTCCGCGACCTGAGGGTCATTGCGGGCCGGGGCGGGCATGCTCTGCGTTACGCCCGGATGTCGGGGGCGACGGACGAGGACAGAGAGACGGCAGGTGCAACGAAATGCGGCAAATGGCCAGAAGAGGCTTTGTGGCGGGTGCGGCCGGGGTGGTCGCAGGGGTGGTGAGCACCATCACCACGGCCGGTGATGCCGTCGCGGTCCCGTCCCGGCAGGCCGGCTCAGGCCGGACGGGCGGGGCGTCGCACAAGGGTGGTCACCATGTGGCGCGGCGCGCGCTGCGCGGCATGTGGGTCGCCACCGTCGCCAACATCGACTGGCCCTCGGCGCCCGGTCTGACAGCCGCGGCGCAGAAGGCCGAGCTGATCGCGTACCTCGACAAGGCCGTCGACCGGCGGCTGAACGCCGTGATCCTCCAGGTCCGGCCGACGGCCGACGCGCTGTGGCCCTCGCCCTACGAACCGTGGGCCCAGTACCTCACCGGGGTCCAGGGCAAGGACCCCGGCTGGGATCCGCTGGGCACCGCAGTCCAGGAGGCGCACCGCCGCGGCCTGGAACTGCACGCCTGGTTCAACCCGTACCGGGTCGCCAACCACACCGATCCGTCCCGGCTGGTCGCCACCCACCCCGCCAGGCTGCACCCCGAATGGATCCTGCCGTACGGCGGGAAGCTCTACTACAACCCCGGAATCCCCGAGGTCCGCCGCTTTGTCCAGGACGCGATGCTGGACGCGGTCCGCCGCTACGACATCGACGCCGTGCACTGGGACGACTACTTCTACCCGTACCCGGTGGCCGGGCAGGTGTTCGACGACGACGCCACGTACGCGAAGTACGGCGCGGGCTTCCCGGACAAGGCCGCCTGGCGGCGCGCCAACACCGACAAGCTGGTGCGCGAGACGGCCCAGCGGATCAAGAAGATCAAGAAGAACGTCCAGTTCGGGATCAGCCCGTTCGGTGTGTGGCGCAATGCCGCGACCGATCCGCTCGGCTCGGACACGAAGGCGGGTGTGCAGACCTACGACGATCTGTACGCCGACACCCGCGGCTGGGTCCAGAAGGGCTGGATCGACTACATCTGCCCGCAGATCTACTGGAACATCGGCTTCGCCGCCGCCGACTACGCCAAGCTGCTGCCCTGGTGGAACGCGGTCGTACGGGGCACGGGCGTCGATCTGTTCGTGGGCGAGGCGCTCTACAAGGCCGGTGACCCGGCGCAGCCCGCCGCCTGGCAGGACCCCGCCGAACTCTCCCGCCACCTCGACTTCGCCGCCGCCTACGACCAGGTGCGCGGCCACGTCTACTTCTCCGGCAAGGATGTGGTCACGGACCGGACCGGAGCCATGGCCCGGGTGGTGGCAGACCACTACCGCAACAGGGTGCGCCCGCCCCGCTGACAGAAGAAGCGGAGCCGGCGCACCGGGAGTTGTGGGCGGGCCGCCGGGAACCCGTCGGCCCGCCCAGGGCCCGGGGGCGAAGAGCCGTGCCGTCCACCGGAGGCCGCTACGGGTGCTCCGGTGCCTGCTTCCGGTCGGCGGTGTGCTGTACGACGCTGTCGGGACCGGGCGAAATCAGGTGTTCGTGTCCGTCCTCGAAGCGGACGCGGAACGGGGGAGTGCCCCCGGCCCCGAGCACTTCGACGATCTCTGCGACACGGTCGTGCTGTCCCACGGTCCTGCCGTGCATCAGCAGCCGGTCGCCCGCGTGTGCCTCCATTGGGCGTGACCTCCTCACGGGTGGCGGTCCATGTCGACAAGTCTATGACCGAAAGATGACTTCGCCCGGCGAACGGTTGTGGGCCCTCACCCCGAACGCCGGGCGCGCCCCGTCCGCCGGGTGGCCGCGATCAGAGGTCACCCGGCAGGCTCTCGGGCTCGTCGAGGCGGTGTACGAGGCACTGTGACCGGGTCGGCACGCGAAGGCCGGCACCGGATGACCGGCACCGGCTCCCGCCGCGCATGTCCCGGACAGGCGGCGTCGCTCACGCCTCCTCATAGGTTGACACTGCACGGGCCCGATGTGCCGGTCGGCCTTAGCCTGTAGAGGGGGTGCGGAGGTCAAGGAGGTCCGATGTGACTGAGGCCAATGCGGGCGCCGGGGCGTTCAGTGCTTTCGACACATCCCCGGGCGTCGGCTCGACCCGCTATCCGCCCATTGCCGAGCACGGCCTGATCGGCGATCTGCGCAGCGCGGCGCTGGTGGACACCAACGGCACCATCGACTGGTACTGCTGCCCGCGCTTCGACGCGCCCAGCGTCTTCGCCTCGATCCTCGACGCGGACCGGGGCGGGTCCTTCGAACTCGCCGCGGATGCCCCGACGCGCACCAAGCAGTTCTACTTCCCCGACACCAACGTGCTGATCACCCGCTTCTTCGCGGACGACGGCGTCGGCGAGGTCCAGGACTTCATGCCGATACTCGACGACTCGCGCGAGGCCGACCGGCACCGGCTGATCCGCCGCGTGGTGTGCGTGCGCGGATCGCTGCCGTTCCGCGCCCGGGTGGCCCCTCGTTTCGAGTACGGGACGCAGCCGCACACCGTGCACGCTCAGCACCGCCAGGCGGTCTTCGAATCGCCGTCACTCACTCTCGCGCTGACGTCGAGTGTGCCGATCGAGGTCGCCGGCCAGGACGTCTGGTCGTTGTTCAAGCTGCACGAGGGCGAGTCCGCCGTCTTCGCCCTCGACCGGGTCGGCGGCGACGTGGCGCCCCGCTTCTGCCCGCTGTCCGAGGCGGAGCAGCAGTTCAACGCCACCGTCAAGTACTGGCGGCGGTGGCTGTCCCGGTCGAGGTACCGCGGTCGCTGGCGGGAGATGGTGCACCGCTCCGCCCTCACTCTGAAGCTGCTCACCTACGCCCCGACCGGTGCCATCATCGCCGCGCCGACCACCAGTCTGCCCGAACGCATCGGCGGCGAGCGCAACTGGGACTACCGCTATGTATGGATCCGTGACGCGGCGTTCTGTGTGTATGCGCTGCTGAGGCTCGGTTTCACCGAGGAGGCCGAGGCCTTCATGCGCTTCCTTTCCGAACGTGTCCCTCTCGAAGCAGCCGGGGGGACGGGCTCCATCGGCCCGCTGCAGATCATGTACGGCATCGACGGGCGCCGTGAGCTGCCTGAACGCGAGCTGACCCATCTCGAGGGCTACCGGGGCTCGGCGCCCGTGCGCGTAGGCAACGGCGCCGTCAACCAGTTGCAACTGGACATCTACGGGGCGCTCATCGACGGCCTCTACCTCTACGACAAGTGGGGGCAGCCCATCTCCAGCGCGCACTGGGACAGCATCAGCGAGCTGGTGGACTGGTTGTGCGACCACTGGGACCAGCCCGACCAGGGGATCTGGGAGACCCGCAGCGGGCGCAAGAACTTCCTCTACTCGCGGTTGATGTGCTGGGTGGCCATCGAGCGCGCCATGCGGCTGGCCCAGCATCGCGGCCTGCCCGTCGACATCGTTCGGTGGGGGCGGGCCCGGGATGCGATCTACCGCCGGATCATGCGCCATGGCTGGTCCGACGAGCGGCACGCCTTCGTCCAGTACGAGGACGGCCACGTCCTCGACGCGTCCCTGCTGATGATGCCGCTGGCGAAGTTCGTCTCCCCCACCGACCCGAAATGGCTCGCCACGCTGGACGCGCTGGGGGAGGACCTGGTGTCCGACTCGCTGGTCTACCGCTACGACCCGCAGGCCAGCCCGGACGGATTGCGCGGCGATGAGGGTACGTTCTCGATCTGCTCGTTCTGGTACGTCGAGGCGCTGGCCCGCGCCGGCCGCCTGGACGAGGCCCGGCTCGCGTTCGAGAAGATGCTCACGTATGCCAACCACCTCGGTCTGTACGCCGAGGAGATAGGCCACACCGGGGAGCAGAGCGGGAATTTCCCTCAGGCATTCACACACCTGGCGCTGATCAGCGCGGCCTTCGATCTCGACCGCGCACTCGGCTAGCTTTGCATAAAAGTGCATTGCTGCGTATAGTCATGCCATCGACGAGGAGGATTTCGATGGTGGTACGTGCAGCAGTGGCAGGGGCGAGCGGATATGCCGGCGGGGAACTGCTCCGTCTCCTGCTGGTCCACCCCGAGGTCGAGATCGGGGCCCTCACCGCCAACTCCAACGCGGGGCAGAAGCTCGGTGTGCTGCAGCCGCATCTGCGGCCGCTTGCCGACCGTGTGCTTCAGCCGACGGTGCCCGAGGTTCTCGCCGGACACGATGTCGTCTTCCTCGCCCTTCCGCACGGGCAGTCCGCCGCCGTCGCCGAGCGGCTCGGTGACGAGGTACTCGTCGTCGACATGGGCGCCGACTTCCGGCTCAGGGACGCAGCGGACTGGGAGAAGTTCTACGGCTCGCCGCACGCCGGGACCTGGCCCTACGGTCTGCCCGAACTGCCCGGCGGGCGCCCGGCGTTGGCAGGGGCCAAGCGCATCGCGGTGCCCGGCTGCTACCCGACCGCCGTCTCCCTCGCGCTCTTCCCGGCGTACGCCGCCCACCTGGCCGAGTCCGAGGCCGTGGTCGTCGCCGCGTCCGGTACCTCCGGGGCGGGCAAGGCGGCCAAGTCGCATCTGCTCGGTTCCGAGGTAATGGGCAACATGTCCCCGTACGGCGTCGGCGGGGTCCACCGGCACACCCCCGAGATGATCCAGAACCTCAGCGCCGCGGCCGGTGAGCCGGTCACGGTGTCCTTCACGCCGACCCTGGCGCCGATGCCCCGCGGCATCCTCGCCACCTGCAGCGCGAAGGCGAAGCCGGGCGTGAGTGCCGAGTCCGTCCGTGACGTGTACGAGAAGGCGTTCGCCGACGAGCCGTTCGTCGACCTGCTCCCCGAGGGGCAGTGGCCCGCCACGGCCTCTGTCCACGGTTCCAACGCCGTACAGATCCAGGTCGCGTACGACGAGGCGGCGGGCCGGATCGTCGCCATCAGCGCCATCGACAACCTTGCCAAGGGCACCGCCGGCGGCGCCCTGCAGAGCATGAACATCGCCCTCGGACTTCCCGAGGACACTGGTCTTTCCACGATCGGAGTCGCACCGTGAGTGTCACGGCAGCACAGGGTTTCTCGGCGGCGGGCATCGCCGCGGGAATCAAGGAGAGCGGTAACCCCGACCTGGCCCTCGTGGTCAACCACGGTCCGCGTCGCGCCGCCGCGGGCGTCTTCACCTCCAACCGCGTCAAGGCCGCTCCCGTCCTCTGGTCGGAGCAGGTACTCAAGGGCGGCGAGGTCAGTGCCGTCGTTCTCAACTCCGGTGGTGCCAACGCCTGTACGGGCCCGAAGGGGTTCCAGGACACCCACGCCACCGCCGAGAAGGCCGCCGAGGTTCTCACCGGTCACAGCGCAGGTGAGATCGCGGTGGCGTCGACCGGGCTGATCGGCATGCTGCTCCCGATGGACAAGCTGCTGCCCGGCATCGAGAAGGCAGCCGCCGCCCTCAGCGAGCACGGCGGCGAGAAGGCCGCCATCGCGATCAAGACCACCGACACCGTCCACAAGACCGCCGTCGCGGGCGGCGAGGGGTGGACAGTCGGCGGTATGGCCAAGGGCGCGGGCATGCTCGCCCCAGGGCTCGCCACCATGCTGGTCGTCCTCACCACCGACGCCGATGTGGAGGCCCCGGCGCTCGACACCGCGCTGCGCGCCGCCACCCGCACCACCTTCGACCGGGTCGACTCCGACGGCTGCATGTCGACCAACGACACCGTGCTGCTGCTGGCCTCCGGAGCGAGCGGGATCACCCCGGAGCAGGACGAGTTCGCCGAGGCCGTGCGGACCGTCTGCGCCGACCTCGCCCGGCAGCTCATCGGTGACGCCGAGGGCGCCTCCAAGGACATCCGGATCGAGGTCATCAACGCCGCGACCGAGGACGACGCCGTCGAGGTGGGCCGGTCCATCGCCCGTAACAACCTCCTCAAGTGCGCCATCCACGGTGAGGACCCCAACTGGGGCCGGGTCCTCTCCGCCATCGGCACGACGAAGGCCGCCTTCGATCCGGACCAGCTGAATGTCGCCATCAACGGCGTCTGGGTCTGTCGGAACGGCGGCGTCGGCGAGGACCGCGACCTGGTCGACATGCGCTACCGGGAAGTGAAGATCACCGCCGACCTGGCCACCGGCCCCGAGTCGGCCGTCATCTGGGCCAACGACCTCACCGCCGACTACGTCCACGAGAACAGCGCGTACAGCTCATGACCACGGCGCGGAAGCACACCGCACTCCCGAAGGCGCAGATCCTCATCGAGGCGCTGCCCTGGCTGACCCAGCACAACGGCAAGACCGTCGTCATCAAGTTCGGCGGCAACGCCATGATCGACGAGGCACTGAAGGCGGCCTTCGCCCAGGATGTCGTGTTTCTGCGCCAGGCCGGCCTCAAGCCCGTCGTCGTGCACGGCGGCGGCCCGCAGATCAGCGCCCAGCTCGACAAGCAGGGCCTGGTCAGCGAGTTCAAGGCCGGTCTGCGCGTCACCACGCCCGAGGCGATGGAGGTCGTACGGATGGTGCTGGCCGGACAGGTCCAGCGCGAGCTCGTCGGCCTGCTCAACCAGCACGGCCCGCTCGCCGTCGGCCTGACCGGCGAGGACGCCCACACGATCACCGCCAGCCAGCACAGGCCCGTCATCGACGGCGAACCCGTCGACATCGGCCGGGTCGGCGAGATCACCGCCATCGACACCGGGGCGATCCAGGCACTGCTGGACGACGGCCGGATCCCCGTCGTCTCCTCCATCGCACGCTCCGCCGACGACAACCACGTCTACAACGTCAACGCCGACACCGCGGCTGCCGCACTCGCCGCCGCGCTGAACGCCGAGACGCTGATGGTCCTCACCGATGTCGAGGGCCTTTACGAGGACTGGCCCAACAGTGACGACGTGATCAGCCGCCTCACCGCCACCGAGCTGGAAAGGCTGCTTCCCGAGCTGTCCAGCGGCATGGTGCCGAAAATGCAGGGCTGCCTGCACGCCGTACGCAACGGCGTCGAGACCGCCCGTGTCATCGACGGCCGGGTCCAGCACTCGATCCTGCTGGAGATCTTCACCGACGAAGGAATAGGCACGATGGTCGTGCCCGACGCACAGCCCGGCGCGCAGGGGGAGTCATGACCAATCAGGAACTCTCGCAGCGCTGGCAGCACGCGCTGATGGACAACTACGGCACCCCCCAGCTGTCCCTCGTCCGCGGCCAGGGCGCCCATGTGTGGGACGCCGACGGCACCGAGTACCTCGACTTCGTCGGCGGTATCGCCGTGAACGCACTGGGCCATGCCCATCCCGCCGTCGTCGAGGCGGTCTCCACTCAGATCGCCTGCCTCGGCCACGTCTCCAATCTCTTCATCGCCCCGCCGCCCGTCGCCCTCGCCGAACGGCTGCTGCAGCTCTTCGGCCAGGGCGGCAGGGTCTACTTCGCCAACTCGGGCGCCGAGGCCAACGAGGCCGCCTTCAAGATCGGCCGGCTGACCGGGCGGACCCACATGGTCGCCACCGACGGCGGCTTCCACGGCCGGACCATGGGCGCACTCGCGCTGACCGGCCAGCCCGGGAAACGCGAGCCCTTCGAGCCGCTGCCCGGCGATGTCACACATGTCCCGTACGGCGACGCCGAGGCGCTGCGGGCCGCCGTGACCACCGACACCGCACTGGTGATCATCGAGCCCATCCAGGGCGAGAACGGTGTGGTCGTGCCGCCCAAGGGCTACCTGGAGGCCGCCCGGGAGATCACCCGGGCCACCGGCACCCTGCTCGTCCTGGACGAGGTACAGACCGGTATCGGCCGCTGCGGCCACTGGTTCGAGCACCAGGCCCACCAGGGCGTCGAGCCCGACATCGTCACCCTCGCCAAGGGCCTCGGCGGCGGACTGCCGATCGGTGCGACCGTCGCGTTCGGCCCGGCGGCCGATCTGCTGAAGCCGGGCCAGCACGGCACGACGTTCGGCGGCAACCCGATCGCCTGCGCCGCCGGTCTCGCCGTCCTGGACACCCTGGCGGCCGATGGTGCCCTGGACCAGGTGAAGCGGCTCGGTGAGAAGATCCGGGACGGCGTGGAGGGGCTGGGGCACCCTCTGGTCTCCCATGTCCGCGGCTCCGGGCTGCTCCTGGGTATCGTGCTCACCGAGCCCCGCGCACAGCAGGTGCAACAGGCGGCTCAGGGAGCCGGAATCCTGGTGAACGTACCCGCCCCCGATGTTCTGCGGCTCATGCCACCGCTGATCATCGGGGACGCGGAGGTCGACGCGTTCCTCCAGGCGCTGCCCGGCGCTCTCGACGCGGCAAAAGGGGACGGACGATCCGGAGAATGAGGCGACGACGATGACCGAGGCGCAGGAAACCGAGCACGGCGGGCCGTCCGTGCCGCAGACCCGCACCGCACGCCACCGCCGGATCGTGGACATCCTGAACCGGCAGCCGGTGCGCTCGCAGAGCCAGCTGGCCAAGCTCCTCGCCGACGACGGGCTGAGCGTCACCCAGGCGACGCTCTCCCGCGATCTGGACGAGCTGGGCGCGGTGAAGATCCGCAACACCGGCGGCGAGCTGATCTACGCGGTGCCGAGCGAGGGCGGTTTCCGTACCCCGCAGGCACCGCTGGGCGAGTCCGCGAAGGAGGAGCGGATGCGGCGCCTCTCCGCCGAACTGCTCATCTCGGCGGAGGCCTCGGCCAACCTCGTGGTGCTGCGTACGCCTCCCGGCGCGGCCCAGTTCCTCGCCTCGGCCATCGACCAGGCCGAACTGCACGACATCCTCGGCACGATCGCGGGCGACGACACGCTGATGCTGATCAGCCGCGACCCGGCGGGCGGTCAGGCACTCGCCGACCATCTCCTGCGGCTGGCCCAGAACGAGCGCTGAGCGGGCCGGAGCTGCCCTGCCGTTGGTGGAGCCCTTGTCCGGGGCCTCGGCCGTGATCAACTGGGTACCGCCGCCGGTGCCGGCCATCCGCCCCGGAGAGCCGGCCCCGCGGCGGGCCGGGCCGCGACCGAGCCGCCAGGGCGAGCAGCAGCGAACCGGCCACCAGGGATCTGCGCATGCCACGGATGCCGGACCGTCCGGCGGGGTGTCACCGCCGGATCCGCTCCGTACGGCTCAATCCCGCTCGGTGCGCGGCATGGCCGGCAGCGGGAGCGGCAGCCCCGGCAGTCCGTCGAGGCTCGTCGCGATGTGTTCCTTCTTCTCGAAGTAGACACCGAGCGACGTGTCGTCCTCGCGGACGAAGCGCTGGGCGTGCAGTGGCCGGTCCTCGTCGTACGACATGAAGGGCACGGCGAATCCGCAGGTGTCCCGGATCAGCTCGGCCGTCACCACGATGATCGCGCGCAGCCCGTGCGGCGTGGGGTCGACGCCGGGGAAGTGGGCGAGCAGGCCGGTGAACCGCGGGTCGTCGCGGAAGACGGGCTCGCCGCGGCCGTGCACCCGCACGATGTTCGGCGGCCCCTGGAAGGCGCACCACATCAGGGTGATGCGGCCGTTCTCACGGAGATGGGCCACGGTCTCCGCGTTGCTTCCGGCGAAGTCCAGATAGGCCACTGTCTGCTCGTCGATGACCGCGAAGGAGCCGCTGACGCCCTTGGGGGAGAGGTTGACGGTGCCGTTCCCGTCCAGGGGCGCGGTCGCCGTGAAGAAGAGGTGCTGCTCTTCGATGAAGGCCCTAATCCGTCCGTTGATGCGTTCGTATGTCTTTCCCATGGGGGGCATTGTCGTCGCCAACACGGCGCCCGGCAGCGCCGCGCGGTCTTCGGGCCCGGCATTTACGACCTGGGGGCCGATGGGGAGCGGGCTCGAACGTTCGGGTGAGCCGTCACCAGCAGCTTTGACAAACCATACGGAGTACTGCATAGTTATACCCATCAGTGATTGCACCGTAAGGAGAAACCCGTGACCGAGCGCGTCGTACTCGCCTACTCGGGCGGCCTGGACACCTCCGTCGCCATCGGCTGGATCGCCGAGGAGACGGGCGCCGAGGTCATCGCCGTTGCCGTGGATGTCGGCCAGGGCGGCGAGGACCTGGACGTCATCCGTAAGCGCGCGCTCGCCTGCGGTGCCGTCGAGGCCGAGGTCGCGGACGCCAAGGACGAGTTCGCCGAGGAGTACTGCCTCCCGGCGATCAAGGCCAACGCCCTCTACATGGACCGCTACCCGCTGGTCTCGGCCCTCTCCCGGCCGACCATCGTCAAGCACCTCGTTGCGGCAGCCAACAAGCACAACGCCGGCATCGTCGCCCACGGCTGCACCGGCAAGGGCAACGACCAGGTGCGCTTCGAGGCCGGTATCTCCGCGCTCGGCCCGGACCTGAAGTGCATTGCCCCGGTCCGTGACTACGCGATGACCCGGGACAAGGCCATCGCCTTCTGCGAGGACAAGAACCTCCCGATCGCGACCACCAAGAAGTCCCCGTACTCCATCGACCAGAACGTCTTCGGGCGTGCCGTCGAGACGGGCTTCCTGGAGGACATCTGGAACGCGCCGATCGAGGACATCTACGAGTACACCGAGAACCCCGCCACCCCGCGCGAGGCCGACGAGGTCGTCATCTCCTTCAAGGAGGGCGTGCCCGTGGCCATCGACGGCAAGCCCGTCACCGTCCTCCAGGCGATCCAGCAGCTCAACCAGCGGGCCGGCGCCCAGGGCATCGGCCGGATCGACATGGTCGAGGACCGTCTCGTGGGCATCAAGTCCCGTGAGGTGTACGAGGCCCCGGGCGCGATCGCGCTGATCACCGCCCACCAGGAGCTGGAGAACGTCACCGTCGAGCGCGAGCTGGCCCGCTACAAGCGGCAGGTCGAGCAGCGCTGGGGCGAGATGGTCTACGACGGCCTGTGGTTCTCCCCGCTCAAGCGCGCCCTGGACGGCTTCATCAACGAGGCCAACCAGCACGTCACCGGCGACATCCGGATGATCCTGCACGCCGGTCGTGCCGTCGTCACCGGCCGGAAGTCCAGCGAGTCGCTGTACGACTTCAACCTCGCCACCTACGACTCGGGCGACACGTTCGACCAGTCCAAGGCGCAGGGCTTCATCGAGATCTTCGGCCTCTCGTCGAAGATCGCCGCCAAGCGCGATCTGCAGGCATAGCCTGACGCAGACCTCGCCCGACCCTCAGTAGTCACGTCACCGCCTCCCCGTCCCTCCGCGCGGGGAGGCGGTTGCACATCCACCCCCTTGTTCTTCCGAGGAGCATGCAGTGAGCAACGGCAACGGCAACAGCGATGTACGCCTCTGGGGCGCCCGCTTCGCCGACGGTCCGGCCGAGGCACTGGCCAAGCTGTCCGCCTCCGTCCACTTCGACTGGCGGCTCGCGCCGTACGACATCGCCGGCTCCCGTGCCCATGCGCGAGTGCTGAACAAGGCGGGCCTGCTCGCCGAGGACGAGCTGAACCGCATGATCGCCGGTCTCGACCAGCTCGAATCCGATGTCGCCGACGGTTCGTTCACCGGCACCGTCGCCGACGAGGACGTGCACACCGCGCTGGAGCGCGGCCTGCTTGAGCGCCTCGGCCCGGACCTCGGCGGGAAGCTGCGGGCCGGCCGGTCCCGTAACGACCAGATCGCCACGCTCTTCCGGATGTACCTGCGTGATCACGCCCGGATCATCGGCGGTCTCATCGCCGAGCTGCAGGGCGCTCTGATCGGCCTCGCCGAGGCGCACCCGGACGTTGCGATGCCCGGTCGTACGCATCTGCAGCACGCCCAGCCGGTGCTCTTCGCCCACCACGTCCTGGCCCATGTGCAGTCCCTGTCCCGGGACGCCGAGCGGCTGCGTCAGTGGGACGAGCGGACGGCTGTCTCCCCGTACGGCTCCGGCGCACTGGCCGGGTCGTCTCTCGGGCTCGACCCGGAGGCGGTCGCCGCCGACCTCGGCTTCGAGCATGGTTCCGTCGCCAACTCCATCGACGGCACGGCCTCCCGCGACTTCGTCGCCGAGTTCGCGTTCATCACCGCGATGATCGGCGTCGATCTCTCCCGGATCGCGGAGGAGGTCATCATCTGGAACACGAAGGAGTTCTCCTTCGTGACCCTGCACGACGCCTTCTCCACCGGCTCCTCGATCATGCCGCAGAAGAAGAACCCGGACATCGCCGAGCTGGCCCGCGGCAAGTCGGGCCGGCTGATCGGTAATCTGACGGGTCTGATGGCCACGCTGAAGGCCCTCCCACTCGCGTACAACCGCGACCTCCAGGAGGACAAGGAGCCGGTCTTCGACTCCTGTGACCAGCTCGAAGTCCTGCTGCCCGCGTTCACCGGAATGATGGCCACGCTCACCGTCAACCGCGAGCGCATGGAGCAGCTGGCTCCGGCAGGCTTCTCGCTCGCCACCGACATCGCCGAGTGGCTGGTCAAGCAGGGCGTGCCGTTCCGCGTCGCGCACGAGGTCGCGGGCGAGTGCGTCAAGGAGTGCGAGCAGCACGGCATCGAGCTCGACGAGCTGACCGATGAGCAGTTCGCGACGATCTCCGAGCACCTCACCCCCGAGGTCCGCACGGTCCTCAATGTGGCCGGTGCGCTCGCGTCCCGCAGCGGCCGCGGTGGTACGGCCCCGTCGGCCGTGGCCGTCCAGCTCGCCGAGGTCAAGGCCGACCTCGCCGTCCAGCAGGCGTGGGCCACCGCGAAGAACTGACCGCACAGACCCGGCATTGCCGAAGGCGAATCGAGGCGGGGAGCGGCCGTACGCTCCCCGCCTTTCGGTTGTCCCGAGCTGAGACCGGCCGGCAAGTGGGGGTGGCATCGGACACCCCCACTTGCCGGCCGGTCTGAGTTACGTTGACGTGGTGAGCGCACCCGATCGACGAGGAGCCCACGATGCCTTTCGCCCGGCTGGCAACAGCGACGACTCCGACCGCCCACATCGGGCTCGGCCTGGCAGCGGTCGGCAGGCCCGGCTACATCAACCTCCACCGCGACCGCGATCTGCCCGGGGACCGCAGCGTCGAAGCGCTGCGTGACCGCACGCACGAGCTGCTGGATGCCGCCTATGCCCAGGGCGTCCGCTACTTCGACGTGGCCCGCTCCTACGGCCGTTCGGAGGAGTTCCTGGCCGAGTGGCTGACGTTGCGCCCGGAAGTGCGCGATGTCGTCATCGGCAGCAAGTGGGGCTACACCTACACCGCCGACTGGAGCGTCGAAGCCGAGGCGCACGAGGTCAAGGACCACAGCCTCGCCATGTTCGAACGCCAGCGCGCAGAGACCGACGCGCTCCTCGGTGACCGCCTCGACCTCTACCAGATCCACTCCGTGACCGCCGACAGCCCGGCCCTCACCGACAAGGAGCTGCACGCACGGCTCGCCGCACTTGCCGCGGAGGGGGTCAGTGTCGGCCTGTCCACCAGCGGGCCGGCCCAGGCCGACGCCATCCGGGCCGCTCTTGCCGTCACGGTCGACGGCAAGCCGCTCTTCCGTACGGTCCAGGCCACATACAACCTCCTGGAGACCTCGGCCGGAGCAGCGCTCGCCGAGGCCCATGACGCCGGGCTCACCGTGATCGTCAAGGAAGCCATGGCCAACGGCCGGCTCGCCGGAACGGAAGCCCCCGCCGTGGTCCAGGAGATCGCCGCCGAGGCCGGCCTGGGCAGTGACGCGGTCGCCCTGGCGTTCGTACTGCACCAGCCGTGGGCCGGTGTGGTGCTCTCCGGTGCGGCGACCGTCAACCAGCTCGCCGGAAACCTGCACGCTGCCGTCGTCGACCTCGACGTGGAGCGGCGCGCCCGGCTCGACGCGCTTGTGGAGGAGCCGGAGGCGTACTGGCGACACCGCGCCGGGCTGCCGTGGAGCTGACCGGGCGCGCCCGGCGCCTGTGACACGGCCGGTGCGTCCGGCCCGGGGCGGGCGGCACCGAGCGCCCCTGGGCGCGCGGCCCGTACGGCGGGCTCGGTGTCAGCTGCCACGGCGGCCGTCCGCCCACACGGCCAGCTTCTCGAAATCGGCCGGCAGCAGCCCGATCCGCGGGTCGATCCACAGCAGCAGCGTCTCGCCCGCCCCCTGCCCCGAGACCCACTCCCGGTCCTGCTCGGCGATCTCGTCGTCGACCCAGGCGAACGGCCGGCCTGCCGCGTACTCCACGACGTACTGCGTCTTCCAGTACGTACCGTCCGGCGCGCCGCCATGCATCGACGGCCAGTCGATGTACGGCAGTGGGGGCAGTCCGAGCCGCGGCCCGATCCACGCGTTGGCCTCGTCCTTCCGTCGCCCAGACCAGTTCGTAACGGCCGGCGAGGGCCAGCAGCGCCTGGCCGTGTGCCGGATTGAGCAGGACGGGCAGCGGCGGGCCGTAGTCCCACCCCGTGGGCCGCATCAGATGCATCGCATACCCATACGGGATCCGGCGGAGCATCAGCGCCGCGTACGGATTCAGCGGACCGTCGATGTCGATCAGCAGCAGCGGCTTCATGCCGACATCGTCCTCTCTCCGTTCCGTGGGGGGCGACGTCTTCCGTGAGACATTTCTGTCTCATATGGTTTATGGTTGTCTCATGACTTTTGACCGTGAGCAGGTGCTGCGCAGCGCCGCCGCCCTGCTGACCCGTAAATCGACCGCCACCATGGACGAGGTCGCCAAGGCCGCAGGCATCGGACGCGCCACGCTGCACCGGCACTTCGCCGGACGGGACACCCTGGTCAAAGCATTGGAGAACCTGGGAATCCAGGAGTTCGAAGCGGCCCTCGACGAGGCCGCGCTCGACGAGGGGAGCTGCGAGGAGGGGCTGCGCCGACTCGTCGCGGCCGTCGAGCCGAGCGCCGGACTGCTCTCGTTCCTCGTCACCGAGAACCAGCTCTTCGAGGGCGACGAGGTGAACGAGGGCTGGAACCGGCTCGACGCCCGGGTCTCCGCCTTCTTCCGGCGCGGCCAGGAGCGTGGCGAGTTCCGGATCGATCTCACCCCCGCCTGGCTGACCGAGGCCCTCTACAGTCTCTTCTCCGCCGGCGCCTGGGCCGTCCAGGCGGGCCGGGTCGCCGGGCAGGACTTCCAGTACATGATCGTCGAGCTGCTGCTCGGCGGTGCACGCCGGAGCGTGGAGCGATGACCAGTCTCGAACAGCGCGTGGAGACCTCGCAGGAGCTGCGCCGTCCGGGGCGGTGGATCGCCCTGGGCGTCCTCGTCCTCGCCGTGCTGCTGGTGGCCGTGGATGCCACAGTCCTCGGCCTCGCCACCCCCTATCTCACCGAGGACCTCAAGCCGTCCGGCACCCAGCTGCTCTGGATCGGCGACGTCTACTCCTTCGTCATCGCCGGGCTCCTCGTCTCGATGGGCAGCCTCGGCGACCGCATCGGCCGCAAGAAGCTGCTGCTGACCGGTGCCGTGGCCTTCGGCGCAGTCTCCGTGCTCAATGCGTACGCGAGCACGCCCGAGATGATGATCCTGGCGCGGGCGCTGCTCGGTGTCGCGGGTGCCACCCTGATGCCGTCCACGCTCGCCCTGATCCGCAACCTCTTCCACGATCCGCGCGAGCGCAGTTTCGCCATCGGTATCTGGGGAGCCATGGCCTCCGCGGGTGCGGCCGTCGGACCCGTCGTCGGCGGGTTCCTCCTGGAGCACTTCTGGTGGGGATCGGTCTTCCTGATCAACCTGCCGGTCATGGCCGTCCTGGTGGCCGTCGGCATCAAAATGATTCCGGAGTCGAAGAATCCGGCACCGGGCCCGTGGGACCTGGTCAGCGTGGCGCTCTCCTTCATCGGCATGATCGGAGTCGTATACGCCATCAAGGAGATGGCCGCGCACGGCGTGACTTGGGGGATCGCTGTCGCGGGCGTCGGCGGCCTGGCCGCGCTCTGCTGGTTCGTACGCAGGCAGCTCACGCTCCCCGCACCCCTGCTGGACATGCGGCTCTTCCACCACCGGGGTTTCTCGGGTGCGGTCCTCGCCGATCTGCTGACCATCCTCGGCCTGTCCGGGCTCGTCTTCTTCCTCTCCCAGTTCCTGCAACTGGTACAAGGACGCGGGCCGCTGGAGGCCGGACTCGCCGAACTGCCCGCAGCCGTCGGTGCGGTCACCGCAGGTCTGATCGCGGGCCGGGCGGCCCGGCGCTACTCGGTGCGGTCGGTGGTTTCCGTCGGCCTCGGGGCGATCGGCCTGGCGCTCGCCGCGGTCACCCTGATGCACAAGGAGACCGCATATCCGCTGATCGGTGCGGTGCTGCTGGTGGTCGGCGTCGGTGCGGGCCTTGCCTTCACCGTCACCTCCGATGTGATCCTCTCCAGCGTCCCCAAGGAGCAGGCCGGCTCCGCGAGCGCGGTCTCGGAGACGGCGTACGAACTCGGCGCGGCCCTCGGCATCGCCCTGCTCGGCTCCGTCGTCACCGGCGTCTACCAGGGCTTCGCCACCCCGGAGGGCGTCCCGTCCGCCAACGCCGCAGCGGCTCATGAATCGCTGGGCGGCGCCGTCGAAGCGGCCCACGGTCTTCCGGCGCAGCAGGCGAGCGCACTGGTCTCCGCGGCACAGGAGTCGTTCGTCGACGGACTGCAGCTGGCCGCGGGTGTCGGCGCAGCGGTCCTGCTGACGACGGCCGTCGCCGCCTGGTTCCTGTTGCGCGGTCAGAGGCTGGAGGACGGCATCGTCCACGAGTAGTCGCCGCCCCTTGGGCCGTACGAGTTGTGACGACATACGGAAGGGCCCGTCCCACCAACCCGGGTACGGGCCCTTCCGTATGCCCTGCGCCGCGTGTCAGCTCACGCGGCCTTGGCCTTGGTCGCATACATGTCGACGTACTCCTGACCGGACAGCCGCATCACCTCGGCCATCACGGAGTCGGTCACCGCCCGCAGTACATAGCGGTCGCGGTCCATGCCCTCGTAGCGGGAGAACTCCATCGGTGCACCGAAACGGACCGTCACCTTGCCGGGACGCGGCAGACCGGCACCACCGGGCTGCAGCTTGTCCGTACCGATCATCGCGAACGGAACCACCGGTGCACCCGTCATCAGCGTCAGCCGGGCGATGCCCGTACGGCCCCGGTAGAGGCGGCCGTCGGGCGAGCGGGTGCCCTCCGGGTAGATGGCGAACGCCTTGCCCTCCTCCAGCACCCGACGGCCCGTCATCAGCGCCGCGACACCGCCGCGGCCGCCGTCACGGTCCACCGGGATCATGCCGCAGCCCGTGAAGAACCAGGCCATCGCCCGGCCCTTGAGCCCCTTGCCCGTCACGTACTCGTCCTTGCCGATGTAGGAAACCTGCCGGTCGCAGCAGATCGGCATGATCATCGAGTCGATGAACGTCAGATGGTTGCCCGCGAGGATCACCGGACCGTCTCCGGGAATGTTCTCCACACCCTCCACCTGGGGGCGGAACATCAGACGCAAGATCGGTCCGAGCACTGCCTTGATGAGTGCGTGTCGGGACAACGGTTCCTCCGGTGTAGTGGCCGGGCCGGCCGAGGCGCGGGATCGTGACGTTCCATGCAGGTGAGGACCATACTCGCGGGAACTCGCCCATCGCACATCGGGTTCATCGAGTGGATACCCGGTGTCGACATGAGTTTCCGCCATGTTCGTCCAGGGGCTGCTCCTTCGACGGTACGACTCCCTACGCTCAGGCCTCGCCGACAGGTGCCAGACATCACACGCGAGGAGCATTCATGACAGAGCGCGCGCAGGCAGGTCCCGGCCGCAGAACCCTGCTGGGGGCGGGAGCCGCCGTGCTGGGCACGGCCGCTCTCGGGCTGGCCGGCAGCCCGGCCTACGCCGCCGAAAGCGCTGGCGGGAAGGCCGCCGAACGGGCCGGCGGCCACGGCGGCGGACACGGATTCCGCCTCGACCTGCCGGTGCCCACCGTCATCGGACACCGCGGCGCCAGCGGCTACCGGCCCGAGCACACTCTCGGCTCCTACCAACTGGCTCTCGACATGGGCGCGCACATCATCGAGCAGGACCTGGTGCCGACCAAGGACGGCCACCTCGTCTGCCGTCACGAGAACGACATCACCGCCACCACCGATGTCTCCGCCCACTCCGAGTTCGCGAGCCGCAGAACCACGAAGAAGGTCGACGGGGTCTCCCTCACCGGCTGGTTCACCGAGGACTTCACCCTCGCCGAACTGAAAACGCTCCGCGCCAAGGAGCGCATCCCCGGCACCCGTCAGAAGAACACGCTCTACGACGGCCGCTGGGAGATCCCCACGTTCGAAGAGGTGCTCCAGTGGGCCGACCGCGAGGGCCGCAAGCGCGGCAAGCAGGTCTGGCTGTACGTCGAGACCAAACACCCCACCTACTTCCGCAGCCTCGGCCTCGGACTCGAAGAGCCCCTCGCCAAGCTGCTGCGCCGCTACAACCGCCACCGCAAGCAGTCGCCGCTCATCCTCCAGTCCTTCGAGCCCGGCAGCATTCAGCGGCTGGCCGGACTCGTCGCCACCCCGCGCGTCGTACTGCTCTCCGGCGCGCGCGAGCGGCCCTGGGACTTCGTGACGTCCGGCGATCCGCGCACCGTCGCCGACCTGGTGAAGCCCGAGGGCCTGAAATGGATGGCGTCCTTCGCCCAGGGCATCGGACCCACTCTGGACCTGATCATTCCCAAGGACGCCTCGGGCCGGCTCACCGCACCGACCGCCCTGGTGAAGGACGCCCACGCCCAGGGCCTGGTCCTGCACCCGTACACCATGCGCAACGAGAACACCTTCCTGCCCGCCGACTTCCGGCGCGGCACGGACCCCAACGCCTACGGTGACGCATTCGGCGCGTTCCAGGCGTACTTTGCGACGGGTATCGACGGGATCTTCTCCGACAACCCGGACACCGCTCTTCTCGCCGCGGCGGACTTCGCCGCGAAGTGACACCGGCGTCAGCACCCGGCCGGGGCGTGCTCCGGTCGGGTGGTGCTCGCCGGGCGAGGCAACCGGCCGCCGGCAAAGGTGCGTCGGCCGGGGCATGACGCTTCCCGATCTGGCCCCCACAGGGACCGCCGCCCCCGCGGCTGTCGTCCATGCCCTGTATCCACTGGTGAGCGCCGAGGCCACGGCCGAGGCGGCCGCCTCGGCAACGGGCGCGGCCATCGAACCCGCCGATCTCGAACAGGCCGTCTGGCTGCGGCTGCTGGAGCGGCTCGCACAGGACGGGCCGCCGGTGGACAGGGCGCGCTGGGTGCGGCACGCCGTACGGGCGGAGGCCCGACGGGCCCGCCGTACCGTCCGGCACGAACGCCCCTACCGTGACGAGACCTCCGCGGATCCGGCCGGCTGCCCGGAGCGGATCGCCGTCGGCGCCGACGAACGCCGGGCGCTGCGCGCCGCGGTGGACCGGCTGCCCGGCCGGTGTGCCCGGCTGCTGCACGCGATGCTCGCGCCCGGTGATCCCACCTACCGGGAAATCGCAGGGAAGTTGGGTATGTCACAGGGGAGTTTGGGCCCGATCCGTTCCCGATGCCTTGGATGTCTGCGCAGAATGCTCGCGGCGGAGGTTGTAGCTCCTGAACTGTGGGGAAAGGAGCGTGAGAAACAACCGATGGATCAGGTGGGCGGAGGCATGCGCACATGGGCATGAGCGTGATCATCTCGGCGGCGACGGCACAGGACGCCGAACAGATCTTGAAACTTCAGTACCTCTGCTTCCAGAGCGAGGCGGAACTCTACGGGAACTACCGGATCGACCCGCTCGTCCAGACCCTCGATTCGGTGCGCGCGGAGATTGCCACGAATCTGGTGTTCGTGGCGCGGCTGGGTGACGAAGTCGTCGGTTCGGTCCGTGGATCCACCGATCAGGACGGCACCGGGGAGATCGGGAGGCTCTGTGTGCACCCGCGGCTCCAGGGGCACGGGCTCGGCGCCCGGCTGCTGCGGGCCGCCGAGTCGGGACTCGTCGACGAGCGGTCGGCCACCCGCTTCCGGTTGCACACCGGGCATCGCAGCGAGAGCAATCTGCGGCTCTACCAGCGGGCGGGTTACGCCCCCGTGGGCAATGAGACGGGCCAGGACGGCGTCCGGATGATCTTGCTGGAGAAGGACGCGACCGCGCCCGCCTACGTGGCCAGCGCCTAGGGCGTGTTCCGGAAGTCCCGTCTGGCCGGGGGCGTCTGGCACGCGTTCTCGGTCCTCGTGCGGCTTACGCCGTCTTCGCCCGGCGCAGCCACATCATCCCGGTGATCGGCAGGATCACCGGGATGAACAGATAGCCCATGCCGAAGTCGGACCAGACGGTGGCGTCCGCGAACGCCGAGGGCTCCACCATCGTCCAGGTCCCCACGACCAGTACACCCAGGAGCTCGGCGGCGCAGCACGCCAGCGCCGACCTGCGCGCCCTCTCACCACCGCGCACCAGCGAGTACGTGATGAATCCGTACACGACAGCGGCCACGGCCGACAGCACATAGGCGAGCGGCGCCTTGTCGAAGTCCAGGATCATCTGGACGATCGAGCGGGAGGCCGCCGCGACGGTGAACACCCCGTAGAACCAGAGCAGTACCCGGCCGGGACCGGCGCCCAGGTCGAAGGGCTGCTTCTCGCCGGTGGCCGCTGCGGGGGTGCGATCGGTGTCGGTCACGGTCAGTTTCCCCAGATGTCGTAGAGCCGTACTTCGAGGACGGCCAGCACGACCGCGCCCGCCGCCACCGTCACCGAACCCCATCGGGTCCGCTCGGTGAGCGACAGGAAACCGGCCGCGGGTACGGCGAGGAAAGCCCCGATCAGATACGCGATGAAGATCGTCATACCCTGCTCGGGCCGCTCGCCCCGGGACAGCTGCACGATGCCCACCACCAGCTGGGCCAGCGCCAGCAGCGAGACCATGGCCATTCCGATGAAGTGCCAGTCCTTGGTCGGCTGGTCCCGGTATGCGGCGAATCCGCACCAGGCGGCGAGGGCGAGCGCGGTCACGGCGACCGCGATCGTCAGGGCGTCAAGCATGAGGTGAGGGTATTACGGACCCAAAGGCCCCTTGCGTGCGCCCCCGTACCCGGAGGGCATGGCCCGAGGGCGAGGCCCTAGTGTCGATGCACATGAAGATCCATGCCGAAGCCCTGCTGTTCGACAACGACGGAACGCTGCTCTCCTCGATCGAGTCGGTGTACCGCTGCTGGACCCGGTGGGCCCAGGAGTACGGGATGACGGCGGAGGACTTCCAGGGCGTCGAACTGCACGGCCGGACGGCCGGCGAAATCATCGCCGAGCTGCTGCCCCCCGACCGGGTCGACGGGGCCCTGGCCCGGATAGAACAGTTGGAGATCGAGGACGCACCCGGCGGAGTCGTGATCCTGCCCGGCACCAAGGAGCTGCTCGGTGCGCTGCCCGCGCACCGATGGGCCGTCGTCACCTCCGCCACCCGACCGCTCGGCGAGGCCCGGCTGCGCGAAGTGGGGGTCGACTTCCCCGTGATGGTCGCCGCCGAGGACGTCACCCGGGGCAAGCCCGACCCCGAGCCCTACCTCCTGGCCGCCGGGCGCCTCGGCGTCGACCCGGCCCGCTGCGTGGTCTTCGAGGACGCCCCCGCCGGACTGCGGGCCGGGCGGGCGGCAGGCATGAAGACCGTGGCCTTGGCCACAACACATGACCGTTCCGAGCTGGACGCGGATGTGGTCGTCGATAACCTCTCTGCCATATCAGTGCAGGTCACGGACGAGGGAGTGGAAATCACGACAGTCGGCTGAACCGGCTCGCACCACTATCCACGGCTGTCCGCCATGCGGACAGGCGGGTCGGACGGAACGTTACGTCTGTTTTACTTGGCGCATGACCACGACGAGTAATCGCACCCTTGCGACCGAGGCGATCACGACGCCCGGTGCTCGTTGCATGTGTCGAATGCGCGCCTTCTGAGGGCCCCCGCCTGAGCCTCGCGCCCCGAAGCGAGACCGAGTCAGAGCCGTCCGCATCCGGCGGAACGAGCCTGCCCGAGCACCGCTGTGCGGCCACCCGCGGCAGTCAGCCGTGCCGAGACCCCCGCTTGGAACGTCCGATCGAAACGTCCCAGCAGTCTCATCAGACGAATGCCCCGTGCCCGGCGGACATCGCGCCGCGCACTCGACAGTGACGGAAACCCCTGTGATCACCACTTCGGGCCTCACGAAGGTCTACCAGTCGCGCGGACGCCAGGTCACAGCCCTGGACGGCGTCGACCTGCACGTCCGCGAGGGCGAGGTGTACGGCGTCATCGGACAGAGCGGCGCCGGAAAATCCTCCCTGATCCGCTGCATCAACCTTCTGGAACGTCCCACCTCCGGCACCGTGACCGTGGCCGGCCAGGACCTCACCGCCCTCGCCGGTCGCCGCCGCCGGGCCGGCAAGGAACTGCGCGAGGCGCGCAGTCGCATCGGCATGGTCTTCCAGCACTTCAACCTGCTGGCCTCGCGGAACGTGCAGGACAACGTCGAACTCCCGCTGGAGATCCTCGGTGTCTACGGCAAGGACCGCTCCCGCAAGGCCCTCGAACTCCTCGACCTGGTAGGCCTCGCCGACAAGGCCAAGGCCTACCCCGGCCAGCTCTCCGGCGGTCAGAAGCAGCGCGTCGGCATCGCCCGCGCGCTCGCCGGAGACCCCAAGGTGCTGCTCTCCGACGAGGCGACCTCCGCCCTCGACCCCGAGACCACCCGCTCCATCCTCCAGTTGCTGCGCGACCTCAACCAGCAGCTCGGCCTGACCGTCCTGCTCATCACCCACGAGATGGACGTCGTCAAGACGATCTGCGACTCCGCCGCGCTGATGCAGAAGGGACGCATCGTCGAGTCGGGCACCGTCGGCGAACTGCTCGCCACCCCCGGCTCCGAACTGGCCCACGAGCTGTTCCCCGTCGGCGCCACGGCCTCCGGCCCCGATCGCACGGTCGTCGACGTCACCTTCCACGGCGAAGCCGCAACCCAGCCGGTGATCTCGCAGCTCTCCCGTACGTACAACATCGACATCTCGATCCTGGGCGCCGCGATGGACACCGTCGGCGGCAACCAGATCGGCCGGATGCGCATCGAACTGCCCGGCCGTTTCGAGGACAACGTCGTGCCGATCGGCTTCCTGCGCGAGCAGGGACTCCAGGCCGAGGTCGTGGAGCACGACGCCGCCTCCAGCCCCGTACAGACCCCCGCCCCGCTCACCGAGGAGGTGGCGAAGTGACCTGGTCCGAAATGCAGCCGCTGCTCATCCAGGGAACCGTCGACACCCTTTACATGGTGCTCTGGTCCGCGGTCGTCACCGTTCTCGTGGGGCTGCCGCTCGGCATCGTGCTGGTCCTCACCGACAAGGGCGGACTGCTCCAGAACACCCCGGTGAACAAGGTCATCGGCGTGATCGTGAACATCGGCCGCTCGCTGCCGTTCATCATCCTGCTGATTGCCCTGATCCCCTTCACCACCTGGGTCGTCGGCACCTTCATCGGCCCGACCGCGATGATCGTGCCGCTCTCCGTCGGCGCCATCCCGTTCTTCGCGCGGCTCGTCGAGACGGCCGTCCGCGAGGTCGACCACGGGCTCGTCGAGGCCGTCCAGTCGATGGGCGGATCCATCCCGACGATCGTCCGCAAGGTGCTGCTGCCGCAGGCACTGCCCTCGCTCATCTCCGGCGTCACCACCACCGTCATCGTGCTCATCGGCTACTCCGCGATGGCCGGCGCGGTCGGCGGCGAAGGCCTCGGGTCCAAGGCCGTGACCTACGGATTCCAGCGCTTCGACAACCGGTTCATGCTCGTCACCGTCGCGCTGCTGATCGTCATCGTGTCCGTGATCCAGCTGATCGGCGACGCAGCCGTACGCCTGCTGGCCCGCCGGGGCCGCACCACCACCTGAGACTTCCTCTCCACTCAAGCCCGAACTCCTTGTCCGGGCGCACCACCTCACCACCAGAAAGAGGCACTTTTCGTGCGTAAGAACATCAAGATCACCGCAGCTGCCGCCGCTACCGCCGCCCTCGCTTTCGGCCTCACCGCCTGCGGCACGTCGTCCGACCCGGCGTCCAAGAGCAAGACCGGCGCCGAGGCCGACACCTCCAAGGCGCTCGTCGTCGCCGCGTCCCCGACGCCGCACGCCGACATCCTGAACTTCGTCGAGAAGAACCTGGCGGCGAAGGAGGGCCTCAAGCTGGAGGTCAAGGAGTTCACGGACTACGTCCTGCCGAACACCGCCACCGAGACCGCCCAGGTCGACGCCAACTTCTTCCAGCACCAGCCCTACCTCGACGACTTCAACAAGAAGAACAACACCCACCTCGTCTCCGTCGGCACCGTCCACCTGGAGCCCCTCGGCCTCTACTCCAAGAAGGTCAAGTCCATCGGCGACATCAAGCCCGGCCAGACGATCGCGGTGCCCAACGACACCACGAACGAGGGCCGCGCCCTCCAGCTGCTCGCCGAGAACGGCCTGATCACCCTCAAGGCCGGTGTCGGCACCGACGCCAAGCTGAGCGACATCACCGACAAGAAGGGCCTGGAGTTCAAGGAGCTGGAGGCCGCAACCGTGCCCCGCGCCCTGAACGATGTCGACGCCGCCGTCATCAACGGCAACTACGCCATCGAGGCCGAGCTCAAGCCCTCCAAGGACGCCCTGGCGCTGGAGAAGGCCGACGGCAACCCGTACGCCAACATCATCGCCGTGAAGAAGGGCAACGAGAACGACCCCCGCGTCCAGAAGCTCGTGAAGCTCCTCCACTCCGACGAGGTCAAGAAGTTCATCGAGGACACCTACCAGGGCTCGGTCATCCCGGCCTCCGGTACCGCCGCCAAGTCCTGACACCTGCACGGAATCCGTCCGACGGACCCCGCGCACCCCATCAGGGGGGCGCGGGGCTCCGTCGGGACGGACCCGCCCATGCGCAACGCCCGCCCGATGCTGCATGCTGTGCCTTTACACGGTCTTCGGCATGGAGCTGCGCATGACTTCCACCTTTCCGGACATCTCCATCAGCACGGATCGGTTGGTGCTGCGCCCCTTCGACATGGTGGACGTTCCCGCGTACATCGAGATGATGAACGACGAACTCGTCACCGCCTGGACCGACGCCCCTCACCCCTACACCCAGGTCGACGCCGAACGCTGGGTCCGCAGGATCGCTCCCGCACAGCGCACCACGGGCGACGGCATCGTCTTCGCCGTCACCGAATTCCTCACCCAGCGACTCGTCGGCTCGGTCCGCCTGCACAACACCGACTGGCGCACCCTCGCCACCGAGGCCGCCTACATCACCGCTCCCTGGGCACGCGGCGAGGGATACGCCACCGAGTCCGTACTGGCGATGGCCCAGTGGCTCTTCCGCGACCAGGGCTTCGAGCGCATCGAACTGCGCACCGCCGCCGACAACACCGCTTCCCAGCAGGTCGCCCAGAAGCTCGGCTGCATCAGCGAGGGCGTCCTGCGCAACGCCCGCATAGCGCGCACCCGTACCGAGAACGGCACAGACGGAGGCTGGACCGACATCAGGACCGACCTGATCGTCTGGGGTCTGCTTCCCGAGGACCTCGAAGGCGTTGCCGAGCAGCTCGCCGACGCGGGCGGCTACGGCGCCTACAACGACTGGAACTGACCCCTGAAGGGGGCCTCGCGCCGGATTGGTACGGAGCGGGTACTCTCACCCTGCCCGCCCTTCACGGGCATTTCCACCTGCGACAACTCCAGGAGACTGACGACAGATGGCCGATCGGGTCACCGTGATCGGCTGGGACGGCTCACCACTGACCGCAGCGGCCACAGCCGCGCTCTCGGCCGCCACACTCGTCGCCGGAGCCGCCCACCACCTCGCACTGCCCGAAGTTCCGGTGCACGCCGAACGGATCCGCCTGGGCTCCATCGACCTGGCCGCCCGCCGGATCGCCGGACACCGCGGCAGCGCCGTGGTCCTCGCCGACGGAGACCCCGGTTTCTTCGGAGTCGTACGCAATCTCCGCGCGCCCGAACACGGCCTCGAAGTCGAAGTGGTGCCCGCCGTGTCCTCCGTCGCCACCGCCTTCGCACGCGCCGGGATGCCGTGGGAGGACGCCCAGATCGTCGTCGCCCACCCCCGCACCCTGCGCCGCGCCGTCAACGTCTGCCGCGCCCACCACAAGGTCGCCGTCCTCACCTCGCCCGGCGCGGGACCCGTCGAACTCGCCCTGCTCCTCGAAGGCGTCCACCGCACCTTCGTCATCTGCGAGGAACTCGGCACCGCACGCGAACAGGTCAGCGTCGTCACCTCCGAGAAGGCCGCCGACCATGTCTGGCGCGACCCCAACGTGGTGATCGTCATCGGCGGCGGCCCCGAACCGCAGGCCACCGGCGCCTGGATCGCCGGCCGTCACCCCGCCTACCCCCGTGGTGTACGCGGCTGGGCACTGCCCTCTCAGGCGTATCCGGGCGGCGCCGCGGACGCCGGGGACGAGAGCGGCGAGGGCGAGTCCCCGGGGCTGCGCGCCGCCCAACTGGCCCTCCTGGGCCCCCGTACCGGAGACCTCCTGTGGGACATCGGCTCCGGCAGCGGGGCCCTGGCGGTGGAGGCCGCCCGCTTCGGGGCGGCGGTCCTGGCCGTCGACAGCGACCCGGCGGCCTGCGCCCGCACCGCGGCGTCGGCCCGGTTCTTCGGAGTCCAGCTCCAGGTCGTCGAGGGCAGGGCACCCCATGTGCTGGAACGGCTGCCGGAGCCCGATGTCGTACGGATCGGAGGCGGGGGAGTCCCCGTCGTCACCGCCGTCACCGAGCGCCGGCCGGAGCGCATCGTGACCCATGCGTCGACGCGCGACGAGGCCGAGGCACTCGGCGCAGCACTCACCGGGAACGGGTACACCGTCCGATGTTCGCTCCTCCAGTCCGTCGAACTCGACACGGTCGCATGGTCGGAGAGCGAACGCTCGGTCGTGTTCCTGCTCTCGGCGCTGCGTTCGGACCTCGCCCCGTGACCCGGTCGGCGTACAGCGCGAGGTAGGCTGGCCGATCGTTGCACCGCGGCTGGACGTTCGTCGTTTCGTTCGTCAATGTCTGGAAAAGGGGACCGTTTTGGCCCCTGTTGTGGTACGGCAGAACCGGGGGATGCGCGACGTGGCGCAGTCCACAGCGGGCCGTGGCGAAATGAGCTGCCGCGGCGGCGAACGGCCGCGAGAATGCAGTATGTCCGTGACCGTTTCGTGCCGCGCGGCGCGCCCGCTCGTTCTTGTTGACGAGCGCCGGCGTGCCGTGGTCGGGCGTCCCGGGCGAAGGGCCGAAGGAGCACTGACGATGGGCGAGGGGTACGCATGAGTGACACCGGCCAGATCCCGGGTGAGGGACTGCCGGAGAACGCAGGGATGGTGGAGCAGCCGGGCATCGCCGCCCCGGATGCCTACACCTACCTCGCTCCCTCCGAGCATGTGTCCGAGGACGACGATCTCCTGCTGATGCCGAGCCCCCAGGGCGCCTGGGGCGACCCGCAGACGGTACCGGCCCCCGGTCAGTACCCCGCGGGTGTCGCCGCGCAGGCACTGCTGCCCGAACAGGGCGCCCACCAGGCCCAGCCCTCACCACAGGCGGTCCGCTCCCAGTCGGCCGGCGAGACTCCCGCGCAGCCCCAGGGGCCCGTGCAGGTCCAGGTGCAGGAACCCGTTCAGGCACAGGTCGAGGAGGCGTACGCCGCACAGCAGCCGGTGGCCGAGACCCAGCCCGAGTCCGGCCGGGGGACGCACGAGTCCGGTGGTCGCGACTCCGGTTCGGTGGACCTGACGGACGTACGCATCCCGTCGCCCACCCCGGCTCCCGCTCCGGCCACCCCGGCTCCCGCTCCGGCCACGGCGGCGCAGACCCAGGCCCCGGCGCGCCGACCGCTGCATCGCGGACCGGTCGTGGCAGACGGCGGCCCGTCCTACGGCGGAACGCCGACCGGTGGCGTGGTCCGCTCGCTGGCCGACCGCGGCCCCGCGGGCGCGCCCCAGGCGCAGGCCCAGCCCCAGGCCCCCGCACGGCACGCCGGGCCGCCGGCCACCGGGCCCGAGCACCTCGAGACGCCGGTTGACGAGGCGGCCGCGCTGCCGGGCCCGCAGCTCGGTGAGGCCCTGCCGCAGAGCGGGAGCCCGTGGGCGGCCGAGGCGCCGCAGCCGGTTGTTCCTCCGGCGGCGGCGGAAACGGTCGTGCCGGAGCCGGTCGCCGACCCGGAACCGGCGGTACATCAGGCAGCACAGCCGGTGCAGCCGGTGCAGGTCGCTCCGGTCGTGGTGCCGGAAGCCGTGAGCGCTCCCGAGGCCGATGAGGTACCGGCCGCTGTCGGGACGCCCGTCGAGGTTCCGGTAGACGTTTCGGCAGAAGCAGAAGCAGAAGCAGAAGCAGAAGCAGAAGCAGAAGCAGAGGTGCCTGCCGAAGTTGCGGCCGTCGCACCGGAGGACGTCGCGGAAGCCGCACCCGTGGGCCAGTTCGTGCCTGTGGAGGGTTCGGTGCCGACGACCCCGCACATGGCCCCGGCGCCCGTCGTCGAGCAGGCCGTGGAATCAGAGCCCGAGCCCGAGCCCGAGCGCGTGGCGTTCGTGATGGCGCCGGTCCAGCCCGCCCAGCCCGAGGCCGCCGAGTCCGCTCAAGCGGTCGAGGCCGCTGAGCCCGTCGAGAACGTCGCGCCCGCCGAAACTCCTGAGCCGGTCCCCGCCTCTGTCCCCAGCCCCAGCCCCACCCCCGTCCCCGAGGCCGAGGCCGAGGTTCTGACGGCGGCTGAGCCGGAGCCCGAAGCGGGCCCGGAAGTCATCGAGACCCCGGACGTCACGTCCCCCACGAAGACTCCAGAGGCCACGGGGACCGCGCCTGTGGAGCCCGCACGGACCGAGGTCCAGCCCGAGCCTCAGCTCCAGCCTGAGCCTCAGCTCCAGCCACACGCCGAGGAAGCGGAAGCCCCCGAGGCATCCGAGTCCGACGAGACCGAGGCTCCCGCCTCCGCGCCGGCCCCGGGCTACGACGACGCAGAGCGCGAGGCAGTGCTCCGGGTCATGCGCGAGCGGCGCGACATCCGCAACGGCTTCCGCAGCGATCCAATTCCGCACGAGGTACTGCTCCGCGTCCTCGAAGCCGCGCACACTGCGCCCAGCGTCGGCCACTCGCAGCCCTGGGACTTCGTCGTCATCCGCTCGGCGGAGACCCGTCGTTCCATGCTCGAACTGGCACAGCGCCAACGCGAGGAGTACGCCAAGTCGCTTCCCAAGGGCCGGGCCAAGCAGTTCAAGGAACTGAAGATCGAGGCCATCCTCGACACCCCGGTCAACATCGTCGTCACCGCCGACCCCACCCGCGGCGGCCGCCACACCCTCGGCCGGCACACCCAACCGCAGATGGCCCCGTACTCCTCGGCGCTCGCCGTCGAGAACCTGTGGCTCGCCGCCCGCGCCGAAGGCCTCGGCGTCGGCTGGGTCAGCTTCTTCGACGAGCGCGAGATGGTCCGCGCCCTCGGCCTGCCCGAGCACCTCGAAGTCGTCGCGTACCTCTGTGTCGGTTACGTCGACGAGTTCCCCGAGGAGCCCGAGCTGATGCAGGCAGGCTGGTCCAAGCGCCGCCCGCTGTCCTGGGTCGTCCACGAGGAGACGTACGGTCGCCGCGCCCTGCCCGGCGAGGAACCGCACGACCTGCTGCAGGAGACCATCTCCAACATCCGTCCGCTGGACGCCAAGGCGCTTGGCGAGGCGTGGGAACGCCAGAAGCGGATGACCAAGCCCGCTGGTGCGCTCGGCATGCTGGAGATCATCTCCGCGCAGCTGTCGGGACTCTCCCGGATGTGCCCGCCGCCGATCCCTGAGCCCGCGGGCGTCGCGATCTTCGCGGGGGACCACGGGGTGCACGCCCAGGGCGTCACCGCGTGGCCCCAGGAGGTCACCGGCCAGATGGTCGCCAACTTCCTCGGCGGCGGCGCGGTCTGCAACGCGTTCGCGGCCCAGGTCGGTGCCGAGGTGTGCGTGGTCGATGTCGGCGTGGCCATGGAACTGCCCGCGACGCCCGGCCTTCTTCCCCGCAAGGTGCGTGCCGGAACGGCCGACTTCACGACCGGCCCGGCCCTCACCCGCGAAGAGGTCCTCGCGGCCGTCGAGGTCGGCATCGAGACCGCCCGCGATCTGGTCGCGGCAGGCAACAAGGGCCTGCTCATCGGCGAGATGGGCATCGCGAACACCACCGCGTCGGCCGCACTGATCTGCGTGTACACGGGCCTGGACCCGGCCGAGGTGACCGGTCGCGGTACCGGCATCAACGACGAGATGCACGCCCGCAAGGTCGATGTGGTCCGCCGGGCCCTCGAACTCCACCAGCCCGACCCGACCGACCCGATCGGTGTCCTGGCATCGGTCGGCGGCCTCGAACACGCGGCGATGGCCGGCTTCCTGCTGGGAGGTGCCTCGCTGCGTACGCCCGTCATCCTCGACGGCGTGAGCGCGGGCGCCGCGGCCCTCGTCGCCCGGGCGATCGCCCCCGAGGCCCTCGCCGCCTGCATCGCCGGCCACCGCAGCGCCGAGCCCGGCCATGTCGCCGCACTCAACAAGCTGGGCCTGCGCCCGCTGGTCGACCTCGACCTCCGCCTCGGCGAAGGCACGGGTGCTCTGCTGGCGCTGCCGATCGTGCAGAGTGCGGCGCGGGCGATGCATGAGGTGGCGACGTTCGACTCGGCAGGCGTCACGGAGAAGTAGTCCCTCCTCCGGACCCCAGCCCCTCCGTCGTTCGAGGGGCGGGGCCCAGTGGCGGAGCCCCCGGTCACGGGAAGGACGGGCCGGGGAACAGGCCCGCCGCAGGCGCCCCTACTGCACCGCACCACCCGGGCACCCCAACCCGTATCGTGGACCCCGTCCCACGAACCCGCACGTCACAGCCGCTCCACCGCCGCATTCCGTCCCCTGCATGAGGAGCCAGCACCCGCCATGGCCGAGCACGCAGATCACGCCGATCACCCTGCGTACCCCGTCGGACTGCGTCTCAGCGGCCGCCGAGTCGTCGTGGTCGGCGGCGGCCAGGTCGCCCAGCGCCGCCTCCCCGCGCTCATCGCGGCAGGTGCCGACATCGTCCTCGTGTCGCCGGCCGCGACCCCGTCCGTCGAGGCGATGGCCGACGCCGGTGAGATCCGCTGGGAGCGCCGCCCGTACGCCGACGGTGACCTGGCCGACACCTGGTACGCCCTCATCGTGTCCGACGACACCTCGGCGAACGACGCCGCCTCCGCCGAGGCCGAGCGCACCCGCACCTGGTGCGTCCGCAGCGACAACGCCGACGCCGCCACTGCCTGGACCCCGGCCACCGGCCGCAGCGAGGGCGTGACCGTCGCCGTCCTCACCACTGACACCCACGGCCGTGACCCGCGCCACTGTGCCGCCGTCCGCGACGCCGTCGTCGAGGGCCTGCGCGACGGCACCCTCGCCGCACCCCACCACCGCACCCGGACACCCGGTGTCGCGCTGGTCGGCGGCGGCCCCGGCGACCCGGACCTGATCACGGTGCGAGGCCGCCGCCTCCTCGCCGAGGCCGACGTCGTCATCGCAGACCGCCTCGGCCCGCGCGATCTGCTCGACGAACTCCCGCCGCACGTCGAGGTGATCGACGCCGCGAAGATCCCGTACGGCCGCTACATGGCCCAGGAAGCGATCAACCAGGCGCTCATCGAGCACGCCAAGGCGGGCAAAGCCGTCGTACGGCTCAAGGGCGGCGACCCGTTCGTCTTCGGCCGTGGCATGGAGGAGGCCCAGGCGCTCGCGGCCGAAGGCATCGCCTGCACCGTCGTCCCCGGCATCTCCAGCTCGATCTCCGTGCCCGGCGCGGCCGGAATTCCCGTCACCCATCGCGGCGTGGCGCATGAGTTCACCGTCGTGAGCGGTCATGTAGCCCCCGACGACGAGCGCTCGCTGGTCGACTGGCCGGCTCTCGCCAAGCTGCGCGGCACGCTTGTGCTCCTGATGGCCGTCGACAAGATCGGCGCCATCGCCCGCACTCTCATTGCCCACGGCAAGGCCCCCGAGACCCCGGTCGCCCTCGTCCAGGAGGGCACCATGGCAGCCCAGCGCCGGGTCGACGCAACGCTTGCGACCGTCGCCGAACGGGCCGTTGCCGAAGACGTACGTCCCCCGGCCGTCATCGTCATCGGCGACGTCGTCGCTGTCGGCGCGAGCGCCGCTCCTTCCCTGCCGAACAGCCGGCGCGAGCGCCGCCCGCACCCCGCCGAGTAACCAGCGGTAGCGGATCTTCTCCCAAGCCGTTGGCACCACACACCGGACAAGGCAGTATCGAACCCGTGGCTGATCTCATCACCGTCGACGACCCCGACGACCCCCGTCTGCGCGACTACACCGGACTCACCGATGTCGAACTCCGACGCAGGCGAGAGCCCGCCGAAGGCCTCTTCATCGCCGAGGGCGAGAAGGTG
This sequence comes from Streptomyces sp. NPDC018000, assembly GCF_044328025.1. NCBI lineage: Bacteria > Bacillati > Actinomycetota > Actinomycetes > Kitasatosporales > Streptomycetaceae > Streptomyces > Streptomyces sp. NPDC018000. The sequence goes on from NZ_JBIRGM010000006.1 coordinate 251,748, forward strand.
ATCAGACGCGCCAGGCATGCCGGGTACGAGATGCGGTCGATGCTGCTCTCGGCGAAGTGGGTCGATCTGATGCGCGACGTCATCGACGAGGTCCCGGCCCCGGTGTACGCGGTCAGCCCCGAGCTCGCCGAACGTGTCACCGGATACCACGTCCACCGCGGGGCCCTCGCCTCGATGCAGCGCAAACCGCTGCCGACGGCAGACGAACTGCTGGCGACGACCCGCCGGGTGGTCGTCATGGAGGCCGTCAACGACCACACCAACATCGGGGCGATCTTCCGCAGCGCCGCCGCCCTCGGCATGGACGCCGTACTGCTCTCCCCGGACTGCGCCGACCCGCTCTACCGGCGTTCCGTCAAGGTCTCGATGGGTGCGGTCTTCTCCGTCCCGTACGCCCGTCTCGACACCTGGCCCAAGGGCCTGGAGACCGTACGGGAAGCGGGCTTCAAACTCCTCGCGCTGACCCCGGACGAAAAGGCCGGCAGCATCGACGAGGCGGCACCGCACCGGATGGACAAGGTGGCGCTCATGCTCGGTGCCGAGGGCGACGGACTGTCCACCCAGGCCCTGGTCGCCGCCGACGAATGGGTGCGCATCCCGATGGCGCACGGAGTCGACTCGCTGAACGTGGGAGCGGCCGCCGCGGTCGCGTTCTACGCGGTGGCATCGGGCCGCCCGCAGAACTGACCGCCTACTGAGACTGCGGGCCCTGGTCCGGGGTCCGGCCCTGCGTCTGGTTCTGGAGCTGGCCCTGGGACTGCGTCCGGCTCTCGCTCGTGCCCAGCCCGCGGGCCGGCCCCTGGCAGCCCTGTGCCGCCGCGATGCCCAGTGCCGCCAGCAGCGTCACCACGACGAAGACGACGAGACGCTGCCGCAGCAGCCGCGGATTGGCGGGACGCCGCCCCGCCGAAGTCTTACGGGCCCCGGGCCGAGTGCCCGGTCGGCCGTTCGCCCCGTTCGTGCCCTGCGGGCGCCTGCCGGAGCGCGTGGTGTTGCGCGGCGGCTGATGCTGCTGAGGGCGCGAACCACCGGTGCGCGGCGACCCTGCCCGCGACGACCCTGCCCGCGACGACGCGGCCTGCCGACTGCTTCGAGGTTGCTTCGTCCTCTGCTGACGGGGTGCCGGGGGGGCCGTACGCCGGGTCTGCTGCTCGGTGTACGGGCCGTCGATACGACCGGTCGGCCGGTCCAGCTCCTGTGCCGAACGCTGAGCGGGCGGACGGCTCTCGTGCAGACCCTGCGCCTCCCGCGCCGCGATCTCCTTGAGCCGCATGGAGAGTTGAAGCGTGCTCGGCCGCTCCTCCGGGTCCTTCGCCAGGCAGGCGCTCACCAGTGGTGCGAGCGCGTCATGCACGTCGTACAACTGCGGTTCCTCATGCACCACGCGGTACAGCATCACCTCGGAACTGCCGTGCCCGAAAGGCGAGTCGGCCATCGCCGCGTACGCCAGCGTGGCACCGAGCGAGAACACGTCCGTCGCGGGCGTCACCGCCGCGCCGCGAACCTGCTCCGGCGCCAGGAATCCCGGCGAGCCCACCGCCGTACCTACATGCGTGAGCGTGCTCGCCCCGGTCGCCCAGGCGATCCCGAAGTCGATGATCCGGGGGCCCTTGGGGGAGAGGAGGATGTTCGACGGCTTGAGGTCACGGTGGACGACACCGGCCTCGTGCACCGCCACCAGGCCCTCGGAGAGCGCCGCCCCGATCGAGGCCACCTCGGCCGCCGACAGCGGGCCCTCCTCGGCCACCTTGTCGTGCAGTGAGGGCCCCGGGACGTACTGCGTGGCGAACCACGGGCGGTCCGCCTCCAGATCTGCGGCAACCAGACGCGCCGTACAGCCACCGCGGATCCGTCGCGCGGCGGACACCTCGCGCGCGAACCGCGAGCGGAACTCCTGGTCCTCCGCCAGATCCGGACGGATCACCTTCAGCGCCACCCGCTGGCCCCGCCGGTCCGAACCGAGATAGACGACCCCCATGCCGCCCGCCCCGAGCCGCCGGTGCAGCCTGAACGAGCCGACGACACGCGGGTCCTCGCGCCGGAGCCGCATCATCGCCATGTCTGCCCATCCCCGCTGCCTGGTACGCCTGATGAAGCACAGCTTACGTACCCGGCGCCCGGGGCGCTCAGAGGCCGCGCCCTCGCCCACCGATCGATTGTCGGTGCGCGGCACGGTCCATGACAGTGCGTGGGCCCCGAGCGGCTCCCGCGCCGGACGGATCCGGGCCTCAAAGGCGTTGCGACGGTGCGGGGTTGACGGACGAGCGGAAACGACGGGCCGCAGGGCGTGGATGCCGGACCGGGCGCGACGCGGACTTCTCCGGTGGCACACCGGGGGGCCGTCGCCGAGAAGCGGAGGGGGTAGTGAGTGAAGTCACGGCCGGGGAGGGGCCCCGAACCGTTCTGACGCGCGAGTGTCCCCCGCCCGGACGAAATGTCCGGACGGGGGACCGGGATGCGCTCAGCGGGACGTCTTCCCCTTCCCTCGGGGAGCGGTCACGTGCAGCGTGGTCCTGATCGACCGGCCCAGGTACGGAGTGTCCGGGCCCGGCGTCGGCTTCGCCGCGCAGCCGCCGGGCCCGCTGAGGACCGAGGAGCCGGCGGTCGCTTCGATGGTCACCGAGCGGCCGGGGGCCAGAGGCCGAATACATCGGAGGCTGCGGGCGTACGCGACCGAGCCCCTCCGGGATGACCCCGGGATCAGACGCCCGCTCTCCACCCAGGGGAGTACATCGACCACCCGGGGCTCATCCTCCGGGAGGCCCGGCATTCGGTACGCGGGCATGACGTCGTACGACGTCCACGTCCCTAGTGTTGACCTCAAGCGGCGGGTGCAGCACTCGTCCCCCGAGGCCAGACGCCCGCCGCTCCATATTCAGTCAGGAGAGGAACCATGGCGGACACGGCAGCGCGGACCATGATCCGCACACGGGGACGCAGGGCCGATGCCTCGTTCGGCAGCCACCCGTCGTCCGGTACGCGCCACCCGCTGGTGGCGACGGCGATGGTTCTTCCTCTGGCGGCCCTGCTCGTAGTCGTCTTCGGCGGCTGGGACGCAGTGATCACACAGGCGTCGTCCGTGGGCGTGATGCTGGGGCGCTGAGCGGCGCCCCGGGTCCGGAAGAGCGGTCCGGACCGGGACATCCGGCCAACAACCCCGTGGGGACGGGGGTACGGCGGGCGGCAGCGTTTGTCCGGTCAGCTGGGGAGCTGACCGGACATCGCGCTGTCCGGGGTCTCCTCGCGACGCGCGTACGCTCATCGGCGGGCCCGGCGTGTATCGGGCCACCTGCATCTGTCCGCCACCGGAGGAGTCCGTGACCACCGCAGTCGTACGCTCGCTGGGCGCCCTCGCCCACCGGGCCGCCCACGCACATCCCGAGGACATCTGTGCCTGCCCGCCACCGGCGGTGCTCGCCGACCGCGCGGACGGCACAGTGGTCCGCAGCGGGCCCGTCGTCGCCAAGGCCCACGCCCCTGGCACGGGCACCCCCGACCTGCTGGCCCGCCTGACCCTCGCGAACGACCCCCGCCTGACCGGCATCCTCCTCACCCCCCTGCAGCCCCAGCCCTCCACGCCCTCCGCCGCCCTCCAGGGGCGCCCGGTCACCCTGTGGCCCCACGGCGAGCCCGTCGACCCCGGCGACCCCGACGCCGCCCCCTGGGAAGAGGCCGCCGTTCTGCTGGCCAGGCTCCATCTGACCCCGGCCCCGCCCGCCCTCGCGCTCCCGCCCATGCGCGGCCCCGCAAAGGCTTCGCTCGCCGTTGCCCGGATGCGCGCCGCCCGGCCCGGCGACCCGGCCACCGCCCCTGTACTCGAAGCGTGGCACCGTCTGCCCGCCTGGGCCCGCGACGAAGCCGCCGCGCCCCGGCACCGCTCCCGCTTCCTGTGCCATGGCGATCTGCACCTCGGGCAGCTCGTCCGCCACCCCGCCCCGCACGGCCCCTGGCTGCTCATCGACGTCGACGACGCCGGCCTCGGCGACCCCGCATGGGACCTCGCCCGCCCCGCCGCCTGGTACGCGGCCGGGCTGCTGCCTCCCGAGGTCTGGCTCCGTTTCCTGGACGCCTACCGGGCAGCCGGCGGCCCCGCCGTGCGCGCCGAGGGCGATCCCTGGCCCGAACTGGACGTCCCGGCCCGTGCACTGACCGTTCAGACCGCGGCACTGGCATGCGCCAAGTCCGCGGCGGAGGGCCGAACTCTGGATGAGGTGGAGCAGACGATGATCGATGCCTGTGTCCGAATTGTCTCCCTCCCTCCCGAGTTGGCCGCCGAGCACTCGTCGTAGGCTGAACCGACCGTCGGCGGGCATGCATTCCGGCGACGGTGACCCGACGGCGAGGAGTGAGCCAAACCATGCAGTGTCCCAAGTGCCACGCACAGATGCAGACGTACAACCGCAACGGCATACAGATCGAACAGTGCAGCGGCTGCCGGGGGATCTTCCTCGACTACGGCGAGCTGGAGTCCCTGACCCGCATCGAGGCGCAGTGGACGCAGCAGGCTCCGCCCGCGCCGCCCGCCCCGCAGGCCTACCCGGCCGCCCCGGCGCCCGCCTGGGGTGCCCCGCAGTACCACGGTGGTCACTACCGGCGCAAGAGTTTCGGGCGCATGCTCTTCTCCTCCTGAGCGGGGCGACGCCGGTGAGGGCCTGACCATGGGCCCGGACGCTTCCGTCCGGGCCCGCGGTGCGTTCCGCCGCCCGGCCGCTCAGCGGTAACCACCGCTGCTCATCGCGGAAACGACAAAGCCCCGGTCGCCAAGACGACCGGGGCTTTCGCTGGTGCGCGATACTGGGATTGAACCAGTGACCTCTTCCGTGTCAGGGAAGCGCTCTCCCGCTGAGCTAATCGCGCAGGGTGAAACTGCGTGTACTGCGTGCGCGATACTGGGATTGAACCAGTGACCTCTTCCGTGTCAGGGAAGCGCTCTCCCGCTGAGCTAATCGCGCGGGGATCCTTGCGGATCAGTGGACGATACTGGGATTGAACCAGTGACCTCTTCCGTGTCAGGGAAGCGCTCTCCCGCTGAGCTAATCGTCCTTGGAGGTGGAGACGGGATTTGAACCCGTGTAGACGGCTTTGCAGGCCGTTGCCTCGCCTCTCGGCCACTCCACCAGGGGTGGGAGTTCGGGAAGACCCCCACCTTCTGCGAGCGGACGACCAGGTTCGAACTGGCGACCTCAACCTTGGCAAGGTTGCGCTCTACCAACTGAGCTACGTCCGCTTGTCTTTCCCGGTCTGCTTGCGCGTCCCGGCGACGTGTTGAACTCTAGCGGATTCCCGGGCCAGTACAAAAACGCGTTTGTGCAGCGTGCTGAAGCGCGTAAGCCCCGGCGCGGGTCATCGCGCGCCGTCCTAGACTCAACGGCGTGCACGACCTCGCTCCAATGGCCCGCTTCGGCGGCCTCGTCGCGTCCGATCTGCAGGACGTGACCAGTGATCCCGCAGCCCTCGACTCGTCCGGCTTCTGGGCCGTGTCCGTCGATTTCGAGGGCAGGCTCGTCTGCGCGCGCTTCGCCGCCGTACGCACCGAGACGGTGCCCGCCCCAGTACGCGGCGCCTGGTGCGGGCCCGCGGCCGGTGACTGGAAATCGTCCCTGGACCGTGCCGCGTACACCGCGGGCGTACGGCGGATCCGCGAGTACATCGCGGCGGGCGAGGTCTACCAGGCCAACCTCTGCCGGGTGATGACCGCGGAACTGCCCGACCCGGCCGCCGCGGACGTGGACGCGCTGACCGCGCTGCTGGCGCGCGGCAATCCCGCCCCGTATGCAGGAACGATTCGGCTGCCCGCGCACGGCGTGGAGATCGCCACTGCGTCCCCCGAACTCTTTCTGAGGCGCGACGGCCTGACCGTCGAGTCGGGTCCGATCAAGGGCACCGGACGGACCGAGGGCGATCTGCTGGAGAAGGACCACGCCGAGAACGTGATGATCGTGGACCTGGTCCGCAACGACCTCGGCCGGGTTTGTGCCACCGGATCGGTCACGGTCCCCGACCTCTGTGTGGTGGAGAAGCACCCCGGCCTCGTCCACCTCGTCTCCACCGTGCGCGGAGAGCTCGCCGAGGGCGCCGGCTGGCCCGAACTCCTCGACGCGGCGTTTCCACCCGGCTCCGTCACCGGGGCACCCAAGTCCAGCGCCCTCGGGATCATCGAGAAACTGGAGACGGCACCGCGCGGGCCCTACTGCGGCGGCATCGGCTGGGTCGATGCCGACCGCAGCACCGCGTCCCTGGCCGTCGGCATACGGACCTTCTGGATCGACCGGACCGGGACCGCCCCGGTACTCCGCTTCGGCACCGGGGCCGGCATCACCTGGGGCTCCGACCCGGACCGCGAATGGGACGAGACCGAACTCAAGGCATCCCGGCTGCTCGCTGTAGCGTCGGGCGCTCACGAAGCGACTGGAAGGACCGCGTGATGAGGATTTGGGTCAACGGCGAACTGCGGGATGCCGACGACGCCCGGGTGTCCGTGCTCGACCACGGACTCACCGTGGGGGACGGCATCTTCGAGACGGTCAGGACCGTCGACGGCAGGCCCTTCGCCCTCACCCGCCACCTCGATCGCTTGACCCGTTCCGCCCGTGGCCTCGGCCTCCCCGACCCCGACCTCGACGAGGTCCGCCGCGCGTGCACCGCCGTCATCGACGCCAACCCGATGGCACTCGGCCGGCTGCGCATCACCTACACCGGAGGACTCTCCCCGCTCGGCTCCGACCGCGGCAACGCAGGCCCCGGCCTCGTCGTCGCCCTCGGGGAGGTGGCGCGCCGTCCCGACACCACCGCCGTGATCACCGTCCCCTGGACGCGCAACGAACGCAGTGCGCTCGCCGGGCTCAAGACCACCTCGTACGCCGAGAACGTCGTCGCCCTCGCCCGCGCCCATGAGCACGGCGCGTCGGAGGCACTCTTCGCCAACACGGTCGGACAGCTCTGCGAAGGCACCGGGTCCAATGTCTTCGTCGTCCTCGGCGGGCAGGTGCACACCCCGCCGGTCGCCTCCGGCTGCCTCGCCGGGATCACCCGCGCGCTGGCCGTGGAGTGGACAGGGGCCGAGGAGACCGACCTGCCGTTCGATGTCCTGGAACAGGCCGAGGAGATCTTCCTGACCTCCACCCTGCGTGATGTGCAGGCAGTCCACCGGGTGGACGACCGGGAGTTGCCCGGCGGGCCCGGCCCGGTGACCGTCAAGGCCATGCGGATCTTCGACGAGCGGGCGGGGAACGACCTCGACCCGTAGAACCCGTGGCTCGAAGCCGCAAAACAGGGTGACGGGCCGGGGCTCAGCGGATAGAACGGCTCTGATGACCACGACCCTGCGGCCGACCGGGCCGATCCAGCAAGGCGCCGACGGTGCGAAGAGCCGCGCGTACGACGTGTGCGACAACGGACGGCCTGTCGGAGCCGTCGAGATCGGCACGCATCCGGGGTTCGGCGCGTCGGCCGGTGTGCTGCGTTCCCTGAGCGTCGACGAGCCGAGCCGGCGGCGGGGCCGTGGCACCATTGCCGCGCTCGCCGCCGAAGAGGTGCTGCGTGGATGGGGATGCAGCCAGGTGTTTCTTACAGCACCTGCGGACAACGAGGGAGCCCGGCGGCTGGCAGCCGCACTCGGCTACACCGAACGCAGCCGGAACATGCTCAAGGATCTCGCCCGGACGGTTCCGGCGATTCCGGACGGTGCCATCGCCCGGGGGATGAGCGCCGAGGAGTTCGCGCAGTGGCAACGCACCAGCGTCGACATGTATGCGCAGTCCTGGATCGACCAGGGCGTCCCGGTCGAGCAAGCCATGCAGAAGTCCCGGTCCGATCATGCCCGTAACCTGCCGAACGGCATCGACACCGCGGGCATGCATTTCCACGTCCTCGTTCACGAGGGCGCGGTCGTCGGCCATGTGTGGGTGTCGGTGCGCGAAGACAGCCAGGGCGAAATGGACGGATACGTCTTCGACGTCGAGGTGAGCGAGGAGCACCGTGGCCGTGGCTACGGACGTGCCCTGATGCGGCAGGCCGAGCTCATTGCCCTGGACGCGGGTGCCCACCGCCTCGGGCTGCACGTCTTCGCCTCCAACACACCGGCCCTGCGGCTGTACGAGTCGCTCGGTTACGGAGCGACTCAGTACAACCTGGCCAAGATGCTCACTCCCTGAGGGCTGTCCCGTAATCCCTGGTGGGCGGGGTTACGGGACAGCCCTTAGTCGGCTCAGCCCTGCTCGGCGAGCAGCCGGTCGGCGATCTCCTCAATCCGTTCGCGCAGCCCGTCCTGGCTCTTGCCGCCGTCCAGCCGCTCGTCGCCGATCACATACGTCGGTGTGCCGGTGACCCCGATCGCCTTGCCCTCGGCCTGGTCGGCGTCGACGATCAGCAGGTGGCGTCCGTCGATCAGAGCGGTGTCCATCTCCTCGGCGTCCAGGCCGATTTCCCGCGCCACCTCGAGCAGCAGCGGCTCGCCGGTGCGGCCGAGGTCGTCGGTACGGGCGAGAACCGCCTCGATGTACGGCCAGTCCTTGCCCTGGGCCGCGGCCTCCTCGGCGGCCTGCGCGGCGGCGTAGGCGTGCTTGTGCTTCTCCAGTGGGAAGTGCCGCAGCCGCACCTCAAGGCGGTCGCCGTACTTGGCCCGCAGGGAGTGCACATCGGTGAGGGCCTGGTGACAGTCGGGGCACTGGAGTTCGCACCAGACGTCGAGGACGACGGGCGCTGCGGGGGTGGAATCGCTCATACGGCCAGTCTCCCAGGGCCCGCCCGAGCGTCCCAATCCGCATCCGATCCATTCCGTCTCCGTGCGGCGGGATTGCTCCTGATCGGCACCTGGGGAGGATCCCGGCCCTGAAATGTCCCTGATGTGGTCCCGGATCGTGGCCGCCCGGGCGGTGACCGGTGCAGGATGGAAGGGACGTTTCCCCCTGCGCCTGGAGGCCCTGATGCTTGCCGAGACCATTTGTTCCGCGGCGTCCGCGGCGGGCCTGGGCATCGCCGCCGTCACTGCGTACCGGAAGCGCTTCCTCGCCGCGGCGAGGATCGCCGCCTACTCCCTGGTGCCGATCGGCCTGGTGCTGACCGGGATCGTGGACTGGGTCGCCGGAATCGCCTTCAAGCCGAGCGTCTGGTTCGGCTTCGGGCTGCTGGCCGTGGCCTGGCTGCTGTTCATGACCACTCGTACGATCGAGCGCCGTGGCGTCGGTACCCGTAAGGAACGCAAGGCCGCAGCCCGGGCAGCGCAGAGAGAGGCCATCGCTCCCGCGGCTTCGGCGCCTTCCCTGGGGTCCAGGCTCCCGGCGACACAGGCGCGTCCGAAGGCGCAGCCGAAGCAGCAGTCCGCCTCGTCGGGCGATGACTTCAGCGACATCGAGGCCATCCTGAAGAAGCACGGCATCTGACACGCACCGTTCTTTTGGACTGAGTCCGCTCAGCCGCCCGCCCCGAACGATCTTGGGCGCGCTGGTCCCCGGCATACTCACCCCCGCCGGGGCGGCGACACGCATCCTGCGCGACACTGCGCTGAGGCCACGGCTCCACCCGCTCCCGGCTCCTTCACGCCCTTGGGCACAACTCGGCGACTGCCGAAAGCAGGCCCCGGCTGGAGGACTTCGATGTCTTCTGGCGGCGCACCTCGACCAGTCGGGTACTTACCCGCCGGACCTCGAATTCAGCGTGTATGAAGCGATGTTGAGCAACACAGATGTCCACGACGTGTCGTGTGCGATGGAGGAGCGTACCGGTCGTGCTACCGAAAATGTGAGGGCCCATCGGACGCCGGAGCGAATCCTGCCCGGCCCGGGGCGGGTGAACTCACCGTACAAAAAGGCGTGTTGATCGCCAAAGAAGCCCGGAGGGAGTCATGATCGTCCCGAGATGGTGGACACCTCCCGGGGCGATGCCCCCGCAAGCCCTGCCGAAGAGCCGCGCGGCTGCCTCTTCGCGCTTTCCCAGCCCCCTTTGATGATCTTCCTCGCGGTGATCGGCAGCCTGCTGCTGATGGCCGCGTTGCATGATCTCTTCATGCTGTGAACGGTCAGTCGGCCGCTTCCCTTCGGCGTGCCCGGTATGCGGCCACATGCAGACGGTTACCGCAGGTCCGGCTGGAACAGTAGCGGCGGGAGCGGTTGCGGGAGAGATCGACGAAGGCATGCCGGCAGTCCGGCGCCTCGCAGCGCCGCAGCCGCTCCTGCTCGCCCGCCACCACGATGAAGGCCAGTGCCATGCCGCAGTCGGCCGCGAGATGGTCGGCGATCGAGGCGTCCGGTGCGAAGTAGTGGACATGCCAGTCGTAGCCGTCGTGATTGCTGAGCTGCGGTGTGGTGCCGGCGGCGGCGATGAGGGCGTTGACGAGCGAGGCGGCGATCTGCGCGTCGTCCGTCGCGAAGATCGTGGCGAAGCGCGTCCGTACGTCCCGTACGGCGCGCAGGTCCTTCTCGTGGAGCTTGCCCACGCCGCTGATGCGATGGCGCCGCGCGAAGTCGTACAGCGCTTCGATGTCGGCGAGACCGTCGAGCGGCTCGCCTTCCCGCTGCCCGCTCCCCCGGGGTTCGCTCTCCGGTGCGGTGTTGAGCAGATCGACCACTGTGTCTAGGGCGATCCGGGTGTCGTGGGGGATCAGCACGCTTTCGCTCCCTGGCCTCCGGCGGGCGGGTGCCCGCCGATGCCGGCTGACTCTACTGGTTCGGTGTCGGCGCACAGTGGCCCGAGAGGGTCCATGAGGGGTGCGGGGAGCGCTTACCGGCCACCTGTGGGTACCGGTGGGCCTGAGGTCCTCTGTGCGGGCCGTGGGCGGGTGCTCCGGGGCGCCAGGTGCGTACCGGTGCGCGGGGCATTCGGCCACGGCTGCGGGGGAACGCGCGCCGACGCCGTCACCACGGTGGATTCCGTGATGGCGGCGTCGGTGTCAGCCCTATGAGGTTTTCCGCGCGGCGCCGCCTCCCCGAGTTGGACGGCGCCGTGCAGCTCTCGGCCTGGCTCAGCTCTCGGCCAGGATGTGTGAGAGCTCCGTATCAAGGTCGAAGTGACGATGCTCGGTGCCTGGCGGAACCGCGGCGTCGGTCCTTTTCAGGAACGACTCCAGGGCCCTCGCCGGGGCTTCGAGCAGGGCTTCGCCCTCTGGGGAGCTCAGCGCGATGCAGACGACGCCCTGGCCGTGGCTACGGGATGGCCAGACGCGGACGTCTCCGGTGCCGGTGGGCCGATGAAGCCCCTCGGCGAGGAGGTCGCGGGCGAAAACCCACTCGACCGTTTCCTCCGCTCCGGTGTGGAAGGTGGCGTGCACGGCATAAGGATCGGCCGTGTCATACCGCAGGCCCGCAGGTACAGGCAGTGAGGACTCGCTCGACACAACGAGGCGCAGGTGCAGCTCGCAGCTGACCGTGGTGTTCATAAGCGCCAGGGCCTTTCGCTCAGTGTGCGCTCGGGGATTCGCACGTCGGCGAAATCGACATGCCACCTACGGTGGCGTTGTAAACCCCTCTGACCTTTTTGTGTTCCTTCAGGTAGCTCGTACGGCGGTGTGTAACTCGGGGTTATGCGGCCATTCCGGTGACGAGGGCTGTTCCGGTAGGTTGGCTCCCATGAATGCGGAGAGTGACGAGCGGGACTGGGGCGCCATACCGGCGAAATCAGTGTCCGCCACGGGGGATGTGACGGAAAGCGTGGCGGGAGATGTCGCGGAGGGTGTGACGAAGAAGGACCGAGAGCTCGGCTCCAGGGCGCCCGGGTTCATCAAAGCCTCCAGGGCGCTGCATCTGAGCTGGCAGGTCGGCGTCTTCGTGGTCGGCCTCGCGGTGGTCGTGACAGGCATCATCATGCTGCCGCTGCCCGGCCCCGGCTGGGTGGTGATCTTCGCCGGCATGGCGATCTGGGCGACGGAGTTCGTCTGGGCGCAGCTGGTGCTGCGCTGGACGAGGCGGAAGGTCACGGAGGCCGCTCAGCGGGCGCTCGACCCCAAGGTCCGGCGGCGCAACATCATCCTCACCGTGATCGGCCTGGTGATCATGGCGGCGCTGGTGGGGATCTACGTCTGGAAGTTCGGCATCACCATGCCGTGGAAGATCCACGAGTGACCCGGGGATGGTCATGGGGCGCCGCTGAGATGGGGTAATGTTTGGCCTGCGCCCGGGCGATTAGCTCAGTGGGAGAGCGCTTCGTTCACACCGAAGAGGTCACTGGTTCGAACCCAGTATCGCCCACCCCGGACAGAGGGCCCCTGAGACCACAGAGTCTCAGGGGCCCTCTGCATTTCCATGTTCACTCGCTGCGATACCTTCGTGAACCATTCAATCGGTTGTGGCAGCGGGCAACGCCAGGATTCGCTCTCCGAGAAGAAGCACCCGGGTATCCGGGTCAGGATCGGTTGTCGGTACTGCCTTCCATGACTGCGAGAATTTCTGGAAAGAGCTCAACACCCGAGTCCCCGTGGGCAATGCGCATCTCCCGGTTCCTTCCAGAACCCCGTCGCATTTCTACGCGACTATGACGAGGAACGCGTACTGCGCGAATCCGAGGGGCAGTTCGGCTGCGACCTCCGGCTGTGAACACTGTCCTGTCCGGTACGTCTTTGACGGCGGCCTGATGGCCACAAGTTGGCCCGAGGGTCATGGGGCGCCCCAGGCCAGTCATGTGACACATCGTCAATGCATGCGGCCCAGGGCGTCCTTCAGCCGCCGGGCGTCGCGCAGCCGCTGCTCGTACGTCGCCCCGACCGCCAGCAGCAACACCCCGGCCAACGCGGGCGGCAGCCAACGCGGCAGGGCGCCCACGACCTGTACCACGTACGGCGCGAGTTCGTGCAGGGCGTCCAGCGCCAGCACCGCACCACCGAGCAGCAGCAGCGCCTGCAGCCGCAACCGCGCGCCCGACAGGGTGATCACCAGCGCCGCCGCACCGAGCAGCAGCGGCCTGACCCAGTGCGGATCGGTCCATGCCGTGAAGAGGCTCGGCACCAGAGTCGCCGCGAGGCCCGCACCGTACGCCGTCCACGACGACGCCTCCGGATCACGGCGCCGGCGCAGCACACCGACCGCCAGAGCAGGCACTGTCACCGGCAGGGTGTACGCCTCCGGGGCCGAAACCCCCGAAGCCGACAGTCGCAGCCAGGCCGCCAGGACGAACAGCGCCATCGCCAGATACCCGGCCACCGGCCGCCGCTCGGCACGCACGGCCGTACCCGCGGCCAGTACCCCGCACAGCGCCAGCACCAAGGCCAGAAAGGGCCGGTCCGCCACTGCCATGGCCACCGCCACCACGCCCGCCACGGCCCCGGTCAGCTCGACCGGCAGAGCCGACGGGAGACCACGCAGCCGCACTCCGAGCAACACCGTCATCGCAGGGACGACCAGCAGGAGCGGCGCCGCCCGGTACGCGGCAAGCCCCAGCGACGCCCCGACCGCACGGGCGAGCACCATCCCGCACACCACCGCACCGCATGCCACCGCCGCCTGCGCGATCTGCAACGCCCTTACGGCCCGCGCCGCTTGAGCGGACTGCGGCGGCAACGCCCGCTCCGCCGACACCGCAGTGCCGCCGAGCATCACCGCGGCTGCGCCGAACACCACCAGCAGCACCGCGAACACCGCGTACGTAGCAGCCTCCGCCCCGAGCGACAGCACTCCCGTACTCACCGCGCCGACCAGACCGCACACCAGCGCAGTCAGCCCCACGCCATCCTTCCCGCAGCGCATACCCCGTACCGCCACCGCGAGCACCCCGGCGACCAGAGCCAATTGCACCGACATGGCGGCCGCGTACGACATCCCCAGCACCGGGGGCAACACGGTGAACCCCGCCCAGCCGAGCGCCACCGCACCCGCCCCCGCCGCACCCCGCCAGGCCGAACCCGGCGACAGCGCAGGACCGGCCACCCGTACCGGCCACGCCCACGACCGGTACACCGCCCCCGACAGACCGGCCACCACCAGCAGCACCACCGGTGCCGCAGCCATCCCCGACCACGGCAGGCTCTTCAGACCCAGCGCGCCCCGGATACCACCGTCCGGCGTTCCCGACCACACCCGGGCCAGCTGCGACACCGCACCCATCAGCGACAGTCCGACCGGCGGTGCCGCGGCCAGCACCGCGCCGACGGTCACCGCCGACGAAGCCCACACCATCCCCTGCCCGACCGGGCGCGGCAGCGGAGCGCGCACCGCAGCCAACAGCGCCACAGCGCACAGCAGATACACCGGCACCGACCAGCTCCAGGCCACCCCGGCACGCAGCACACCACCCACCGCGGCCACCCCGCACAGCCCGGTCACCACACCACCGGACACCGCAATCCACGCCGGCGCACGCCACGCCCCGGACACCGCGATCAGCGCACCCACGAGCAACAGCAGACCCGGTGCCAGCGCGGCCGACGCCGCATCGGCGGACATCGACTGCGCCAGGGCCACCAGCAGCCCCAGCAGGCCCGTCGCCCAGCAGCAGACGACGGACGTCACCCGTACCGCAACACCCTTGCCCCACACCGCGATCGCACAGTCCAACGCCGCCGTCACCAACAACGCCCAACCGAACGCTGCGGATCCCGCACCCGCCGCCCACGCCCACAGCAGCAGCGGCAGTTGCGCACTCACCACCGCCAGGGGCAGCGGCATCCGCAGCCGGTCGAGCAGCAGCCCGTACGCGCCCCAGAGCGCGGCCAGCACAGCCGCGGCGACCGCGGCGAAACCTCGCCCGTCGGCGTCCGGCACCGCGACTTGGTGCAGCGCATACGCGTCCAGCACCATCAGCGCCGACGCCAGGGCGGCGAGCGACTCGGCTGTCGCGGGCAACCCGCGACGCAGTAGCACGACAGGAGCGGAAAGCGCCGCGACCGTCACCACCCCGAGCACCGCCGAGCGGCCACCGATGCCCATGTGGCCCCAACTGACCAGAGTGAACGCGATCGCCGCGATCGTCAGCAGCAGACCGCCCAGGATGAGCAGCACATTCTGCGCACTGCGCGGCCCGACAGGTGCGGCAGGAGGTCCGAACGGAGCGGCGTACGGCGGTGCGGCAGGGCGCGCGACGGGCGGCGTCAGCACACTCAGCAGCCAGGCACGACGAACCAGCAACTGGGACCGGCGGGCATCCAGCAGGGCCAGCTCGCGATCGAGGAGCGCCAATTCCTCGGCGGGCGGCGGCACATGTTCCATGAGCGGCAGTGTGGCGTGAGCCACAGGTTCGGACATGCGCTCGGGTACTCAGTTCTCCGGCTGAGTACGCGCAGACTGGGGCCATGAAGTGGAGTCACTACCGATTTGTGAGTATCTGGGACCTGCCAGGCCCACCCGATGCCGTGTACGAGATCCTCGGACGCGCGGATGACTACCCGCGATGGTGGCCGCAGGTCCGCGAGGTCACCTCGGTCGACGGCACCACCGGAACCACCCGTATCCGCTCCTTCCTCCCGTACGACCTCGTCATGACCGTCCGCGAACGCCGCCGCGACCCCCGGGCCAGGGTCCTTGAAGCGACCCTCAGCGGCGACCTCGACGGCTGGGCCCGGTGGACGGTCACCGCACACGGCGCCGGGAGCCGTGCCACCTATGAGCAGGAGGTCGAGGTGCACAGGCGGCTGATGCGGATCCTCGCGGTGCCCGGACGCGCCGTGTTCCGGGCCAACCACGCCCTGATGATGCGTGCCGGACGGCGTGGCCTCACGGCCCGGCTGGAAGGAGTTTGAACCAGACCCTCCGAGCCCTGTATGGTTCAACCCGTTCCCGGGCGATTAGCTCAGTGGGAGAGCACTTCGTTCACACCGAAGGGGTCACTGGTTCGAACCCAGTATCGCCCACCCGGAAGAGGCCGGTCCGTCAGCAGAATCGACGGACCGGCCTCTGTCTGTCCGGGAACAGGGCCCGGGTCGCCACCGATCACGCCACAGCGGGAAGCTCCGGACGCAGCGGCCACGCAGGGTCCACCGCCTCCGCCGTGCCGTTCTTCGCGAACCATGCCTGCAGTCCGCGCGCCTGTGCCGCATGCCACACGGCCTGCAGGGTGTGCAGCTCCGCCGGCGTCAGCCGCTCCAGACGGGACGAGAACCGCCGTCCCACCGCCCGCACCAGCTCCAGCGAGGCCGCCGCATCGGCCGCCGCGTCATGTGCACCGTCCAGCACCACCCCGTACAGCTCGCAGAGATCGGTGAGGGTCCGCCGGCCCTTGCGGTAGCGGTCCAGGTGCTTGTCGAGTACGCGCGGATCCAGCACACACAGCGGTGCGTTCTGCAGGTACCCGGCGAGCGACGACGCGCGATGACGCTTCAGCTCCCGGTCCAGCAGCGTCAGATCGAACGGTGCGTTCATCACCACGAGCGGGCGGGCGGCCGCGCACTGCTCGGCCAGCGCCCGGGCTATTTCCTCCACCACGGGCGCCGGCCAGCGGCCGTTGCGCTGAAGATGATCGTCGGTCAGACCATGGATCTCGGTCGCCCCGGCGGGCACCGGCACAC
The DNA here is from genome assembly GCF_044328025.1 of Streptomyces sp. NPDC018000. Classification (NCBI taxonomy): domain Bacteria; kingdom Bacillati; phylum Actinomycetota; class Actinomycetes; order Kitasatosporales; family Streptomycetaceae; genus Streptomyces; species Streptomyces sp. NPDC018000. The sequence goes on from NZ_JBIRGM010000006.1 coordinate 268,171, forward strand.
CTGGATTCACCAGCCAGCGGGTGAGGCGCACCCGCCCGCCTGCTGTGTCCTGGACGACCAGAGCGGCCGAAACGATCCGGTCCTCCTCGACGTCCACTCCCGTTGTCTCGGTGTCAAATGCGGCCAGCGGCCCTTCGTACCAGTGAGACATCCCCGAACTCCTCGTGCCCGAACGGCAGATGGCGTGATTCCCCTGCCCGGTTCGGTGATACCCGCGCCCTTTGCCTGATACGCCGTTTGCGGGCCGCCGTGTGCGGTGACAACACAGTTGACGGGAAAGGAAGTTGTCCGTCAGTCCCGCACGAAGAAATTCCTGCACCGCAGACATCCCTGCACCGAAGAACCGGTCGGCACGGCCCGGAAGGCACACGCAGCCATGGCGCTCGCGCAGCCCGAACCGAGCGGGCTGCTGCCCCAGCGGATCGCACCGCTGCGCGGCACACTCGCCACCACCGCCTGCATGGAGACCCTCCAGGTGGGCTACTTGCACGCCGTCGCGGCCGCGGCGGGGTGCTCCCTGTCGCAGCCCTTCCCCGACAACGGGATCGACTGGCACGTCAGCCACGGCGCCCCCGGCCACACCGTGGACGACGAAGTGACCATAAAGGTGCAGCTCAAATGCACCTACCAGATCCCGCCGCACCCGCCCGGACCGACGTTCTCCTTCACGCTCGACAACGCACACCTCGTGAAGCTCGCCCGGACCCCCGTGTCGGTGCACAAGATCCTGGTCGTGATGATCGTGCCGCGCAGCCAGGACGACTGGCTGCGCGCCGGACACGACCGACTCGACCTGCGCCACTGCTGCTACTGGACCAATCTGGCCGGCCACGCGGTGACGGGCCGGCACAGGACCACGGTGCGGATCCCGACTTCGCGCATATTCGACGACCGGGCGCTCTGCGAGATCATGACCCGCGTAGGGGCGGGAGGGAGACCCTGATGCGCCGGCCGCTGAACGAGTCCGCCGACGAAGCGATCGCGTCAGCCACACGCCCGAACCCCGGCGAATCCGCGGGAGCGTGGCCCATCGATCCCGAGCCGCTCGGAAACATCCCCGACCCCGCCCGTATCGACCCCGCGGTTCTCGGCGCCCTGCTCGACCGGCATGGCTGGCGGCGTCGCGGCGGGGCGGCCGGGCGCTGGACCCCACCGGGACTGCCGTCCCGGCCCGGCGGCGGTACGAGCCTCCTCGTCCCCGACACCACCGCCTTCCCCGACAGCGAGGACCTCCTCGGCGAGGTGCTGACCGCGCTCGCCCGCAGCGCCGTACCCTCCGCCCGCGAAGTCCTGGTCTCCCTCGCCGTGCCCAGTGACGAGATCCGCTGGTGGCGCGATGTCCCCGAACCCGTCGCGGGAGCGGCCGGGGCCGCCAGCTGGACGGGGGCGGAGCAGCTGCACACCGCCGCCCGGCAGATCCTGCTCGCCGGGGCGCTCGCCGTACGGGGGCGCACCGGCTACCACGGCGCACGCCACCGCCGCAGAGCCCTGGCAGCCCTCGAAGGCATCCTCGTCGGGCCCGCGCCCGGTGGCCGCGATCTCACCGTGTTCGCCCCCGTCGAACCGGGCCGCGCCGTCGCGGTACGGCTCTATCACGCCCTGCACGCCACCCGTGAGGCAGTGGACTACCAACGGGCGACCGGTGGCTTCGAAGCCTTCGACGCCGCAGTCGAGGCAGGGGTCAGCCGGGAACTGACCGAGGCCGTCATCGCACTGGTCCGGGGCTCGGAAGGGGCCGGGACAGCCCTGGAATGGGCGCCCGCCGCAGGCATCCCCGAGGGCTGCCCGGCCCGCCCCGAGCCGGTGGAGTTCTCCCCCGGCGGCCTGCCCGCCCTGCGCCGGGCGGGCGCTCGTTACCTCCAGGACGAGCCCGCCGTGACGGTACGGATCACCGGCGCCGTCGTCCGGCTGCGCCGCTCGGGGCCGCGTGGCGCCGGGATCGTACGACTGCGGGTGCTGGCGGGCGCAGAGGTGCCGCACGTACGGCTGGAGCTGGACGAGGAGGCGTACCGGATCGCGGGCCACGCCCACCTGGTGGGGCTGCCGATCCGGGTGGAGGGCAGGCTGGAGAGCCGCGGTGGCTTCCGGCGGCTGACCCGGGCCTCGCAGGTCGTGCCCGTACAGGTGGACGAGGCCGAACGGGACCGACTGATGAAAACGCTCCAGGAGAACGTCGACTGTTTCGAGGAGGCGTGCACCGGTGAATCGTGCACCGGCGAACAGGGCCGAGCGGCACATGGGGCCACCCCCACTTTGCCGGTCGGCCCAAGGGCGTAGAGGGCGGGCAGCGGACAAGACGAGGCTCTTCGCGCTCAACCGTTTAGCAGAGGGGGCCCACGGCTCGGTACGATTCGTATCGCACGTGCATCACGAATGCGTGCGTACCCCCTGAGTCAGGAGAGACCGGTGTCAGACGTCCGTGTGATCATCCAACGCGATTCCGAGCGGGAAGAGCGCGTGGTGACGACGGGCACTACGGCAGCCGAGCTCTTCCCCGGCGAGCGCACCGTTGTCGCCGCCCGGGTCGCCGGTGAGCTGAAGGACCTCGCATACGTCGTCGCCGACGGCGAGGTCGTCGAGCCCGTCGAGATCTCCTCCGAGGACGGCCTGAACATCCTCCGGCACTCCACCGCGCACGTCATGGCGCAGGCCGTGCAGGAGCTCTTTCCCGAGGCCAAGCTGGGCATCGGGCCGCCGGTCAAGGATGGTTTCTACTACGACTTCGACGTCGAGAAGCCGTTCACTCCCGAGGACCTCAAGGCCATCGAGAAGAAGATGCAGGAGATCCAGAAGCGGGGCCAGAAGTTCTCCCGCCGGGTCGTGACGGACGAGGCAGCCCGTGAGGAGCTGGCCGATGAGCCGTACAAGCTGGAGCTCATCGGCATCAAGGGCTCCGACTCCGTCGAGAACGCCGGCGACGGCGCGGATGTCGAGGTGGGCGGCGGCGAGCTGACCATCTACGACAACCTCGACCCGAAGACCGGCGATCTGTGCTGGAAGGACCTCTGCCGCGGTCCGCACCTGCCCACCACCCGGAACATCCCGGCCTTCAAGCTGATGCGCAATGCCGCGGCGTACTGGCGGGGCAGCGAGAAGAACCCCATGCTGCAGCGCATCTACGGCACGGCGTGGCCCACCAAGGACGAACTCAAGGCGCACCTGGAGTTCCTGGAGGAGGCCGCCAAGCGCGACCACCGCAAGCTCGGCAACGAGCTGGACCTCTTCTCCTTCCCGGACGAGATCGGCCCCGGCCTCGCGGTCTTCCACCCCAAGGGCGGCATCATCCGCCGCGCCATGGAGGACTACTCGCGTCGGCGTCACGAGGAGGAGGGCTACGAGTTCGTCTACTCTCCGCACGCCACCAAGGGCAAGCTCTTCGAGAAGTCCGGCCACCTGGACTGGTACGCCGACGGCATGTACCCGCCCATGCAGCTCGACGACGGGGTGGACTACTACCTCAAGCCGATGAACTGCCCGATGCACAACCTGATCTTCGATGCGCGTGGGCGTTCCTACCGTGAACTGCCGCTGCGCCTCTTCGAGTTCGGCACGGTGTACCGGTACGAGAAGTCCGGCGTCGTGCACGGTCTGACCCGCTCGCGCGGCTTCACGCAGGACGACGCGCACATCTACTGCACCAGGGAGCAGATGGCGGAGGAGCTCGACCGGACGCTCACCTTCGTCCTCAACCTGCTCCGCGACTACGGTCTGACCGACTTCTACCTGGAGCTCTCCACCAAGGACCCGGAGAAGTTCGTCGGCTCGGACGAGGTCTGGGAAGAGGCCACCGAGACGCTGCGACAGGTCGCCGAGAAGCAAGGACTGCCCCTGGTCCCGGACCCGGGCGGCGCCGCCTTCTACGGCCCGAAGATCTCGGTGCAGTGCAAGGACGCGATCGGCCGCACCTGGCAGATGTCGACCGTGCAGCTCGACTTCAACCTGCCGGAGCGCTTCGACCTGGAGTACACCGGTCCCGACGGCACCAAGCAGCGCCCGGTCATGATCCACCGCGCCCTGTTCGGGTCCATCGAGCGCTTCTTCGCGGTGCTCCTCGAGCACTACGCGGGTGCGTTCCCGGTATGGCTGGCCCCTGTCCAGGCGGTCGGCATCCCGATCGGCGACGCGCACATCCCGTACCTCCAGGAGTTCGCGGCCAAGGCCCGGAAGAAGGGGCTGCGGGTCGAGGTGGACGCCTCGTCCGACCGGATGCAGAAGAAGATCCGGAACCAGCAGAAGGCCAAGGTGCCCTTCATGATCATCGCGGGCGACGAGGACATGGCCAACGGCGCCGTCTCCTTCCGCTACCGCGACGGATCGCAGGAGAACGGCATCCCCGTCGAGGATGCCATCGCCAAGATCCAGAAGGCTGTCGAGGACCGCGTCCAGGTCTGACAGACACCCGGTGAGAGGCCCCCGGAGAGCTACCTGCCCTCCGGGGGCTTCTTCTCGTCCTCCCGCGTGAACACCTGCAGCAGCCACGACGAGAACGAACCCGTCACTGCTCCCAGCAGTGCCAGCCCGCAGGCCATCAGGCCCGACGCCACGACCCGGCCACCCGGTGTGACCGGCACCGCATCCCCGTACCCCACGGTGGTGAGCGTCTCGCACGCCCACCACAGCGCGTCGCCGAAGGTACGGATCGAAGCCCCTTCCGCCATGTGCTCCTGGTCGTAGACGGCGAGCGAGGCGGAGAAGCCCAGGAGCAGAGCGCTGGTACCGGCATACGCGATCACGCGGGCGTGCAGGCTCAGCCGTGGCTGCTCCCTGCGCCGCTGGACCGCCGTGTAGACCCGTATCAGGCGCAGCGGCCGCAGCAGGGGAAGCAGCAGCACCACCGTGTCCAGCCAGTGCACACGGATGAAACGGTGGCCGAGACCGCTGAGGCGGAACCGTACGACGTAGTCCGCGGCGAAGATCAACCAGGTGGCACCGACCAGGGCGAGGGCGAGAGTGCGCCAGAGCTCGGCGTCGTGCGGGGCGAGGACGCGGACCGCGTAACCGAACAGGAAGAGCAGTGAGGCGCCGAAGAGCGGCACTTCCGTGCGCTGCTCCCAGCGCCTGAAACGAAGGGTGGTGGAGTCCGCGGGCTGGTCGCTCATCGCATCAGCATCGCATCAGCGTCGCCGTGCGCCGAGGGGGGCGGCCCCGGCGACACGCTGGCCGGCAGTGAAGCAATATGCTGAACGCCATGACGAGTGAGCCGGAGCAGCAGATCGGAGTGGGGACGCCCGACGCGTTCCAGCGCCTTTGGACGCCCCACCGGATGGCGTATATCCAGGGCGAGAACAAGCCGACCGGTCCGGAGGCCGGCGACGGCTGTCCGTTCTGTGCGATCCCGTTGAAATCGGACGAGGACGGGCTTGTCGTCGCGCGCGGCGACAAGGTGTACGCCGTTTTGAATCTGTATCCGTACAACGGCGGACATCTGATGGTGGTGCCGTACCGGCATGTAGCCGATTACACGGAGCTGGACGGTCCGGAGACCATGGAACTGGCCGACTTCACCAAGCGGGCGATGACGGCTCTGCGGGCGGCGTCGGGGGCGCACGGGTTCAACATCGGTATGAACCAGGGCTCGGTGGCGGGGGCCGGTATCGCGGCCCATCTGCATCAGCATCTGGTGCCGCGCTGGGGTGGTGACACCAACTTCATGCCGGTGGTGGGGCATACGAAGGTACTGCCGCAGTTGCTCGCCGATACGCGCAAGATGCTGGCCGACGCCTGGCCGACGGCCTGATCCGAGCTGTTGCTTCTGCGAGGGCGCCCCGGTTTCTGCTTTACCGGGGCGCCCTCGCATGTCTATGCGTCGTAGAGGTCGGCCTTGCGCGGGGTCGGGTCCTGCACCAGTCCGCTCAGGACCATCGAGCGGTTGTCGAAGCGTTCGGTGTCGACGCCGTTCTCCTCCAGGACGCGTAGGGCGGCGCTGTGTACGGCGCGCAGGACGGGGGTGGCGGCGCGCATCGCGTCGTCGGCCATGAAGCGGTGGCGCCATGGCTTCTCGGCCCAGGCATGGCGCAGGCCGAACGGCTCGGGCAGGGCGATCTTGCCGCCCAGGTAGTCGAGGAGGGGCGGATACCAGGTGAAGGGGGCGCGCAGGGCGAGGCGGACGACTTCGCGGGGTTCGACCAGTGCGAGGGTGATGTCGCGGGTCTCCCAGAAGCGGACGGTCTTGTTGACCGTCTTGGTCTTGGCCGCAGGCTTGCTGGTGAAGAGCGAGTGGACCGGACCGAGTGCGTGTCCGGTGACTTCGATGCGCAGGGTTTCGTAGAGCACCGTGACCGTGATCATCATGGTGATGACCAACTGGCCGTCCCAGAGTGTGAACTGGACGCCCAGATAGTGCCGGTCGCCGCCGCCGAACTGCTGGTGGTTGCAGATCCGCTGTATTTCGTGCGGCTTGACCTGGAAGGTGGCGACGTCCTCGCCGTCGGGCCGGGAGACCGAGTCGGCGTTCTCGCCGACGGGAGACACGATCCAGTGAGTGACCGACGGGGTGGGGAATCCTCCGGTGTTCAGCGGGCCGCGCTCCAGCACCTTGAGCTGGTCGTGGATGGCCCGTATCAGGTCCCAGCTGCGGAACTGGTGGAATTCCTTGCCGGGTTCCCTGGAGACGAGTTGTTCGGCGAGCTGCCAGCTGCCCCAGCGGGTTCCCATGCCGAGGATTCCCTTGGGGCCCGCGTAGAAGACCGAGTTGGACTGCTGCTCGGCGGAGAGTTTCTCCAAGCCCTGGCGGAGTGCCTCGCGGGAGGTCTCGTTGGGGTTCTTGGGCACGGCCTCGGGGATCTTGGCAATGACGCCGCCGCCGGAAAGCAACCCTTCCCAGCGGGCGCGCATGTCCTTGGCGGAGGATTCGGCGATACGTCTGGCGATGAACCAGCCGATGACGGGGGCGACGACCATCGCCCGTACGTAGAGTGCGAAGAACCCGGTGAGCGGCAGCTTGACCAGGAAGAACAAGGCTACGATGCCGATGACCGGGAGCAGGGCGCTGCCAAGGGCGGCGAGGGCCTTGTCCTTGGTGTTGCCGAGCGAGTCGCGCAGCCGGAAGGCGATGACCCACAGGAGCATTCCGGGCAGGAAGAGAAAGCCGAACAGGACGGTGACTGCGGTCAGTTTGGTGTCGCGTGCCCTGCGGAGGCGGGTCGCGGACAGGCAGTGCTCGACGACGGTCTGCGGGTCGATTCCGAACGACTGAATAAGGGCCTTGCGGGCGCCGCCCAGCATGCGTTCCTGGACGGCGCGGGAGAATGCCTCGCCGAGGTTGGGCTTGAACCAGTCGGACTTGAGGAGTTTGGAACGGCCCGCCTTCACTTCGGACTTGTGCCACTCGCTGTTGGCTTCAAGGATGGTCTCCACCGGGCTGTCGCGGTACGCGGCGGAGGCGAGGGCGTTTGTCGCCACCGCCTGTCCGGCAGAGCCCTGGAGCGGAATCTGCGCTCCGGGAGAGAAATCGAATCCGTCGTTGGCCACCATCGCCCCCACTCGCCGCCAAGGAACTGCTCCTGCGGCTGTTTCCCAACTGCCGTGCCCGGCACACCTTCTGAGCTGGGACCACAGCGTATCGTCCGGATCACTTCGCCGCCCGCTCCTGTGGAAAAGAGCGGGCGGCACAGGCGATTACGCATCATTCGGGTTGTTTTCCTGCTGTTCGCGGATGCGCTCCGCGAGCTGTGGGGGCATGGCTTCGTGCCGGGCGTACGCCCGGTCGAAGCGGCCGGCGCCATGGGACAGGGAGCGCAGGTCGATCGCGTACCGGCCGATCTCGAGCTCCGGCACCTCGGCCCGTACGAGGGTGCGTCCGGGGCCGGACTGCTCGGTGCCGATCACTCTGCCGCGCCGCCCGGACAGATCGCTCATCACCGGCCCGACATAGTCGTCGGGCACCAGGACCTGGATCTCGGCAACGGGTTCGAGGAGCTGGATACGGGTGTCCGCGGCGGCTTCGCGCAGGGCCAGTGCGCCGGCGGTCTGGAACGCGGCGTCGGAGGAGTCCACCGAGTGGGACTTCCCGTCCCGCAGGGTGATGCGTACATCGACGAGCGGATGCCCGGCCGCGACTCCTCGGGCGGCCTGGGCGCGCACGCCCTTCTCCACGGACGGGATGAACTGACGCGGTACCGCCCCGCCGACCACCTTGTCGACGAACTCGATGCCCGAACCCGGTGGCAGCGGCTCCACGTCGATCTCGCAGATGGCGTACTGGCCGTGGCCGCCGGACTGTTTCACATGCCGGCCGCGGCCGGTCGACGGGCCGGCGAAGGTCTCGCGCAGCGACACCTTGTGCGGTACGGCGTCGACCTGGACGCCGTACCGGCTGCGCAGCCTGTCCAGCGCCACGTCCTGATGAGCCTCGCCGAGACACCACAGGACCACCTGGTGGGTGTCCTGGTTCTGTTCGAGGCGCATGGTCGGGTCCTCGGCGACCAGTCGGGAGAGCCCCTGGGAGAGCTTGTCCTCGTCCGCCTTGCTGTGTGCCTCGATGGCGAGCGGCAGCAGTGGGTCCGGTGTGGTCCAGGGGTCCATCAGCAGCGGCTGGTCCTTGGCGGAGAGGGTGTCCCCGGTCTCGGCGCTGCCCAGCTTGGCGACGTAGGCCAGATCTCCGGCGATGCATGCGGTGAGGGGGCGCTGTTGTTTACCGAAGGGTGAGGAGAGTGCGCCGACGTGTACCTCCGCCTCGTGGAAGGGGCGTGTCTCGTGGCCGGGGTCGGTGAGGCCGTGGCCGAAGACGTGGACGGTTTCGTCGGGGCGGAGGGTGCCGGAGAAGACGCGTACGAGCGAGACCCGGCCGACGTACGGGTCGGAGGCCGTCTTGACGACCTCGGCGACGAGTGGACCCTGCGGGTCGCAGGTCAGGACCGGTCGCGGGGCCCCATGGAGGGGTGTCACCCCGGGGAGCGGGCGCTCCAGCGGGGTGGGGAAGCCGCCGGTGATCAGTTCCAGGAGTTCAACGGTGCCGATGCCCTGGCGGGCGCCTTCGGCGGCGGGGGCCGCAGTGAGGACGGGGTGGAAGGCGCTTCGGGCGACGGCGCGCTCCAGGTCGTCGATGAGTGTCTTGATGTCGATCTCGGCACCGCCGAGATAGCGGTCCATCAGGGTCTCGTCCTCGCTCTCGGCGATGATCCCCTCGATCAGCCGGTTCCGGGCCCCCTGGAGCGTGGTCTGCTGGGCTTCGGCGGGCGGGCTCTCCCGCCGCTCGCCCGAGGAGTAGTCGAAGATGCGCTGGGTGAGGAGTCCGGTGAGCCCGGTGAGCGGAGCGTGCCCGTCCGGGCCCTCGGGTCCGTGCACGGGCAGGTAGAGAGGAAGTACGGCGTCGGGGTCGTAGCCGCCGAAGATCTCGCCGCAGATCCGGGTCATCTCGTCGAACGAGGTGCGCGCCGTGTCGAGGTGAGTGACGACGATGGCGCGAGGCATGCCGACGGCGGCGCACTCCTCCCACACGGCGCGGGTGGCGCCCGCCACGGCGTCGGCCTCCTGGGCCGCGGACACAATGAACAGGGCCGCGTCCGCTGCCCGCAGACCGGCCCTGAGTTCCCCGACGAAATCGGCGTATCCGGGGGTGTCCAGCAAATTGATCTTGTACCCGCCCCATTCGACGGGAACGACTGAGAGCTGTACGGAGCGTTGCTGGCGGTGTTCGATCTCGTCGTAGTCGGAGATCGTGGCGCCGTCCTCGACCCGGCCGGCCCGGTTGACCGCGCCCGCGGTCAGTGCGAGGGCCTCGACGAGGGTGGTCTTGCCGGATCCGCTGTGGCCGACCAGCACCACATTCCGTACGGATGAGGGCCGGTCGGCCGCTGCTGCCCTGCCGGCGGCCCCGGTGTATGTGTGTGCCTTGTCGCCCATGATGCGTGCCTCCCGGATAGTGGCGCGGAGTGGGAAGAAAAGCCGGCGCGGTGTGGGGGAAGGGAGCACGGGCGCGGAGGAGCGGCCGCGGCGGCTAAGGCGACGCCCGCGGTAATTCGAGCTTTCCACTCAGGTCAGGTTGCGTCCATACGTCGTGCCCCGCGGCGCGACGCCGGGTGCCGGGACGGTGGAGTCCGGCAGGCGTGACTACGATGGGCCAGCCGGTGGCCGTAGGGGCCGCTCGGCCCACCGACCCTCGGGAAGGCCATGCTGAACAAGTACGCGCGTGCATTTTTCACGCGTGTCCTCACACCGTTCGCCGCACTGTTGCTCCGTCTCGGCGTGACCCCTGACGCGGTCACTCTGATCGGCACGGCCGGGGTGGTGGCAGGTGCGCTGGCCTTCTTCCCGATGGGGGAGTTCTTCTGGGGCACGATCGTCATCACGATCTTCGTCTTCTCCGACCTCGTCGACGGCAATATGGCCCGGCAGGCCGGTATTTCCAGCCGCTGGGGCGCGTTCCTGGACTCGACCCTGGACCGGGTCGCCGACGGGGCGATCTTCGGCGGGTTCGCGCTCTGGTACGCGGGCAACGGCGACGACAACGTGATGTGCGCGGTCGCGATTTTTTGTCTGGCGAGCGGCCAGGTGGTTTCGTACACGAAGGCGCGCGGCGAGTCGATCGGGCTGCCGGTCGCGGTCAACGGTCTTGTGGAGCGCGCCGAGCGGCTGGTCATCTCGCTGGTCGCGGCAGGACTGGCGGGTCTCCACAAGTTCGGTGTCCCCGGGATCGAGATCCTGCTGCCGATCGCGCTGTGGATCGTCGCCGTGGGCAGCCTGGTGACGCTCGTGCAGCGGGTCGTGACCGTGCGCCGCGAGTCCGCTGAGGCAGATGCCGCGGACCGGGGGAGCGGGGCCGTACAGTGAGCGGCGCACCGGGTGACACGCAGTCCGGCCTGCGGGACCGGCTGACCGACGGGTTGTACGGGCTCGGCTGGACCGCCGTCAAGAAGCTCCCCGAACCGGTCGCCCGGTCCCTCTTCCGCACCATCGCCGACCAGGTGTGGAAGCGGCGGGGCAAGGGTGTACTGCGGCTGGAGTCGAATCTGGCGCGGGTCGTGCCCGGTGCGTCCCCGGCCCGGCTCGCCGCGCTCTCCAGGGCCGGGATGCGCTCGTACATGCGCTACTGGATGGAGTCGTTCCGGCTGCCCACCTGGAGTCCGGCGCGGATCAAGGCGTCGATAGACGTGACAGACGCGCACCGGCTGACCGACGGACTGGACGCCGGCCGCGGCGTCATCCTCGCTCTGCCGCACCTGGGGAACTGGGACCTGGCCGGAGCCTGGGTCACCACCGATCTCAAGGTGCCCTTCACCACGGTCGCCGAGCGGCTCAAGCCCGAGACGCTGTACGACCGGTTCGTGGCCTACCGCGAGGGGCTCGGCATGGAGGTCCTGCCGCACAGCGGCGGCGCCGCCTTCGGCACCCTGGCACGGCGGCTGCGCGCGGGAGGGCTGGTCTGTCTCGTCGCCGACCGTGATCTGTCGGCGTCCGGCGTCGAGGTGACATTCTTCGGGGACACCGCACGCATGCCCGCCGGGCCGGCGCTGCTGGCCCAGCAGACCGGGGCGCTGTTGCTGCCGGTGACGCTCTCGTACGACGACACGCCTGTGATGAAGGCGCGTGTCCATGCGCCGGTCGAGGTGCCCCAGTCAGGCAGCCGTGCGGAGAAGACGTCCTTGATGACACAGGCGCTGGCCGATGCCTTCGCCGTCGGAATCGCCGAGCATCCGGAGGACTGGCACATGCTGCAACGCCTCTGGTCGGCCGATCTGGAGAACCGGGAGGACCGACCATGAAGATCGGCATCGTCTGCCCGTACTCCTGGGACGTACCGGGCGGTGTGCAGTTCCACATCCGGGACCTGGCCGAACACCTGATCCGTCTGGGACATCAGGTGTCGGTGCTGGCACCCGCCGACGACGAGACTCCGCTGCCGCCGTACGTGGTCTCGGCGGGCCGGGCCGTGCCCGTCCCGTACAACGGCTCCGTGGCCCGGCTGAACTTCGGCTTCCTCTCGGCCGCCCGGGTGCGCCGCTGGCTGCACGACGGCACTTTCGACGTGATCCACATCCATGAGCCGACCTCGCCGTCGCTGGGGCTGCTCGCCTGCTGGGCGGCGCAGGGGCCGATCGTCGCCACGTTCCACACCTCCAACCCGCGCTCCCGGGCCATGATCGCTGCGTACCCGATCCTGCAGCCCGCGCTGGAGAAGATCAGCGCGCGCATCGCGGTGAGCGAGTACGCACGCCGGACCCTGGTCGAGCACCTGGGCGGTGACGCGGTCGTCATCCCGAACGGGGTCGATGTCGGCTTCTTCGCCGGGGCCGAGCCCAAGACCGAGTGGCAATCGGAGGGGGCGCGAAGCTCGCTCGAAGGCGGCGGGAGACGGGAGGGCGGCACGATCGGCTTCATCGGGCGTATCGACGAGCCACGCAAGGGCCTGCCCGTGCTGATGAGGGCGCTGCCCTCGATCCTCGCCGCGCGTCCGGACACCAGGCTGCTGGTGGCGGGCCGCGGTGACGAGGAGGAGGCCGTCGCCTCACTGCCCGAGGAGATGCGCGGGCGCGTCGAATTCCTCGGCATGGTGAGCGACGAGGACAAGGCGCGGCTGCTGCGCAGCGTCGATGTGTACGTCGCGCCCAATACGGGGGGCGAGAGCTTCGGGATCATCCTGGTCGAGGCCATGTCGGCCGGCGCGCCGGTGCTGGCCAGCGATCTGGACGCGTTCGCGCAGGTCCTGGACCTGGGCGCGGCGGGCGAACTCTTCGCCAACGAGGACGCGGACGCGCTGGCGTCGGCGGCGGTCCGGCTGCTCGGTGACCCGGAGCGGCGCAAGGAGCTGCGCGAGCGGGGAACCGCGCACGTGCGGCGCTTCGACTGGTCGACGGTCGGGGCGGACATTCTCGCGGTGTACGAGACGGTGACGGACGGCGCGGCGTCGGTGGCGGCCGACGAACGCACGGGCCTGCGCGCACGCTTCGGGCTGGCGCGCGATTAGACCGACCGGCACATGCGGGGCGCCGGTTCGACCCCGTCCGGCGATTGAGGACCGGCGTCGGGGCAGCGCCCCGGCGGCAGCCGATCCCGCCCGCGTCCGCCCCGTGCCCGGGGCCGGACGGTCACACCGCCTGCGCGCCGAAGGTAGCCTTGCCGCCCGTGATCGAAACCCTCATCTGGATCGCCGTCGTGATCGTCGCGATCGGTATGTACCTCAGCTGGACCGCAGGGCGGCTGGACCGGCTGCACACCCGTATCGACGCCGCCCGCGCCGCCCTCGACGCGCAGCTCCTGCGCCGCGCCTCGGTCACGCAGGAACTGGCGACCTCCGGTGTCCTCGACCCGGCCGCGTCCATCGTGCTGTACGAGGCCGCGCACGCCGCCCGCCAGGCGGAGGAGGAGAACCGCGAGGTCGCGGAGAGCGAGCTCAGCACTGCGCTGCGCGCGGTGTTCGGTGAGACGGCGCAGGTGGAGTCCGTGAAGGAGATCCCCGGCGGCGAGGAGGCGGCGTTCGAACTCGCCGCGGCCGTGCGCCGTGTCCCGATGGCCCGGCGGTTCCACAACGACGCGGTGCGCGCTGCGCGTGCGCTGCGCCGGCACCGTACGGTGCGGTGGTTCCGGCTGGCCGGGCACGCCCCGTTCCCGCTGGCCTTCGAGATGGATGACGAACCGCCTGTCGCCCTGGCGGACCGCCCCGTCAGCTGACGCGGGGACCACACGCGTACGTGACCGGCCTCACAACTCGTCCTGAACGCGTGCAAAACGATCCACCGGCCTTTCATTGGCCCTTGCTGCGGACTGGTCGCGGAGAGTTTGCTCAGCACTGCACCAACCAGCGCTTTCAGCAACTCTTTCTCCGAGTGAGGTCGATCCGTGTCCACGCTTCCCACCACCCCGCAGTCCGCCGACTCCCCGGCCACCGGCACCGCCCGCGTCAAGCGCGGCATGGCCGAGCAGCTCAAGGGCGGCGTCATCATGGACGTCGTCAATGCCGAGCAGGCCAAGATCGCCGAGGATGCCGGCGCCGTGGCAGTCATGGCCCTGGAGCGGGTGCCGGCCGACATCCGTAAGGACGGCGGCGTGGCCCGGATGTCGGACCCGAACATGATCGAGGAGATCATCGAGGCCGTCTCCATCCCGGTGATGGCGAAGTCTCGCATCGGACACTTCGTCGAGGCCCAGGTCCTGCAGTCCCTCGGTGTCGACTACATCGACGAGTCCGAGGTCCTCACCCCGGCCGACGAGGTCAACCACAGCGACAAGTTCGCCTTCACCACCCCGTTCGTCTGTGGCGCGACCAATCTGGGCGAGGCTCTGCGCCGTATCGCCGAGGGCGCGGCCATGATCCGTTCGAAGGGCGAGGCCGGCACCGGAAACGTCGTCGAGGCGGTCCGTCACCTGCGCCAGATCAAGAATGAGATCGCCCGGCTGCGCGGCTACGACAACAACGAGCTGTACGCCGCCGCCAAGGAGCTTCGCGCCCCGTACGAGCTGGTCAAGGAGGTCGCCGAGCTCGGCAAGCTGCCCGTCGTGCTGTTCTCCGCCGGCGGCGTCGCCACCCCCGCCGACGCCGCGCTGATGCGCCAGCTCGGCGCCGAGGGCGTCTTCGTGGGCTCCGGCATCTTCAAGTCCGGCGACCCGGCCAAGCGTGCCGCCGCCATCGTGAAGGCCACCACCTTCTACGACGACCCGAAGATCATCGCGGATGCCTCCCGGAACCTGGGCGAGGCCATGGTCGGCATCAACTGCGACACCCTGCCCGAGGCCGAGCGCTACGCCAACCGTGGCTGGTAATCACTGATGACCGACACCCCTGTGATCGGAGTCCTGGCTCTCCAGGGCGACGTACGGGAACACCTGATCGCCCTGGCCTCGGCGGATGCCCTGGCCAGGCCGGTCCGGCGTCCCGAGGAGCTCGCCGAGGTCGACGGCCTGGTCATTCCCGGTGGCGAGTCCACCACGATGTCCAAGCTGGCTTCCCTGTTCGGCATGCTGGAACCGCTGCGCGAGCGGGTACGGGACGGGATGCCGGTCTACGGCACCTGTGCCGGAATGATCCTTCTCGCCGACAAGATCCTCGACCCGCGCTCGGGCCAGGAGACGGTCGGCGGCATCGACATGATCGTGCGCCGTAACGCCTTCGGGCGGCAGAACGAGTCCTTCGAGGCGGCCGTCGAGGTCGCAGGTATCGAGGGTGGCCCGGTCGAGGGCGTGTTCATCCGCGCCCCCTGGGTGGAATCGGTCGGCGCGCAGGCCGAGGTGGTGGCGGAGCACGGTGGCCACATTGTCGCCGTACGTCAGGGAAACGCCCTGGCGACGTCATTTCACCCGGAACTGACCGGGGACCATCGCGTTCACGCGTTGTTCGTGGAGATGGTGCGCGCAGTCGGGTGACTCGATCCCGGTAGGATCTCTCGGGTTCGAATCGTTTTTGGTGACGCGAAGGAGAAGGCAGATGTCCGGCCACTCTAAATGGGCTACGACGAAGCACAAGAAGGCCGTGATTGACGCCAAGCGCGGCAAGCTCTTCGCGAAGCTGATCAAGAACATCGAGGTAGCGGCCCGTACCGGCGGTGTGGACCCCGATGGAAATCCGACCCTTGTGGACGCGATCCAGAAGGCGAAGAAGAGTTCCGTACCGAACAAGAACATCGACTCCGCGGTCAAGCGCGGTGGCGGTCTCGAAGCGGGCGGCGTCGACTATCAGACGATCATGTACGAGGGCTATGGCCCGAACGGTGTCGCGGTGCTCATCGAGTGCCTCACCGACAACCGCAACCGTGCCGCGTCCGACGTGCGTGTCGCGATGACCCGCAACGGCGGTTCGATGGCCGACCCGGGTTCGGTCTCGTACCTCTTCAACCGCAAGGGCGTCGTGATCGTCCCCAAGGGTGAGCTGACCGAGGACGACGTCCTGGGCGCCGTGCTCGACGCGGGCGCCGAGGAGGTCAACGACCTCGGTGACACCTACGAGGTCGTCAGCGAGGCCACCGACATGGTCGCGGTCCGTACCGCGCTCCAGCAGGCCGGCATCGACTACGACTCCGCCGAGGCCAACTTCCTGCCGACCATGCAGGTCGAGCTGGACGAGGAGGGCGCGCGCAAGATCTTCAAGCTGATCGACGCGCTGGAGGACAGCGACGACGTACAGAACGTCTTCGCCAACTTCGACGTATCGGACGAGGTCATGGAGAAGGTGGACGCCTGAGCCGGGCTCAGCGCAGCCTTCGCGGACGGGCCGACGGGGACACACCCCGTCGGCCCGTCGCATTGTCAGTGCGAGCCGATAGCCTGCGGGAACAGTTGACCGATCGGTACGGAGGGGGCCTTCCATGCGGGTACTCGGCGTCGACCCGGGGCTGACCCGGTGCGGTGTCGGCGTCGTCGAAGGTGTCGCCGGCCGGCCCCTGACCCTGCTCGGCGTCGGAGTCGTGCGTACCCCGGCCGATGCGGAGCTCGGCCACCGGCTGGTGGCCATCGAACGCGGCATCGAGGAATGGCTCGATGAGCACCGGCCCGAATTCGTTGCCGTGGAGCGGGTGTTCAGCCAGCACAACGTCCGTACGGTGATGGGCACCGCCCAGGCCAGTGCGGTCGCCATGCTCTGCGCGTCCCGGCGCGGCATACCGGTCGCCCTGCACACCCCCAGCGAGGTCAAGGCGGCCGTCACCGGCAGCGGCCGCGCCGACAAGGCACAGATAGGAGCCATGGTCACCCGGCTGCTGAGGCTCGCCGCCCCGCCGAAACCCGCCGACGCGGCCGACGCCCTCGCGCTCGCCATCTGCCACATCTGGCGCGCCCCCGCCGTCAACCGCCTCCAGCAGGCACACGCGGCTGCCGCGGCAGCCGCCCGTGCCCCGCGCGTTCCCCGTACACCCGCAGTTCCCGTCCGGAAGGTCCCCCGATGATCGCCTTCGTCAGCGGCCCCGTGGCCGTACTCGCCCCGACCACGGCCGTGATCGAGGTCGGCGGCATCGGTATGGCCGTCCAATGCACGCCAAACACTCTCGCAGGCCTCCGGATCGGCAAGGAGGCCAGGCTGGCCACCTCCCTCGTCGTGCGGGAGGACTCGCTCACCCTCTACGGCTTCGCCGACGACGACGAGCGGCAGGTCTTCGAGCTGCTCCAGACCGCCAGCGGAGTCGGGCCCCGGCTTGCCCAGGCCATGCTGGCCACCCACAGCCCGGACGCCCTGCGGATCGCGGTCGCGGGCGGTGACGAGAAGGCGCTCACCGCCGTCTCCGGCATCGGCAAGAAGGGCGCGCAGAAGCTTCTCCTCGAGCTGAAGGACAGACTCGGTGAGCCCGTCGGCGCCCACATCGGCCGACAAGGCATTGGCACCGCCGTCACCTCTTCCTGGCGCGATCAGCTGCAGGCCGCTCTGATCGGTCTCGGCTACGCCACCCGGGAGGCCGACGAAGCGGTCACCGCTGTCGCCCCGCAGGCCGAGGCGGCCCTGGCGGAGGGCGGGCAGGCCCCCGTGCCGCAACTGCTGCGCGCCGCGCTGCAGACGCTCAACCGCGCGCGCTGACCGGAGCGCGTCACCCCCGGGGGAGACCCCGACACCGGGCCGGGCACCGCACGGCACCGAAACACCCGAGGCGGGACAGACTGAATGAACTGGGACGAGACCGGACCCGACACCGACGCGCGGCTCGACGAGCGCCTCGTCGACGCCGGCGCGGACGGCGAGGACACCGCGGTCGAAGCGGCGCTGCGGCCGAAGGACCTCGACGAATTCGTCGGCCAGGAAAAGGTCCGTGAACAGCTCGACCTGGTCCTCAAGGCGGCCAGGGCCCGCGGCGCCACCGCCGACCATGTCCTGCTCTCCGGCGCCCCCGGTCTCGGCAAGACCACCCTCTCCATGATCATCGCGGCCGAGATGGGCGCGCCGATCCGGATCACCTCGGGCCCCGCCATCCAGCATGCGGGTGATCTTGCCGCGATTCTCTCCTCACTCCAGGAGGGCGAAGTTCTCTTCCTGGACGAGATCCACCGCATGTCGCGGCCCGCCGAGGAGATGCTCTACATGGCGATGGAGGATTTCCGGGTCGATGTCATCGTCGGCAAGGGCCCCGGAGCCACCGCCATCCCGCTGGAACTGCCGCCCTTCACCCTGGTCGGCGCCACTACCAGGGCCGGACTGCTGCCGCCCCCGCTGCGCGACCGTTTCGGCTTCACCGGCCATATGGAGTTCTACGCCCCCACCGAACTGGAACGCGTCATCCACCGCTCCGCCCGCCTCCTCGACGTGGCGATAGACGCGGACGGCGCCGCCGAGATCGCCGGACGTTCTCGCGGTACCCCCCGTATTGCCAACCGGCTGCTGCGCCGTGTCCGGGACTACGCCCAGGTCAAGGCCGACGGACGGATCGACCGCGCTGTCGCCTCCGCCGCCCTCGGGGTGTACGAGGTCGACGCGCGCGGCCTCGATCGGCTGGACCGGGCGGTGCTGGGCGCCCTGCTGAAGCTCTTCGGTGGCGGCCCCGTCGGGCTGTCCACCCTCGCCGTGGCCGTGGGCGAGGAGCGCGAGACGGTCGAGGAGGTCGCGGAGCCCTTCCTGGTGCGGGAAGGACTGCTGGCCAGGACGCCGAGGGGGCGTGTCGCAACACCCGCGGCCTGGGCCCACCTCGGCCTCGTACCTCCCCAGCACGGCGGAAAGGGACAACAGGGCCTGTTCGGGGCGTGATGCGTCACAGGTTCACCCGGACAGGAACCACCGAGCGATGTCGGGCGTTGTTCCATCGATGCGGACTCCCTTAGACTCCGCCGATGCCGTCCTTATAGGCGGTGTACCCACCCCCGAAGATCAGGCCGCTGTCTCAGCGCGGTCGTGCGAAGGAAACTCGTCCCGTGAATCCCCTGTCTTTCCTCCCTTTCATCGTGCTCATCGGGGCCATGTTCCTGATGACGCGGTCCGCCAAGAAGAAGCAGGCGGCTGCCATCCAGATGCGCAATGAGATGCAGCCCGGCACCGGCGTCCGGACGATCGGGGGCATGTACGCCACCGTCAAGGAGGTTCACGACGACACGGTTCTCCTTGAGGTCGCACCCGGTGTCCACGCCGTCTACGCCAAGAACGCCGTCGGCGCCGTCCTCGACGACGAGGAGTACAACCGCATCGTCCACGGCGACGGCGAGGACGCCTTCGACGTCGACGGCGCGGTCGTGCCGGACGACGCCTCGTCGCTGACTGACGCCGACGCCGACGAGGACACCTCGGACGACGCCAAGATCGACCTGGGCAAGAAGACCGAGTCCGACGACGCCGAGTCCGACGAGAAGTCCGAGAGCAAGACCGACGGCGAGGCCGGCTCGAAGTAGCCCACGACCCGGGGATGCCGTGAGCCCACCGGCATACGGCACTCCCCGGACCGTGCGATCTTCTGCGGGGGCGGGTCCCCACTACACTTCGTGGCCGCTCGGGCGCGTACCCGGCGCGGGGCGGTTGGACAGGGAGAAACGAGAAGGTGGCAGCACCGAAGAAGAGCCGGGGGCCGGCCGGCGGTCAGGGCAGGCCGGGGCGTTCCCTGGCTCTGATCCTGATCGTCATGGTCGCGCTCACCGGCGGGATGTTCCTGGCTGATCAGCCGACCCCGCGACTGGGCATCGACCTGGCGGGCGGCACGTCCATCACGCTCGAGGCGCAGAGCGAGCCGGGCCAGGAATCGGCGATCAACAAGACCAACATGGACACCGCGGTCCAGATCATGGAACGCCGTGTCAACGGTCTGGGCGTCAGCGAGGCCGAGGTCCAGACACAGGGCGATCGCAACATCATCGTCAACATCCCCAAGGGCACGGACTCCGCCCAGGCCCGTGAGCAGGTCGGCACCACCGCCAAGCTCTACTTCCGGCCGGTGCTGACCGTCGCCCAGGGCACGCCCACCCCCGCGCCCAGCACCTCGTCGTCCGGCAAGCCCAGCCCGTCCGCGAGCCCGAGCACCTCGGCATCGGGCAAGGGGAATGCCTCTGCGACGCCGGACGCGAGTGCCTCCACACAGGGCCGCGCAGTCACCGACGGCCTCAAGGCCGACTCCACGCCGAACCCCAAGGCGAGCAACTCCGCCGCCGCCACGCCGCCGCCCTCCGCCGAGGACCAGGCAGCCGCCACCAAGCTGCAGAAGCAGTTCGCGGAGCTCGACTGCTCCAGCAAGGCGTCCCGCGCCAAGGCCGCACAGGGCGCCAAGCCCACCGACACGGTCGTCGCGTGCAGTTCCGAGGGCGACGCCAAGTACGTCCTGGGCCCGGCCGAGGTGTCCGGCACAGAGGTCGACAACGCCAAGGCCGGCTTCGACCAGCAGCGCGGCATGTGGGTCGTCAACATGGAGTTCACCAAGAAGGGCTCCAAGGAATTCCAGGCGATCACGCAGAAGCTCTCCACGCTGCAGTCCCCGCAGAACCAGTTCGCCATCGCGCTGGACGGCGAGGTCGTCTCCGCGCCCCAGGTGAACACGACGCTCAGCGGTAGCGCCGAGATCTCCGGCAGCTTCACCCAGCAGTCCGCCGAGGACCTGGCCAACGTGCTCTCCTACGGTGCGCTCCCGCTCTCCTTCAAGGAGGCGAGCGTCACCACCGTCACCCCCGCGCTCGGTGACGAGCAGCTCCGGGCGGGTCTGATCGCCGGCGCCATCGGCCTGGCCCTGGTGGTCATCTACCTGGTGGCCTACTACCGCGGACTGGCGTTCATCGCGCTCGTAAGCCTGCTGACCTCCGGCATCCTGACCTACACGATCATGTCGCTGCTCGGCCCGGCCATCGGCTTCGCGCTGAACCTCCCGGCGGTCTGCGGCGCCATCGTGGCCATCGGTATCACCGCGGACTCCTTCATCGTGTACTTCGAGAGAATCCGCGACGAGATCCGTGACGGCCGTACACTCCGCCCGGCCGTCGAGCGCGCCTGGCCGCGTGCCCGGCGCACCATCCTGGTCTCCGACTTCGTGTCGTTCCTCGCCGCGGCCGTCCTCTTCGTCGTCACCGTCGGCAAGGTCCAGGGCTTCGCCTTCACGCTGGGTCTCACCACCCTGCTCGACGTGGTCGTGGTGTTCCTCTTCACCAAGCCCGTCATGACGCTCATGGCCCGTACGAAGTTCTTCTCCAGCGGTCACCCGTGGTCCGGTCTGGACCCGAAGCGGCTCGGCGCCAAGCCACCGCTGCGCCGCTCGCGCCGTGTCAACGCCCTCACCGACCACCCGAAGGAGGCGTGAGATGTCGCGACTCGGCACTCTCGGCGCCCGTCTCTACCGCGGCGAAGTCGGCTACGACTTCATCGGCAAGCGCAAGATCTGGTACGGGATCTCGATCCTGATCACCATCACGGCCATCGTCGGCCTGGCGGTCAGCGGCCTGAACATGGGCATCGAGTTCAAGGGCGGCGCCGTCTTCACCACCCCGAAGACGAGCGTCAGTGTCGCGGAGGCGGAGGACCTGGCCACGGAGGCCTCCGGCCACCAGGCGATCGTCCAGAAGCTCGGCAACGGCGGTCTGCGTATTCAGGTCAGCGAAGTCGACACCGCGAAGTCCGACCAGATCAAGGAGAAGCTCTCCAAGGACCTCGACGTCCCGCCGGAGAAGATCGCCGCCGACCTGGTCGGCCCCAGCTGGGGTGAGCAGATCGCCAACAAGGCCTGGACAGGCCTCGGCATCTTCATGGTTCTCGTGGTGATCTACCTGGCCATCGCCTTCGAGTGGCGCATGGCGATCGCGGCCCTGGTCGCACTGATCCACGACATCACCATCACGGTCGGGGTCTACTCCCTGGTCGGCTTCGAGGTCACCCCGGGCACCGTGATCGGTCTGCTGACCATTCTCGGCTACTCCCTCTACGACACGGTCGTCGTCTTCGACAGCCTCAGGGAGAGCACGCACGACATCACCAAGCAGACCCGTTGGACGTACAGCGAGATCGCCAACCGCTCGATCAACGGCACGCTGGTCCGCTCCATCAACACCACCGTCGTGGCCCTGCTCCCCGTCGCCGGTCTGCTCTTCATCGGCGGCGGCGTCCTCGGCGCCGGCATGCTGAACGACATTTCGCTGTCGCTGTTCGTCGGCCTCGCGGCCGGTGCGTACTCCTCGATCTTCATCGCCACCCCGCTCGTCGCCGACCTCAAGGAACGCGACCCGCAGATGAAGGCCCTGAAGAAGCGGGTCCTCGCCAAGCGTGCGGCAGCCGCCGCCAAGGGCGAGTCCGCCGAGGACGAGCAGCCGGACGACGACTTCCCGGAGGACGCCGCACCTGCCGCCGCGGTCGTCGGCCAGCGCCAGCAGCCCCCCAGGGGCCGCGGCCGGACCCCGGGGAAGCGCTGATGACCGGCAGCACCACCGAAAGCACGAGGGAACTCCTGCTCAGCCGGATCCGCGACGTGCCGGACTACCCGAAGCCGGGCGTGACGTTCAAGGACATCACCCCGCTGCTCGCGGACCCGACGGCGTTCACGGCCCTCACCGACACCCTCGCGGAGCTGTGCGTACGCCACGGCGCCACGAAGATCGTCGGCCTTGAGGCACGCGGCTTCATCCTGGCCGCGCCTGTCGCGGTCCGGGCGGGGATGGGATTCGTTCCCGCGCGCAAGGCGGGGAAGCTCCCCAGGGCCACGCTGCGGCAGGCGTACGACCTCGAGTACGGCACCGCGGAGATCGAGATCCACGCAGAGGACCTCTGTGCCGACGACCGGGTCATGGTCATCGACGACGTCCTCGCCACGGGTGGCACCGCTGAGGCGTCGCTGGAACTCATCCGGCGGGCCGGTGCCCAGGTCGCGGGCGTCGCGGTCCTGATGGAGCTCGCGTTCCTCGCCGGCCGGGCCCGGCTGGAGCCCGCCTTGGCGGGCGCACCGCTCGAGGCGCTCAGCCAGGTCTGAGAACCCCCGACCCTGAAACGGGTGCCCCAAGGATTTTCCTTGGGGCACCCGTTTCGCGTCTGCGAAAAGTTTTCGGGCGTAAAAGCAGCTCGGAACAACCTCAAATGGTGCACCGATCGAGCTGTCATTCGATTGGATCCTGCCGATGACGCCGACCAGGCATCCCAACAGAAGAATCCGCATCCCAACAGAAGAATCCACTGACGATTTCATGCAAGATCGCCACGGTCAGGGCCTGCGCGGTGCCCCGCTGGAGGTTCCGGTCACGGTCTGAGCAGCAGCGGACCATACATGGCAACGGCTCATGCGCGAAGTACGGGCACCCGGGAACAACCTGGTGCCCTTCAGGCGTTGTGACAGCTCTCACGCTCCCCGGGGGAGGACCGGCCACAGGATCGATACGATGGCCTTTCCGGGAGTCCGGATCCGCACGAGGAGCACTCTTGCCGAACGAGGCCCAGCCAGTCGCCGCCCCGCAGCCTGACAAGCCGGTGGCGGTGCGAGCCGCGCCCGGGAAGAATCAGGCCGCGGAGAAGCCGAAGCCCCCGGGCCCCGGGCCCGGCGCGGGCCCGGAGCGGGCCGGTGCCCCGGCGCTGCGGCCCGCGGCCGCTTCGCCCGCCCAGCCGGCCGCGCCCGCCTCCCAGGCCGTGTCCGCGCCGAAGCCACCGGCGAAGCACACTGCGAAGCCGGTCACCCCACCCGCTCCCGCAACCCGCTCCGGCGGCTCCTCCAGCCGGGTACGGGCCAGGCTCGCCCGCCTCGGTGTGCAGCGCTCCAGCCCGTACAACCCGGTGCTCGAACCGCTGCTGCGCATCGTCCGCAGCAACGACGCCAAGATCGAGACCGCAACGCTGCGCCAGATCGAGAGCGCCTACCAGGTGGCCGAGCGCTGGCACCGCGGCCAGAAGCGCAAGAGCGGCGACCCGTACATCACGCACCCGCTCGCCGTCACGACGATCCTGGCCGAGCTGGGCATGGACCCGGCGACGCTGATGGCCGGACTGCTGCACGACACGGTCGAGGACACCGAGTACGGCCTGGACACCCTGCGCCGGGACTTCGGCGACCAGGTCGCCCTGCTCGTCGACGGTGTCACCAAGCTGGACAAGGTCAAGTTCGGCGAGGCCGCACAGGCCGAGACCGTACGCAAGATGGTCGTCGCCATGGCCAAGGACCCCAGGGTCCTCGTCATCAAGCTCGCCGACCGGCTGCACAACATGCGCACCATGCGCTACCTCAAGCGGGAGAAGCAGGAGAGGAAGGCCCGCGAGACGCTTGAGATCTATGCCCCGCTGGCACACCGCCTGGGCATGAACACCATCAAGTGGGAGCTGGAGGATCTCGCCTTCGCGATCCTCTACCCCAAGATGTACGACGAGATCGTCCGCCTCGTCGCCGAGCGGGCCCCCAAGCGCGACGAATACCTCGCCATAGTGACCGACGAGGTCCAGGCCGACCTGCGCGCCGCCCGGATCAAGGCCACCGTCACCGGCCGGCCGAAGCACTACTACAGCGTCTACCAGAAGATGATCGTGCGGGGCCGGGACTTCGCCGAGATCTACGACCTGGTGGGCATCCGCGTCCTCGTCGACACCGTCCGCGACTGTTACGCGGCGCTCGGCACCGTGCACGCGCGATGGAATCCGGTACCCGGCCGGTTCAAGGACTACATCGCGATGCCCAAGTTCAACATGTACCAGTCGCTGCACACCACGGTGATCGGTCCCAGCGGCAAGCCCGTCGAGCTGCAGATTCGTACGTTCGACATGCACCGCCGCGCCGAGTACGGCATCGCCGCGCACTGGAAGTACAAGCAGGAGGCCGTCGCGGGCGCCTCCAAGGTGCGTACCGACGTACCCAAGAACACCGGTCGAGGCCAGGACACCGTCAACGACATGGCCTGGCTGCGCCAGCTCCTGGACTGGCAGAAGGAGACCGAGGACCCCAGCGAATTCCTGGAGTCGCTGCGCTTCGACCTCTCCCGCAACGAGGTCTTCGTCTTTACGCCCAAGGGCGACGTCATAGCGCTCCCCGCGGGTGCGACGCCGGTCGACTTCGCGTACGCCGTGCACACGGAAGTCGGCCACCGGACCATAGGAGCACGCGTCAACGGGCGGCTCGTACCGCTCGAATCGACCCTCGACAACGGCGATCTGGTGGAGGTCTTCACCTCCAAGGCGGCCGGCGCCGGACCCTCCCGGGACTGGCTGGGCTTCGTCAAGTCGCCCCGCGCCCGCAACAAGATCCGCGCCTGGTTCTCCAAGGAGCGCCGCGACGAGGCGATCGAGCAGGGCAAGGACGCCATCGCGCGTGCCATGCGCAAGCAGAACCTGCCGATCCAGCGGATCCTGACCGGCGACTCCCTGGTCACCCTTGCCCACGAGATGCGCTACCCCGACATCTCGTCGCTGTACGCGGCGATCGGCGAGGGCCACGTGGCCGCGGCCGGTGTCGTACAGAAGCTTGTCCAGGCGCTCGGAGGCGAGGACGCCGCCAAAGAGGACCTCGTGGAGAGCGCGCCGCCCTCCCGCAGCCGCCAGAAGCGCCGCTCCAACGCCGATCCGGGTGTCGTCGTCAAGGGCGTCGAGGACGTCTGGGTCAAACTGGCCCGCTGCTGTACGCCGGTCCCCGGCGACCCGGTCATCGGCTTCGTCACCCGTGGCAGCGGCGTCTCCGTGCACCGCGCCGACTGCGTCAATGTCGACTCGCTGTCGCAGCAGCCGGAACGGATCCTGGACGTCGAGTGGGCGCCCACCCAGTCCTCCGTCTTCCTGGTCGCCATCCAGGTCGAGGCACTGGACCGGTCGCGACTGCTCTCGGACGTCACCCGTGTCCTGTCCGACCAGCACGTCAACATCCTGTCCGCGGCCGTCCAGACCTCCCGGGACCGGGTGGCCACCTCGCGCTTCACTTTCGAGATGGGCGACCCGAAGCACCTCGGACACGTGCTGAAGGCGGTACGGGGCGTGGAGGGCGTCTACGACGTCTACCGCGTCACCTCGGCCCGCAGGCCCTGACCGACGACCTCGGGCATACGCAAGGCCCCCTGTGCGCGTCCCTCGGGGCGCGCACAGGGGGCCTTGTCACAAGCCGGTCAGCCGCCGAACTCCTCCAGGCCCTTCAGCGCCTGGTCCAGCAGTGCCTGCCGGCCTTCGAGCTCCTTGGACAGCTTGTCGGCCCGGGCATTGTTGCCCGAGGCGCGGGCCGTGTCGATCTGCGTACGCAGCTTGTCCACGGCCGCCTGCAGCTGACCGGTCAGACCCGCGGCGCGCGCACGCGCCTCCGGGTTCGTCCGGCGCCACTCCGACTCCTCCGCCTCCTGGAGCGCCCGCTCCACCGCGTGCATCCGCCCCTCGACCTTCGGGCGGGCGTCACGCGGCACGTGGCCGATGGCCTCCCAGCGCTCATTGATGGCCCGGAACGCGGCTCTGGCCGCCTTCAGGTCCTGCACCGGCACCAGCTTCTCGGCCTCGACCGCGAGCTCCTCCTTGAGCTTGAGGTTCTCGCCCTGCTCCGCGTCCCGCTCGGCGAAGACCTCGCTGCGGGCGGCGAAGAATACGTCCTGAGCACCGCGGAAACGGTTCCACAGGTCGTCCTCGGCCTCGCGCTGGGCGCGGCCCGCCGCCTTCCACTCCGTCATCAGGTCGCGATAGCGGGCGGCCGTCGCTCCCCAGTCCGTGGAGCCGGAGAGCGACTCGGCCTCGACGACCAGTTTCTCCTTGGCCTTGCGGGCCTCCTCGCGCTGGGCGTCCAGCGAGGCGAAGTGGGCCTTGCGGCGCTTGGAGAACGCCGAGCGGGCGTGCGAGAAGCGGTGCCACAGCTCGTCGTCCGACTTGCGGTCGAGCCGCGGCAGGCCCTTCCACGTGTCGACGAGCGCACGGAGACGCTCGCCCGCTGAGCGCCACTGCTCGCTCTGCGCCAGCTCCTCTGCCTCGGTGACCAGCGCCTCCTTGGCTTGCTTCGCCTCGTCGGTCTGCTTCGCCTTCTGGGCCTTGCGCTCCTCGCGCCGCGAGTCGACCGTCGCCACCAGCGCGTCGAGCCGCTTGCGCAGCGCGTCGAGGTCACCGACGGCGTGATGTTCGTCCACCTGCAGACGCAGATGCTCGATGGCGGTCGTGGCGTCCTTGGCCGACAGATCAGTGGTCTTCACCCGCCGTTCGAGGAGGCCGATCTCGACCACAATGCCCTCGTACTTGCGCTCGAAGTAGGCCAGAGCCTCCTCGGGGGAACCCGCCTGCCACGATCCGACGACCTGCTCGCCATCGGCTGTACGCACGTACACGGTGCCCGTCTCATCGACGCGGCCCCACGGGTCGCTGCTCACAGCGCCTCCTCCACCTGATGCCTGCGAGAGGGTTCGCCCCCCTGGCATCGTCCACAGTTTCCTGGGGCGGGCAGCGCCCGCCCTGCACAACGCCAATCTAGGCGACCGGCCGCCCGGCTGTCCGCACTCAGCGCGGCCGAAAATAATCCGGCCCGCGCTTCGCCGTCATCACCGGCCGACCGGTCCGGCCGTCCTGGCCGGTCACGACTTGTCGACAGCGGCCTTCGAGATGTCCACGGCCTTCTTGGGCGCACCGTCAGGGGCACCGCCGGCCACGCCCTCGGCGCCGACGTCCTTGACGGCCTTCAGCGAGGCATCGTCCATCGTGCCGAACGGGGTGTAGGTGGGCGGCAGTTTGCTGTCCTTGTACACCAGGAAGAACTGGCTGCCACCGGAGTGCGGCTGGCCGGTGTTCGCCATCGCCACCGTGCCCGCCGGATAGGTCACCGTGCCGTCCTTGCCCGCCTTGCCCAGCGCGGTCAGGTTCTCGTCCGGGATCGTGTAGCCGGGGCCGCCCGTGCCGTCGCCCTTGGGGTCACCGCACTGCAGGACGAAAATGCCCTGCGTGGTCAACCGGTGACACTTCGTACCGTCGAAGAAGCCCTTGTCGGCCAGAGACTTGAACGAGTTCGTGGTGTGCGGCGTCTTCGCCGCGTCCATCGTGAACGCGATGTCGCCCTGGCTCGTCTTGAGCGACATCGTGTACTTCGACTTCTTGTCGATCTTCATCGCGGGCTCGGGCACGCTCTTCTCGCTCGCGGACGGCGAGGCCGACGAGCTCGCGGCCGCATCGCTCTTGTCCTTCTTGCCGTCGTCGTCGAGGGCGAGATACGAGCCCACTCCGACGATCGCCGCCACGGCCACCACGGACGCGATGACGATTGTCAGACGCCTCGTCCTGCGGCGGGCCTCCTCCCGGCGCTGCTGCTGCCGCTCGAACTTCTCCCTGGCGAGCTGCCGCCGCCGCTGATCGCTGCTGACCACCGGGTGATCTCCTTGTAGGTCGTGTGATGAGGCCTGGGCTGCCCCGTACCGTATATGGGTTAGCTGTGGAATGAGGAGCGCCGGTAGGCTCTGAACTGCCGCGACCTTCTCAGCCGCAATCCATCGTCGGACGACCATTAAGGACGATCGTGCTCATTGCCGGGTTCCCCGCCGGGGCCTGGGGGACCAACTGTTACCTGGTCGCCCCGGCCGCAGGCGAGGAGTGCGTGATCATCGACCCGGGCCACCAGGCCGCATCCGGAGTCGAGGAAGCACTGAAGAAGCATCGGCTGAAGCCTGTCGCCGTCGTACTGACGCACGGCCACATCGACCATGTGGCCTCGGTCGTCCCGGTGTGCGGCGCGCACGACGTCCCTGCCTGGATCCACCCGGAGGACCGGTACATGATGAGCGACCCGGAGAAGGCCCTCGGCCGCTCCATCGGGATGCCGCTCATGGGCGAGCTGACGGTGGGGGAGCCGGACGATGTCAAGGAGCTGAGTGACGGCGCCCAGCTGTTGCTGGCCGGTCTGGAGTTCGGTGTCGCGCATGCGCCCGGCCATACCAAGGGGTCGGTGACGTTCAGGATGCCCGAGGCCGCGGATGTTCCGCAGATCCTCTTCTCGGGCGACCTGCTCTTCGCCGGCTCCGTCGGACGCACCGACCTGCCCGGCGGCGACCACGCCGAGCTGCTCGAGTCGCTGGCCCGTGTGTGCCTGCCGCTCGACGACTCGACCGTGGTGCTGTCCGGCCACGGCCCCCAGACGACCATCGGCCGCGAGCGCGCCTCGAATCCGTATCTGCACGGTATGGACGCGCCCCGACGAGGAATGTGACGAGAGAAACCCCGTGAGCACCTTCAAGGCCCCCAAGGGCACGTACGACCTGACCCCGCCCGACTCCGCGAAGTACCTCGCGGTGCGCGAGGCGATCGCCGCGCCCCTGAAGAACTCCGGCTACGGCTACATCGAGACGCCCGGCTTCGAGGACGTCGCCCTCTTCTCGCGCGGTGTCGGTGAGTCCACCGACATCGTGACCAAGGAGATGTACACCCTCACCACCAAGGGCGGCTCCCAGTTGGCGCTGCGCCCCGAGGGCACCGCGTCCGTGCTGCGCGCCGCTCTGGAGGCCAACCTCCACAAGCTCGGCAACCTGCCTGTGAAGCTCTGGTACTCAGGCTCGTACTACCGCTACGAGCGCCCGCAGAAGGGCCGCTACCGGCACTTCTCGCAGGTCGGTGCCGAGGCGATCGGCGCCGAGGACCCGGCGCTGGACGCCGAGCTGATCATCCTTGCCGATCAGGCGTACCGCACGCTCGGCCTGCGCAACTTCCGCATCCTGCTCAACTCGCTGGGCGACAAGGAATGCCGCCCCGTCTACCGCGACGCGCTCCAGGGCTTCCTGCGCGACCTGGACCTCGACGACGACACCCGCCGCCGCGTCGAGATCAACCCGCTCCGGGTCCTCGACGACAAGCGGCCCGAGGTACAGAAGCAGCTGTCCGGCGCCCCGGTGCTGCGCGACTACCTGTGCGACGCGTGCAAGGCGTACCACGAGGAGGTGCGCGATCTGCTCTCCGCGGCAGGTGTGGTGTACGAGGACGACGAGAAGCTGGTCCGCGGCCTCGACTACTACACCCGCACCACCTTCGAGTTCGTCCACGACGGACTCGGCTCGCAGTCCGCGGTGGGTGGCGGCGGCCGCTACGACGGCCTTTCCGAGATGATCGGCGGCCCGGCGCTCCCGTCGGTCGGCTGGGCGCTCGGCGTGGACCGTACGGTGCTCGCGCTGGAGGCGGAGGGCATCGAGCTCGAACTGCCCGCGGCCACCAGCGTCTTCGCGGTACCCCTTGGCGAGGAGGCCCGGCGGGTGCTCTTCGGGATCGTCACACAGCTGCGCCGCGACGGTGTGGCGGCGGACTTCGCGTACGGAAACCGCGGCCTCAAGGGTGCGATGAAGAGCGCGAACCGGTCGGGGGCGCGGTTCACGATCGTCGCGGGTGAGCGGGACCTGGCCGAGGGCGTCGTCCAGCTCAAGGACATGGAGTCCGGAGAGCAGACCGCGGTACCCCTGCCGGACGTCGCCGAGGCGATCCGCGGGCGCCTGGCCTGAGTGAATTGCCCCGGGAGGGAGTCTCCGGGGCGCAGGACGGACTGGAACACCGGCCCGTCCTGCGACCCGGAGCGCAGGGTTCACCGGCCCAACCCGGTCAGCCGTCGCGCCGACCGCAGTCGTGCGGCAGCGGGGCAAGCGCGTCACCGTCTCGCGTAACGTCAACTCAGCGGGCTCGGATTCATCCTGCCAGGCGACTTCGCCCCGGGAACGCCAACGGCGGTCGGTGGAAGCAGAGTCCACGCCGAGCGCCGACCGATCCCTTCGTCGCGGCTGCGTCTCGCGGACCCGCGTGTTCCGTGCCGGCCGTGTGCAGAATTTTGCGTACACCTTTATGTCCATCGAACAGAAGGCCAGCGGTGCGGTGCGGCACAATGACCGTGCCCAGCAGGCCACTCACTGATGGAACGGCGATATGACGACTGCAGCGGTTGACCGTCCCTCCTCCGACCAGGACGAGGACGGCAGGAAAAGAACCATCGGAGGCAGTCGGGCGTTCGCACTGCTGCTGGTGATCACGGGCGCGGCCGGCCTCATTGCCGCCTGGGCCATCACCATCGACAAGTTCAAGCTGCTGGAGGACCCCAACTTCACGCCGGGCTGCAGTCTCAACCCGATCGTCGCATGCGGCAACATCATGAAGAGCGAGCAGGCGTCCGCCTTCGGGTTCCCCAACCCGATGCTCGGTCTGGCCACCTACTCAGTGATCATCGGAATCGGTCTGGCGCTGCTCGCGGGCGCCCGCTTCCGCAGCTGGTACTGGCTCGGAATGAACGCCGGCACGCTGTTCGGCGTCGGCTTCTGCACCTGGCTCCAGTACCAGTCGCTCTACAACATCAACTCGATCTGCCTGTGGTGCTGCCTGGCCTGGGTCGCCACGATCGTCATGTTCTGCTACGTGACCAAGCACAACATCGAGCACCGGATCATCCCCGCGCCGAACTGGCTGCGCAACGGACTGACGGAGTTCCACTGGGTGCCGCCGGTCCTGTGGATCGGCATCATCGGCATGCTGATCCTGACCCGCTGGTGGGACACCTGGACCAGCTGACCCGGCCGGCCGCCCCTGCCGGGCGACCGGTCCGGCAGGGCTGTCAGTGCCGTGACATAGGCTTCAAAGCGTGGAGCCCGACCTATTCACCGCAGCCGCCGAAGACCGCCAGGAGAAGGACCCGTCCAGCAGCCCACTGGCTGTCCGGATGCGTCCGCGCACCCTCGACGAGGTCGTCGGTCAGCAGCATCTGCTCAAGCCGGGCTCGCCGCTCCGACGCCTCGTCGGCGAGGGGAACGGCGGGCCCGCAGGTCCGTCGTCGGTGATCCTCTGGGGCCCGCCGGGCATCGGAAAGACGACTCTGGCGTACGTGGTCAGCAAGGCCACCAACAAGCGCTTCGTCGAACTTTCCGCGATCACCGCGGGCGTCAAGGAAGTGCGGACCGTCATCGAGGGCGCCCGCCGCGCCACCGGAGGCTACGGCAAGGAGACCGTCCTCTTCCTCGACGAGATCCACCGCTTCTCCAAGGCGCAGCAGGACTCGCTGCTCCCGGCGGTGGAGAACCGCTGGGTGACGCTGATTGCCGCGACCACCGAGAATCCGTACTTCTCGATCATCTCGCCGCTGCTGTCGCGCTCGCTGCTGCTCACCCTGGAATCGCTCACCGACGACGATCTGCGCGGCCTGCTGCAGCGAGCCCTGACCGACGAGCGCGGACTCGGCGGCACGGTGGCGCTGCCGAGCGACGCCGAGGCACATCTGCTGCGCATCGCGGGCGGCGACGCCCGGCGGGCGCTCACGGCGCTGGAGGCCGCGGCCGGTGCGGCGCTGGCCAAGCAGGAGAAGGAGATCACCCTCCTTACCCTGGAGGAGACCGTCGACCGTGCCGCCGTCACATACGACCGGGACGGCGACCAGCATTACGACGTGGCGAGCGCGCTCATCAAGTCGATCCGCGGCTCCGATGTGGATGCCGCGCTGCACTATCTGGCCCGGATGATCGAGGCGGGGGAGGACCCCCGGTTCATTGCCCGGCGGCTGATGATCTCGGCCAGCGAGGACATCGGTCTCGCCGACCCCACGGCACTGCCCACCGCCGTCGCGGCCGCCCAGGCGGTCGCCATGATCGGTTTCCCCGAGGCAGCGCTCACCCTGAGCCATGCCACGATCGCCCTGGCCCTCGCCCCCAAGTCCAATGCGGCGACACTGGCGATCTTCGCCGCTCAGGAGGACGTACGGAAGGGGCTCGCGGGCCCCGTCCCGGCCCATCTGCGTGACGGCCACTACAAGGGTGCCGCCAAGCTCGGCCATGCCCAGGGCTATGTGTATCCGCACGATGTCCCCGGTGGTATCGCCGCCCAGCAGTACGCCCCGGACGCCGTACGCGACAAGCACTACTACCAGCCCACTCGCTACGGCGCGGAGGCGCGCTACGCGGATGTGGTGGAGCGGGTCCGCGAGCGGCTCTCAGGCACGTCCGCCGACTGAGAGGACGCGCAGGGGCCATTCCCCGTGCGGTACGCAGACCGGGGCGACGTCCGTGATCTCCAGCACGACGGCCGGGTCGTCGCCCTCGGCGTCTGTCGCGGCCCGTACGGCCGGGGAATCAGCGGGGAGTTCGAGGAACAGATCCTCATCGGGGCCACGTTCCTGGTCAGGGGCCTCAGCCGGTCCGAGCCGCGCGCGTCCGGCCCGGCGATGAGCAGTGCCGACGAAGAGGTATTCTGTACGCGAGTTCGTGTGCGCTCGGCTGCTGACGGCATCCGAGTGATTTCAAGCCCGCCGGGACGCGGCTGACCACGATCTGATCGGTCCTCCGTCGTATCGGCACCCTGAGGGGTGTCGACGCTGTCAGTGCTGTCCGTGACGTGTGTGGTGTTCCCCGGGCGAGACATGCGATCTCCTCAAATAAGGTGAGCCTAACCTAACCTACAATGGAGGTCTGGAGAACGTGCCTAACCAGTCGCGTCCCAAGGTCAAGAAGAGCCGCGCGCTCGGCATTGCGCTGACGCCGAAGGCCGTCAAGTACTTCGAGGCCCGCCCCTACCCGCCGGGCGAGCACGGCCGTGGCCGCAAGCAGAACTCGGACTACAAGGTCCGTCTGCTGGAGAAGCAGCGTCTGCGTGCCCAGTACGACATCAGCGAGCGCCAGATGGCGCGTGCCTACGACCGTGCCAAGAAGGCCGAGGGCAAGACGGGCGAGGCGCTCGTCGTCGAGCTCGAGCGTCGTCTCGACGCCCTGGTCCTGCGTTCGGGTATCGCCCGCACCATCTACCAGGCCCGCCAGATGGTCGTGCACGGTCACATCGAGGTCGACGGCCGCAAGGTCGACAAGCCGTCCTTCCGTGTCCGTCCCGACAACATCGTGACGGTCCGCGAGCGCAGCCGCGACAAGCACCCCTTCCAGGTTGCCCGCGAGGGTGGTTACGCCCCCGACGGCGAGACTCCGCGCTACCTGCAGGTGAACCTGAAGGCCCTGGCCTTCCGCCTTGACCGGGACCCGAACCGCAAGGAAATCCCCGTGATCTGCGACGAGCAGCTCGTCGTCGAGTACTACGCCCGCTGATCCAGGCGTACCCGCTCTCACCAGCGCTCAGGCCCGCCCCTTCCCGATGTATGGGAGGGGGCGGGCCTGAGCGTTCTGGGGCGTCGCGTGAAACACGTAAAGTGCCGGTACGGATGCTCTCCGTGCAATCCCCCTGCGGCAACTGCGGTTCTGCCGCCGGTAATGCGGTACGGGGTGCGACCGCGGGCGCGATAGGCTCGGGAGACGACGATCGGCTGTTGCAACAGCGGTCGCCGGAGCGAGCAGAGACAGACCGAGACAGTACAGAGACAGCAACAAGTCAGAGAGCGGTGCACTGTGTCCGGTGGAGAGGTGGCCGGGATCCTGGTGGCCGTCTTCTGGGCGATCCTGGTTTCGTTCCTCGCAGTCGTACTGGTGAGGCTGGCCCAGACGCTCAGGGCGACCACCAAGCTCGTGGCGGACGTGACCGAGCAGGCAGTCCCGCTGCTTGCCGACGCCTCTGCCACCGTGCGCTCCGCGCAGACGCAGCTCGACAAGGTCGACGCGATCGCCACGGACGTCCAGGAAGTCACCTCGAACGCCTCGGCGCTCTCCACCACCGTCGCCTCGGCCTTCGGTGGCCCGCTCGTCAAGGTCGCCGCGTTCGGCTACGGGGTACGACAGGCCATCGGCCGCAAGACCAATCCGGAACCGGAACCTGCCCGTCGTACGGTGATCGTCGGCCGCACCGTGCCGGCCGCGCGCGGCAGGAAGCGCGACGGCAGAAACTCCCGCGGATCGAAGGACTGACGCAGCGATGTTCCGCCGTACGTTCTGGTTCACCGCCGGCGCCGCCGCCGGTGTCTGGGCCACCACCAAGGTGAACCGGAAGCTCAAGCAGCTGACCCCCGAAAGTCTCGCGGCGCAGGCCGCGGACAAGGCGATCGAGACGGGCCACAAGCTCAAGGACTTCGCTCTGGACGTCCGTGAGTCCATGGCCCGGCGCGAGGCCGAACTGGGCGAGGCGCTGGGCCTGGAGGCACCGGTCGACCCCGACCTCCCCGTACGGCGTCATTTCGCCGTCGAGGCGGCCGAGCCCGTCGGACCGGACAGGTCCCTCGACGTCGCCAATTACCGCAAGCTCCCCTACAACTCGTACAACCGGAATGAGGACCACTGATGGAGTCGGCTGAAATTCGTCGCCGTTGGCTGAGCTTCTTCGAGGAGCGCGGTCACACCGTCGTCCCTTCGGCGTCGCTCATCGCGGACGACCCGACTCTGCTCCTGGTCCCCGCGGGCATGGTCCCCTTCAAGCCGTACTTCCTCGGAGAGGTCAAGCCGCCGGCCCCGCGCGTCACCAGCGTGCAGAAATGTGTCCGTACGCCGGACATCGAGGAGGTCGGCAAGACCACCCGGCACGGCACGTTCTTCCAGATGTGCGGCAACTTCTCCTTCGGTGACTACTTCAAGGAAGGCGCCATCAGCTACGCCTGGGAGGCTCTGACGAGCTCCGTGGCGGACGGCGGCTTCGGTCTCGACCCCGAGCGGCTGTGGATCACGGTCTACCTCGACGACGACGAGGCCGAGCAGATCTGGCGCGACAAGATCGGCGTACCGGCCGAGCGCATCCAGCGCCTGGGCAAGAAGGACAACTTCTGGTCCATGGGTGTCCCCGGACCCTGCGGCCCCTGCTCCGAGATCAACTACGACCGCGGCCCCGAGTTCGGCGTCGAGGGCGGCCCGGCCGTCAACGACGAGCGCTACGTGGAGATCTGGAACCTGGTCTTCATGCAGTTCGAGCGGGGCACCGGTGACGGCAAGGAGGACTTCCCGATCCTCGGCGACCTGCCGTCGAAGAACATCGACACGGGTCTGGGCCTGGAACGCCTCGCCATGATCCTGCAGGGCGTACAGAACATGTACGAGACCGACACCCTGCGCGTCGTCATGGACAAGGCCACCGAGCTGACCGGCGTCCGGTACGGCGCCGACCACGGTTCGGACGTCTCGCTCCGTGTGGTCGCCGACCACGTGCGTACCTCCGTGATGCTCATCGGTGACGGCGTCACTCCCGGCAACGAGGGCCGCGGCTACGTGCTGCGCCGCATCATGCGCCGGGCCATCCGCAACATGCGGCTGCTGGGTGCCACAGGCCCGGTCGTCAAGGACCTGGTCGACGTCGTGATCAGCACGATGGGGCAGCAGTACCCGGAGCTGGTCACCGACCGCAAGCGCATCGAGACCGTCGCCCTCGCCGAAGAGGCCGCCTTCCTCAAGGCCCTCAAGGGCGGCACCAACATCCTCGACACCGCCGTCACCGAGACCAAGGCCGCCGGGGGCAAGGTCCTCGCCGGCGACAAGGCGTTCCTGCTCCACGACACCTGGGGCTTCCCGATCGACCTCACCCTGGAGATGGCCGCCGAACAAGGCCTGTCGGTGGACGAGGACGGCTTCCGCCGTCTGATGAGGGAGCAGCGGGAGCGCGCCAAGGCTGATGCCAAGGCCAAGAAGACCGGCCACGCCGACCTGTCCGCCTACCGCGAGGTCGCCGACAACTCCGGCACCACCGAGTTCACCGGCTACACCGCCACCGAGGGCGAGTCGACCATCGTCGGCCTGCTCGTCGACGGGGTGTCCTCGCCCGCCGCCACCGAGGGCGACGAGGTCGAAGTCGTCCTGGACCGCACCCCGTTCTACGCCGAGGGCGGCGGCCAGCTCGCCGACCAGGGCCGGATCCGGCTCGACAGCGGCGCCGTCATCCAGGTCCGCGACGTTCAGCAGCCCGTCCCCGGCGTCTTCGTCCACAAGGGTTCGGTGCAGGTCGGCGAGGTGACCGTCGGTGCTTCTGCCCACGCCGCCATCGACACCACCCGCCGCCGCGCCATCGCCCGCGCCCACAGCGCCACGCACCTTACGCACCAGGCGCTGCGCGACGCACTGGGACCGACGGCCGCACAGGCCGGTTCGGAGAACTCGCCGGGCCGCTTCCGCTTCGACTTCGGCTCGCCCGCCGCCGTACCCGGCACGGTCCTCACCGACGTCGAGCAGAAGATCAACGAGGTCCTCGCCCGTGAGCTCGACGTCCAGGCCGAGGTCATGCCGATCGACGAGGCCAAGAAGCAGGGCGCCATCGCCGAGTTCGGCGAGAAGTACGGCGACCAGGTTCGGGTCGTCACCATCGGCGACTTCTCCAAGGAGCTCTGCGGCGGTACGCACGTCCACAACACCGCCCAGCTGGGTCTGGTGAAGCTGCTCGGCGAATCGTCCATCGGTTCCGGTGTGCGCCGTATCGAGGCCCTCGTCGGCGTCGACGCCTACAACTTCCTCGCCAGGGAGCACACGGTCGTCGCTCAGCTCCAGGAGCTGGTCAAGGGCCGTCCCGAGGAGCTCCCGGAGAAGATCGCCGGAATGCTCGGCAAGCTGAAGGACGCCGAGAAGGAGATCGAGAAGTTCCGCGCGGAGAAGGTCCTCCAGGCCGCCGCCGGACTGGTCGATTCCGCAAGGGACGTCCGGGGCGTCGCCCTGGTCACCGGTCAGGTCCCGGACGGCACCTCGGCCGACGATCTGCGCAAGCTCGTCCTCGACGTCCGCGGACGCATCCAGGGCGGCCGCCCGGCTGTCGTGGCCCTGTTCACCACCGCCAACGGCCGCCCGCTCACCGTGATCGCCACCAATGAGTCCGCCCGTGAGCGCGGACTCAAGGCCGGCGACCTGGTCCGTACGGCCGCCAAGACCCTCGGCGGCGGTGGCGGCGGCAAGCCGGACGTCGCCCAGGGCGGGGGCCAGAACCCCGAGGCCATCGGCGCCGCCGTGGCCGCTGTCGAACACCTCGTCGCCGAGACGGCGTGACGGCGGGGATGACGCAGATGCGCCGCGGTCGTCGTCTCGCGATCGACGTCGGGGACGCCCGGATCGGGGTCGCCTCGTGCGACCCCGACGGGATCCTCGCCACACCGGTGGAGACCGTCCCGGGACGCGATGTCCCGGCGGCCCACCGGCGGCTCGGGCAGATCGTCGAGGAGTACGAACCGATCGAGATCATCATCGGCCTGCCGCGGTCCCTCGGCGGCGGTGAAGGCCCCGCCGCAGCCAAGATCCGGGTCTTCGCCCAGGAGGTCGCGCGCTCGGTCGCACCTGTTCCGGTGCGACTGGTGGACGAGAGGATGACCACAGTGACGGCCAGTCATGGACTGCGCGCCTCGGGCGTGAAGTCCAAGAAGGGTCGTTCCGTCATCGATCAGGCCGCCGCTGTGGTGATCCTTCAGAACGCCCTGGAGTCCGAACGGGCGTCGGGTAAAGCCCCGGGCGAAGGCGTCGAAGTGGCTCTCTGATCGCGATACGGTAACGTTCCGCGCGATGCGGCGGTGTTCGAACAAACACCGCACAGCAAAGAGACGAAAGGTCGTCTCGCGGCTCTAGGGGATCGATGACTGAGTATGGCCGGGGCCCCGGCTCCGAACCGTGGCATCCCGAGGACCCCTTGTACGGGGACCAGGGATGGGCAGGACAGCCGTCTGCCCACGGCCAGAGCCAGTACGGCGGTCAGCAACCGCCTTACCCCCAGGACCCGTACACACAGCAGCAGCCGCAGGACCCGTACGCGCAGCAGCAGCCGCAGGACCCGTACGCGCAGCAGCATTACCAGCAGCAGCCTGTGTACGGAATTCCGCAGGACGCATATGCACAGCAGCAGCCCCAGCAGCCCCAGTACGACAACGGTGGCTGGGACACCGGGCAGCAGCCCGCCGGGATGCCCTACGACGCCCAGCAGGCCGACCCGTACGGCGGCCAGCAGGCCGGTTACGGCGAGACGCATGACCACTACGGCACGCCGGAGGCCTACCCGCCGCCGAAGCCCCCGGGCCACCGGGAGGCCGTGCCCGAGCAGGACCCCGTGCAGAGTCCCGACCGGGACCCGGAGACCCAGCCGGAGGAGACCCACCCCTTCTTCACCGGCGCCGACGACCGAAGCGACAAAGACGACGAAGCGTACGACGACAGCCCGCGCGAGTCACGCCGCGGCGGTCGCGGTGGCAACGAGCGCCGGGGCGGCAAGGGGAAGAAGAAGGGCCGCAGTGGCGTCGCCTGCCTGATCGTCGCGGTGGTGCTGGTCGGTGGCGTCGGCGGCGTGGGCTACCTCGGTTACTCGTTCTGGCAGGACATGTTCGGCGCGGCGCCCGACTACGCAGGCAGTGGCTCGGGGTCCGTCGAGGTGGAGATCCCCAAGGGCTCCCTCGGCTCCGACATCGGCAACATCCTGAAGCAGAAGGGCGTCGTCAAGAGCGTCGACGCGTTCGTCGACGCGCAGAAAGAGAACCCCAAGGGCAACTCGATCCAGGCAGGCGTCTATCTGCTCCACGAGAAGATGTCCGCGGCCGAGGCCGTGAAGATGATGGTCGACCCCAACAGCCAGAATCTTCTCGTGATTCCCGAGGGTTCCCGCAATGTCGACATCTACGCGATGGTCGACAAGAAGCTGGGCCTCAAGAAGGGAACGACCAAGGGGATTGCCGCGTCCGAGGCATCCGATCTCGGTCTGCCCGACTGGGTGAGCAATGACAAGGACATAAAGGACCCGCTGGAAGGATTCCTGTACCCGGCCGCTTATCCGGTCACCAAGGAAACCAAGCCGGAGACGATTCTGAAGAAGATGGTCTCCCGTGCCAACCAGGAGTACAACAAGCTCGACCTCGAGGGGACGGCCGAGAAGTACGACCTGGACGGCCCCTGGCAGGTCCTCACTGTCGCCAGCCTGGTCCAGGCGGAGGGCCTCACACACGACGACTTCCGCAAGATGGCTGAGGTCGCCTACAACCGTTTGAAGCCGGACAACATTGTCACGAACCGTAAGCTTGAATTCGACTCCGCATTCAATTACCTCAAGAACCAGAGTGAGATCAAGATCGGGTCGAATGAGATCCGGAACAATCCGGACCCTTACAACACTTACTACCACGAGGGTCTTCCGCCGGGTCCGATCAGCAATCCGGGCGACGAAGCCCTGAGGGCAACGCTCAATCCCACTGATGACGGGTGGATGTTCTTCATCTCGCTCGACGGCAAGAAGACCCAGTTCACCAAGACGGCCGCCGAGCACGAGAAGCTCAACAAGAAATTCAAGGAACAGCATGGCCTCGGCTGACGGGCGTCGCCGGGCAGCCGCCCTCGGCTCACCGATCGCCCACTCGCTCTCCCCGGTGCTGCACCGGACCGCGTACCGTGAGCTCGGTCTCACCGGATGGTCGTACGACCGTTTCGAGATCGATGAGGCCGCGCTCCCCGGTTTCGTTCAGGGACTCGACTCCACCTGGGCAGGGCTCTCGCTGACCATGCCGCTCAAGCGTGCGGTCATCCCGCTGCTGGACTCCATCAGCGAGACGGCCTCCTCGGTGGAGGCGGTCAACACGGTCGTCTTCACGGATGACGGCCGAAGGCTCGGCGACAACACCGATGTCCCCGGCATGATCGCGGCACTGCGCGAACGCGGTGTGGAGAAGACCGAATCCGCCGCCGTGCTCGGTGCCGGAGCGACCGCTTCCTCTGCGCTCGCCGCGCTGTCCGAGATCTGTACGGGACCGGTCACGGCGTACGTCCGCAGCCGGGAACGGGGCCAGGAGATGCGCGGCTGGGGTGAACGCCTCGGCGTCGACGTCCGGATCTCCGACTGGGCGGAGGCCGAGCAGGCGCTGCACACCCCGCTGGTCATCGCCACCACCCCGGCCGGTGCCACGGACGCGCTCGTCGATGCCGTACCGGACCGGCCCGGCACGCTCTTCGATGTGCTGTACGAGCCCTGGCCGACCGGACTCGCGGCCGCCTGGGCAGCCCGTAACGGCGCAGTCGTCGGAGGTCTCGACCTTCTGGTGCACCAGGCCGTCCTCCAGGTCGAGCAGATGACGGGCCGTGCGCCCGCGCCGCTCGCGGCCATGCGACAGGCCGGAGAAGCGGCGCTCGCCGCCCGCTGATCCCTTGCGCCCGCCGGTGGGATGCGTCCGCCTGCTGGACCGGCGACCGGTTCACGTCCCCGACCGTGGGAGGATCAAAGGCGGCGGGCCAGGGCCGCGCACCCGGTCGTGCCGTCGCAGTTCCAGGCGCGAGTATGAGGAGCACCGTTGAGCAGGTTGCGCTGGCTGACCGCGGGGGAGTCGCACGGCCCCGCACTCGTGGCGACGCTGGAGGGTCTTCCCGCCGGCGTCCCGATCACCACGGAGATGGTGGCGGACGCACTCGCCCGGCGGCGGCTCGGTTATGGCCGCGGTGCGCGGATGAAGTTCGAGAAGGACGAGGTCACCTTCCTGGGCGGGGTTCGCCACGGTCTCACCATGGGCTCTCCGGTCGCTGTGATGGTGGGCAACACCGAGTGGCCCAAGTGGGAGCAGGTCATGTCGGCCGACCCGGTCGACCCCGAGGAGCTGGCGGCGCTGGCCCGCAACGCCCCGCTGACCCGTCCGCGGCCCGGCCACGCCGATCTCGCGGGCATGCAGAAGTACGGCTTCGACGAGGCCCGGCCGATCCTGGAGCGCGCCAGTGCCCGGGAGACCGCGGCCCGGGTCGCGCTCGGCGCCGTCGCGCGGTCGTACCTCAAGGAGACCGCGGGCATCGAGATCGTCAGCCATGTCGTCGAGCTGGCCGCGGCCAAGGCGCCCTACGGCGTCTACCCGACCCCCGCCGACGTCGAGAGGCTCGACGCCGACCCGGTGCGCTGCCTGGACGCCGACGCGAGCAAGGAAATGGTCGCCGAGATCGACCGGGCCCACAAGGACGGCGACACCCTCGGCGGGGTCGTCGAGGTGCTCGCGTACGGAGTGCCGGTCGGCCTCGGCTCGCACGTGCACTGGGACCGCAGGCTCGACGCGCGCCTCGCCGCCGCCCTGATGGGCATTCAGGCGATCAAGGGTGTCGAGGTCGGCGACGGCTTCGACCTGGCCCGGGTCCCCGGCTCCAAGGCGCACGACGAGATCCTGGTCACCGAGGACGGCATCAAGCGCGCCTCCGGCCGCTCCGGCGGCACCGAGGGCGGTCTGACCACCGGTGAGCTGCTGCGGGTCCGCGCTGCGATGAAGCCCATTGCGACTGTGCCGCGCGCGCTCGCAACCGTCGACGTCGTCACCGGCGAACCCGCCAAGGCCCACCACCAGCGCTCCGATGTCTGTGCCGTTCCGGCCGCGGGCATCGTCGCCGAGGCGATGGTCGCCCTGGTCCTCGCCGACGCCGTCGCCGAGAAGTTCGGCGGCGACAGCGTTGCCGAGACCCACCGCAACGTTCAGTCGTACCTCGACCACCTGCAGATCCGATGAGCGGCCCGCTGATCGTCCTCGTCGGTCCGATGGGCGTCGGCAAGTCCACGGTCGGTGAACTGCTCGCCGAGCGGCTCGGCACCACCTACCGGGACACCGATGCGGATGTCGTCGCCACGGCCGGCAAGCCGATCTCGGAGATCTTCTACGACGAGGGCGAGGAGCACTTCCGCGAGCTGGAGCGGCAGGCGGTACGCACCGCCGTCGCCGAGCACAGCGGCGTCCTCGCGCTCGGCGGCGGCGCCGTGCTCGACGAGACGACCCGCGCCCTGCTCGCCGGCCACTCCGTCGTCTATCTCTCGATGGATGTGGAAGAGGCCGTCAAACGGGTCGGTCTGAACACCGCGCGTCCGCTCCTCGCCGTCAACCCGCGGCGGCAGTGGCGCGAGCTGATGGAAGCCCGCCGCCATCTCTACGACGAGGTGGCCCGGGCGACCGTCGCCACCGACGCGCGCACCCCCGAAGAGGTCGCCCAGGCGGTCCTCGACGCACTGGAACTGCCCAAGCGCGCGGGTGACCCCGCGGCGCCCGGCCGGGAGAACACACGCATGACGGACCAGGGACCCACACGCATCCAGATCGCCGGCGGTGCGGGCACCGACCCGTACGAGGTGCTGGTCGGCCGGCAGCTCCTCGGCGAGCTGCCCACGCTCATCGGCGACCGCGCCAAGCGGGTCGCCGTCCTGCACCCCGAGGCGCTCGCCGAGACCGGTGAGGCGGTCCGCCAGGACCTCGCCGAGCAGGGCTACGAGGCCATCGCGATCCAGCTGCCGAACGCCGAGGAGGCCAAGACCGCAGAGGTCGCGGCGTACTGCTGGAAGGCGCTCGGCCAGACCGGATTCACCCGCACCGATGTCATCGTCGGCGTCGGCGGCGGCGCCACCACCGACGTGGCCGGGTTCGTCGCGGCGACGTGGCTGCGCGGGGTGCGCTGGATCGCCGTACCGACGACGGTGCTCGCCATGGTCGACGCCGCCGTCGGGGGCAAGACCGGGATCAATACCGCCGAGGGCAAGAACCTGGTCGGTGCCTTTCACCCGCCGGCCGGAGTGCTCTGCGACCTCGCCGCCCTCGACTCGCTGCCCGTGCACGACTACGTCAGCGGCATGGCCGAGATCATCAAGGCGGGTTTCATCGCCGACCCCGCGATCCTCGACCTGATCGAGGCGGACCCGGAAGGCGCCCGTACGCCCGCCGGGCCGCACACCGCCGAGCTGATCGAGCGCTCCATCCGGGTCAAGGCCGAGGTCGTCTCCAGCGACCTCAAGGAGTCCGGGCTGCGCGAGATCCTCAACTACGGGCACACCCTCGCCCAC
Organism: Streptomyces sp. NPDC018000; assembly: GCF_044328025.1. Lineage (NCBI taxonomy): Bacteria > Bacillati > Actinomycetota > Actinomycetes > Kitasatosporales > Streptomycetaceae > Streptomyces > Streptomyces sp. NPDC018000. The sequence goes on from NZ_JBIRGM010000006.1 coordinate 311,468, forward strand.
GCCATCGAGAAGAACGAGCGCTACAAGTGGCGCCACGGCGCGGCAGTCTCCGTCGGCATGGTCTTCGCCGCAGAGCTGGGCCGGCTGGCCGGGCGCCTCGACGACGCCACCGCGGACCGGCACCGCGCGGTCCTGGAGTCCGTCGGACTGCCGCTCACCTACCGCGGCGACCAGTGGCCCAAGCTGCTGGAGAACATGAAGATCGACAAGAAGTCCCGCGGCGACCTGCTGCGCTTCATCGTTCTCGACGGCCTGGGCAAGCCCACCGTCCTGGAGGGGCCCGACCCGGCGGTGCTGCTCGCCGCATATGGGGAGGTGTCGGCGTGACCCGCCGGGTCCTCGTGCTCAACGGGCCGAATCTCGGCCGGCTCGGCTCCCGCGAGCCCGATGTGTACGGCGCCACGTCGTACGCCGGACTCGTCGAGACCTGTCAGGCCCTCGGCGAGGAGCTCGGCTTCGATGTCGACGTCCGGGAGACCAACGACGAGGGCGAGCTGATCCGCTGGCTCCACGAGGCCGCGGACGGCTCGATTCCGGTCGTTCTCAACCCCGGGGCCTTCACCCACTATTCGTACGGAATGCGGGATGCGGCTGCCCAGCGCACCGCCCCGCTGATCGAGGTGCACATCTCGAACCCTTACGCACGGGAGGAATTCCGCCACAACTCCGTGGTCGCGCCGGTCGCCACGGGGACCGTGGCCGGATTCGGCATAGGCTCCTACCGCCTCGCTCTGCGCGCCCTCGCGGACGAGTTGCCCGACTGACGGACCGGTGCACCGGACGGCCGGCCGTCCGGTGCACCGCGGACCGTCCCCGACCATTGCCTCAGTGGCGGTCGGGGACGGTACGGTTGCCGTTCCACCAGCGCCAGTTGCCTGTACGAGACGGAGTGGCACCGGATGCAGCACGCAGTGGGGGCCCCGCTGCCGCCGCCCCAAGGCCCCGGAAGCGGACCTGCCGGCTGGACGCAGCAGGCCCAGCGCCCCGGACCGCCGGGGCCGCCGCCCACCACCCCTCCCATGCCCCAGGGCTGGAACGCACCCGCCCCGCAGCACCCCCCGGCGCCTCCCTCCAGGGAGACCACCGGGCACATCCAGTTGCCGCCCGGCGGACCCGTCCCGATGCCCGCGCCGCCCGCCGAGCCCGGCACCGGCAGCGCGACCCTCGCCGTACTCCTGATCGGCCCCGCGGGCGCAGGCAAGACCACCGTGGCCAGGCTCTGGGCCAGCCGCCGCCGGGTTCCCACGGCCCACGTCAGCCTCGATGACGTCCGCGAATGGGTCTGCTCCGGTTTCGCCGACCCCCAGGCCGGGTGGAACGACCACTCCGAGGCCCAGTACCGTCTCGCCCGTCGCACCTGCGGCTTCGCCGCCCGCAACTTCCTCGCCAACGGGATCTCCTGCATCCTGGACGACGCCGTCTTCCCGGACCGGGCGGTCGTCGGCCTCGGCGGCTGGAAGCGCCATGTCGGCCCCGGACTGCTGCCCGTCGTTCTGCTGCCCGGCCTGGAGGTCGTGCTGGAGCGCAACGCCGCCCGCAGCGGGAACCGCCGCCTCTCGGACGAGGAGGTTGCCCGGATCCACGGCCGGATGGCCGGGTGGTACGGCTCCGGACTGCCGATCATCGACAACTCGGCGTACGACGTGGAGACCACCGCGCGTGTCCTGGACGACATACTCGCCCGCTCGATAGCCAGCCCTCCGGCCTGGTGAACCACCGCCGGGCGGTGTTCCCCGTCCGGTGACGGACCAGGCCGCGGCCCCCGGTCGGATGCGCTGACCGAGCAGGCCTGCGCCACCGCTCGTAGGCTCGTGACATGTCAGACGTGTACGCCGTCCGCCGCGGGCTGCTCCGCGACCGGTGCGCCGCCGTCGGATCCGCGGCCGCTCTGGTCTCCCGCCCCGCCAACGTCCGCTATCTCGCGGGCGGAGCGCCCCCGGGCGCCGTGCTGCTGCTCGGCCCCGGTGAGGACGTCCTGCTCTGCCCCCGCGCCCCGACCGGCGATCCCGCCGACGGGCGCACCGACGATCGGCTGCGGGTGTCACTGATGCCGGCCACCGACGGTGATCCGGTGGTCGCGGCCGCCGATCTGGCCGCCTCCCTCGGCGCCGAGTCCCTGGCCGTCGAGGAACACCATCTGACGGTCGCCCGCCACCGGGCCATGAGCTCGGTCGCCCCGCGGCTCCGGCTCGCCGATCTCGGTGCCCTCGTGGAGCGATTGCGGGTCGTCAAGGACGAGGAGGAGATCGCCTGCCTGCGCATCGCCGCCGAGATCACCGACCAGGCCCTGGGGGAACTCCTCGAATCCATCCTGGTGGGCCGCACCGAACGGCATCTCGCCCTGGAGCTGGAGCGCCGCCTGGTGGACCACGGCGCCGACGGTCCCGCCTTCGCCACCTCCGTAGCCACCGGGCCGAACTCCGGCCAGGGCCGGCACCGCCCCTCGGACCGGCGGGTGGAGGAGGGGGATTTCCTCTCCGTCTGCCTGGGCGCGAACTATCGCGGCTACCGCTGTGAGATCGGCCGTACGTTCGTCATCGGGACGACGCCCGCCGACTGGCAGATCGAGCTCTACGACCTGGTTTTCGCCGCTCAGCGGGCCGGGCGCGAGGCTCTCGTGCCGGGGGCCGCCTACCGCGATGTGGACCGTGCTGCGCGCTGTCTCCTGGACTCCGCGGGCCACGGCGGCGGCCTCGCACCATGGACCGGACACGGGGTGGGGCTCGAAATCGACGAGGACCCGCAGCTGACACCTGCAGCCATGGGTAAACTGGACGCTTGTGTGCCGGTCACCGTCGAACCGGGGGTCCACCTCCCGGGCCGGGGCGGGGTCCGGATCGATGACACGCTCGTCGTGCGCCCCGAGGCGGACGGCGGACCCGAGCTACTCACCATTACGACCAAGGAACTGCTCGCGCTCTAGCGCGCGTCCTCGGTCGTTCCACCAGCTTCAGTCCAGGAGATTCCGCAACCGTGGCTTCCACGAACGACCTCAAGAACGGCCTGGTGCTCAAGCTCGACGGAGGCCAGCTCTGGTCCGTCGTCGAGTTCCAGCACGTCAAGCCCGGCAAGGGCCCGGCCTTCGTGCGCACCAAGCTCAAGAACGTGCTCTCAGGCAAGGTCGTCGACAAGACGTTCAACGCCGGCGTGAAGGTCGAAACGGCCACCATCGACCGTAGCGACATGCAGTTCTCGTACATGGACGGCGAGTACTTCGTCTTCATGGACATGGACACGTACGACCAGCTCATGGTCGACCGCAAGGCTGTCGGCGACGCAGCCAACTTCCTGATCGAGGGCTTCACCGCCTCCGTCGCCCAGTACGAGGGCCAGGTGCTCTACGTCGAGCTGCCCGCCGCCGTCGAGCTGACCGTCCAGCACACGGACCCGGGCGTCCAGGGCGACCGCTCCACCGGTGGCACCAAGCCCGCCACGCTGGAGACCGGCTACGAGATCGGCGTCCCGCTCTTCATCACCACGGGTGAGAAGATCAAGGTCGACACCCGCACGGGTGACTACCTCGGCCGGGTGAACAGCTAACCGTGGCTGCTCGGAACACGGCCCGCAAGCGAGCCTTCCAGATCCTCTTCGAGGCCGACCAGCGCGGTGAGTCCGTGCAGACGGTCCTCGCGGACTGGGTGCGGCTCTCGCGGTCCGACACCCGTCAGCCGCCGGTCACCGAGTACACGATGGAGCTCGTCGAGGGGTACGCGCAGTACGCGGACCGGATCGATGAGCTCATCGTGACCTACGCCGTGGACTGGGAGATCGACCGCATGCCGGTCGTCGACCGGAACATCCTGCGGCTCGGTGCGTACGAGCTGATCTGGGTGGACGGGACCCCGGACGCGGTGGTGATCGACGAGGCGGTCCAGCTCGCCAAGGAGTTCTCCACCGATGACTCCCCGTCTTTCGTGAACGGGCTGCTGGCCCGGTTCAAGGACCTCAAGCCGAACCTCCGCCGGGAGCAGTAGCCTCCGGCGGCTGTTCAGCCGGCGAAGGGCCCATGGTCGTGACCGTGGGCCCTTCGGTATGCGGCGTGTTGCGCCAACGAAAAAACCGTGTCGGCGCGGGCGCCCGAAAGGGTGAACCCGCGCCGACACGGCGGCACGTTTCTGCGGAGGGGTGTCAGCCCTCGTCGTGGGCGACGGCGCGGCGCGCGTCGGCGTCCAGCACGCCCCAGCTGATCAGCTGATCCGTGAGCACGGACGGCGACTGGTCGTAGATCACGGCCAGCGTGCGCAGGTCGTCCTGGCGGATCGACAGCACCTTGCCGTTGTAGTCGCCGCGCTGGCTCTGGATCGTCGCGGCATAACGCTGCAGCGGTCCGGCCTTCTCCGGCGGGACGTGGGCGAGGCGCTCCAGGTCCAGGACAAGCTTCGGCGGGGGCTCTGCGGCCCCGCCAGGCGTCGTACCGGGCAGGAGTTCCTGCACCGGGACTCCGTAGAAATCCGCGAGCTCGGCGAGGCGCTGTACCGTCACTGCACGGTCGCCGCGCTCGTACGAACCGACCACGACGGCCTTCCAGCGGCCCTGGGACTTCTCCTCCACGCCATGGAGGGAGAGGCCCTGCTGGGTGCGGATGGCACGGAGTTTGGCCCCGAGCTGTTTTGCGTATTCGCTGGACATAAGGCTCCCCGGACGCTGGAACATTTTGCGGCTCCGCCGCGTGGCTGGTAACTCACTGTGAGGTTACGCAGCGTTACTGGGCTGCGTCAAGCCGAATGGTCCGGACCGGCACCTCCCGGGGGTGCTGCCAGGGCACGGCACAAGCACTGGTAGCGTTGATGACGCAATTTCGACGTCCTTTAAGGTCCGTCCAGTGAGGCGGAGAAGGAGGTCCGTTTCTTATGGACGCACAGCACAAAGCCACCGGCAACGCGGCACGCCCCGTTCTGGAGGCTCCCGACATCGCCCGAGCACTCACCCGAATCGCTCACGAGATCGTCGAACGCGCCAAGGGCGCCGACGATGTGGTGCTCCTCGGCATCCCGACGCGAGGCGTCTTCCTCGCCGGCCGGCTCGCCGAAAAACTCCAGGAGATCACCGGCCGGAAGATGCCGGTCGGCTCGCTCGACATCACGATGTACCGCGACGACCTGCGGCTGCGCCCTGCGCGCGCCCTGGCCCGCACCGAGATCCCCGGCGACGGCATCGAGGGCCGCCTGGTCGTCCTCGTCGACGATGTCCTCTTCTCGGGCCGCACGATCCGCGCAGCGCTCGACGCGCTGGGCGACATCGGCCGGCCCCGCGCGGTGCAGCTCGCGGTCCTCGTCGACCGCGGTCACCGCGAACTCCCGATCCGTGCCGACTACGTCGGCAAGAACCTCCCCACGTCGCTGCGGGAGACGGTCAAGGTCCAGCTCGCCGAGGAGGACGGCCGCGACGCCGTGCTGCTCGGTGTCCAGCAGACCGCCCCGGCGGGCGAGCAGTAGCTGTAATTCACCCGTACGGCGTACCTCGAAGCCGTACGGCAGCTTCTGCACGCCCGCATGCCTGAACGCTCCAGCCACCCGGAGAACACCCAGATGAAGCGTCACCTCATCTCGGCCGCCGACCTCACCCGCGACGACGCCGTCCTGATCCTCGACACCGCCGAGGAGATGGCCCGGGTCGCGGACCGGCCGATCAAGAAGCTCCCCACCCTGCGCGGCCGTACCGTCGTCAATCTCTTCTTCGAGGACTCGACGCGTACCCGCATCTCCTTCGAGGCCGCCGCCAAGCGCCTCTCCGCCGATGTCATCAACTTCTCCGCGAAGGGCTCGTCCGTCTCCAAGGGCGAGTCGCTCAAGGACACCGCACTGACCCTGGAGGCGATGGGCGCCGACGCCGTCGTCATCCGGCACGGCGCCTCCGGTGCCCCGTACCGCCTCGCCACCTCCGGCTGGATCGACGGTGCCGTCGTCAACGCCGGTGACGGCACCCACGAGCACCCCACCCAGGCCCTTCTGGACGCCTTCACCGTGCGCCGCCGACTGGTCGGGGCCGACAGCGGTCTCGGCCGGGACCTCGAAGGCCGCCGGATCACCATCGTCGGCGACATCCTGCACAGCCGGGTGGCCCGCTCCAACGTCCACCTGCTGAATACGCTCGGCGCCCACGTCACCCTGGTGGCCCCGCCGACCCTCGTCCCCGTCGGCGTCGAGCAGTGGCCGTGCGACGTCAGCTACGGCCTCGACGAGGTGCTGCCGAAGTCCGACGCGGTGATGATGCTGCGTGTGCAGCGCGAACGGATGAACGCCGCGTACTTCCCGACCGAGCGCGAGTACTCCCGCCGCTACGGCCTGGACGGCGACCGCATGGCGAAGATGCCCGAGCACGCCATCGTCATGCACCCCGGCCCGATGGTCCGGGGCATGGAGATCACCGCAGAGGTCGCCGACTCCGACCGGTGCACGGCCGTCGAGCAGGTTGCCAACGGCGTCTCGGTCCGCATGGCCGTCCTGTACCTGCTGCTGGGCGGCTCCGAGCCCGCCGCCCCGGCTTCCCCGTCGCCCGCCACCCCCTCCCGTACCGAGGAGAACAAGTAATCATGAGCAAGACCCTTATCCGCGGCGCGAAGATCCTTGGCGGCGAACCCCAGGACGTCCTGATCGACGGCGAGACCATCTCGGCGATCGGTACCGGTCTCGAGGCCGGTGACGCGACCGTCGTCGAGGCCGGGGGCCAGATTCTGCTGCCCGGCCTGGTCGACCTCCACACCCACCTCCGCGAGCCCGGCCGTGAGGACTCCGAGACCGTCCTCACCGGGACGAAGGCGGCAGCCGTCGGTGGCTTCACCGCCGTGCACGCCATGGCCAACACCTTCCCGGTCGCCGACACCGCCGGTGTCGTCGAGCAGGTCTGGCGGCTCGGCAAGGAGTCCGGCTACTGCGACGTACAGCCGATCGGCGCCGTCACCGTCGGCCTGGAGGGCAAGAAGCTCGCCGAGCTCGGCGCCATGCACGATTCGGCCGCCGGAGTGAAGGTCTTCTCCGACGACGGCAAGTGCGTCGACGACGCGGTGATCATGCGCCGCGCGCTCGAGTACGTGAAGGCCTTCGACGGCGTCGTCGCCCAGCACGCCCAGGAGCCCCGCCTCACCGAGGGCGCCCAGATGAACGAGGGCGTCGTCTCCGCGGAACTCGGCCTCGGCGGCTGGCCCGCCGTCGCCGAGGAGTCGATCATTGCCCGGGACGTACTGCTCGCCGCCCACGTCGGCTCCCGGGTGCACATCTGCCACCTTTCGACCGCCGGCTCCGTCGAGATCGTCCGCTGGGCCAAGTCCAAGGGCTGGAACGTCACCGCCGAGGTCACCCCGCACCACCTGCTCCTCACCGACGAGCTCGTACGGTCCTACAACCCGGTCTACAAGGTGAACCCGCCGCTGCGTACCGAGGCCGACGTCATGGCCCTGCGCGAGGCGCTCGCCGACGGCACCATCGACTGCGTCGCCACCGACCACGCCCCGCACCCGCACGAGGACAAGGACTGCGAGTGGGCCGCCGCCGCCATGGGCATGGTGGGCCTGGAGACCGCGCTCTCCGTCGTCCAGCAGACGATGGTCGACACCGGCCTCATCGACTGGGCGGGCGTCGCCGACCGCATGTCGCTGCGTCCGGCCGCCATCGGTCGTCTCGACGGACACGGCCGGCCCGTCTCGGCCGGTGAGCCCGCCAACCTCACGCTGGTCGATCCGGCATACCGTGGTGTGGTGGACCCCGCAGGCTTTGCCTCCCGCAGCCGCAACACTCCCTACGAGGGTCGCGAGCTGCCGGGCCGAGTCACCCACACCTTCCTGCGGGGCCGTGCCACGGTCGTCGACGGGAAGCTCGCGTGACATCACTCACCCCCCTGTACCTCCAGCTCGCCGCCGAGCAGAAGTCGGCCGAAGTGACCGACTGGCCCGCTCGCATCAGCTGGGTCATCGGACTGCTCGTCCTCGTCGCCTTCCTCTACTGGCTGATGCGCCAGGGATGGAAGTGGCGGGGGAGTCTCCAGTCCGATCTGCCGGAGCTCGCGACCACCCCGGAGGGGTTCGCGGACGGCGAGAAGCTGCTGACGCTGGCCGGCCGGTACCACGCCTCGACCACCGCCGGGCAGTGGCTCGACCGGATCGTCGCCCACGGCCTCGGTACCCGCAGCCGCGTCGTGCTCACCCTGACCGACCAGGGCCTCGACGTCGTACGACCCGGGGCAGCGGATTTCTTCGTCCCGGCTGCCGCACTGCGTGAGGCCCGGCTCGACAAGGGCATCGCCGGCAAGGTCCTCCCCGAGGGCGGCCTGCTGATCATCACCTGGGCGCACGGCGACAAGCTGATCGACTCCGGTTTCCGCTCCGACCGCTCGGCCGAGCACCCGGCCTGGGTCGGGGCCATCGAACAACTCACCAGCACTACGGAAGGCACCGCACGATGACGATCTCCACCCGGGGAGCCGCCAAAGCTCCCGCCGTACTCGTCCTGGAGGACGGCCGCGCCTTCCGCGGCCGCGCCTACGGGGCCGTGGGGGAGACCTTCGGCGAGGCGGTGTTCTCCACCGGCATGACCGGCTACCAGGAGACGCTGACCGACCCCTCGTACCACCGCCAGGTCGTTGTGATGACCGCCCCGCACGTCGGCAACACCGGGGTGAACGACGAGGACCCCGAGTCGAAGCAGATCTGGGTCGCCGGATACGTCGTCCGCGACCCCGCCCGGGTGCCCTCCAACTGGCGCTCGCAGCGTTCGCTCGACGAGGAGTTGGAGCGCCAGGGCGTCGTCGGCATCAGCGGCATCGACACCCGCGCCCTCACCCGCCACCTGCGCGAGCGCGGCGCCATGCGCGTCGGCATCTTCTCCGGTCCTGCGCTGAACAGCGGCTCCGCCGCGGGCCTCGCCGACGAGGCCACGCTGCTGGCCCGCGTCCGGGAGGCCCCCCAGATGGTGGGCGCCGACCTCTCCGCGGAGGTCACGACCAAGGAGACGTACGTCGTCCCCGCGATCGGCACCAAGAAGTTCACCGTCGCTGCGATCGACCTCGGCATCAAGGGCATGACCCCGCACCGGATGGCCGAGCGCGGCATCGAGGTGCACGTCCTGCCCGCCACCGCCACCCTCGAAGATGTGTACGCGGTCGAGCCCGACGGCGTCTTCTTCTCCAACGGCCCCGGTGACCCGGCCACCGCCGACCACCCGGTCTCCGTCATGCAGGGCGTCCTGGAGCGGAAGACACCGCTCTTCGGCATCTGCTTCGGCAACCAGATCCTGGGCCGCGCCCTCGGCTTCGGCACCTACAAGCTGAAGTACGGCCACCGCGGCATCAACCAGCCCGTGCAGGACCGCACGACCGGCAAGGTCGAGGTCACCGCACACAACCACGGCTTCGCCGTCGACGCCCCGATCGACAAGGTGTCCGACACGGAGTTCGGCCGCGCCGAGGTCTCCCATGTCTGCCTGAACGACCAGGTCGTCGAGGGGCTGCAGCTCCTCGACCGGCCGGCCTTCAGCGTCCAGTACCACCCTGAAGCGGCCGCGGGCCCGCACGACGCCGCGTATCTCTTCGACCGTTTCGTATCCCTGATGGAGGGCCAGCGTGCCTAAGCGCTCCGATATCCAGTCCGTCCTGGTCATCGGCTCCGGCCCGATCGTCATCGGCCAGGCAGCCGAGTTCGACTACTCCGGCACCCAGGCCTGCCGCGTACTCAAGGCCGAGGGCCTGCGCGTCATCCTGGTGAACTCCAACCCGGCGACGATCATGACCGACCCGGAGATCGCCGACGCCACGTACGTCGAGCCGATCACTCCCGAGTTCGTCGAGAAGATCATCGCCAAGGAGCGCCCCGACGCGCTGCTCCCCACGCTGGGCGGCCAGACCGCACTCAACACCGCGATCTCCATGCACGAGAACGGTGTCCTGGAGAAGTACGGCGTCGAGCTCATCGGCGCCAATGTCGAGGCCATCCACAAGGGCGAGGACCGCGACCTCTTCAAGGGTGTCGTCGAGGCCGTCAACGCCAAGATCGGCCACGGCGAGTCCGCCCGCTCGGTCATCTGCCACTCCATGGACGAGGTCCTGGCGGGCGTCGAGACGCTCGGCGGCTACCCCGTGGTCGTCCGCCCCTCCTTCACCATGGGCGGCGCCGGCTCAGGCTTCGCCCACGACGAGGAGGAACTGCGCCGGATCGCCGGCCAGGGCCTGACGCTCTCCCCGACCACCGAGGTGCTCCTGGAGGAGTCCATCCTCGGCTGGAAGGAGTACGAGCTGGAGCTGATGCGCGACAAGCACGACAACGTCGTGGTCGTATGCTCCATCGAGAACTTCGACCCGATGGGCGTCCACACGGGCGACTCGATCACCGTCGCCCCGGCGATGACGCTCACCGATCGCGAGTACCAGCGACTGCGCGACATCGGCATCGCGATCATCCGCGAGGTCGGCGTCGACACCGGCGGCTGCAACATCCAGTTCGCCGTCGACCCGACCGACGGCCGGATCATCGTCATCGAGATGAACCCGCGCGTCTCCCGCTCCTCGGCGCTCGCCTCGAAGGCCACCGGCTTCCCGATCGCCAAGATCGCCGCCAAGCTGGCCGTCGGCTACACGCTCGACGAGATCCCGAACGACATCACCGAGAAGACGCCGGCCTCCTTCGAGCCGACCCTCGACTACGTCGTCGTCAAGGCCCCGCGGTTCGCCTTCGAGAAGTTCCCCTCCGCCGACTCCACCCTCACCACCACCATGAAGTCGGTGGGCGAGGCCATGGCGATCGGCCGGAACTTCACCGAGGCGCTCCAGAAGGCACTGCGCTCCCTGGAGAAGAAGGGCTCGCAGTTCTCCTTCACCGGTGAGACCGGCAACAAGGCCGAGCTGCTGGCCGAGGCGGTCCGCCCGACCGACGGCCGGATCAACACCGTCATGCAGGCGATCCGGGCCGGCGCCACCCAGGAAGAGGTCTTCGACGCCACGAAGATCGACCCCTGGTTCGTCGACCAGCTCTTCCTCATCAAGGAGATCGCCGACGAGCTGGCCGCCGCCGACGAGCTCGGCCCCGAACTGCTCGCCGAGGCCAAGCGTCACGGCTTCTCCGACGAGCAGATCGCCGACATCCGCAGTCTGCGCGAGGAAGTCGTGCGCGAGGTGCGGCACGCCCTGGGCATCCGCCCGGTCTACAAGACGGTCGACACCTGCGCCGCCGAGTTCGCCGCGAAGACGCCGTACTTCTACTCCAGTTACGACGAGGAGAGCGAGGTCGCGTCCCGCACCAAGCCAGCGGTGATCATCCTCGGCTCCGGCCCCAACCGCATCGGCCAGGGCATCGAGTTCGACTACTCCTGTGTCCACGCCTCCTTCGCTCTCAGCGACGCGGGCTACGAGACCGTGATGGTCAACTGCAACCCGGAGACCGTCTCCACCGACTACGACACCTCCGACCGCCTGTACTTCGAGCCGCTGACGCTCGAGGACGTGCTGGAGATCGTGCACGCCGAGTCCCTCGCGGGCCCGGTCGCCGGCGTCATCGTCCAGCTCGGCGGCCAGACCCCGCTGGGTCTGTCGCAGGCGCTCAAGGACAACGGTGTGCCCGTCGTCGGTACGTCCCCCGAGGCCATCCACGCCGCCGAGGACCGCGGCGCCTTCGGCCGCGTGCTGGCCGAGGCCGGCCTCCCGGCCCCGAAGCACGGCACCGCCACCACGTTCGACGAGGCCAAGGCCATCGCCGACGAGATCGGCTACCCCGTCCTCGTACGCCCCAGCTACGTGCTCGGCGGCCGCGGCATGGAGATCGTGTACGACGAGGCGCGGCTCTCCTCGTACATCGCCGAGTCCACCGAGATCAGCCCCACCCGGCCGGTCCTGGTCGACCGCTTCCTCGACGACGCGATCGAGATCGACGTCGACGCGCTCTACGACGGCACCGAGCTCTACCTCGGCGGCGTCATGGAGCACATCGAGGAGGCCGGTATCCACTCCGGCGACTCCGCCTGCGCCCTGCCCCCGATCACGCTCGGCGGCTACGACATCAAGCGGCTGCGCGCCTCCACCGAGGGGATCGCCAAGGGCGTCGGCGTACGCGGACTGATCAACATCCAGTTCGCACTCTCCGGCGACATCCTGTACGTGCTGGAGGCCAACCCGCGCGCCTCCCGCACCGTCCCCTTCACCTCGAAGGCGACCGCGGTCCCGCTCGCCAAGGCCGCCGCCCGGATCTCGCTCGGCGCGACCGTCGCCGAACTGCGCGAGGAGGGCCTGCTCCCGGCACACGGCGACGGCGGCACACTGCCGCTCGACGCACCGATCTCCGTCAAGGAGGCCGTCATGCCGTGGTCGCGCTTCCGCGACATCCACGGCCGCGGCGTCGACACCGTCCTGGGCCCGGAGATGCGCTCCACCGGTGAGGTCATGGGCATCGACTCGGTCTTCGGCACGGCGTACGCCAAGTCGCAGGCCGGCGCCTACGGCCCGCTGCCCACCAAGGGCCGCGCCTTCATCTCGGTCGCCAACCGCGACAAGCGCTCGATGATCTTCCCGGCGCGCGAACTCGTCGCCCACGGCTTCGAGCTGCTCGCCACCTCCGGCACCGCCGAGGTCCTCAAGCGCAACGGCATCAACGCCACGGTCGTGCGCAAGCAGTCCGAGGGCGTGGGCCCGCAGGGCGAGAAGACCATCGTCCAGCTGATCCACGACGGCGACGTGGACCTGATCGTCAACACGCCGTACGGCACGGGCGGCCGCCTCGACGGCTACGAGATCCGTACCGCAGCCGTGGCCCGGTCCGTGCCCTGCCTGACGACCGTCCAGGCGCTCGCCGCCGCCGTCCAGGGCATCGACGCACTCACCCACGGAGACGTCGGCGTCCGCTCCCTCCAGGAACACGCGGAGCGTCTGACCGCGGCCCGCGACTAGCAGTCCAGCAGGGGGACACCGGAAACGGTGTCCCCCTCTCCGTGAGGACACCGAGGACACCCCGATGTACAAATTCTTCTTCCAGCTGGTCTTCAAGCGGATGGACCCGGAGCAGGCGCACCACCTGGCCTTCCGCTGGATCCGCCTCGCCGCCCGCATCCCCGTGGCTCGCACCTTCGTCGCCGCCGCGCTCGCCCCCCGCTTCAAGGAGCTGCGCACCGAGGCCCTCGGCCTGCGGATGCACGGCCCCTTCGGCCTCGCCGCCGGGTTCGACAAGAACGCCGTCGCGATCGACGGCATGTCGATGCTCGGCTTCGACCACATCGAGATCGGTACGGTCACGGGCGAGCCGCAGCCCGGCAACCCCAGGAAGCGTCTCTTCCGCCTCGTCGCGGATTGCGCGCTGATCAACCGTATGGGCTTCAACAACGAGGGCTCTGCGGCCGTGGCCGAGCGCCTGGCCACCCGCAACCCCGTCTTCCGGACCACGGTCGGCGTCAACATCGGCAAGACCAAGGCTGTGCCGGAGGCCGAAGCCGTCGGCGACTACGTGAAGTCGACCGAACGGCTCGCCCGCCACGCCGACTACCTCGTCGTGAACGTCTCCTCGCCCAACACCCCCGGCCTGCGCAACCTCCAGGCCACCGAGGCGCTCCGTCCCCTGCTCGGTGCCGTGCGCGAGGCAGCCGACCGGACCGTCACCGACCGGCGGGTCCCCCTGCTCGTCAAGATCGCCCCGGACCTCGCGGACGAGGACGTCGACGCGGTCGCCGATCTCGCGGTCGAGCTGGGCCTGGACGGCATCATCGCCACCAACACCACCATCGCCCGGGAAGGCCTCGGCCTGAAGTCCTCGCCGTCCCTGGTCAAGGAGACCGGCGGGCTGTCCGGTGCGCCCCTCAAGGCGCGCTCCCTGGAGGTCCTCGGCCGCCTGTACGCGCGGGTGGGCGACCGGATCACCCTGGTCGGTGTCGGGGGCATCGAGAACGCCGAGGACGCCTGGCAGCGCATTCTGGCCGGCGCCACGCTCGTCCAGGGCTACAGCGCCTTCATCTACGAGGGCCCGTTCTACGCCCGGGCCATCCACAAGGGCCTGGCCGCGCGCCTGGCCGCCTCCCCGTACGCCACCCTCGCCGAAGCCGTCGGCGCAGAAACCAGGAAGGCCTCCGCATGATCCCGGAACCGTTCGGCGCACGCCTGCGCCGCGCCATGGACACCCGCGGGCCGCTCTGCGTCGGCATCGACCCGCACGCCTCGCTCCTCACCGCCTGGGGCCTGAACGACGACGTCGCAGGTCTGGAGCACTTCACGCGTACGGTCGTCGAGGCACTGGCGGACCGGGTCGCCGTCCTCAAGCCGCAGTCCGCGTTCTTCGAGCGGTTCGGCTCGCGCGGCATCGCGGTCCTGGAGAAGGCCGTCGAGGAGGCGCGGGCGGCCGGTGCACTCGTCCTGATGGACGCCAAGCGCGGCGACATCGGCTCCACCATGGGCGCCTACGCGGCGACCTACCTGGACAAGGACTCACCGCTCTTCTCGGACGCCGTCACCGTCTCGCCGTACCTCGGCTTCGGTTCGCTGCGCCCGGCGCTCGACGCGGCCGTCCTCTCCGGCGCGGGTGTCTTCGTGCTCGCCCTCACCTCCAATCCGGAGGGCGCGCAGGTGCAGCGCGCCACCACCGCCGACGGCCGTTCGCTGGCCCAGGTGATGCTCGACCACATGGCTGCCGAGAACGAGGGTGCCACCCCGCTCGGCTCCGTCGGTGCGGTGGTCGGTGCCACGCTCGGGGACGCGGGCGTGAATCTGGCGATCAACGGCCCGCTGCTCGCCCCCGGGATCGGGGCCCAGGGTGCGACGCCCGCGGATCTGCCCAGTGTCTTCGGCGACGCGGTGGGCAATGTCGTGCCCAGTGTGAGCCGTGGCGTACTGAGCCAGGGACCGGACGTGGCGGGGCTGCGCGCAGCCGCCGACCGGCTCACGGACGAGGTCCGGGCGGCCCTCGCAGGCAGGTGAAACATGCCACGTAACAGCGTGCTGAAGGAATCCTGACCAAAAAACTCGGTTGTTATGACCGAAATGTCCTGGTCGGCTGAGGCTGACCAGGACTTTTCGTTGGTTCTCGCTGACTCGAGCGGCCTTGCCCGCTAGTCTCCGACGAGAGTCGTCGTGCACAAGTTGTTCGTCGCTCACCTGGTGTGGAGCGCTCTGCTTCCTCACCGGTCCGTATCCGACAGATCGACATCCGAGGTGACGTAGGCGTGGCTCTTCCGCCCCTTACCCCTGAACAGCGCGCAGCCGCGCTCGAAAAGGCCGCCGCGGCTCGCCGGGAGCGGGCCGAGGTCAAGAATCGACTCAAGCACTCCGGCGCCTCCCTCCACGAGGTCATCAAGCAGGGCCAGGAGAACGACGTCATCGGGAAGATGAAGGTCTCCGCCCTCCTGGAGTCCCTGCCGGGCGTGGGCAAGGTCCGCGCCAAGCAGATCATGGAGCGGCTCGGCATCTCCGAGAGTCGCCGGGTCCGGGGCCTCGGCTCCAACCAGATCGCATCCCTGGAGCGCGAGTTCGGCGGCAGCGCCGCCTGACGTTCTCGGGCACCCCTGAGAACCTGGATAATCGCTTCATGGCTGCAACATCCCGGGGGACGTCCCCCGTACCCCCGGACGTACGTCCGCGGCTGACCGTGCTCTCCGGCCCCTCGGGGGTCGGCAAGAGCACGGTCGTCGCTCATATGCGCAAGGCCCACCCCGAGGTATGGCTCTCGGTGTCGGCGACGACCCGCAAGCCGCGCCCCGGCGAGCGCAACGGAGTCCATTACTTTTTCCTGGACAACGACGAGTTCGACAAGCTGATCGCCAACGGCGAGCTGCTGGAGTGGGCCGAGTTCGCCGGCAACCGGTACGGCACGCCCCGCCGCGCCGTGCTCGACCGCCTGGAGGCGGGCGAGCCGGTGTTGCTGGAGATCGATCTCCAGGGCGCCCGGCTGGTCCGGCAGTCGATGCCGGACGCCCAGCTCGTCTTCCTGGCCCCGCCGAGCTGGGAGGAGCTGGTGCGCCGGCTCACCGGCCGCGGGACCGAGTCCGCCGAGGTGATCGAGCGCCGGCTCGCTGCTGCCAGAATCGAACTGGCCGCCGAGTCCGAGTTCGATACGACGCTGGTCAACACCTCGGTCCAGGACGTGGCACGTGAGCTGCTAGCCTTGATGCTGGAGGCTTCCGGCCACCGTGCCGACAGTGACTGACACAGCCGACACGCGCGGCAGTACGGAACTCCGCACTGTCAAAGATTTCTTTGATCTTTACCCCCTTCGGAAGGCAGAGAGTGTCCTCTTCCATCACCACGCCCGAGGGCATCATCAACCCGCCGATTGATGAGCTCCTTGAGGCCACCGACTCGAAGTACAGCCTCGTGATCTACGCCGCCAAGCGCGCGCGCCAGATCAACGCGTACTACTCGCAGCTCGGCGAGGGTCTCCTGGAGTACGTCGGTCCGCTCGTCGACACCCACGTGCACGAGAAGCCGCTCTCGATCGCGCTCCGCGAGATCAACGCGGGCCTGCTCACCTCCGAGGCCATCGAGGGCCCCGCGCAGTAAGCAGGAATTGCATCTTCACCACAGGCCCGGCGGCCTCGGCTGCCGGGCCTGTGGTGTGTCCGGGGCGACAGCGTCGGACCGGGTGCGGTGAGGCAGCATGGGGGTGTTCGTATCCGAGTGCGGGGAGACACAGTGGACAAGCCGAAGGTCGTTCTTGGGGTCAGCGGAGGCATCGCCGCGTACAAGGCGTGCGAGCTGCTGCGGCTGCTGACCGAGTCCGGCCACGACGTGAGGGTCGTCCCGACCGGGTCGGCCCTGCACTTCGTGGGGGCGGCCACCTGGTCGGCGCTCTCGGGCCACCCGGTGTCGACAGAAGTCTGGAGCGACGTCCACGAGGTGCCGCACGTCAGGATCGGGCAGGGTGCCGATCTGGTCGTCGTCGCCCCGGCCACGGCCGACATGCTCGCCAAGGCCGCCCACGGTCTCGCCGACGACCTGCTCACCAACACGCTCCTCACCGCCCGCTGTCCGGTCGTCTTCGCGCCCGCCATGCACACCGAGATGTGGGAGCACCCCGCCACTCAGGAGAACGTCGCCACGCTGCGCCGCCGCGGCGCCGTCGTCATCGAGCCCGCCGTCGGCCGGCTCACCGGCGTCGACACCGGAAAGGGCCGGCTGCCCGACCCCGGGGAAATCTTCGAGGTCTGCCGCCGGGTGCTGGCCCGTGGTCCCGTCGAGGCCGACCTGGCCGGCCGTCACGTCGTGGTCAGCGCGGGGGGCACGCGGGAGCCGCTCGACCCGGTGCGCTACCTCGGAAACCGTTCCTCCGGCAAGCAGGGCTACGCCCTGGCCCGTACCGCGGTCGCCCGTGGCGCCCGGGTCACCCTCATCGAGGCCAACACCGGCCTGCCCGACCCGGCCGGCGCCGACGTCCTGCACGCAGGGACCGCCATACAGCTGCGCGAGGCCGTGCTGAAGGCCGCGGCGGACGCCGATGTGGTCGTGATGGCGGCGGCGGTCGCGGACTTCCGCCCCGCCGAGTACGCGACGGGGAAGATCAAGAAGAAGGACGGCCGGGAGCCTGCGCCCATCAGGCTCGTCCGCAATCCCGACATCCTCGCCGAGATCGCCGGCGAACGCGCCCGGCCGGACCAGATCGTCGTCGGTTTCGCCGCCGAGACCGACAACGTCCTCGCCAACGGCCGCGAGAAGCTCCGCCGCAAGGGCTGCGATCTCCTCGTCGTCAATGAGGTGGGGGAGCGCAGGACGTTCGGCTCCGAGGAGAACGAGGCGGTGGTCCTCGCAGCCGACGGCGGTGAGACCCCGGTGCCGTTCGGCCCCAAGGAGGCGCTCGCCGACACGGTCTGGGACCTCGTGTCGTCGCGGCTGGGATGAAGGCCGGGACCACATTGCCGTTCGATGCCTTCGCGCAAGCCAGAATCCCTGGAATACGGGCTGGAATGACTCTTCCGGAAAGGATTCTCGTGCAGGGACGGGTCGTGCCACAGGTCACAGATCTCCCAAAGGACGAGACAGGTTGTCCGTTGAGCGATAGCGGATAAACTGACCCCCGGACCGTGCCGGGCGCAGCTCCCGGCCGTCCGCCAAATGATCAGCCAGCAGCCGCTGCAACCCCAGGGAGCGATGTGTCCCGCCGTCTCTTCACCTCGGAGTCTGTCACCGAGGGCCACCCCGACAAGATTGCTGACCAGATCAGCGACACCATTCTCGACGCGCTGCTCAGCGAGGACCCCCGGTCCCGCGTCGCCGTCGAGACCTTGATCACCACCGGTCTGGTGCATGTTGCGGGTGAGGTCACGACCAAGGCCTACGCCGACATTCCGACCCTCGTACGCAACAAGGTTCTCGAGATCGGCTACGACTCCTCCAAGAAGGGCTTCGACGGCGCCTCCTGCGGTGTCTCGGTGTCCATCGGTGCGCAGTCGCCCGACATCGCGCAGGGTGTCGACACCGCGTACGAGAAGCGGGTCGAGGGCGATGAGGACGAGCTCGACAAGCAGGGCGCCGGCGACCAGGGCCTGATGTTCGGCTACGCCTGCGACGAGACGCCCGAGCTCATGCCGCTTCCGATCTACCTCGCACACCGGCTCTCGCGCCGGCTCTCCGAGGTTCGCAAGAACGGGACCATCCCGTACCTGCGCCCGGACGGCAAGACCCAGGTCACCATCGAGTACGACGGCGACAAGGCCGTCCGTCTCGACACGGTCGTCGTCTCCTCGCAGCACGCCAGCGACATCGACCTCGACTCGCTGCTCGCGCCCGACATCCGCGAGTTCGTCGTCGAGCATGTGCTCGCGCAGCTGACCGAGGACGGCATCAAGCTGGACACCGACGGCTACCGGCTGCTGGTCAACCCGACCGGGCGCTTCGAGATCGGCGGCCCGATGGGCGACGCCGGCCTGACCGGTCGCAAGATCATCATCGACACCTACGGCGGCATGGCCCGCCACGGCGGTGGCGCCTTCTCGGGCAAGGACCCGTCGAAGGTCGACCGCTCGGCCGCGTACGCCATGCGCTGGGTCGCCAAGAACGTCGTCGCCGCGGGCCTCGCCGCCCGCTGCGAGGCGCAGGTCGCATACGCGATCGGCAAGGCCGAGCCCGTCGGCCTGTTCGTCGAGACGTTCGGCACAGCCACGATCGAGACCGAGAAGATCGAGCACGCCATCGGCGAGGTCTTCGACCTCCGCCCGGCCGCGATCATCCGCGACCTCGACCTGCTCCGCCCGATCTACGCCCAGACCGCGGCGTACGGCCACTTCGGCCGTGAGCTTCCCGACTTCACCTGGGAGCGCACGGACCGCGTGGACGCGCTGCGCACGGCGGCCGGGCTGTAAGCCTGCCGCTCTCCGTCTGTACGCCGGGGCCCGGACGCCGCACATGGTGTCCGGGCCCCGGTGCGTACGGCCGCCGGTGCCGGCTCGCAGGGGCCGGTGTCAGCGGTGTCTGGTAGGAATTTGGCTGTGAGCAGCGACAACAAGCGATCCGAGGACCCCGCGAGCGGGGCCCCGGAGCAGCTTGCGCTCATTCGGGAGACGGTGCGGAAGGCCGAGGTGCCGCGGGCCAAACCGCGGACCTGGCGCGGGGCCGCGCTCGCCAAGGAACTGCCCGTCGCCCGGGTGCTGGTCAACAAGGGCGTGCTCCATCTCGACCAGTACTTCGACTACGCCGTGCCCGAGGAGCTCGACGCCGACGCACAGCCCGGAGTACGGGTGCGGGTGCGATTCGGGGCAGGGGGGCGCAATGTCCGCGGCGGGCGGCGCGAAGGGGGCGGGCTGATCGACGGGTTCCTCGTCGAGCGGCTCGCCGAATCGGACTACACGGGAGCCCTGGCCGCGCTGGCCTATGTCGTATCGCCCGAACCGGTGCTGGGACCGGAGCTGCTGACCCTCTCACGGGCTGTCGCCGACCGCTACGCGGGCAGCCTCGCCGATGTGCTGCAGCTCGCCGTGCCGCCCAGGAACGGACGGGCCGAGTCCAAGCCCTCGCCGGAGCCGCTGCCGCCGCCCCCGGCGCCGTCGGCCGGGACCTGGGAGCGGTATGCACAGGGGCCCGCGTTCCTGCGGGCGCTGGCCGAGGGCGGAGCGCCCCGGGCCGTATGGACCGCCCTGCCCGGACCGCACTGGCCCGAGGAGATCGCCAGGGCCGTGGCCGCGACGCTCGCCTCCGGACGGGGCGCACTCGTCGTCGTGCCGGACGGCCGGACCGCGGGGCGGGTGGACGCCGCGCTCACGGAGCTGCTCGGCGAGGGCCGCCACGCGCTGCTGACCGCCGACTCCGGACCGGAGAAGAGGTACCGGGAGTGGCTCGCCGTGCGGCGCGGCTCCGTGCGGGCGGTCGTCGGGACGAGGGCCGCGATGTTCGCGCCCGTCGCCGACCTCGGCCTGGTCGCCGTCTGGGACGACGGGGACTCCAGCCACAGCGACGACAACGCCCCCTTCCCGCACGTCCGCGAAGTGCTCGAGCTACGGGCCGCGCACGGCCGGTGCGCATTCCTGCTGGGCGGTACGAGCTGCACCGTGGAGGCCGCTCAGCTGGTGGAGAGCGGCTGGGCGCTGCCGCTGCGCGCGGACCGGGAGCAGCTGCGCATCGCGGCGCCCCTGGTGCGTACGGTCGGCGACGGAGAGCTGGCGCGGGACGGGGCCGCGAGGGCCGCCCGGCTGCCCAGCCTGGCATGGCAGACGGTACGGGACGGGCTGCGCAGCGGCCCCGTCCTGGTCCAGGTGCCGCGCCGCGGATACGCACCGCGGCTGGCCTGCGAGCGCTGCCGTGAACCCGCCCGGTGCCGGCATTGCGCCGGACCGCTTCAGGCACCGGACCAGCGGGATCTCGACTGCGCATGGTGCGCGCGGACCGAGACCGCCTGGCACTGTCCGGCCTGCGGCTCCAACCGGCTGCGGGCCCAGATCATCGGCGCCCGCCGCACCGCCGAGGAGCTCGGCCGGGCGTTTCCCGCGGTACCGGTACGGACGTCCGGCCGCGACCACGTCCTGGACTCGGTGCCGGACGTGCCGGCGCTGGTCGTCAGCACCCCGGGGGCCGAACCCGTCGCCGAGGGCGGATACGCGGCGGCGCTGCTGCTGGACGGCTGGGTGATGGTCGGGCGCCCCGACCTGCGGGCCGGCGAGGAGGCGCTGCGCCGCTGGATCGCAGCGGCCTCGCTGGTGAGGGGGCAGCCGCAGGGTGGCACGGTGGTGATGGTCGCCGAGCCCACGCTGCGGCCCGTGCAGGCCCTGGTGCGCTGGGACCCGGTCGGGCATGCCCGCCGTGAGCTGGCGGAACGTGCCGAGCTCGGCTTCCCGCCGGTGTCCCGGATGGCCTCGGTGACCGGCCCACCGGAGGCACTCGCCGCTTTTCTCTCGGCCGCCGAACTGCCGGCGGAGGCCGAGGTGCTCGGCCCGGTCCCGATGCCGGGTGCCGAGCCCGGCAGGCCCCGCAGGCCCTGGGACGCACCGCCGGGGGAGTCCTGGGAGCGGGCGCTGCTCAGAGTGCCGCCCGGGAGCGGGGCGGCGCTTGCGGCCGCGCTGAAGGCGGCACAGGCGGCGCGGACTTCCCGGGGGAGCGGTGCGCAGGTCCGGATCAGGGTGGATCCACCGGACATCGGGTGACGGTCCGGTGGGGTGGAGCTGGGCGAGGAGATGCGGCTGCCCCGCCGTGCGTCGGGCGCGGCGGGGCAGGGGGTGGGGTGGTCAGCCGTTGCGTGGGCCGGGAAAGATGCCCGGGCGCACGTCCTCGCGCAGGGACGGGCGGTCCATCGACGGCTGCGGGGGCATGGAGCGTGCGGCGGGTACGGCGGGCAGCGTCGGCGCATGGGCGGAGCCGGGCGCGATGGGCAGGGGGCGCGGCACCGTGGCCTCTGCGGTGGCCTCGGCCGCTCCCGGCTGCCGGGCGTTGCGGCGGGCGCCGTAGCGGCGGTGCACCGCCTGTTTCGTGACCCCGAGTGCGGAGCCCACCGCGTCCCAGGAGAAGCCCAGTGAGCGGTCGAAGTCCACTGCCGCGGTGACCAGGGTCTCGACACTGTCGCGCAGCTCCTGGGCCAGCCTGACGGTGGGGGCCGGGGCCCTGCCGTAGACGACGAAGCCCGTGGACGGGCCGGAGCGGCGCGGACGGTAGACGTTGCCCAGTTGGGCGGTGAGCGTGCGCAGCGCGTCCACCTGCCGCCGGACCCGCTCGATGTCCCGCACCAACAGATGCAGGCTGGCCCGCGCTTGGGCGTCGTGGGTTGCGTGGTCGGCCATGAAGAAGCCTCTCGAACCGGCATTGAAAGGGATAGGGCCGCATCGTGGCGGCTTGCTTCGGTCAATCTCTCTTGACCAACGCGTCAGCCGGGGATCTGGTCACGGTGGAGGGGCGCGCGGGCATATCCCGGGGGCGCGCAGCCGTGCGTACGCCCCCGGTCACCCGGCCCATAGACTTGTGCGTTGCTCGTCACCGTACGTTTCGGCCTGAGAGGCAGTCAGCCACCCATGAAGCTCGTCTTCGCAGGTACCCCCGA
The DNA here is from genome assembly GCF_044328025.1 of Streptomyces sp. NPDC018000. NCBI lineage: Bacteria > Bacillati > Actinomycetota > Actinomycetes > Kitasatosporales > Streptomycetaceae > Streptomyces > Streptomyces sp. NPDC018000. The sequence continues at coordinate 333,870 of NZ_JBIRGM010000006.1, forward strand.
GGTAGCCGTACCCGCCCTGGACGCCCTGATCGCCTCCGACCGGCACGAGGTGGCCGCGGTCGTCACCCGGCCCGATGCCCCCGCCGGGCGAGGCCGCCGTCTGGTCGCCAGCCCCGTTGCCGAGCGCGCCGAGGAGGCCGGGATCGAGGTGCTCAAGCCCGCCCGGCCGCGCGACGAGGACTTCCTGGCGCGGCTGCGGGAGATCGGCCCGGACTGTTGTCCGGTCGTCGCCTACGGGGCGCTGCTGCCCAAGCCCACGCTCGACGTGCCCGCCCGCGGCTGGGTCAACCTCCACTTCTCGCTGCTGCCCGCCTGGCGCGGCGCGGCCCCCGTGCAGCACGCGATCATGGCCGGGGACGAGGTGACCGGTGCGTCGACCTTCCTGATCGAGGAGGGGCTCGACTCCGGCCCGGTGTACGGCGTCCTCACCGAAGAGGTACGGCCCACCGACACCAGCGGTGACCTGCTCACCCGGCTTGCGTTCGCCGGTGCGGGGCTCCTCGTCGCGACCATGGACGGCATCGAGGACGGCACGCTGCACGCCGTACCGCAGCCTGCCGAGGGTGTCACCCTCGCACCGAAGATCACCGTCGAGGACGCCCAGGTGCAGTGGTCCGCCCCTGCCCTGCGGGTCGACCGGGTGGTGCGCGGCTGCACGCCCGCTCCAGGGGCATGGACGCTGTTCCGCGGTGAGCGGTTGAAGGTGATCCAGGCGGTGCCCGTGCTGGACCGCACCGAGCTGGCGCCCGGCGAGCTGTCGGCGGCCAAGAACAATGTGTACGTGGGCACCGGATCGCACGCCGTCGAGCTGCTCTGGGTCCAGCCGCAGGGCAAGAAGCCGATGCGGGCCGCGGACTGGGCACGCGGGGTGCGGATCGTCCACGGCGAGCTGCTGGGGGTCTAGTGCCGCGGCACTGGGGGAATCCGGGGCCGGGCGGCGACGTACGCTGGGATGGTTCGTCCTCTCACCATCAGCGGAGCACCTTTCACGTGAACGACCAGCGCAGTCGCCGTCCTGCCAAGCCGCATCGCCGCCCCAAGAAGGACCCCGTCCGGTTCCTCGCCTTCGAAGCGCTCAGGGCCGTCGACGAACGCGATGCGTACGCCAACCTCGTCCTTCCTCCACTGCTGAAGAAGGCCCGCGCCAAGGGCGACTTCGACAACCGGGACGCGGCGCTGGCGACCGAGCTGGTCTACGGGACGCTGCGCCGCCAGGGGACGTACGACGCGATCGTCGCGGCCTGCATCGACCGGCCGCTGCGCGAGGTCGACCCGCCGGTCCTGGACGTCCTCAACATGGGCGTGCACCAGCTGCTCGGCACCCGTATCCCCACCCACGCGGCGGTCTCCGCCAGCGTGGAACTGGCCCGGGTGGTGCTCGGCGAAGGGCGGGCCAAGTTCGTCAACGCCGTGCTCCGGAAGGTCTCCGCGGACGACCTCGACGGCTGGGTGGCGCGCGTCGCCCCGTCGTACGACGAGGACGCCGAGGACCACCTCGCGGTCGTGCACTCGCATCCGCGTTGGGTCGTCTCCGCCCTCTGGGACGCGCTGGGCGGCGGCCGTGCCGGGATCGAGGACCTCCTCGAAGCGGACAACGAACGGCCCGAGGTCACTCTGGTCGCCCGCCCCGGCCGCTCCACCACCGACGAGCTGCTCGCCACCCTCGGTGACGAGAACGGCCTGCCCGGCCGCTGGTCGCCCTATGCCGTACGGATGGCGGAGGGCGGCGAGCCCGGTGCGCTGGCCGCTGTGCAGGAGGGCCGGGCCGGGGTCCAGGACGAGGGCAGTCAACTGGTGGCGGCTGCCCTCGCCAACGCACCGCTGGAGGGCAGCGACACCCGGTGGCTCGACGGCTGTGCGGGGCCCGGCGGAAAGGCCGCCCTGCTCGGCGCACTCGCCGCCGAACGCGGCGCCGCCCTGCTGGCCGCCGAGAAGCAGCCGCACCGGGCCCGCCTCGTACAGCGCGCGCTGGCCGGCAATCCCGGCCCGTACCAGGTGATCACCGCCGACGGCACCCGCCCGCCATGGCTGCCCGGCACCTTCGACCGGATCCTGATGGATGTGCCGTGCTCTGGCCTCGGCGCGCTGCGGCGCCGTCCGGAGGCGCGCTGGCGGCGCCGCCCGGAGGACCTGGAGAGCTTCGCACCGCTGCAACGCGGTCTGCTGCGTGAGGCGTTGAAGGCGGTACGGGTCGGCGGCATCGTCGGTTACGCGACCTGCTCGCCGCATCTCGCGGAGACCCGGGTCGTCGTCGAGGACGTACTCAAGGGGCGTGGCGGACGGCCGGTCGAGGCGGAGTGGGTCGACGCCCGCCCGCTGATGCCGGGAGTGCCGGCGCTGGGCGACGGTCCCGACGTCCAGCTGTGGCCGCATCTGCACGGCACGGACGCGATGTATCTGGCGCTGCTGCGACGGACCGGCTGAGCCCGGCCGGTGTAGCGTCTCGGCTGAGCGGACGTGAACCTTTTCCTCTTGCCGAGATTGGCCGCATACAGGGGGTCATCGAAGCTCCGGCCGGCGGATAGTCCCCTCAGTATTCGCGCCCCTCGGTGTGCCATCACCTGGGGGCGCTGCGCGTTACTGCAGTCCGTGACGTCGTGCCTGGCCGAGAAACCGTCCCGACGGCCCACGCCGTAAGGCCTGCTGGACCTGTTCGTGCCGGAGAGCGCGACGTACTCAACCAGGGTGACGGTACCGGTACTCCTGCCGCCCTCCTACGCACCGCCCAACGGCGTCCCGCCGCACCGGCCCCGACCGAAGCCGCCCCCGTGGGCGGGGCGCCGGCCGGCGTCGGCCTCGAATGTGTGGCGGTCGGCCCGGAGAGTTCCCTGCCGATCGACGCCGTGGGCGTCACGATCGAATCCCCGGCCGGGGATTCGCAGTTCACCTGGGCCGAGATCGGCTCCGTCGAGTACGTGGCCAAGGGCCCCAGACACCTCGGGGTCACCGTCCGTCTCCGTGCACCACTGCTTGCTCGCCGCACGCAGGTGCGCCCGCCTCCAGGAGTGGCTGGAGGATCTGCCGGTGATCCTGGAGTGTTTCGCATAGCCGCCACGGCCCCGGGCCTCGTTTGGTCTCAGCGCCGGCGGAGGTCCTCGGGGAGGAGCAGCCGCAGGTCGTCCAGGCTCGGTACCGGGACGGTGCTCAGCCGCCCCGCCTGATGGGTCATCATCTGCTCCAGCGTCTGCCGGGCCAGCCGAGCGTTGCCGAACGTCGCCCCCCTGGGGATGCCGTCGAAGTGGGTCCGCAGCGCGTTGGCCGTGCCGGGCGCGCACTCGTAGCCGTTGTCGGCCGCGTGCATGCGGACGATCGTGACCAGTTCGTCCGAGGAGTAGTCGGGGAACTCGATACGCCGCGGGAAGCGTGAGTCGAGGCCGGGGTTGGAGCTCAGGAACCGGTTCATCTCCGCGGTGTACCCCGCCGCGATCACCACCACCTCATCGCGGTGGTCCTCCATCAGCTTCAGCAGTGTCTCCACCGCCTCCTGGCCGAAGTCCGAGGAACCGGCGCCCGAGTGGGGCGTCAGGGTGTACGCCTCGTCGATGAACAGAACGCCTCCCAAAGCCCGTTCGAACACTTCCCGGGTCAGCTGCGCGGTGTGTCCGACATAGCGGCCCACCAGGTCCGCACGTGAGACCTCGACGAGCTGGCCGCGCGGCAGCACGCCCAGGGAGGCCAGCAGTTCGCCGTAGAGCCGCGCCACGGTTGTCTTGCCGGTGCCGGGCGGGCCGGCGAAGATCAGATGGTGGCTGATCCGGGGCGCGGGCAGGCCGGCCTCCTTCCTCCGGCGCGCGGTGGCGAGCAGACTGACCAGGTCGCCCACCTCGCGCTTGACGGCCGCGAGGCCCACCAGGGCGTCCAGCCGCAGCAGCGGATCCTCGTCCTGCCCGTCCTCCGGCGCGCCGCCCGCCGGGACGCCCACGTCCTCCGCGGTCAGCACGGCCAGCTCCCGCTCGCCGGCCTCCGGCAGGGTGGCCAGCCGGGATGCCTGCCGGTCAACCATCTCCTCGAAGACCTTGCGGGCGGTACGGCCGTTGCCGAAGCCCGCGTCACGGGGAATCCGCTCGAAGCGGGTGAACAGTGCGGTCCGCGCCGCCGGATCCAGCTCGTAGTGGTGGCCGGTACACATCCGTTCCACGATCGTGACCAGCTCGTCCGAGGTGTAGTCGCTGAACTCGACGCTGCGGGTGAAACGCGAGGCGAGACCCGGGTTGGACGCCAGGAAGTCCGTCATCTCCTTCGGATAGCCGGCCGCCACCACCACCACGTCCTCGCGGTGGTCCTCCATCAGCTTCACCAGGGTGTCGATCGCCTCGCGCCCGAAGTCGGCGCCACTGCCGCCGCCGTCGGAGAGCAGGGTGTACGCCTCGTCGACGAACAGCACCCCGCCCAGCGCCTTGTTGAAGGTCTCAGTGGTCTTGATGGCCGTCCCGCCGATGATCTGCGCCACCAGGTCCGCACGCGACACCTCCACCAGGTGCCCGGAGCGCAGCACGCCGAGCGAGGCGAGGATGGAGCCGTACAGCCGGGCGACGGTTGTCTTGCCGGTGCCGGGCGGGCCCGCGAAGACCAGATGGCGGCTCATCGGCGGAGCGGGCATGCCGATGCTCGCCCTGCGCTGCGCCATCCGGTTGAGGTTGATCAGCGTCAGCACCTGCTGTTTGACCTCGTCGAGGCCGATCAGCGACTCCAGCTCGGCCACCGGGCCCGTACCGGACAGGGTTTCGGCCGCCGCCGGGGCCGCTCCGCCGGGCAGCCGCCCGTCGCCCGCCGCCTCCGCGTCCTCCGCGGTGCCCCAGGCGTCCGGGGCACCGTTCTCCGCACTGGCCAGCCCCTCGACGGCGAGCCGGTCGCCGGGCACCGTCTGGCGCACTCCGCTGCCCCGGTTGGCGCGGACGGTGCAGCCGGTCAGCGACACGGCGTCGGTGCCCTCCACCCGTATGCCGTCGGCGCCCGAACCGGTCACCTCGCAGCCGTTGAGGGAGGCCCGCGCGCCCGCGGACACCAGTACGCCGTGCTCGGCGGACCCGGTCACCACGGCACGCACGGCCGCCAGTTCGCCCTCGGGTGCGATGTGGACGCCCGCGCCGCCGGACTCCTCGACCCCGGTGTCCCGCAGCGTGAGCGTACCGAGCGCCCCGATGTGGATCCCGGCCCCGGCGGAGGTACGCAGCCGGCCCTTGCCGACGAACAGATTGCCGTGGCCCGAGACATGGACCGCCGAGTCGCCCGACCGCTCGACGACGCACTCCTCCAGCCGCCCCCTGCCGTCCTTGACGACCTCCACGCCGTGCGTGCCGGCGCCGGTGACCGTGGCCCGCAGCAGCAGCGGGTTGGCGCCGCTGCGGATCACGATTCCGGACCCGCCGCTGTCCCGTACCTCAAGGTGGTTGAACTCGGCGGACGAGTCCTCGTCGAGCAGCACGCCGGTGCCCTCGGCGTCATGGACGACGGTGTCCGTCAGCACCGGTGAGGAGAAGCCGGTGACGCGTACGCCGGGTTCCTCGGCGGTGGCGAACACGCACTCCTCGAACGTGCCACGGCTGCGCTCGGTCACCAACAGGCCGTGCCCGCCGGTCCGTTCGGTACTGCACCGGGCCAGCTTCGGTGAACTGCCGCCGCCCAGGACGAATCCGTGCCCGGTGACGTCGCTGACCGCGACGTCCTCCAGGACGACCGGCCCGGCGCTGTTCACGAACACGCCGACGACGGCCTTGCGGACCGTGCCGCGCACCATCCTGACCGAACTCTCCTCCTCGACGGCGACGCCCGGCTTGCCGGTCGCCGATATCGCGCATTCCTCCAGGAGGACGTGCGCCTGCCCGTTGGTGAGGACACCGTTGCCCTTGGTGTCCCTGAGCCGGCTGAAGCGCGCGGTGATCCTGCCCTGCTCACCGGCCACCACGGCGGACGTACCGAGGTGTTCGACGACGCAGTTCTCGAGGAAGCTCTCGGCCGAGGAGGTGGACACCACACCGGCGCCCACCGGGTTGCTGATCCGGCACTGACGCAGCGCCAGCGACCCGCCGTCCCGCGCGAAGAGCGCCGACCAGGCCGAACCGTGGATGTCGCACCGGTCCATCGCGAGCTGCCCGCGCGGCGCGTCGACCACGGGCAGTTCGTCGTCGTGCCCGCGCAGCACGAGATCCCTGACCATCACCGCGTCCCCGATGAGTGTCAGCGCCGTACCGCGCCGGGGCGCCAGCTCCACCGTCCCCTCGCCCTCGGCGGCGGTCAGGGTGATCGCGGCCGAGACCGTCAGGCTCTCCTCGTACCGCCCCGGAGCGATCCTGACGACCCCTCCGGCACGGGCCCGAGCGACGGCTTCCCCGACGGTGCGGTGGTCGCCCGTTCCGTCGGCGGCGACGGTGAGCATCTGGCGTGACACTTGTCTGACCTCCCGGACCCCTGCGCCGTAGGTACGGGGCGGAGACGCGCGGCATGTAGGGCGTGGGGAACTGCTGTGCCCATCATGCCTGTTGCCGCAGCCTGCCCGCCATGGTGGTCGGTGTTCCGGGGCCGCCGGGGCACGGGTCCGGGGCGTGTTCCTGGGCAGGTACCGGTGGTGCGGGGAGCGTCGTTACCATCGGCGCATGCGATCTTCGAGGTCCTCGGTGTCCCGCGCACTCGGGCCGGCAGCACTGGCCGCCCTGCTCCTGATACCCGGCACCGCGGCTCCGGCCGGCGCGGCGGGGGACACGGACAGCCCCTCACTGCCGGGAATGCCCGCCACTGTCGCCGACGGCCGCCCGTGCACTCCGGGATCCGCCAAGAAATCTTCCCAAGTCCCCTGGGCGCAGAGCTTCCTGGGGATCGACAGGGCCTGGGAACTCAGCCGTGGCGCGGGGGTCAAGGTTGCCGTCATCGGCACCGGAGCGGACCTGCGGCGGGTTCCGGCGCTGGACGGCCGGGTCACCGGCGGCCCGGATGTGGTGGCGGGCGGCACCGTGCGGGACGACTGCGTCGGATACGGCACGTTCCTCGCCGGGATCGTGGCGGGGGGACAGCAGCAGGGTGTCAAGGCAGCCGGCGTCGCCCCGGAGGCCGAGGTGATCGCGGTGCGGGCCACCGACAAATACGGTGCGACCACACCCGAGGCGCTGGCCAAGGGCATCGGGGCGGCCACCGACTCCGGGGCGCGGATCATCCACGTGGCGCTGAGCGTCCCTTCCGCACCGAAGCAGCTCAAGGACGCCGTCCTCGCCGCACAGAAGGCCGGTGCGCTGGTGGTGGCGCCCGCCTCGGCACGGGAGTGGGAGGCCGGCGCGGCGGCATCGCAGACGGTGAACGGGCCCGCCTACCCGGCGGCGCTGCCCGGAGTGCTCGCCGTTTCCTCGGTGGGGCCGGGCGGCGAACCGGAAGCACCGGGCACGGAGAAGGGGCGGCGTACGCAGCCCAGGCTGAGCGCCCCCGGCGTCTCGGTGGTGGGGCCCGGGCCGGGCGGCAGCGGCCAGTTCACCGGCCGCGGCGACGCGGTGGCCGGCGCCTTCGTGGCCGGCACGGCGGCCCTGGTCCTCTCCTACCACCCCCGGCTCACCGCCGAGCAGGTCGCGCACCGGCTGGAGTCCACCGCCTACGGGGCCGTGGGTGACACGCCGGACCCCGGCATCGGGCTGGGGATCGTCGATCCGGTGCGGGCGCTCTCCGCCGTACTCCCCGAGGAACACACACAGTCCCCGGCCGTAACGGAGAACGCCTCCGTACCGGCCGTCCCGCCACTCGACCCGCCGGAGGCGCGCAACCGGGCGCTGGCCGTGGCAGGCGGGGCGACAGGGGTGACGCTGCTGGTCGCCTTCCTGGCGTTCGTGCTGCCCAGAGGGCGCCGCCGGGGATGGCGGGCCGGCCGGGCGGCAGGTCGTCCTGCCGCGGAAGCGGACTGAGCCCCGGCCATCACGGCTGGTCGGCAGCGGCGTCGACGTCCGGCGATCCTTTCGGCCGGTCGCGACATCCGGTGACCCGCTCGGCCGGCCTCAACGTCCGACGATCCGCCGCAGCCACGGGGAAGCAGCGGCAGGGGCCCGGCGGCACCGGCGGGCCGTGCGCTGACGAGCCTGACCTCCCGCCCGTCCCGGTCCGCGGGCTTCGCAGCTCCTCCACCTCGCGGCGGCATCCCGACCGGGACAGCCTGCAGGCAGGACCGCGCCGGCAGCACCCAGGGGCAGTGCGCCGGACGAATCCTGTCCGGCCGTGCACGCGAAGTCCCGTCGTACGCCCGGTAGATGATGTGGGCGGGACGGGACTTCGCGTACATACCTAGGCCTCGCCCTCCGGGTCCGGCAGCAGCGGGGTCTGTACCTGCACCACACCCCTGCGCGTGATCAGCTGTGCCCGGCCGGGCGGCAGCTGCCTCGGCTTGGTGTCGTTGAACAGGTATCCCTCCGAGGGCGGGCAGGAGAGCAGCGCGGCAGGCGTGTTGACCTCCAGCAGCCGGCGCAGCAGCGGGTCGTTCATCGCCCGCGCCGCGCCGTTGGCGCTGCGTGCCACGATCAGGTGCAGACCGAGCTCCGCGCCCTGGGCGAGGTAGTCGAGCAGAGGCCCGAAGTGGTTGCTCATGTTGCCGCCGGACACCATGTCGTAGTCGTCCACGACCAGGAAGACCCGCGGGCCGCTCCACCAGTCCCGCCGCTTCAGCTGGGCGGGCGAGATGTCCGCGCCGGGCAGGCGCTCCTTCATGGCTCGCGCGACGCCGTCCACCGCCTGCTTGAGTACGTCGACGGAGACGGCGTAGCCCAGCCGATGCGACTCGGGGACGCTCTCCAGCAGCCCGCGCCGGTAGTCGATCAGCAACACCCGCGCCTCGGCGGGGGTGTAGCGGTCGGTGACCGCCCGGCAGACCGAGCGCAGCAGGTTGGTCTTGCCGGTCTCCGCGTCGCCCACCACCACCAGGTGCGCGGTCTGTGCGAAGTCGTGCCACATGACGTCGAGTTGGTTGCCCTCCAGGCCCAGCGGCAGGCGCAGATCGCCGTCCGCGCCGACCTCGGCGCCGGGCAGCTCGGAGGGTTCCAGGACCGACGGCAGGGTGCGGACCGCGGGTGCGGGCGGGCCCTGCCAGTGCTCGGCCACCTGGGCCACGGCGTCGGCGACGCCCGCCCCGAGGTCCGAGGAGCTGTCTTCGCCGTCCAGCCGGGGCAGAGCGGTGAGGAAGTGGTGCTTGGAATCGGTCATGCCGCGGCCGGGTGACTTGGGGATGGTCGCGGCGGCCCGCATGTTGATCATGGAGTCCATGCTGTCGCCGAGTCGCAGCTCGAAGCGGGTGCCGAGCTGGTCCCGCAGCGCGGTGGGGATCTCCGACCAGCGGCCCGCCGCCACGATGAGGTGCACACCGTAGTTGAGGCCCCGCGCCGCCAGCGCCGTGAAGGTGTCCATGATGTCCATGAAGTCCTGGCGGATCGTGCCCCAGCCGTCGACGACGAGGAACACATCGCCGTACGGCTCGTCGGGCATCTCACCGGCGGCCCGGCGGGCGCGCAGCATCGCCATGGAGTCGATGCCCAGCTCGGCGAACTGCTTCTCGCGCCGGGCCACCAGTCCGTGCACCTCGGCCAGTGTGCGCTGCACCCGCTCCAGGTCCAGTCGGCCCGTCACGCCGCCCACATGGGGCAGGTCGCGGAGCGAACCGAGTGAACCTCCGCCGAAGTCCAGGCAGTAGAACTGGACTTCGCGCGGAGTGTGGGTGAGGGCGAGCGACATGATCAGGTCGCGTACGAGTGTGGACTTGCCGCTCTGCGGACCGCCCGCGATACCGACGTGCCCGCCCGCGCCGGACAGCTCGGCCACCAGGGGCTCACGGCTCTGGTCGAAGGGCCGGTCGATGATGCCCACCGGCACCGTCAGCCGGCCGTGCAGCTCGGGATCGATGGTGGTGAGACCCCGCTCGGCGTGCGGCTCCACCCCCATCAGCAGGACGTCCAGCGACAGAGGGCTGTCCAACGGCGGCAGCCAGACCCGGTGCGCGGGCCTGCCGCCCTCCCGCATCCGGGACACGGCCAGAGCGAGCAGGGACTCCTCGCTCTCCTCCTCCGCCACCGGCTGCGGGTCCGGGTCGGGCGCGGGGAGCCGGGGCGCGGTCCACTCCGTGCGGTACGGGACCACCTGACCGGCGACGGCCGACGCGCCGACCCTGCGGGCGCCCTGATACGGCCCGGAGACGTACGCGGCCTTGAACCGGACCAGGGTCCCGGTGTCCTTCTTCAGGATGGCGCTGCCGGGTACGGAGGGCAGCTGGTAGGCGTCCGGCACACCCAGGACGCCACGGCTCTCCATCGAGGAGAACGTCCGCAGCGCGATCCGGTACGACAGATGCGACTCCAGCTGGGTCATCCGGCCTTCGTCCAGCCGCTGCGAGGCGAGCAGCAGATGCACCCCCAGACTGCGGCCCAGCCGTCCCACCATCACGAACAGATCCATGAAGTCACGGTGTGCGGAGAGGAGTTCGCTGAACTCGTCGACCACCACGAAGAGCGTCGGCAGCGGTTCCAGATCGGTCCCCGCCGCCCGCGCCGTCTCGTACTCGAACGCCGACGTGTAGTTCCCGGCGCTGCGCAGCAGCTCCTGGCGGCGCATCAGCTCACCGTGCAGGGCATCCTGCATGCGGTCCACCAGGGAGGACTCGTCGGCGAGGTTGGTGATGACGGCCGAGGTGTGCGGCAGACCGTCCAGGCCCAGGAACGTGGCGCCGCCCTTGAAGTCGACGAGGACGAAGTTCAGCTTCTCCGAGGAGTGGGTGAGCGCCAGCGCCAGCACCAGGGTCCGCAGCAGCTCCGACTTGCCGGAACCCGTCGCGCCGATCAGCACGCCGTGCGGGCCCATACCGCCCTGCGCCGCCTCCTTGATGTCCAGTTCCACCGGGCTGCCGTCACCGGCGAGCCCCAGCGGCACTCGCAGCCTGGCCCGTTCACTGCGGTCGTCGCGCACGGCGTCCAGATCGACGGTGTGCAGGTCGGGGAGGCCGAGCAGGGTCGTCAGCTGCACGTCCGAGGTAAGTGCCTCACCGTTGTCCGTGGTGATGCCCATCCGATAGGGGGACAGCTGCGTGGCCAGTGCCCTGGCCCGCCGGGGACCCAGCACATCGGGCCTGCCGAGCGCGGACGTGGTCTCCTTCCCCGACCGGTCGGTGCTGACCAGTTGGAGCTGCTGCCCGGCGATCCGCAGCCGCAGGGTGTGGCGGGACTGACGCCAGGGCAGGGAGCCGGACACGTCCAGCGTCACCGTGTTGCGGTAGCCGTCGGTGGCCAGCCGGGAGTCGGCGGGCGTCCGGGCGCTGTCCAGGACCACGACGCAGTAGGGCTCCTCGGTGCTCGGGACGGCGTCCGTCTCGAATGCGGGCCGGCCGGTCAGTTCCTCGCCGAGCAGTGATTCGAGACCCAGGACGGAATCGGTGACCAGCCGCACGGGGCCCCCGCCGTCGACGTCCGTCGGATGCTGGGCGTGCGGCAGCCACTTCACCCACTCCCAGGCGCCCCGGCGGTCAAGGTCCGCCAGCACCACGATCCGCAGGTCCTGCGGCGCGTGAAACACACTCAGCTGGGCCAGCAGGGCCCGCACCATCGCGTGCGCGGCCTCCTCCTCGGACTGGAGCAGGACGCGTGCGTAGGTACGCAGATAGACCGCGACCGGCTGGTCGGGCACCGTGCCGTACGCCTTGATGAAGCGCCGCAGGGCGTGCGCGGACAGCGGCTCCAGATCCTCGACCGGCTTGGTGCTCAGCGGTGTCAGCTTCGTCGCCAACTGCTGTTCGCCCACCGCGATCCGCACCTCGGCGAAGTCCGCGTGCGCCGCCCGCCGCTCCCACAGCCTGGCCGTCGGCACCAGGCTCCACAGGGATGCCGGGTCCGGGTGCGACCACGCCTGCGCCTCCCGCTGCTGGGTGATCACCTTGCGTATGCGCCTGCGGCTGATCGACAGGTACCGCATGTAGTCGCGCCGCTCACCGAGCAGCGCCCGCTTGCGGTCCCCGGAAGCCCGGACGATCTGCGAGACCAGCATGCCGACGGCCGACAGCGCCATCAGGCCGATGGCGACGTACATCATGGGGCCGCCGCCACTGCCGGGACGCAGGAAGATGAGCACCATGCCGAGCGAGCTGAGCGCCATCGGCATGTACGTGATCATGTTGCCCATCGCGCTCTGCGTCTCCGGCACCGTGGGCGGCTCCTGGAGGCTCAGTTCGCCATGGGGCATCTCGGGGCCAAGACGCCGGGGAGGCCTCTTGAAGAGGACCACGCTCAAAGGGAATCGCCTTCCTGAGGGGTGCCGGCGGTTGCCGTGACGCTTCTTCGGGATGACAGAACGTCAAATGCCGGTAATACGGCCGACGGTGCGGGAGTGCAGGCCGGGTAACGGGCGGGGACGGGGCCGCTGATCTTGACGACACCCCACAACGTACAGACTGCACGCACAAGTTAATGTGATCAATCCGACCGCGTCGACCACTGTCCTGGAAGGCGATGAAACGCGCTTGACCGACATATCCGCGGCACCTCTGTGCCGTCTCACGGTGCTGACGCCCGACCGCTCCGTCGAACTCGCCGTACCGTCCGACATCGTGCTCGCCGATCTGATGCCGACCATTGTCGACCACGGGGGCACCGACCTCTACGAACGTGGCGCGCAGGCGGGCGGCTGGGTGCTCCAGCGCCTCGGCCAGGAACCCCTCGACGACGAGAACACCCTCGGCGACCTCGGCCTGCACGACGGCGAAACGGTACATCTGCGCCTGCGCGGGGACGCCCTCCCCGAGATCCACTACGACGACCTCGTCGACGGGCTCTCCAGCCGGCTGCGCGAACGCCCCGACTCCTGGCGGCCGGTGTGGTCGCACCACCTCATGACCGCGCTCGCCCTGAGCACCCTCGCCACCGGCCTGCTGCTTCTGCTGCTGCCCGGTTCCACGGGGCTCAGGACGGTCTGCGCGGCGGCGACCGCGATGCTCCTGCTGGCCGGTGCGGCGGCGGCCTCACGGGCGGTCGGCGACGTCGGCGCGGGCGCCGCGCTCGGCGCGGCGGCCGTTCCCTACCTCGCCCTGGCCGGAGCTCTGGTGCCCCAAGGGGCCGATTCCGACGCGGAACTGGGCGCCCGGCTGCTCGCGGGCTGCTCCGCGGCGGCCGGCGCCGCCGTGCTCGCACTGGCCGCCGTGGGTGCGTGCGCCCCGCTGTTCCTGGCCGCTGCCCTGGCCGCGGTCCTCGGGGCGGTCGGCGGAGCCGTGATGCTCTTCGGCGTCCCGGCCACCGGCACGGCCGCCCCGCTGATCCTGGCGGTCGTCCTGCTGGGACACTTCCTGCCGTCCCTGGCGTTCCGCCTGTCCGGACTGAAGGTGCCGCTGCTGCCCACCAACGCGGGCCAGCTCCAGGAGGGCATCGAGCCCACCCCGGACGAGCGGATCGCCGCCCGCGGCGCCGTCGCCGACAGCTACCTCACGGGCCTCTACGGCGCCACCGGGCTGGTGGCCGCGGGCTGCCTCACGGCGCTGGCGTTCGAGACGTCCTGGGCACCGCTCACCCTGGCGGCGGTCCTGTGCGCGCTGATGTTCACGCACGCACGGGCGATCGGCGGCACCTGGCAGCGTCTCGCCGTCGTCCTGCCGGCCGCCTACGGGTCCGTACTGCTGACGGTGCAGCTGGTCCTGCGGACCGACGACGGGTCACGGCCGCTGCTGCTCGCCGGTCTGCTGGCCGTCGCGGCCGTGCTCGCCATCACGGGCTGGACGCTTCCCGGCCGTCGCCTGGTGCCCTACTGGGGGCGCGCGGTCGACCTGCTCCACCTGCTCTTCGCCATCGTCCTCGTCCCGCTGGCCCTGTTCGTCGCCGGTCTCTACCAGTACCTGCGGGGCCTCAACAGCTGAGCCCGCTGTCCGGCGGCCGCCGCCGGACAGCCGGCGGATCCCGGGGTCCGGCGGCCGAGAGCCGCGGTACCCCGGGCCCTCGCGCGCCGGGCCGAGGCCCGGTCGGAAAGGCAAGGAATGCAGTCCAGGCGGGACCAGGTCCACGCGCACATGTTCGTCATGAGCCGGCTGTCACTGGGAATGCTCCGGGACGACCCGGACGCCCCCGAGTCCGCACACCGGCGGACCACGAAGGGCTTCGTCATCGGCCTCGTGGTCGCGGCCCTGGCCGCGCTCATCGTCGCGGTGTACGGGCTGGTGGTGCCCGGCGGCTCGAACGCGTGGAAGGCCACCGGAACGCTGGTGCTCGACGAACGTTCGGGCGCCCGCTACCTCACGCTCGACGGAGTCCTCCACCCGGTCCTCAACGAGACCTCGGCCAGACTGCTGGCGGGTGACCGGATGAAGGTGGTGAGCGTCAAGCCCGCCTCCATCGAGGACGCCCCGCGCGGTGCGACGCTGGGCATCGTCGGCGCGCCGGACCCGCTGCCGCAGGCAGGCGCGCTCAGCCGCGAGGCCTGGTCGGTGTGCGCCACCCGGCCCGACGCCGCCTCGGAGCCGCTCCTCACCCTGGCCGTCGGCCTGACCGCCAGCGGCAGGCCCGTGACCTCGGACGGGGCCACCCTGGTCCGTACCGTCCCGGGCGGCACCACGTACCTCCTCTGGCACGGCACCCGGCTGCGGCTGAACACCGCGAACTACGCGGTCCAGGCACTGGGTTACGACCCCGACGGGGCGCATCCGGTCCCGGACGCGTTCCTCAACGCCCTGCCGGCGGGCCCGGATCTGGCGGTGCCGGAAGTGTCCGGACGCGGCAAGGCGGGCCCCTCACTGGCCGGCCGCCCGACACGGATCGGGCAGCTCTTCGACGGCTCAGGCGGCCACTACCTGCTGACGGAGCGCGGGCTGACCAAGGTCACCGCGCTGGAGGAGGCACTGCTGAAGGGCGATCCGCGTACCCAGCGGACCGCCTACGCCGGAGGAACAGTCGTACTCCAGAAGATCGGTCCGGACGACCTGGCGCGCCACCAGGACCCGAAGGCGACCCGGCTCGTGGGAGCCGGGGGCGGCAGGGTCCCGACCGGTCTGCCCAGGCCCATCCCGGTCGGCGCGGGGGAGGGCGTCTGTGCCGTCGTCGGCACCGCGGACGGCAGGCCGACGGTCTCGGTCGTCCTGCCCCGCGCGGACGCGGTCGGCGGCCGGGCGGTGTCCAACCAGCCCGGAATCACGGCGGGTTCCGGAGCCGCCGACCTGTTCGCGGTACGTCCGGAAGGCGGAGCCCTCGTCACGGCACTCTCCTCGGCGGGCACCGGCACGGCCTACTACCTGGTCACCGAGTCGGGTGCCAAGTACCCGGTCCCCGGGGGCGAGAAGGGACTCCAGCGGCTCGGGTACAGAGCCGATCAGTCCGTGCCCATCCCGTCCGGTGTCCTCGGGATGCTCGCGTCGGGGCCCGCGCTGGACGACACGGCCCTGCTGGCCCAGGGACTCGTGGAAGTGTCGAAGAACACGATGCCCCGATAGCCGATTCCCCTCGTTTTTAAGAGAATTGAGGTTTCTCTGAGGATAGGAGGGCCGGGAGGTACACGCTTTCCCCGGCGTTTCCGCAGCTCACGCATGTATCGCAGATGAACATTCGGATCGTCGGGGAACTTTCGTTCCAAGATCCCGTACGGCGTATTAACCTGATGATCCGTCGACTCTCGGAGGGCGTGATTCCGGTGTGGTCGGCCTGTCGTGCGCCCGTGGTGCCGCCGTGTTCCCGCAGTGTCCAGGAGGACCCCCATGACTGATGTCTCCGGCTTCAACGTCAACTCGGCCGACGGCCTGTCCAACGATGAAACAGCGATGCTCGAGACGCTGAAGACGCTGGACCAGCACCTTCGCGACATGGATGAGGCGGGCCGCAAGGTCAGGACCATCCAGGGTCAGGTCCGGGCTGCCTACCAGGCGGTTTCCTCGGAGACCCACGCGGCGGGCATCGACGAGTGGCTCAGGGCGCACGCACGGGTCATGGAGCGCACCCAGTTCTTCCGCGAAGGCACCGCGATGGCCAACCGGCTCCTCACGGACGCCGAGCACGAGGCGAAGGGCTACGCCGCCGGTATCGCCGGCACGATCAACCCCGGGTGACCTTCTGCGCCTTTCTCCCCGCCTTTCCTTCCCCGCTCTCTTAACCGCCTCACGAGGAGTTCCGCCATGTCCGTCAAGATCAGCCACCAAGGGGTCCTGGACGCCGTCAAGAACATGGACGCGGCCCAGCAGGAGATGAAGGAGGCGCTCGCCTGGATGGAGAAGAACTTCGGCGCGCTGCGCGACACCCTGACCGGTCAGACCCGTACCTCCTGGGAGGAATTCCAGGCGGAGCTGGGCCGGATCAAGCTGCAGCTCGACGAGCAGTACGGGGTCGCCCGGACGACTCTCCAGCGGATGCACGCCCGGCAGATCGACGGGGACCTCGACGGCGGCCGCGGCCTGCACAACCTTCAGGGCAGCTGACCCGACCGACCGAACCGACTTCTGTGAGGTGTGAGCATGGCTGCTGACGAGAATCCGGGCGATATCTTCCAGTCGACCGACGGCGTCTATCTCAGGTACGCCAACCAGGAGATTCCCAGGTTCCGCCGCGACCTGACGGTCAAGCCGGACTATGTGAGCCTGGGATCGAAGATCCCGCTCGCCATCGGAATCCCCGAGAAGTGCACACAGGCGAAGGCGCTGGAAGGTCAGCTGGAGACGTATCGCGCGAGCATGCGAACCCGGTACGAGACGGCCATCACGCTCCTGAACAACTTCTCGGCCAGCCTGCGGGACGTCGAGGCCAAGCACAAGGACGCCGAGGACGACTCGACGAGCATCGGTGGTGCCCTTGCCGACGAGTTCTCCGAGATCCTGACCCCGAAGGGAAAGTGAAACCATGGTCGCGGTGCCCCCCGGGATGCCGGCCAAGTGGGAGGAAATCCTCGCCATGTTTCACGACGGCACCACCAAGCTTCCGGACCGGAATCTTGTGGCGGGGCCCGGGTCCAAGCGGTGGATCACCAAAGCGGTGAACGGGGCCTGGTCCGATACCGCTACGAGGAGCGACGGCAAGGACTGGATGTTCGACTCGTATAAGGCATACTATTTTGCCTCCAGATCGGACAAGCCGTACCTCGTTTTCGGATTCAGATATGACTGGAATGAATTCGGCAACGGCCCGGGGCCGTTGAGTGATTTCACGGGGGCCGCTGGGGCCATCTTCGGCTCCATTTGGGCAGGTACCAACAAGGACACCAACCTGCTGATGTCCAAAAAAGCAGCCGACGTGTTCAACAATCTGGATCTGTGGACCGGCGGTTGGGCGGTCGAGTTCAATAAGTGGGCCGAGAGCGTGGGGAACGGCTCGGAGGAGCTCGAAGGGAAGTCCGCGGCTCTCTTCGAAGCCGTGCTCCTGGCGGTCAAGCGTTCCCTCCTGGAGACACAGTCCTTCTACATGGGCGGTGCCATCAAGGCAGACTTGGACGCCGTGGGTACCAAGCTGAAGGCGACCATAGATGTTCTGGCGAAGAATGCCTGGGACTGGTTCGAAAAGCGGGAGGTTGTGCCCGTTGTCGCAGGACAGACGCCCCGCGAAGCAGGTCCCACCTCCATGCCCTTCACCCACCTCCGCGCCGAATTTCTGAAGGCGTTGGGAGCCAAGACCTTCACTTCGGCGTACCGGGACACGGTCGACGGTCTGGATTTCGAAAGTGTGGAAGGCGAAGCCAAGTTGAGCTGGCTCGCCGAAGTCAAGGCCGGGCTGGACGACGCGTCCGCGCAGACGATGCTCGAACTCGCGACTGCCTACGACAAGGCGAGCGGGACGCTCTCCGACGCGAACTCCGTCGTGAAGCCGACGTTCACCATCTCGCTGACGCCCGAGGAGCAGAAGGACTTCTACGGTGACGCGGGTGCCGGAGGTGACGGTGGCACAGGCGGTACCGACGAATTCCTCAACAAGTTCAAGGAGATGTTCGGCAACGGCGCGGGCGGTGACGGAGGCGGAGCCAGCGGCGGGGGCGGGGGCGGCGGCGGGGATCTGGGCCTCGGTGGCCCGCCACCGGTGACGGGGCCGAGCGGGAGCGAGTCCTCGTCCAATGGCCCCGGCACGAGCGGCTTCGGCCTCGGTCCGAATCCGATCACCGGCCCCAATGGCAGCACCTCCGGCACGAGCAACCCCCTGGGAAGCGGCGGGCTGCCGGCCGGCTCGCGCATCGACCCCAAGACCGGAGCCGTCACCGACTCCAAGGGCAAGCCGGTCCTCGGTGCGGACGGCAGGCCCCTGGTCGTGCCGCCCGGCTCCACCATCGGCCCCGGCGGCAAGATCATCTCGCCCGCCGGCCCGAAGCCGCCGACGCTTCCGAACGGCTCCACCTCAGGGGGGAACCCGCCGCGGGGCCTCGGAGTCGACGCCGAAGGCAACATCATCGTCCCCAAGGGCACCAGGGTGGACGCCCAGGGAAACCTGATCGGCGCGGACGGCAAGCCCCTGACCAACATGTACGGCGGGAAGCTCACCGTTCCGCCCGGCTCCCGGATCAACGCCGACGGAACCATCAGCGACCCGCAGGGCAAGCACATCACCGAGAGCAGCAACAACCTGAAGATCCGCAACCCCAAGACGCTCGACGAACTGCTGAACGGTCAGCGCCGTCCATCCACGTCGAGCGGTGATCACTTCGGCGGCTCGAAGGGAGCCTCCGAGAATCTCCGCAGGATGGTCGACAGCAACGGCAACGCGATCCGCGAGCCGACCTCCGTGGTGTCCGGGCTCAGCAACCGCGCCCGTGCCGCCATGGGGCTGCCCGCGAACCCGGCTGTCCCGCCGACACAGGGCAAAGTGTCCACCCAGTCGCTCGGCGCCCTCGGGCGGGGCGGAGCGGGGGGCGGGACGGGGACCGGCATGCCCTTCATGCCGCCGATGGGCATGGGCGGCGGCGGTGGTGCCCCGGGTGGCGGAGGCAACGGCGGTGACCGGCAGCGCAACGTATGGCTCTCGGAGGACGAAGAGGTGTGGGGCACCGAGCCCGACGCCGGAACGGGCGTGATCGGACGATGAGTTCCGCAGGTGCAGAAGCGGGCGGGATACCCACCGGTAGCGAGGATTCCGCCATGCCGCCGGTGCCTGATGACATCCGCGCGGCGGCGCGGACCGCACCCGAGCACTGGTTCGGCACGGTGGACCCCGCGTGGAGCGGAGAAGGCGAACCGCCGCTGTGGGCGGTGATCGGGCAGTGGCGCTCCGACGCCGACGGCGAGATCGTCGAATGGCAGCGGAACGACAAGTACCGGCCGTCTCCCGGCATGCTCGGCTGGCCCGAACCGACCGACGACGTGGATGCCGCCATGCAGCTCGCGGCCACCGGCTACGGCCCGGTCGAGGGCGTCGCCCTGGCCGTGGTCACGGCCGAACTGGCCGTCCTGACCGCCCCCGGCGGTGGCGCGGTCAGCGCCTGCACCCCGGACGGCGACCCGGTGGTGCCGGTGTTCACCGCGCCCGCCCATCTGGAGCGGGCGGGCGCGCTCGCCCACCGGGTGCTGCCCGTCTCGGAGGCGTTCGCACTCGTACCCGAAGGCCAGGACCTGTACCTCAACCCGACGGGCCCCGTTGCTCTGCGGCTGTCCGTAGACGACCTGTCCCGCGCGGTCGACGTGCTGGAAGCGGCGGCGGAAGGCAAGGAGGAGCAGTACTGATGGTGTCGTTCCAGGAACAGCTCGCGGAGGCCATGGCCGGCCTGGCGGAGCAGACGAAGAAGATCCAGCAGGTCCAGGAGGAACTGGCCAGAGCGTCCGCCTCGGCAACCTCCAAGGACCGGATGGTGACCGCCTCGGTCAACGCCCACGGCGAGATCCTCTCCTTCAAGTTCCACACCGAGGGCTACCGCACGATGCCGGGGGCCCAGCTCGCCGAGGTGCTGAAGACTACGGTCAACGCGGCACGTACGGAGATGAACTCCAAGGTCAGCGGCTCGGTACGTCCGTTGATGGGCAGTCAGGAGGATCTGGCGAGCGGACTCTTCGGCGGTGGTGAGCTCGACGATCTGCTCGCTCCGCTGCGCGCGATGCAGCCCGAGGGGCTGACGGAGACGGTGCTGGGCGGCGGGCGCAAGCCGTCCGGCAACCGCGGCGAGGAGGACGAGTTCTATGGTTGACGGAACCCTGAGCGTTCCGGGGGATCTCCCGCGCCGGTTCACCCAGTTCGGCGCCATCTCAAGGATCGTCGGTGAACTGGGCGTCCTCAACGACCACATCAACCTGGAGAACAGGACCGCGGGCGGCAAGGACGATGTGTACGCGAAGGAGTACCACAAGTTCGTCGACTCGACGGGCAAGGGGCTCACCTACGGCCTCGAAGGCCTCTCCGATCTGCTCGAAATGGTCGGCATCAGCGGCAACAACGCCTCGGTCATCCTGAACGACGCCGAGGACGACGCCAACCACATTGCCGCCGGCTGAGCCGGCCGAACCCCGAAGACGCGGCACCACACAATGGCGATTGAGGTTTCCGAGGGTTGGGCGACCCTCCTCAAGACTCTGACCGGCATGCCCTTCCCGCAGGCGAACGAGGACTCCCTGCGGGTGGTCAGTGACGAGTATCGCCAGATGGCCGAGAAGTTCCGTGAGGTGGAGGAGCTTCTGCGGCAGGTCGTCGGCCGCGTCGACGAGGACTTCGAGGGCGAGACCGCGACGCGGTTCGTGACGTACGCCCGGCAGTTCGTCGAGAGGACGAACGGCAACGAGAGCATCCTCGAACGGGCCTACGAGGACGCCATCAAGCTGTCGAAGAACGCCCACAAGACCGCCGCCGACATCGAGTACACGAAGTGGATGATCTTCGGCCAACTGGCCCTGCTCGTCGTGCAGATAGCCCTGGCCGAGGCTCTGATGCCGGTGACCGCCGGGCTGTCCGAGATCTGGGCGGCCGCCGCGATCGCCGCGTTCCGTTCCATGGCGATGCTGATCCTCAAGTTCCTGCTGGCCCAGATCATCATGCAGACCGTCACCGGCCTCGTCGGCGGCCTGCTGCTCGACTCCATCCTCCAGCTCACCCAGATGGGCCGCGGCGACCGTACGGAGTGGAACAAGAATTTCACCGCGGACGCCGCGAAGTTCGCCGCCATCGGCGGTGCGCTCGGCGGGCCGTTCGCGCTGCTGGGCGGCGGACTCGGCAAACTGCTCGGCAATCTGACCGGCAAGGGCCTGGGAAAGATCCTCGGCAACGACGCGGGGAACGTGCTGGGTAAGGGGCTGGCCGGGGGCGGCAAGGGCGCGGGCGGTGCCGCAGGCGGTGCGGGCAAGGCCGCAGGCGGTGCGGGCAAGGCCGCGGGCGGTGCGGGCAAGGCCGCGGGCGGTGCGGGCAAGGCCGCGGGCGGTGCGGGCAAGGCCGCGGGCGGTCTCGGCAAGGGCGCGGGTGGCGCGGGTGCGGGCGGTCTCGGCAAGGGCGCCGGTGCCGCGGGCAAGGGCGCCGGTGCCGCGGGCAAGGGCGCGGGTGCTGCGGGTGCGGGCGCCGGAAAAGGCGCCGGCAGCGCGGGTGCGGGTGCGGGCAAGGGCGCGGGTGCCGCAGGAGCGGGCCTGGGCAAGGGGGCGGGCGCCGCGGGTGACGGCGCGGCCGGAGCGAGCGGCAGGGCCGGAGCGGGCGCCGCGGGCCAGGCGATCTCGGAGGAGTCCGCCCGCAAGCTCGGCGAGCGCCTGGGCAACATCATGGGCCGGACCAACGAATCCCTGAATCATGTGGGAGCGGACGGTGCGAGGGGGGCGGCCGCCGGAGCGGTCGGCCGGGAGGTCGTCAAGGACTTCGCGAACGCCTTCGAGAAGAACCTCGGGGACTCCCTCGGCAATGAGACCGCCCGGAACCTGGGCCGCGACTACGGCGAGGCGCTGGTCAAGAACTGGGGTGGCAAGGCCGACTGGCAGGGTCTGACCCATTCGCTGGACGACGCGCTCAAGCCGTACGTGAAGGACCTGGGGGAGAACGGAGTACGTGCGCTCTCGCACGACCTGCCCGGCTCCTTCGTACAGACCATCAGCAAGAACATCGAAGGGAACATCGGCTTCCGGATCGGTAACTTCGTCGGCGAGATCGCCGGTGAATCGGGCCACGCCGTGGTCACCGAGGGCATGTACAACCTGATCTTCGGGCCCGAGCACAAGTTCACGGTCAGCGGCTGGACCGCGGCCGCGGGCGCGGCCGGCGGCGTCATGGGCCGGGGAGTGGCCCACGGCTTCCAGGCCGTGCGCCACGCGGTCTCGGGCCCCCCGGCCGCGCCGCCGCCGCGCCCCCCGGTCTTCTCGTCCGACTCGCCCACGCCGCCGTCCGGCGCGTCGCGTCCGAGCACGGAGTCGCACACGACGGTGCGCGACGGCTCCGACCCGGGGAACGACGCCGACAATCGCACGCTCACGGATTCGGCCTCGGACTCCGGTTCCGACAACGTCTCGCTGCGGAGCGGCGACGACAACGCCTCGGACGGCGACAGCCTGTACTACCTGGACGTGGACGACTTCTCGGACAGCAGGACGCTGTACTCGAGCGACGACGACGGGAACGCCGCACCGTACGACGTGTCCGGGGCGTCCGCCCCTTCCTTCGCCACCAGTTCGAACGACACGAACTTCACGAACGACGGCCACTTCACGAACAACACGAACGAGACCAACAACTCGAACAACAGCTACACGACGAACAACTCCGGCGACTCGACCACCAACTCCCTCACACCCGAGCCCCCCGTCCCGCCGGACTCGTTTTCGGAGCTGGACCTCCTGCTGAACAGCCTCCCTGACGTACCCGAGACGCTGCCCTCCCCGGACCAGGTACACGAGAACGTGACGCAGGAGCTCACGGACGTGAACACGCTTCTGGACGGCCTCCCGGACGTACCCGATACCCCGCTGGGCACGGTGCTGTCGCCGGAGGCGGAGCGGCTCCTGGCGGACCTGCCCGACGTACCGCGGAACGACCTTCTGCAGACGTCCGACGACGGCGCGGGCGTGGGGTCGTCCAGTAGGTCCGACGACTCCGGGCCGGTAAACCGGACCGCGAACGACCTCGATCGCCTCCAGGAGCGCCTGGACCGGCTGAAGGACCGGCAGAATTCCGACGACTCGGACTCCGACGCCGACCTGGCGGCACGGATGGCAAAGCTGCGGGAGGGCGACTCCGACGGCCTCGGCCGCCCCGCACGGGTCGACGAGCTCCGTGAGCAGTACCGTGCGGCCCTGGAGGAGGAGGGAGCCGACGGGCTGGAGCCCGACGGCACAACGACGGGTATCGAAGGCGACGGAGCCCTCCCGTACAACGGCGCGGCCGGCATCGTACCGCCGCCGCGCCCCGTACCGACCGTGTCCACGGCGTCGGGTGCCGGCACCGCCCCCGGCGGACCACGGCAGCAGACACCCACAGTTCCGTCCCCGGACGGGCTCGATGTGGTGTTCCCGGACGTCCCTCAGAACGAACCCGGTGCCCAGCCCTTCACGGCGGACGAGCCGGACCTCGTGTTCCCCGACGTTCCCAAGGCCCCGCCCGGCACCGAGCCCCCGGCCGGGAGCCGGCCGGACACGGAGCGGACCGAGAGCGACGGGAAGGGACCGGCCACCGAGGAATCGCCGAATCCTCTCCGTACGGAGTCGCAGGACGAACTGCCCTTCCGCGACGGCTTCGACGTGCACAACGACGGCGATGTCGATGCGCTGATCGCGCGCCTCGACGAACTGGGCAGCCTTTCCGACGATCCGGTGAGCCGGCTGGAGCAGCTGCCCGACGTGCCCGAGGGCCTGACTCCCACCGAGCAGCGCAGGCTGACCAAGGACGTGGAGCGGGAGACCGACGCCCTGCTGGCGGATGCCCGGCGGTTGGGCGTCGACAGAGAGACACGGCAGCGGCTGAGCGAGCGCATCCGGGATGACGCCTGGGCGGGCAGGCACGCCGACGCCGCCGACGGCCTGCGGGAACTCGGCGACCTCGTCGCTGTGCACGGCCTCGGTGAACGCCTCCAGCAGTTCCGCCGTCACATGGACGGCGGATACGAGGCGCGGGCCGCGCAGCTGGGAATGCGCCGAACGGAGTGGCTGCGCCATGCCCTCGACATCGAGCAGTCGGCTCTCGCCGGCGATCCCCGTCGGACGACCCAGTTGCTGGACGACTTCGAGAACCGTCTCGGCACCCTCGGGTCCGAGCTGAGCGCCCGCGCCGACAGCACCCCCGAGGCGCTCCGGAAGCAGTTGGCCGACAACCGGCGGGCCGATGCGGAAGAAGCGGGCATGGGCCGCGAGCGGTTCCTCGAATGGGAGGACCGCAGGGAGCAGGCGGCGACCCCCGAGGATCTCCGCAGAGTGCAGGCTGACTACGACGCCGAGCTGGAGACGTCGCGACGGCTCGCGACCCTGCGGGATCTCGGTGCATCCGAAACGGAGCTGGCCACCTGGAAGAACCGGTTCGAAGGACCGGGGCGGGGAAGCGACCTCGACGCGCAGTACGAACGTCGTACGGTCACCCTCGGCAGGGAGGCCGAACTGGCGTCCTTCCGGGCGAGGCTGGACGCCATGCGCGAGGGCGGCCACCAGCAGGAGTCCTCGGAGCTGCCCCCGCCGCAGGACGGTGACGGCGGTCCCGGCCGGGACCGGACCGAGGACTACCGGGCGGAGAACGACCGGATCCTGGAGGAGCGGCTCGACCGGCTGCTCGAGGGTACGGACGACACTGGGATGTCGCGCGAGGAGCGGCAGCAGTGGGAAGACCGGCGCGCGAACGGTGAGGACGACACGGCGAGGCAGGCCATCGAGCGGGAACAGCTCGACCGGATGGCACAGCTGGAGCGCGACCGGCGGCTGAAGGCCATCTCGGACGGCGACCCCCAGGGAGCGGAGCGCGGCACCGAACGCCGCACCGCATGGCAGAACAGGCTGGACGAGGCGGCGGGCGACCCTCAGGCCATCGACCGGGTCCTCGACAGCTACGACGCCGAGACGGCGGAGCTGAGGCGGGAGGGGCGGGAGCGCCTGGAACAGGAACTGCGTGCTCCGGACCGCTTGCGGGACCTCGACCGCCGTATCGACCGCTCGCTCGACAAGCTGCCCGAGGAGGTACGCGAACAGGCTGCCCACGACGCCCGCACGCTGGTGGAACGCCTGCGGAACCTGGTCACGACCGGCAATGAGCCCGGTACCCCCAAGGTGGACGACGCCGTGTCGGAGAAGCGCGCGGACATCCAGGACGCGGACCTGACACACACGTCGGGCCCGTCGAATGCCGGACCGTCGGCAACCGTGCGCAATCCGGCCTCCCGGACGAACGTCGACGAGGGTGCCGGCAACTCGGCGAAGACCCCGCGGCCGGCCGACTCCGAACGGGACAGGCGTGCTCCTGTGCAGCCGGGCGAGCAGCTGATGGAGGCTCCGCGGCATCTGGACGACGCGTCGGAGTCCGGGGGGAAGGACGGGGACAGCCTTCACTCGCGGGAGCGGGACAACCTGCCGTCGCCGAACGCCCGTCGTGTACGTACACAGACCGAGGACGACACGCAGTCCCTCACCGACACGCGGACCACGTCGGAATCCGAACCGAACAACGACGTCGATCTCAAGTCCGACGACGCCGGCTCCGTGGCTTCCGCGCCCCAGGACTCCGACATCCCCGTGAAGGAGAACGAGGAGCCGCCGGGCGGCCCTGGCGGTGACGGCTCCTCACCGGCAGGCTCGTCGGGCGTGCAGCAGCCCACGGCCCGCGACAAGGCCCTGAACGCGCTCTCGGCGGACGAGTACGAGCAGCGGATGTACCGGGTACGCCGCGACCGTCCGGACCTGACGACAGATGAGGCACGCCGCGACGAGGTGTTCCGCCGGATCGAGAACCCGGGCGTGAAGGTGGAGAAGGCGGCCTTCGCCCCTCCGCTGCTGAGCGACGACGTGGATCCGCTCCCCCAGGAGCAGTCCAGTGAATTCGTCACGTTCGACGACAACGCGATGCTGCCGAAGTCGATGAAGGGCCACGGGCACGGGCGGATCACCATCAGAGGTGCCGACGTGCTGGCAGACTCCGTCGCGAAGCGATGGAGTCTGCGCCCCGACGGGCTCGACGAGTTGAAGCGCGTGCTCGTCCAGAGTCCGCATACGCTGCTCAGCCCCCGGACCTTCATCCTGCCGACCACGGACGGTGGCCACCGGGAGATCTCCCTCTCGATGGAGAGCTACGGAAACTGGCGCCGCCACGCCGAGCCGTCGGCGTTGGCCGCCGTGGACGAGTCCGTACCGCACAAGGACGGAAACGGGAACGAGGGCAGTTCGACCACCTCGAAGACGGAAGGGCCGAAGGCTGAAGGTTCCGAGACCGGCGAGTCGAAGACGGAGGAGCCGAAGGCGGAGGGGTCCGAGACCGCCGCGTCCAAGACCGACGAGTCGAAGACGGACGCCTTCAAGACGGACAAGTCCGAGACCGACGAGTCGAAGAAGGACGCGTCGAAGACCGCCGAGACCAAGGCCACCGACGCCCCCGTCAAGATCGAGACCGAACTCCGCACCCGCCCCGGTGCGACGGAGACCAAGACCCTCGGCACCTCCCGCGCCTTCGGAGTGGCGGTCCCGCTGGGGCCCTCCGCGGGGACCGTCGGTGCGTTCGGGTCGGTGTCCCTCAGCGCACGGCGTATGGAGGCCTCCTACACGTACACCCAGGAGAGCCGCGCCCAGAGCAGTGTGACCGCGGTCGGCAAGGACGGCAGTCATCTGCATGTGAGCGACCTGCACATCGTCGTCGAGTCCTCGCGCGTCTGGGACAAGAAGGGCCGTGAGCTGTCCCCGGACCAGCAGCAGCCCGGCACCGCCGCGCAGCGGCGCTACCGCATCCAGGACGGGGTCACCTGGCGGGTCCCGGACAGCGTCACCGACCCGGCGATCCCCGACCGGCTGCCCATCGCCTTCGAGTTCGCGCCGGGCGCTCGGCCGCACCTGCTCGCACCGCTGAGCGTCACCACGGAGACCCGGCTGCTGGACTGGGCGCTCGCGAACTTTCCCGAGGCGACCCCCGGCAGCTTCCTCCGCCATCAACTGGCCGATCTGTTCGGCGAGGAGAGCCTGCGCACAATGATCGCGCAGAGCTCCGGCGAGACGGTGGTCAGCGCCCCGCTCTTCGCCGGTCTCGGCAACCGGTCACTGGGCTCCGTCGAGCTCCGGCTGATCCCGGTCGACGCCACACTCCTCCAGGCGTCCGACAAGACCGAGGTCAAGAAGGCCGACGCACAGCGCTCCACCGCCACCACGGAGAAGAAGAACACCCAGGGCGCCGGGGTCGGGATCTCCGCCGGTCCGCAGTTCGCGCTGCTCCAGCCCGCGGGCACCCTGAACCTCCAGGTCGGGGGATCGGCCGCCCTGACGACCCAGCGTGCGGAGAGCAGCTACAGCGGCAACACGGCCGAGTCCGTGCGGACGCTCAACAGCCGCGGCCACTCGGGGCTCTACGACGTCCGCTTCCGGATCGAGCTGCGCAGGCAGGGCGGTGCATGGGAGTCGCCCGAGCCGGCCGAGCGGACCGCCCAGGCCAACCGGAACGGCCCGAACGAGGAAGGCACCTTCCTCACCGCCACCGTGCAGTTGCCACGGGCCGACGCACGCAGACTGGCCGGCTGGGACGACGGCACCGCACCCGTCCCGGACGCCGAGGTGCCCCCCGCCCCCGCGTATCTGTCGCCGTCGAATCCGGCGACTTTCGGCCTGCACGCGGTCCTGGACCTCGCCGCGACCCGTGACCCGGAAACGGTTCCGCCCCAGGTCTCCCTGACGGACGAACTGGTCGACCGCATCCAGGCCGGGCTGCACCGCGCCTACCCCGACCTGGTGCTTCCGCCCCGGCCGGACACCGCGGTCGACGGCGACCGGAACGGCGGCAGCGACCGGAAGTACAACACCGCGGTGCGCAACACCCATCTGTTGCGCCAGGCACTCTCCCGTACGGTGCTCGAAGGCTCCCTCGACCGCCTGACGAGCACCGGACTGCGGATCCAGCTGGAGCAGCTCGACTCCGTCAGCAAGCGGTACGTCGTTCTCACCGTGCGCGCGGAGGCGACGAACCGTCAGTTCGTGGGTGCCCACCACGATCTGGGTCTGGCGAACAACGTCCTGTCGACCCGCCGCGCGGACAGCGCGACCACCCGTACCCACGGCTGGTCGGTCGGCGTCGACGTGGGACTGACCGGGATCGAGCGCTTCGGCGGCACCGGGAGCATCGGCTACCGGTACGGCAGGCAGACCGCCTACGGCATGACGTACGGCCCGACGCTGACCCCGGACGGCGGCATCACCAGCTCCGGGTCGCAGCACCTGTGGTCGTACGACCTGGCCTTCACCGCCGAAGCCACCAGTTTCACCCGGCCGCGCCAGATCGCGCGGACCATGACCGGCGAGCTGCTCAGCACCCGGTGGTTCGTGAAGCAGGCCGCCGGGAGCGTCGACGTCCTGGCCACAGGGCAGGGCGACGGACAGACCGCCCCGGCCCCCGTCACCGGCCGCGTCACCCTGGCCGTACCCGCGTCGTTGTCCGTCCCCTCCACTCTGCCTCTCAACCGGCCGGAGACGGTTACGGCCCCCGTGTCCGTGCCGATGGACCCGGCTCTGGCCGAACTGCTCTCCTCCGGGAAACCCGTCTCCACGGATGACTGGACGCCCCACGCCCTCTTCGGCGGCCTGCACTCCGTGCAGAGCGTCACCTCGCCCGAGGTCGTGGTGCACCACCTCAAGGAACTGCTCGCCTCCGTCTCCGGCAACTCCTGGATCTACGGGACCGATGGGACCCCCGCCTCCGGCGCGCTGGCCGAGGCGTTCACCAGCGGTCGCAACGAGGCGGACTTCAGCGACGCGGCGCAGACGGGCAAGCATGTCAGCGACCTGTTCGGGAGGACGGCCGTCACCGACATCACCGCGTCGGTCAGCGCCTGGCCCCAGGTGCGCGCGACGCGCGTGCTCGCCGTCGTCGACTCCAGCGACCTCGCCCTCTCCAACATCGGCTCGGGCACCAGCGGCGCGGGACACTCGGTCGCCCATGTCCGCAGTCACGCCATCTCGTCCCTGCTGGCCTTCCGGGCCAAGCACACCGACGCTTTCCAGACCTCCGGCACCTACGGTCTCACCGCGTCGCCGTACCAGCGCACCAGCACCGCGACCTCGGCCGAGACCTTCTCGGCGAACCCGGCCCACACGGTCCAGTACACCGGACCGATGGCCCTGGTCGGCGCCGATGTGGCCTGGCACCTCGCGGCCCGCTCCCAGCCGTCCGGTCTCCTCCAGGCGCCCATGGAACTGATGCGCGGACGGCCGCCCCAGGGCCGGGTCGTGGAGATCCCCGACGGCCTGCTCGTGTGGATGCCGCTCGCCGAGGCGAGGAAGGCCGGTCTCTTCGACGACGGTCTCACCGCTCCGCCGCCCCAGCAGCTCTTCACCGCAGTCGATGCGGCCGCGCACGCCACGCTCACGGTCGGCCGCATCGACATGTCCGAGGCGATCAGCCGGTTCATGGGCACCCTGATGGAAGACCTGCCGCAGCACAAGAGCTGGCTCGGGCCCAAGAGTCTGCTGGCCGACCAGCTCGGCGGCCTGGCACGGCAGATGACCACCCTGTCGCCGTCCGGTATCCGCGCTCTCCAGACGGGCATGGAGAACGGCGGCACCTCCCTGCGTCTGGCCCGGAACAAGATCGGGCCGGCCAAGGACGCCAGTCTCACGGTGACCCTGGAACGGTCCGGCTTCACTCCCGGTGCGCTGCGCCACGACGTGAAGCCCACGATCACCCGGCCCACGTCCACGGCGGAGACCGTCACGGAGAAGCTGGCGCGCGGGTACGAGGCCGGCTACCGGCTCGGCGAGGTGCCCACCATCCGGGACCATGCGGGTCTCCGGAGCGGCGGCTTCACCCTCGACGACCGGGTCGGGTCCACGCGCTCGTCCTCCCTGGCACACGCGGTCACCGACGCCGTCAGCGCCCAAGTGGCCTTCGAAGGGCCGGTGGTGACCGGTCGGACGACGTTCAGCGTCACCTTCACCCTGGAGCTGCCCGACGGGACAGTGGTCCCTCGCACGTATCCCGTCGGCGAAGCCGAGGTGGTGCTGCCGCTGAGCCTCGCCCGGCCGCAGAAGACCGAACCGCAGACGACCGAAGTCCGGACGACGGAACCGCAGACAACCCGAGCCCGGACGGCCGAACCGAAGAAGACGGAAACGCAGAAGACCGAACCGCTGGCGGCCCGCACACCCCGGGGTGCCGCACGCCCGATGCTGCTTCCCCCGGATCAGCGCCAGGCCGTTGCGCTCCGGGAGCGCAACGCGGCGGGCAGGAACCTGTTCGCCACCGGCCCGGAGAGTGTCGTCGTCACCACCGTCGGCGGCATCACCGCACTCCGGGACGCCGCAGCGTACGCCGTCGACCTCGCTGTCCAGGGACGCGGCGCCACGACAGACGCCGCGACGCAGATGCCCACGAACAGCAATGGCCGTTATGTGCGGAAGACGGTACTGACGCGGCCCGGCACCGCCGCCGGTGAAGTCCTCAAGGGGGGCATCAGCACCGACGTGCTGAGCGCCTATTTTCCGCAGATGATCCGCGACAGCCTGACCGTCACGCTGCACGACACCACGTCGGCGATCGGCGGGACGGACGCGACGCTGAAGATCTCCGCCGATGTCGATCTGTCGCGGGCCCGGCTGCTGGCCGTGGACCCGGGCGCGGGACTCGGCGGCAGCCGGCGGACCATGGACAACGACACCTACACGGGTGACACCACCGAATCGCACATGCCGTCGATGACCGCGGGACCGGCCTTCCAGACGCAGCCCCTGGTGCAGGCCACGGCCACCGTGCCGGGCTGGACGGACTCCGACGCGGCGGGCGGTGCCGCCGACCGCCGGACCTCCGCGCTGACCACGCTCAAGCCCTTCGCCGGCGGCGCCGTGCTCATCCAGGCACCCCTGCACGTACTCCAGACGGCGAAGGCATCGCACCGCATCGCGGACCTTCCGGTCGTCCCGTCGTTGCTCAGGCCCGGGACCCGGCCGCCGGTCACCGTCGAGCACACGGTGCAGGACGGGGTGACGATGTGGGTGTCGTTCGACGTCGCCCGGGAGCACAAACTGCTGCCGCCCGAGGTCGAGGCCGCTGCGGACGCCGTCAAGAAGCAGACCAAGAAGTACACCGAGGCCGCCACGAAGGCGGAGACGGCCGAGCGGCGCCTGCGCGCACTCGACAGCGAGGTCACCTCCCTCGACACGGAGTTCCGGCGCCTCCTGGAGACGCAGGCTCCCACCGGCACGGACGTGGCCGCGGCGCGGGAGAGGCTTGCCACGGCCCGCTCCCGGTACGCCGAAGCCCAGCAGGACCTGGCCAACCATCGCCGCGGCCTCGCGACCGCCGAGCAGCACCTCGCCGCTGCATCCGAGGCCGCCTGGAAGGCGGTCGACCACTACGCGATCACCGGTACCCGCCCCTCCGGCACGCCGCCGGTCGCCTGGAGCGAGCCGGCCACCGCTGCGGCCACCGAACAGGCTACGGCCACCGTCGCCGGATACCCACCGCTCACCGAAGCCCTCGAAGGGCCGGTGTCCCTTGAAAGCACGGTGTCCCACGAGGGCCCGGCCGCCGACCTCGCCGGACCGCCGCGCCTCGTCGCGCGGGAGGACGTCCTCGCCCGTACGGAGGTCTGGCTCGACAACGCCGGGCCGCTGTCGGACACGGACGCCGTACGCCGGGAACAGATCAAGGCGGCGGGCTGGGCGCAGCGCCTGCGGACGGCGGACGCCGCCTACCGGTCGTCGCTGGAGGCCGTACTGGCCGCGCGGTCACCCCTGAGGGCTGCCGAGCTCCAGGAAGCCCGAGCCCGAAAGGCGACGGACCGGGCGGAGACCGAGGGACGGCTCGACGCGGTCGATGCCGAGCTGAAGAACGCGCGGTCGGTGTATGACCGGGCAGTCGCACAGCTGACGGCCGACTACCGCGAACTCGCCCTGGTGCAGGAGAACTTCGAAGCGGTGGACGTATCCACCCGAGGGGTCCTGGAGCCGCAGGCCGAAGGCAGCGCCCCCCGCGTCGTCACCCCCTGGCACCCCGCGCCCGAACCCGAGGGCTACGTCCGCCCGGCCGACGCGAAGTCCGCCCCCGAGCCCTACACCGCCGAGGGCGAGGACTCACAGGGGCGCCCGGTCAGTCTGAAGTCGCCGGACGGCCGCGTCCTCCACCTCGTGGAGCCGCCCTCCACCGGACCCGCGCACCTCGACATCGGTACGAGCTTCCACCGGTCCCTCCTCGACGCGGTAGAGCGTGCCCATCCGGGGCTCCTCGCCGAGCTGGGGCTCCACGCGTCGGGCAGAAGTCTTTCCGCCGCCGATGTCGAGCACTTGAGGCAGCGCCTCGCCGACCGGCTGACGGCGGACCGCGACGAACTCGCGGAGTTCCTCGCGGTCGATCCCCAGGAGCGGTTCACCGCACAGGAACTGGCCGACGCGGGAATCGTGCTCAGCGAGGCACAAGCCGCCGAACACGCCGCCTCGCGCAGCCGCCTCCCGGACACCGTGGCCGCCCGGCTGACCCCCGACCAGCGCCTGGAGCTGGCCCGTACGACACTGCTGCGGTCCGGCGACGGGCAGATCGGCGACCGCAAGGACGCGGGCTGGAACCACTCCGCGGGAGACCTGGCGGCACTGCTCGCGGCCCGTGTGCTCGGGGTCCCGGTCACCGTGGTCCAGTCGGACCTGAACCATCTGACGTTCGCCGCTCCTGGAACGGGCACGGCAGGGAACACGCGGTCGGGCGTGGTGCTGCACCTCGCGGACGACCGGTACCGGCCCGCCGTGCCTCTCGCGACGGACGGCCTGCTGCTCAACGCCGAGTCGGAGATCACGCAGCAGCCTGCCGACACGGCTTTGTCCCAGAGCACCGCGACCGCGTCGGCCGGCGATGCATC
>NZ_JBIRGM010000007.1:0-237865 GCF_044328025.1 Streptomyces sp. NPDC018000
ACTGCAGGGGGGACCCTGTGGGAGAGTAGGACGCCGCCGAACTCCTTTTCGGGAAAGCCCCGTGCCCTTGTGGCACGGGGCTTTTCTGCGTTCACCCCTCTTTGTGGTCAGGCGGGGGTGACCAGGTGGGTGTCGTAGGCCAGGATGACTGCCTGGACGCGGTCGCGGGATCCCGTTTTGGCGAGGATGCGAGTGACATGCGTCTTCACCGTTGATTCCGCGAGGTGGAGCCGTTCGGCGATCTCCGTATTGGTCCAGCCCTGGCCGATGACCGTGAGGATTTCCCTTTCCCGTTCGGTGAGGGGCGCGATGCGTACGTCCAGGGTGGCGGGGCCACCGGGAACGGTCGGCAGATGCTGTACATACGCGTCCAGAAGGCGGCGGGTAAGGCTGGGGGCGACCCACTGCGTCGCCGCTTGCCACAGCTCGGATACCGGAGAGGAGTTCCTCCGGCAGTGCGTCCTTGATGAGGAAGCCGCTGGCGCCGGCGCGGAGGCCGTCGTACGCGTACCGGTCGAGGTCGAACGTCGTGACGATGAGGACGCGGGTACGGGCGCCGGCCCTGATGATGCGCCGGGTGGCTTCGATGCCGTCCAGGAGTGGCATACGGATGTCCATGAGGGCCACGTCCGGTTGGTGCCGGGAGACGAGGCTCAGGGCCGCGTCCGTGCCGCGGATCTCCAGTTCGTCGGGGGCCTCGGCCGGGCCGGTGGTGATCTCGATACCGGGGCCGGTGAGAAGTTCGCGCAGGGTGTGGGCCTGCGGGGTGACGACCTTGACCGAGGCGTCTCCCGCAGTGGCCACGAAATCGGCGACCGTCGTGTCGGCGAGGAGCCGGCCCCGGCCGACGATGATCAGATGGTCGGCGGTGAGCGCCATCTCGCTCATCAGGTGCGAGGAGACGAGGACCGTACGGCCCTGCTGGGCAAGGGATCTGAGCAGGTTGCGGATCCACAGCACGCCCTCCGGATCGAGGCCGTTGACCGGCTCGTCCAGGATGAGGGTGGCCGGGTCGCCGAGCAGCGCGGCGGCGATGCCGAGGCGTTGGCCCATGCCGAGTGAGAAGCCCTTGATCCGCTTGTGGGCGACCGCGGTCAGGCCGGCCAGGTCCAGTACGTGCTCGACGCGGCTGCGCGGGATGCCGTGGGTGTGGGCGAGCGCCATGAGGTGGTTGAAGGCGGTCCGGCCGGGGTGGACGGAGCGGGCTTCCAGGAGCGCGCCGACCTCGGTGAGCGGTGCGCGGTGAGCGGCGTACGCCTGTCCGCCGATCGTCGAGCGGCCACGGGTCGGGGCGTCCAGGCCGAGCAGCATGCGCATCGTCGTCGACTTTCCGGCACCGTTCGGGCCGAGAAATCCGGTGACGGTGCCGGGCCGGACGGTGAAGTCGAGGTCCTGGACGACGGTGGTGTCTCCGTACCTCTTGCTGAGTTCGTATGCCCTGATCATGCGGTCGACGCTACGGAGGGGGTGCGCGGCGGGCGTCGGACCTGGGGCGGGATGTGGCGGTGCTGTAGTACCGGGGTACGACGCGGGACGGTTGGGGGGCCGTGAATGTTGTTTGCTCAGGTCGGGAGGGCGGGGCAGGATCAGCGGATGGAACATGTGATTCGAGCCGTACGCGCCGATGAATGGCCCCTGGTGAAGGAGCTGCGGCTGGCCGCATTGCAGGACCCGGCAGCACCGGTGGCCTTTCTGGAGACGTACGCGCAGGGCGTGGCCCAGCCCGATGCGTTCTGGCAGGACCGCGCGCTCGGTTCGTCCGAGGCCGGGAGCGGCGAAGCGCGGCAGTTCGTCGCCGTCGCGCCCGATGGGCGGTGGGACGGCAGCGTCACGGTGCTGATCGAGCGGTCGGACGCGAAGGTGCGGTTCGGGGAGGCGGTCGGCGTCCACCAGGCGCATGTGGTCGGCGTGTTCGTACGGCCCGAGGCGCGGAGTGTGGGCCTGGCCGAGGAGTTGTTCCGGGCCGCGACGGACTGGGCGTGGTCGCTGGAGGAGCCGCGGATCGAGCGGGTGCGGCTGTATGTGCACGAGGACAATGCGCGGGCTGCGGCGCTTTACCGGCGGATCGGGTTTGTGGCCACCGGGCAGTCGGTGCCTGTGCCGAGCGATCCGTCTGCTCGGGAGCTTGAGTACGCGGTGGGGCGGACGGTATAGGTGCGTAGCGCCGGGTTTGCCGGGACAGCCCTCAGCCGGGGCTTGTGAGGTTTTGGGGCCAGCGGGCGCGGGCCTGTTCCTGGGAGCGGAGGAGGGCCAGGGTCGGCAGGCCCAGGGTCTGGCCGGTCGACAGCAGCTCCGGGAGTCCGGGGAGGGGTGCCACCGCGGCGACGTCGTCGAGTACGAGCGTCATTGGTGGGTCGAGCCGACCGTCGGTTGACCGTGCGGCCAAGCGGCGGCCGTGCTCGACCACGTGCGAGGCGAGCGCCGTGAGCAGGGGCATTGCTCCGGGGCCCGAGCGGGGATCCTCGATCGGTTCACCCACCACATAGAGGGTGCCCCCCTCGCCGACAAATGATTCCAGCACGAGCGAGTCGGCCCGGTTCGGTGTGCAGGCCTCGCGGATGTGGACCGAGGAAAGCGCGGCGAAGGCCCGTACTGCCAACTCCTGTGCCATCTCGCGGCGTTCCGGATGGGCGGTGAGCGCGGATTCCAGCACGCCGGCGAGTCCGGAGGCTGCTTTGGGGTGGGTACGGAGCAGCCGCACCGGTTCGTGGGCACTGCCGCTGAGGGCCCAGCGGTGGACCTGGCGGAAGGGGCGGCCGTCGATGGCGGCGGCGTGCAGCCAGCATTTCAGGAGGGTTTCCGCGGTGTCGGCCGTCGTCGTGTCGATACGGGCCTGCGGTCGTACCGGGGCGAGAAGTGCGGTGGAGCGGGCGGCGGCCGTGTCGGCTTGTTCGCAGCCTGCCGTGGGGGACCAGTGGAGGCGGGCCGGGGTGTCGCAGAGATGGCCCGGGTCGTAGACGTGGACCGGGCCGAGCTTGGCGCGGGCGTCCTTCGTCTCGGCCCAGACGGTGGGGTCGGAGGTGACGACGAGCGCGGGCCCGTCGGCCTCCTGGACCGCTTGGAGGACGGTGGGGCGGCGGGTGGCGGCCGGTCCGTAGACGACGAGGGGGGCGCGGGGGGAGAGGAGCGTGGGAAGGGCGGTCCGGGACGGTGCGTGCTCCAGGGAAACGGGTGCGGGAACGGGAACGGGTGTGGGCACGCGTGCGGGGTCCGGGGTATGGACCGCCGCTTGCGGCTCCGGCTCCGGCTCAGGCTTCGGCTCGGTCTGCGGTGGGGTCTGGGGCTCAGGACGGGGCTCCTGCTGCTGGGACCGTACGGGCCCGTCCTCGTTCCCGTACCGTTCGCTCCGCTGCTGTGCCCGTACCATCCGCCAGCGGGTCACCACCCCTATGACGAAGACTGTCAGCACCAGCAGCACCATCAGTTCGCCTATGAACAGGCCCCAGAACAGCCCGTACCCGGAGAGCTCGCCCGCCGGGGTGTTCGGCCAGGCGGCCGGGAGGTCGTGCGGTGTGGTGGCGAGTTGTCGCATCGCCAGGGGGGTCTCGGCGAGGGTGACCCCCGTCGGCCAGGCGCCGTGCGTGAACAGTCCGGCCAGGCCGGTGGCCGTCCACGCCAGCAGCGTCAGCCCGAGCAGAAAGGCCAGCAGGCCGACCAGCAGGCCGTCCGGGATGCCTCCGCCGCCTCCGCTGCCGCTGGTTCGTACCTCGCCGCGCCCCGCCATGTCATGCCACCGTTGACTCGGACGACTCGTTCAGTCGTTGTTCGTGTTCGATCCGCGCCGCGCGCTGCTCCGCCTCCAGCTCGGCGGCGCGTACGTCCTCCGGGAGGAGTTCGGCCGCGGAGGACTCGGTCATCGCCCGGTCGGTGAAGACCAGGGGGCGCTCCGCCTCGGTGATCAGGTGTTTGACCACCTGGACGTTGCCGTTGACGTCCCAGACCGCGATGCCGGGGGTGAGGGTCGGGATGATCTCGACCGCCCATCGGGGCAGGCCGAGCACGCGTCCTGTCGCTCTGGCCTCGTCGGCCTTCTGGGCGTAGATCGTGCGGGTCGAGGCCATCTTGAGGATCGCCGCGGCCTCGCGGGCCGCCGCTCCGTCGACGACGTCGCTCAGGTGGTGGACGACGGCCACGAACGACAGACCCAGCCGTCGCCCGAACTTCAGCAGGCGCTGGAAGAGCTGGGCCACAAAGGGCGAGTTGATGATGTGCCAGGCTTCCTCGACCAGGAAGATGCGTTTCTTCCGGTCGGGCCTGATCCAGGTGTGTTCCAGCCAGACGCCGACGATCGCCATCAGGATCGGCATCGCGATCGAGTTCCGGTCGATGTGCGAGAGGTCGAAGACGATCAGCGGGGCGTCGAGGTCGATGCCGGCGCTTGTCGGTCCGTCGAACATGCCACGCAGGTCACCGTCGACCAGGCGGTCCAGGACGAGGGCGACGTCGAGGCCCCAGTTGCGTACGTCATCTATGTCGACGTTCATCGCCTCTGCGGACTCGGGCTCCGGGTGGCGCAGCTGGTCGACGATGTCGGTCAGCACCGGCTGACGGTCGGTGATCGTCTCGTTGACGTATGCGTGGGCCACCTTCAGCGCGAAGCCGGACCGCTCGTCCAGGCCATGCCCCATGGCGACCTCGATGATCGTGCGGAGCAGGGCGAGCTGGCCGGTCGTGGTGATCGAGGGGTCGAGCGGGTTGAGCCGGATGCCGCCGTTGAGTGCGGAGGTCGGGTCGAGGCGGATCGGGGTGAGGCCGAGCTCCTGGGCGATGAGGTTCCATTCGCCGACGCCGTCCTCGCCCTGGGCGTCCAGGACGACGACCTGGCGGTCGCGGAAGCGCAGCTGGCGGAGCACGTATGTCTTCTCCAGCGCGGACTTGCCGTTGCCGGACTCGCCGAGCACCAGCCAGTGCGGGGCGGGCAGCTGCTGTCCGTAGAGCTGGAAGGGGTCGTAGATGTAGCCCTTGCCGGAGTACACCTCACGGCCGATGATCACGCCGGAGTCGCCGAGGCCGGGGGCCGCGGTGGGCAGATAGACGGCCTGGGCCTGTCCGGTCGACGTACGGACGGGCAGCCTTGTCGTCTCCACCTTCCCGAAGAGGAAGGCGGTGAAGGCGTCCGACAGTGCGGACAGCGGATCTCGCATGGCGTGACCGACCTCCCTCTCGATTCTCTCGGTTGTTTGCGGTTAGTACTGCGACCGCGTATTAGCGACGGATGCCGGTGGCGAACGGCAGGGTGTTCACGAAGGCGCGGTGATGCTCGCGGTCACACCACTCCAGCTTGAGATACGACTTTCCGGCCGAGGCCCGGATCGTCCGCTTGTCGCGGGCGAGGGATTCGGGTGAACGCGAAGACACGGTGATGTACCCCACCAGGTTCACTCCGGCCGCGCCGCTCGCGAGATCTTCACCCCGCTGGTCGAGCCGGCCGTGCGCGGCGATGTCGCGCGGGTCGACAGTGCGGTTCATCTTGGCCTGACGGCTGGCTTCCGCTTCGTCGTTGGTCTTCTCGGTGAGCATCCGCTCGATGGCGATCTCGGTGGGTTCGAGGTCCATGCAGACCGCGACCGTACGGATCACATCGGGTGTGTGGACGAGGAGCGGAGCCAGGAAGTTGACGCCGACAGGTGTCATCGGCCATTCCTTCACCCAGGCCGTGGAGTGGCACCAGGGCGCGCGGGTGGCCGATTCGCGGGTCTTGGCCTGGAGGAACGTCGGCTCGACCGCGTCCAGTTCGGCCGGCCAGGCGTTGCGCTTGGTCATGGCCTGGATGTGGTCGATGGGGTGGTCGGGGTCGTACATGGAGTGCACGAGGGAGGCGAGCCGGCTCTGGCCGAGCGGCTGGCGCACTCGGATGTCGGCCTCGGCGAGGCGGGCGCAGATGTCGGTGAGTTCGCGCGCCATGACGACGGCGAGGCCCGCGTCCCGGTCCAGCTTGCGGCCGGCCGCGGGGTGGGCGGCGCGGGCCATGGCATTGGCCTCGGCTGCCAGCTCACGGGTGTAGTGCATGCAGGCCACGAGGTAGGCGCGGTGCTGCTCGCTGGAGGTGGAGACCATGGACTGCAGTTGGTCGTACGATTCCTGCAGCCAGCCCGGGGACGTCTTGTCGCCGCGCTGGGCGACGTCCTTGGCGTGAGCGTCCGGGTCGGCGGGCAGGGTGCGGGCCAGCATCTGAATGCGGGTCACGAAGCCGTCGCCGTTGGCAACATGCTTCAGCAGCGTGCCGAACCGGTCGACGAGCGCTTCCTGGTCCTCGCTGTCGCGCAGTCCGACGCCGGGGCCCTCGATCTCGATCGCGGCGGTTACGGTGCGGCGGTCGGCGTGCAGGAGTACGGCGATCTCGTCCGGGCCGAAGGGGGCGGCGAGCCAGTTGATCCGGCCGATGCCGGGGGGCGGCCCGATCTCGACCTCGAGCCCGTCGGCGCCGACGCCCGCCTCCATGGCGGCGGAGCGGTAGGTCGTACCGCGGCGCAGGGTGCGTTTGTAGCTGCGGTTGATTTCGAACCACTTGTAGAAGGTGCGGTGCTTGTACGGGAGGTACACGATCGCGAGGGCGAGGAGGGGGAAGCCCGCGAGCAGCACGATCCGCGGGGCCAGGTACGGGACGAGCAGCCCGCTCATCATGCCGAAGAACGCACCGGCGATGATCAGCGCGATCTCGCCGGTCTCGCGGTTCTTGCCGACGATCGCGTTCGGCCGGGCCCGGCCGATGAGATACGTACGGCGGGGCGCGATCGTGTGGGACTGAGTCGTCAACGCCCTCCACCTCCTGTGCTGTTGTTACCTGAACTGCCTGATCCGCCGCCTCGGGGGGCGCGGCTGCCGTGCGGGGTGCCGGAGGTCGGCGCCGATCCGCTGCGAGGCTGGGGTGCGGCGGGGGCGGATCCGCCGCCGGCTCCGCTTCCGCCGCCGGAGTTGCGGGAGCTGTGCGCGGCGACACCGCCGCTGATCGGGTTGGCGGGCCTGGCCCCACCGCTGCCGCTGTCGCCGCCGTTCTGGCCGCCACGGCCGCTGTGGGT
The DNA here is from genome assembly GCF_044328025.1 of Streptomyces sp. NPDC018000. Taxonomy (NCBI): domain Bacteria; kingdom Bacillati; phylum Actinomycetota; class Actinomycetes; order Kitasatosporales; family Streptomycetaceae; genus Streptomyces; species Streptomyces sp. NPDC018000. Next base: position 7,020 of record NZ_JBIRGM010000007.1, read on the forward strand.
CTTGATGCCCTGGGAGACGAGAGCGGCAGGGGAACTGATCAGGGCGGCGGCCTGGGAGCCGTCGGTGGCCTGCTTGCGGTTGGTGCGGGCGCTCTGGATCTCGTCGCCGAAGCCGGGGACGAACCGGTAGATCATCGCGGAGGCGAAGATCGCGAGCAGGATGATGGCGAGGCCGGACACGACGGAGGAGAACGCGTTCGGCCCGTCGTCCCCGGAGAGCGCGCCGGCCAGCCCCAGCACGATGACGATGACCGGCTTCACCATGATCACCGCGATCATGATGCCTGCCCAGCGGCGTACGTGGCCCCACATGTTCTTGTCGACGAGCCCCGCGTAGACGACGGTGCCGAGGAGGGCGCCGACGTATAGGAGGGCGGCGCGGATGAAGAGCTCCAGGTAGAGGATGCCCGCGGCGAGGATCGAGACGAGCGAGACGACGATCAGCATGATCGGTCCGCCGCCGATGTCGGAGCCCTTCTTCAGCGCTTCGGAAAACGACCCGAAGAAGACGTCCGTCTGCCCGCCCGAGGAGGAGGCGATGATTTCGGTGACGCCGTCGGTCGCGGAGACGACCGTGTAGAGGATCAGCGGAGTGAACGCCGAGGCGAGGACCGTCAGCCACAGGAAGCCGATGGCCTCGGAGATCGCGGTGGTCAGCGGCACGCCGCGGATCGCACGCTTGGCCACGGCGAGCAGCCACAGGACGAGCGTCAGGACGGTGGAGGCGGCGAAGACGATCGCGTACTGCTGGAGGAATTTGGTGTTCGTGAAGTCGACGGTGGCGGTGCTCTCCACGGCCTCGCTGAGCTTGCCGACGATCCATGCGGCGGCGTCGGCGCAGCCGCGGGCGAGGGAGGAGAGGGGGTCCAGGGAGTTGTCGAGGGTGGTGGAGGTGTCGGTTCTGGAGGCGCCTGCGTCGCCGTTTTCGCAGTAGTCCTTGGCGAGCCCGACGATGAGGTCGCACGCGTCGTCACTCTCGCTGGGAGACGGCGTGGGCGTCGGTGAGGGGGCCGCAGCGGCTTGCGAGGCCAGCAGGACCACCGTGGCAGGCAGGCTGCTCACGACTGTTACAAGGGAGCGCGCACGTGGGCGGCGGCTATCGGGCATAGGTGAAGCCTCCGTATCCCTCAACCGCACCGGCGATCTCGTCCGCAGTTGATGCCCTGTTGTCGCCGTTGACCGGCGTGGGGCCTTCCGTCTGGCTCGACGACTCGACCTTCCAGTCGCCCCCTACCCACTTGAGCTTTTCCGAGATGGTGAACCATGTGGCGGTGACAGGCTTGGTGGAGCCCTGTCCGGCCATTCCTACGAGACCCGTGCACCAGACCTCAACGGTGGCTGTGTCGCCGCTCTGTTCGACCACCTTCGTGCCGACTGGGACGGTCCGAGAAACGAAGGTCAGGCCACTGGGAGTGGTGCCGTCCTCGTTGAGGCCGACGTTCTCCAGGAAAGCCGGTGAGTAGGCCTTCGTCATGGCAGCCAGCAAGCCTTCCACGACGGCCGGGTCGTGGGTGGCCTGAATGATGCTCCGACGCGTGTCCGCGTTGAACATGCCGGCAGACCCAAGCGCCACCGCAAAGTTGGACGCCGCGCTCTGCGCCCCCTGCTCGTCATGGGCGAACCCCGACGCGATGGTGCCGTTCTTCCCCGTCACCGGCTTCGTCCCCGTGGCCGCCGTGGACGACGAATCCGGCTTGCTCCCCGCCTTCCCCGAGCTGTGGTTGCTGTCTCCGCCACCTCCGCCCATGTTCGCGAGCGCGATAGCCGCGAACAGGAGGACGACCACGCCGACCACCATGACGAGGGAGCGGGAGTTGCGGGCGGGGCGGCGGGGGGTGTTGTAGCCGTCGCCGCCCTCGCCGTCGGGGAAGCGGGTACGGGTCTGGCGCGTACCGCCGATGGTGCTGTACCCATCGTCCGTACGACCCGAGCCGCTGCCGTAGCCCTTCTCGTCGCCGAGACTCATGCCGCGTACGCCCCCTCAGCCGTTTTCTGAACCGGGTAGTACGACGGTAGCCGTGCGGGTTTCCGCATGGGCGCGGTGTGGTGACTCGACATCAGGGACGCAACCTCTGCCGGTGGGGCACGACGGACGGATGGTGTGGGGGTGGGCGGTACTGCCCCTGGCGTGGGATGACAGCCGGTCAGACGGCCATTCCGTAGACGATGGTGAACAGAGTTCCCAGCGATCCGATGATGAACACACCGGTCAGACCGGCGACGATCAGTCCCTTGCCCTGTTCCGCGCTGAACGTGTCGCGCAGTGCAGTGGCGCCGATGCGCTGCTTTGCCGCGCCCCACACCGCGATGCCGAGACAGAGGAGGATGGCGATGGCCATCACGACCTCGATCATTACGCGGGCCTCGTTGCCCAAGGTCCCGAACGGGCCCCAGTTTGGGGCGATTCCGCCGATGATGGTGGTGATGTCGCCCTTTTCAGCTGCCAGGATCATGTAAGTCACCGCCCCTGTTGGGTAGTTCATCGCCCCTGTCACACGACACGGGTCGCTCTCTATCTTCGCTGATGAAACCGCTTTTGTACGACGGCTTGACGGCTCTCTTTATCCGAATCTCGCACGTTTGACCGGTTCGGCGGCGCTGACCTGCGGATCGAATCAATGTATGACCGAATATGTATGGTTACTCTGTGTATCACGGAGGGTGACCCCGGGCAATGACTGTCATTCCGCCACCCTGGCCGAGACCTTTGCACAGGGCTGGTCAGCGCAGTGGCTGGTCAGAGCAGGGGGTGGCGGGGGACGGGTGGGCGGGGTGGTGTGGTCCAGGTCGGCGGCGGCCGGAAATCGCACCAGGTGCCGTCGAAGGGAAACGTTCCGGCCTCGGCAAGCTGTGCGACCGAGGCGCCCTCGCTTCGGATGGCTGACGCCTCGTCGGCCGACCAGTAGGCCGGGTCGCCGGTCTTCTCGGCGAAGGACCGCTCGTCCTTCCATTGCCAGCTCCGGTCCGGCGCCACATTGATGTCGAGCTCGTGGTCGGTGATGTCGATGTCGTCGCCGTGGTGGACTCGGCGCTCCAGGTTTACGTACCAGCCACGGAACTTCCGTCTGCGGCCGAAGAGCCAGAGAACGGAGTGCGCGGCACCGGTCGGCTGGTAGAAGAGCGCGCTGCCCATCGGCCAACGGTCGGCGACCACTGGGTATCCGCCGGCCGGGCGCTCGTGCGGGGCGATGTCCCGTAGATGCGCCCCGCGCGGAAGCTTTGTACGCCACATCGGTGTGCCGGTCTCCATCCACACCAGTTGGCCCCTGTCGGTGCGTTCGACGAGACGTACGGGCACCGAGGCGCTGAGATGGCCGCCGATGAAGAAGTTCCAGCGGAGTATCCGGCCCGGCTCGTGGTTCATGCCGTTGACCATGCCCGCAGTGGCGCGGTCGGACACGTGCTCGGGCATGTGGTTGGACACGCCGAGGCGGGCCGGTCTCCGTCAGGTCTGGGTGGCCGCGTCCTCGCCGGCGAGTTCGGTGAAGTGGTCGAACTCGCCGGCGATGACGCCCTTGGTGAAGGCGTCCCATTTCGCCTGGGTGGTCGTGACGATATTGGTGGGGTCGCCGGTCTCGCGAAGGTGGACGAGTTCGTCCGGGCCGAAGGCGATCTCGATCCAGGGGCCGGGACCCTCCTCGCCTTCGGGGGCGGCGCGGATCCAGGTGAGGTCGGTGGGGATGTCAGCCATGGGCGCGGTTCTCCTTGAGGGTGCGTACGAGGGCTGCCCAGGCGGCGGGCGTGGTGCGGAGTATCGCTCCGGTGAGGTCGCTGCTCTCGGTGAGGCTGACTGTGCCGGGGGCGGTTGCGGCTACGTGTAAGCAGGCCTCGCCCTGTGCGCAGTAGGACGATTTCTGCCAGGCGGGAGCGGGTATTTTGGGGACGTCAGTCACGGGCACGGTTCGCGGTTCTCTTTGAGGGTGCTCACCAGGGCTGCCCAGGCGGCGGGTGTAGTGCGGAGTATCGCTCCGGTGGGGTCGCTGCTTTCGGTGAGTCTGACTGTTCCCCGGTTCGCGATGACGTGCACGCAGGATTCCCCTTCTCCGCAGTACGACGACTTCTGCCATGAGGTTGTGGGCATCTTGCCTCCCTTCACAGGTCTCGGAGAATCGTATGGATGAGGTTCCGTGACTCTGCTGCGCCCTGGGCGAGAGCCTCGAGCCGAGCAAAGACTTGACGGTACTTGTGGAGCTGGGCTTCGGCGTCCAGCAGCACGATGCCGTGGGACTGGTCCAGTTGGACGGTGTCGAGCTGAGGCACGGGTCCATGGACGTAATACGCGGGCTGACCTGCCCCGGGGTATGCGCCTGCCTCGAAGGGAAGCACGTGGATCGTGACGTGGTCGGCCTCGCTCATCGTGACCAAGTGCTGAAGCTGTCTCCTGGCGATGCTGCGCCCTCCGAACCTCATGTGCAGAGCTGCCTCATGGATGACCGCATGATAAGGGGTCGGGTTTGACTGGAAAATGACGGCCTGTCGCTTTATGCGGAACGACAGCCGGTGCTCGACCTCGGGCGGCGTGAGTTCAGGGACAACCTGCCGGAATACCTCGCGTGCATGGTCTGTCGTCTGCAGCAGACCGGGAAGGCCGGAGGTGTGGGAGGTGTGTAGAGCCGTGCCGTGGTGTTCCAGCTCTGCCAGGTCCAGCAGTCCGGCCGACAAGATGTCCCGGTATTCCTCCCACCAGCCGCGTCTTCGCTCTCCGGTCATGGAGGCCAGAGCCTCGACCAAATCCAGGTCCGGGCATTGGTAGTTGCAGGCCAGGGTTCGGACCCTGTCGGCGCTCACTCCATAACGCCCGGCTTCGATGTTGCTGATGCGGGCCTGGTTGCCGCCAAGGAGTGCTGCGGCCTCGGTCGCAGTCATGCCCGCACGCTCCCGGAGCTTGCGGAGTTCGGACCCGAGTCGCTGTCGGCGAGCCGTCGGTGTGGAGTTGGCTGGCATCAGTCTCTCTCCGGCTTGGTCACCCACACGAGGGTATCTGTAATGCATTCCATGGATTCCATGGAATGCATTACATGAGCTGCTCTAGCGTTTGACTCAGGCCACCCGCCCGGAAGTACCCCGCTCGACGGAGCGGCCTCGTCACCGGGCAACCCGAAGCGCATCCTTCAACTTCTTTCCGTGAACGGAGACTTCCATGGTCAGTTCCACGGTATCCCCGCCCTGGACGTACACCCTCCAACTCCCGCAGGATCCCCGCGCCCCAGGCGTGGCCCGAGCCACCCTCCGCACCATCCTGCGCGTCCACGGCATGCTCGAACTCACCGAGAACGCCGAACTCTTGGCGAGCGAGCTCGTCACCAACGCCTACTTGCACTCCTCGGGGCCGTACTCCCTGCGCCTGCGCGACGCCGGGCGCAGCCGTATCCGGCTGAGCGTCTGGGACACCAACCCGCATATCCCCGCCCCCTTCCGATGGAGCACCGAGGCCCCGGAGGAGCTCGCCGAACGAGGGCGGGGCCTCTACCTCGTCACCCTCTACGCGGAGAGCTGGGGCGCCTACCCCATGCGGAGCGGGCTGCCGGGGCAGGGCGGGAAGCTGCTCTGGGTGGAGTGCGCGTGGAAACCGGAGTGTCAGTGAGGTGGTCTATCGTAACTGTGCGTAAGGGGGCTGCTGGCTTACTGACCGATGGGGGCGTGATGTCCGAAGCGTATGAGTACCTCCGGCAGTACGGTGGGACCACCGCAGAGCGTGAGACGGGCCCTCCCCCGAACGCGTTCTCCGCAGGTACGTCACCCGCTTCGCTGAGACAGAGGCGGCGACCCATGTCTGTTCCGCCGTTGCGTCCACGTCCGGGGAATCTGCGCGAGATCGCTGGGCAGATCGAAGAAGCGACAGGTCTGCGCGTGCAGGTCTTGGGAGGGAAACTCGTGATGTCCCCGACTCCGCGCGGAAAGCGCACGGGTGTGATCTACCGCCTTGAGCAGACGATCCGCCCGGTGCTGCCGGCCACTCTGGTGGCGGCCGAAGCGGTGTCGATCGAGATGCCTGACGACTCCGACGACTATGTCACCCCTGATCTCACTGTGTGCTCAGCGGAGTTCCTGGAGTCCGACGACTGGCTCATCGACCCGAGAGACGTCGAACTCGCCGTCGAGGTCATTTCTCAGTCGGAGAAGGCCCGGGACATCAGCCAGAAGAACGACTGGTATGCCGTTGCCGGGGTCGCGGTGCTGCTGGTCGTCGATCCCCGGCACGGCACGTGGGCTCTGCATACACGGCCTGAGGGCGGGGCGTATCAGGAGAGGGCGGAGGGCAAGTACGGCGAAGAGATCCCGCTGCCAGGACCGGTCGGTCTCGTCGTGGCCACGGATTCGTTCCCACAGTACGGGGCCGTCGGATAGCCGGCCGAACGGGTACCGGCCGGATCGAACCTTCCCCGTCAGCGCACGAATAGGTCTCGCAAGGCCCTCAGTTCCGACTCCTCGATTCCGTGCGCGAGGAGATAGGCGGGGATCGAGCCATGGTGACTGCGGATCCAGACCATGGCTCGCAGGAGGTGGGTGGCGGCGACAGGGCGCGTGCCGTGTCCTCTCGTGGACGAGGTCGCGGGCCCGGTCAGGCCCAGCTCGGCGTTGGAGCGCAGGAAATCCGCAGTGACCTCCTCCTCGGACGCCCCCAGCAGCGTCTGAAGGACAGACACGACGACACCGGTTCGGTCCTTTCCCGAGGCGCAGTGAACCAGCACCGGCGGACCGCCGGGGGAGAGAAGGCGGCGGATGACACCGACGACGGAACGCCCCGCATGCTCAGCCATGAAAGGGTAGAGCTCCCGCTGGTCGTCCGGCCATCTCTGCTCGACGAACACCGGAACGTGTACATGCTCGAAGCCGACACCGTGGCGCACGTCCGGCCGGTCCGCCACCTCGGGGACACTGCGCAGGTCCACGACCGTGCGTACCCCCAGACGCGTCAGCGCCTGCGCGCCCTTGGGCAGCAGTTCATTCAGCGCACCGGACCGGTACAGCACGCCACGGCGTACAGGCCCCACGCCGCCTGCATCCCGGAAGTTCCTCACACCCGGAACACTGATCGGCGCCAGACCCGCCCCCACCTCATCAACGATCACGCCAACACACTACGGACCTGCCCACCCTTTGCCGGCACACCCCCAACTCGGTCCGGCACAACCGCCGCAACGCCCCTTACCCCACACCTCGCACCTCACGCCTCAGCCAGCGTCGAGGGTCCTCTGCCGCCAAATGGTCAAGGGCCCAGGAAGCGACCACCAGGCGGCCGGGCCCTTCCGGTCACCGCATTAGCCTTGTCGTATGGTGCGGAGCGAGGCGGAGGACGTGGCCGGGTACCTGGCCGAGGTGCCCGAGGAGCGCCGGGACGCCCTGTCGAGGTTGCGGCAGCTGTGCCGGGCGGAGCTGGCCGGGTTCGACGAGGTCATGGCGTACGGGATGCCCGCGTACGAGCGGGACGGCACCGTGGAGATCGCGTTCGCCTCCCAGAAGCGGTACATCTCCTTCTACCTGATGCGCAGCGACGTGCGCGAGGCGTTCGCGGAGCGGCTGGCCGGCCAGGACATGGGAAAGGGCTGTCTGCGCTTCCGCAAGGCGGAAGTGGTCGACTACGAGCTGGTGCGGGATCTGCTCCGGGCCACGGCGGCGGGTCCTGGCTCGGTCTGCTGAGCGGGGGCTGCCGTTCCGGTGCCTTCTCTGGTTCGTGTGTGACATAAGCATGCGAGCGGGAGAGTTGGCGGCCCCAAGATGCATATCGGAGAGCCCGGCACTCCTGCGATCGCGGGAAATGCGCGGGCAGTGGGCACGGCGGTCGAGCAGGAACGGGCGCCATGAGAACCTCCGCCTTCACGCCTGTGCCCGCAGGCACTGAGCAGAACCCCGCCGGCTCGAGGGTCTTCCTCCGTTCCACACTCGCGACCTGGGGACGTACTGCTGCGCCCATGGGGCCGGGAAGCCACCGATCTGGGGGATGTCGGACGGTCTGGTCGATGCCGCTGCGGCCCTGCTGATCGCTCGCTGAAATCCCCGTCGGAGGGATCCGGCCGACGGGCTCGGAGCTGCACGGTGGCAGCCCGTTCGGGTGAACCACACAGCCTGGTGTGCCGGGCCAGTGGGGGCGTTACGCCTTGACACCAGTGCGGACGCGGCGTGTCGCCCGCACGGGATTTGGCACAGTGCCGCTCCACGATCAAGGACGGAGCGAGGTGGCCGGAGTGGCAGTTGTGGGACAGCCGGGGGGCCGTCAGAGGCTGAGCGACCTGGCGGGCGAGGCGGGCGGCGACGGCAGGGACGTACTGAAACACAGCAGCGGGGTCTGGACGCGGGCCGCCGGGGGCGCGGAGGGCATGGTTACGCACCTCGGGCCGGTGAAGTCGGAACTGGAAGCCGCGCACGAAGGCCTCCGCGCGGGGACTGTTGGTCTGACCGCGTTGGCGGAGCTGGAGTCCGTGCGGAACTCGTGGGAGCGACGGTTCGAGGCGGCGCGGAGGGAGTGCGCGGCCCTGGCCGGGAAGTTGAGGGCGGCCGCCCGGGCCCAGGGCGAGACGGACGAGACCGTGAAGGCGTCGTTCGCGCAGGTGGCAGCGGGCGGCGAGCGATGACCCTGACATGGGCGCAGTTACGGGACCTGAAGTGCGGTGAGCTGGAGGGCGCGGCCGACGGGTGGGGCAGGGCGAGCAACCGCGCCGACGCGGGCAGGGACCGCATCGAGACTCAGCTCCTGACCGGATTGCGCGGCACGCAGCGGGGCGAGGCGGCGGACGCGGCGGTCAGGCGGCTGCAGCAGATGAGCCGGAACCTGCAGTACGTATACACGGAGTGCGGATTGCTCCGTACGACGCTGAACAGCCTGGCTCATGAACTTCGTGCCCAGCAACGGGTGTTGCGGGAGGCGTTGGACGATGCGGAGTCCCTGAAGTTCACCGTGCACGCGGATGGCTCGGTGACGTACCCGGCGGCGGGCGAGGGCCTGATCGACGGAAAGCCGCTGCCGGGCGGGAAAGCGTCGGTGGGTGCGGCGCCCGGCCTCCTGCCGCCCTCGGGCCTGGTCGCGCCCAACCCGAACGCGGCGAAGGCGCAGGACATCGCGGACCGGGTGGCGAAGGCCGTGCGGACGGCGGCCGAGATCGACTGGCGGTACGCCCGCATCCTGCGCGAGTTGAAGGCCGAGGAGGGCCTGAAGGTTCCCGACGCCACGTGGACCGACGCGGCGGGCGACGCGGCCGCGGTACGGGACGCGGCACGTGGCTACCTGAAAGACGGCATCCCCCGCGATGCCTCACCGGCCGAGCGGAAGGCCTGGTGGGCCGGCCTGACGGACGAACAGCGCGAGGAGTACCTGGCGGTGTACCCGGACCAGATCGGCAACTTGGACGGCATTCCGGCTGTGGTGAGGGACGCGGCGAACCGGGACAACCTGCAGCTGTTGATGGGGAAGCTGGAGGGGCGGGACGACTCGAAGTCGGAGACGCAGTTGGCCGGATTGCGGGAGATCGACCGGCAGCTGCGGGAGGGCCGGCAGCCTCCGATGTTTCTGCTCGGCATCGGGGATGAGGGGAATGGGCGGGCGATTGTCTCGTTCGGGAATCCGGATACGGCACGGAATGTGTCGGCGTATGTGCCGGGGCTGAGTACTGCGCTAGACGAAGACTTCGCGAAGAACGACCTCAAGCGGGCTCGGGATACGGCTATCGGAACTCAAGTGCATGACTCGTCGAGTGCGGCGATTGTCTGGCTGGGATACGACGCACCGCAAACGCCCATCGATGACCCGCTGGGGTCCTTTGCCGTAATGGGTGACGAGAGGGCTGAGAGAGGAGGCTTGGCCTACAGCAGTTTCATGGGAGGCCTCAAAGCGACGAATGAGAATGAGAACCCGCATCTGACCGCTATCGGACACTCCTATGGTTCGCGCACCGTTGGTGCTGCTGCGCAGCAAAGCGGCGGGATCCCGGGAGTTGGCGACATCATCCTGGTTGGTAGCCCGGGGGTGGGTGTCGAGCGCGCAGAGGACCTCGGGGTTGGGAGGAATCACGTCTTCGTCGGGGCCGCTGAGCACGATGTCGTGACCAAACTTCCATCAAAGCAACAGGCTGCCACCGGACTTGTAGGGCTAATTGCTGCTGGGCCGGCAGCTGCCTACATCGCAGGGGATGTCACCGACCAGGGGGACGATGACCTCTGGTTCGGCAAGGACCCAGCGAGCGCGGCGTTCGGTGCGAGACGCTTCCCTGTGGATGAAGGCCCGCGTCTTCTTGGCGACCAGGGAATTTCATTCGACGCGCACCGTCAATACTTCGATCCAGACAGGGATACTTCATCGGCTAACAGTATTGCCCTGATTGCAGCAGGTAAATCCGAAAGGCTCAGGGCTGAGGAGCATCGATGAGGTTCCGGTTTCGAACGTTGATCGCGGCACTTCTCTTCTGTGTGTCACTCGCTGGATGCGTGAATGATGGAAAGAGGGCTGGCATGGATATGCAGGGGGCGGCAGATCACGCAGACGGCATCATGGATGCGACGTTAAGGGGTATTAAGCCGGAGGTGCAATGGGCTCATGGGCCCACAACCACGGGAAGCTGTGCTGTGACACGTAGGCGCACGGTGATGACCGTTGTGTCCGCAGCGCGCCGGGGTAACTTTTTGGGAATGGTGGAACGCATCTGGCGGAACCGTGACTACAGGATCAAGGGTGTCAACAACGATGTAGATTCTCCTGCCATCTATGCCCAGACAAGAGATGGATTCGGCGTCACTCTGATCATCGGGGGCAAGGGCCAAGCCTTCTTCGAGGTAGACAGCCCCTGCGTAAACGAGTCAGAGGTCGCCGAATCCACCACCCCACCGAACGGCCCCGCCTACGAAGGCATCTACCCCCTTCCCCGCCCCAACGTCCGCTCCAGCTTCTGGTCTGCCGGAGGTCCCTGACGTCACGTCATCAACTCCAACGCCCCATATCGGGCCAGTCGGTGGGGTAAGGGACAGGCTGGCCACCTAGGCCTTTGAGTCCTGCATTGGGCCCTGGGGCCCATGCAGCGCCCAGTGTTGGTGTGGTCGCATACAGAGACCGGGGGATCTGTCGCTGCGCCCACTCACCAAGCTGGGAGACTCGTTGTGTCTGGCATACGAGAATTAGCGGTTCCGGGTGGCGCCAGCATGAGCGCTGCCGAGGCCCGTCCGGGCAGACAGTCGTTGCCGCGCCCTCTGCAAGCGGTCCTGATTCTCGTCCGATTGCTCTTCGTCGTCACTGTATTGGGTGCGATCGACGCACTGGTCGTGGCCTCGTCAGTCGATGCGGTGGACGGTCACCTTCTGGGCATGGTGCTGTACGCCGCACTGCCCGGCATCACCGGATTCGTGCTGTCGTTGTACATGCGGACCGGCGGCGTCTGGATCTGGCGCGGGCTCCTCGCCGTGCACGCCTGGCTCACCCTCGGCGCCCTGGCGGTACTTGGTGAGGACACCGGCGGTCAAGGGCTGGCGCAACTGGTGGTGCCGGTTCTTGTCGTCGTCCTGCTGTTCCGGTCCGGATCGCGCGATTGGTTCGGGCTCAGTCCTGAACAGCGCGCCGAGCACCGGTCGTTCAGCCTCGCGCGGCTGATCAAGTGGCGTCGGGACACCGGTCAGACCGCGATGGAGTACCTGGGCATGATCCTCGTGGTCGTGGCCCTCATCGGCGGGCTCGTGGCGACGGGAATCGGCGGGCAGTTGACCGGGGAGATCCGGAACGCGATCTGCCAACTGACCGGAAGCGCCTGCCCGGCACCCGATGTCGACGCGATCGCGGGCAAGGGCCCAGATACGGGTAACGGCGGCGGCACCACGACCGGGGGCGGGTCCGATTCCGCCGGCGGTGCGGGCTCCGAGGGCGCGACCGTGACCGGGGGTACGGGGGCCAGCGGCTCCGGCGCATCCGGAGGGTCCACCGCATCTGGCGGCTCGGACTCCGGCGGCTCGGATTCCGGTGGCTCGGATTCCGGTGGCTCCGCCTCGTCCGGCGGCTCCGGTGGATCCGGTGGCACAGGCGGCTCCGGTGGCACAGGCGGTTCCGGCGGCTCCGACACCTCCGGCAGTTCCGGCGGCTCGGCCAGCGGCGATTCTTCTACGCAGGTTGACGCGGGTAGACAGGACTCGGACACCAACTCTTCCCACCCCTCGGACGGCAACTTCCTCACCGGCGTCGTCGGCGACGACGGCCTGTGGGGCGACGTCAGTGGTGTCGTCGAGACGGTCACCCACCCCCTCGACACCGCCAAGGACATCGCCGATCAGTACGCCCAGTCCGCACGCGGCGCGAGCGACAAGTGGAACAAGGGGAAGTACGTTGCCGCCACCTGGGACCTGACCAAGGCGGCCGGCGGGGGCGGCGGCGCAGTTGCCGGGCTGCCCGGCTCCGGTTCGCGTGTCGAGGCGGCGGTACGGGACGCCGAGCGCGCATACCTGAACGACCGTATCCCGCGCGATGCGACCGCGGCCCAGCGCAGGGACTGGTGGAACGGGCTGACGCAGCAACAGCGCGATCAGTACCTGGAGCTGTCCCCGGACCAGATCGGCAATCTCGACGGCATCCCGGTGGCCGACAGGGACGCGGCCAACAGGAAGAACCTCCCGGAGCTGATCTCGAAGCTGGAGGGGAAGACCGACTCCAAGTCGAAGGAGCAGCTGGCGGGGTTGAAGGAGATCGACCGACAGCTGAAGGAGGGGAGCCAGCCGCCGATGTACCTGATCGGCATCAGCGACGAGGGGAACGGCCGGGCCATCGTCTCCTACGGGAACCCCGACACCTCGAAGAACGTCTCGGCCTATGTTCCGGGGCTGAACACCTCCCTCGACGAGGATTTCGCGAAGAACGACCTCAAGCGTGCGCGTGACACGGCGATCGGAGCCCAGGGTTACGACGAGTCCACCGCGTCGATCGTCTGGCTCGGGTACGACGCACCGCAGACGCCGGACGGGCTGCACAGCCTGGCGGTCGCGGGCACCGGCCGGGCGGAGAAGGGCGGCGCGGCCTACAGCGACTTCATGGGTGGCATCGCGGCCACCAATCAGAACAAGGACCCGCACATCACGGCCATCGGGCACTCCTACGGTTCACGCACCCTGGGCGCCGCGACGCAGCGCGACGGCGGTATTCCGGGAGTGGACGACATCATCCTGCTCGGCAGTCCGGGCGTGGGCGTGGACCGCGCCGTGGACCTCGGCGTCGGCAGCGGGCACGTCTTCGTCGGTGCCGCGGCCAATGACCCGGTGACCAAGCTCCCGTCCAAGACACAGACCGTCGTGGGTGCGATCGGGATGATTCTGGGAGGGCCCGCCGGTGCATACCTCGCCGGAGACCTGGCCGACCCGGGCGACGACGATCTCTGGTTCGGCAAGGACCCGGCGAGCAAGGCCTTCGGGGCCAGGCGCTTCCCGGTGGCCCCCGGCCAGCCCGTGATCAGTACCGGCGGTGTGAGCTTCGACGCGCACTCCAACTACTTCGATCCGGTACGAGACGCTATGTCGGCAGACAGCATCGCTCTGATCGTGTCGGGACACTCCGACAGGCTCAAGATGGAGGAACAGCGATGAAGCGAAGGTTCCAGATCGTTGCGGTGGCCCTGGCTTTCGGCTTCGCACTGTCCGGCTGCGGCAACGACAGCGGGCAATCGAGTGGCAGCGAGAGCGCCAGGACCGCCAAGAGCAGCAAGAACACCAAGGAGAGCGGCATGAACATGCAGGAGGCCGCCGAACGCTCCGACGGCATGCTCGACGCCGTGCTGAAGGAGATCGACCCCGAGGTGCAGTGGGCGCACGGCCCGACGACGACGGGCAGTTGCGATGTGACGCGCAGGCGCACCGTGATGACCATCGTGTCGGCGGAGCGCCGGCAGGGCTTCCTGGACCAGGTCGAGAAGTTCTGGCGCGAGAGCGATTACCGCATCAAGGCGAAGAACGACGACAAGGTGTTCCCGGCGGTCTACGCACAGACGAAGGACGGCTTCGGCATCAGTGTGAGCTTCCGGGGCAAGGGGCAGGCGTTCTTCGAAGCCGACAGCCCCTGCGTGAAGGAGTCGAAGGTCGCCGACCCCACCTCCAAGCCGAACGGGCCTGCCTACGAAGGGGTCTACCCCCTCCCGCGGCCCAACGTGCGCTCCGACTACTGGTCGACCGGAGCATCCTGATGGCTGGTCAGTGCGCCAAAGTATCCGGTCAGTGCGCCAAAGTGGCCGGTCAACGACCCTGATGACCCGGATGATTCGTACACACCCGCGAAACCGGTCATGAACCCGGCCTTGATGGGGGATGGTTGAGGGGTGCGTAAATTCTGGGTGGTTGGTGGCATCGGGATCGGCATGGCCATGAGCTTCGTGGCGCTGCTGGTCGTCGGTACGTACTCCGCGGCTGCCGGACTCGTCGGGTCCGGCGGCCGCGGAGCCGTCGGGCTGGCGAAGGGTGCCGTGCCGGCGAAGTACCAGCCCCTGGTGGAGAAGTGGGGCAACCTCTGCCCCGCCATCAACCCGGCCCTGCTGGCCGCCCAGCTGTACCAGGAGAGCGGGTGGAATCCCCGGGCCCAGAGTCCCGCCGCCGCTCAGGGCATCGCCCAGTTCATACCGGGCACCTGGGCCTCACACGGGATCGACGGAGACAAGGACGGGGACCGGGACGTATGGGATCCGGCCGATGCGATTCCGTCCGCCGCGTCGTACGACTGCGAACTGGCCGGGTATGTGAAGAAGGTGCCGGGAGATCCGACGGACAACATGCTGGCCGCGTACAACGCCGGTGCGTACCGGGTGATCCAGTCGGGCGGGGTTCCGAACATCGCGGAGACGCAGAACTACGTCACCATCATCCGGTCCCTGGAGAAGAGCTTCGCCCGGCCCGTCGGACGGGTGCAGCCCTCGCAGCAGGCGGCCGGGGCGATCTACTTCGCGCAGAAGAAGCTCGGTACGAAGTACCTGTGGGGCGGCACCGGCACGGCCGCGCAGGGCGGGCGGTTCGACTGTTCGGGGCTGACCCAGGCCGCGTACCGCACCGTGGACATCGAACTGCCCCGGGTGGCGAACGATCAGTACAACGCCGGACCGCACCCTTCGCGGGACGAGCTGCTCCCCGGTGACCTGGTGTTCTTTTCGGACGATCTGAGCAACTCGCGGGCCATCCGCCACGTGGGGCTGTACGTCGGGGGCGGGTACATGATCAACGCTCCGTACACCGGGGCCGTGATCCGGTTCGACAAGATCGACACGCCCGACTACTTCGGAGCGACGCGCGTGACCAAGGACGGGGCCGCGGCCCTTCCGACCGACCTCCCGGCGGGATGACGCAGGGACGGCGGTGGCCGGAACTTTCCGTGAAGCCGGGGCCCTGAGCTGCGACGATGAGTCACTCTTCGATAACGTCATAGTGATCGTTCGGTGGAGAGCGGAACGTACGCCCGGGGTGCGTCGTTCCCTGGGGGGACCGGACAGCGGTGCATTGACCATGCGGCGCTGATCGGGCAACTCCTCACGGGTGGAACAGCTACGCAGTACCGATCCACGCAGTACGGGTCCACGCAGTACGGATCCACACATTGATCGAACCGACACGGGGGTTCGTCAAAGCGGTGCACATGGGTGTGGACCGCGGCAGCAGACAAGGCAAGGGGCCGCAGCAGATGGCTGGACTCGCACTGGATGGGTCGAACCCCGACGTCAGCCTGCTCTACGACATCAATGGGCTCGCGAAGTCCGCTCCCACCTGGTTCGACCGGGTCATGGAGTTCGTCGGTGAGTACGGGATCATGCTCGGCATGGTCCTGGTGGTCCTTTGGTGTTGGTGGAGCGTGCGCCGGCGCGGTACGGCCGAAGATTCGGTGACGGCGGTTGCCGGGATCGTCTGGGCGCCGCTCGCCGCCGGGATCGCGCTGCTCATCAACATCCCGATCCGCGGCTTCGTGGAGCGGCCGCGCCCGTTCCGGGACCACCAGGGGCTGGATGTTCTGGTGGACGGGAAGAACGACTTCTCCTTCGTGAGCGACCACGCCACGATGGCGATGGCTCTGGCCGTCGGGCTCTTCCTGGTCAACCGGAAGTTCGGCATCGCCGCGATCGCCCTCGCCCTGCTGGAAGGCTTCTGCCGGATCTACATGGGTGTGCACTACCCGACCGACGTCGTCGGCGGATTCGCGCTCGGCACGGCAGTCGCTCTGCTGCTTGCCCCGCTTGCGATGATGCTGTTGACCCCGTTGGTGGCGGCCGTCTCCCGTTCGGACCGGTTCGGGTGGCTCGTACGGTCGCGCCGACCGGTGCCGTCGGCAGCGGCCGACGAGCGGGCCGGGGGATTCGGGATTCCCGAGCCGCGGCCGGGGACGGGCGGCGGGGACGGAGAGAAGGACCTGGCCGCGTAGAAGGCGGCCGGGGACCATCGGTGGCCGGAGCCGGAGCCGGAACCGGAACCGGAGCCGGACCGCCCGTGACCGTACGGCGCCCGTGATCGTGCGTCAGAGAGCCTGAGGGAAGGCGAAGAGGCGGCCGGGGTCGTACTGCTTCTTCAGCCGGGTGAGACGATCGGCCGCCGAGCCGTAGTAGGAACGGCGCCAGTCGGTCAGCGCCGGGTCTGTGTAGTTCTGGTACGCCGCTCCGGACGCGTACCTGCGCATCGCCACGTGGGTGTTTTTCAGCCAGTTCTGTTGGGCGCTGCCCGCCGTGCCGGGGGTCCAGGCAGCGATGTACTGGGCGAGTACGCGTGAGCGGCGGTGGACGAAGGCCGTCGCCTGCGGGGAGACCCGGTTGATCGCCCCGCCGAGCGCGGTGAGCGCGATGGAGCCGCCGCCTCCGCCCTGGGTCACGGGAATCCGGGTGAATGCCTCGGCCCGGTCGAGCAGGGCACGCACACCGGCCGGGGACAGGGAGCGGTCGTAGAAGTCGGACGCGGCGGCGTACGTCTCGCGCTGGAGCGTGCCCTGGGCGGTGCGGCCGGGCGTCGTACCCGGCAGATGGCACTGGGCATTGGTGATGCCCGAGCAGCCCGCGTACACGAGCATCGCCTCCTGGTAGCTGCGGCGGCGCAGCGAGACGGAGGAGGCCGGGGCACCGATCCGGTCGGCGAGGCGGTCGACGGCATTTTGCAGGTCGCCGTACGTACCGAGGCTGAACGCGGCGACCGACACCGTCGGGTTGCGGCCGCCCGGTCCCGCCGCGAGATGCGCGGAGGACCAGATCTCGTCGGGCTGGGACGGTCCCCACTCCTGCCAGGCATGGATGACGGCCCGGGCGCGCGACCACGGCCAGGACATGTACGCGGTGACGGTCCGCGGGGCCTGGCGGGTACGGAACGTCAGCCCGGTGACCACGCCGAAGTTGCCGTTGCCCGCGCCGCGCAGCGCCCAGAAGAGGTCCGGGTGGTGCTTGGCGTCCACGGTGAGGGTCTTGCCGTCGGCCGTTACGACGGTTGCCGCGGTGAGGCTGTCGCAGGTCAGGCCGTACGCGCGGGACGCGACGCCGTGGCCGCCGCCAAGGGTGAGGCCGGAGATGCCGACCGTGGGGCAGGAGCCGCCGGGGATCGTCAGGCCGTGGCGGGCGAGGCCGTGGTAGACGTCGATGAGCTTGGCGCCCGCACCGATCGTGCCGTTCTTGTCGACGCGGGACAGTGACGAGACGTCAAGGACGAGGCGACCGTTGCCGCTCGACCAGCCGGCGTAGGAATGACCGCCGCTGCGGATGGACACGGGGGTGGCGGTGCGGCGGGCGAAGGCCAGGCACTCGCGGATGTCCGCCTCGTGCTTGACGTATGCGACGGCAGCGGGTTTCTGGCCGTCGAAACGGGTGTTGTAGAGCTGACGGGCGGTCCGGTAGGCCGCGTCCTGGGGGCGTACGAGGGCGCCGTCGAGGCTCTTGGCCAGGGCGGACCAGTTCGCCGGGCCGGAGGCGGAGGGTTGTCTCGACGGGACCGATGAGGCCGGTGAGACGGGAGTGGAGCCCGTGGTGACCAAGGAGTCGCCGTTGGTGCCGGAACTTGAACCGGAGCCGGATGCGCCGCTGCAGGCGGTCGCGGTGACGCCGGTGAGTGCTGCGGCGCCCGCGGTGAGCAGGGTGCGCCGGCCGGGCAGGGTCGGCAGGTTCATCGGACCTCCGGGTCATGGCGCTCAGGGCCGGTCAATGGGGAGAAGGCAGAAGGGTCGGAGAGAAGGCAGAAGGGGGGAGAAGGCAGAAGGGTGGGAGAGAGGTCAGGGCACCGCGCTGTGTTCCGCGGCGTCCGTGCGGGCCCGGTCCCGGGAGCGGCGGGCCGGCCCGGACCAGCCGCAGCCGCAGCGGGCGGTGCAGAACGAGCCGCGTTCCACGGTCGTGGGAGTGTGCCCGCAGGACGCGGGGGTGGGGGGAGTCTGCGGGACCTCTTCGGTGCGCTGGACATACACCCGTCCACGGTACTGGGCACGGCCACCCGGCGGTGTGGCGTATAGGGGGCGGCGTTACGGCGGACAGCGGCTGTCGTTATGCGGAACGGACGGGGGGCTCGGGCAAGCGGTACGTCGTTGGGGGTTGGCAGGCGATGGTGGTGCAGCAGCACAGGTCCGGAGGCGGGGCGCGCGCTGTCTGCGCCCTTGCCGTGGTGGGCGTGATGGCGGCGACGGCCGGATGCTCGGGCGGCGGTGACGGCGCCGACCCTGTGATGGCCGATGAACGGGGCAGGGCCGACTTCCTCGACGCGGTCCGCCGCGCGGCCGCGGTGCTCGCGGGGACGGCGAGCGGGACCGGGATGTGGACGGTGACCGGGGCCGCCACCCCCGGTGCCGGAGTCCGGTCCGTCGCCGGAAGCGCCGAGGTGCGTACGTCGATGGAGACCGCGGCGGGCGGGACACGGGTGACGGTCACGGGCCGGGGAACGTACGACTTCCGCAACCAGGTGGGCCGGCTCGAGGTCGTGCTGCCCGAGGATGCCGTCGGCGAGGACGACGAGCACCGTCCCATCACCGAACTGCTGGCCCCCGGCGCGCTCTACATGATGAACCGCGGCGCCGGAGTGCCCGCGGACAAGTGGGTCAGGATCGACACGACGACCTTGGAGGACGGCAATCTGGTCACCGGTGGAGTGACCGATCCGATGGCCGCCGCCGAACTGCTGCGCGGGGCACGGCAGGTGACGTACGCGGGAAGGACCGAGCTCGCCGGGGTGACCGTGCGGCACTACCGGGGGACCTCGGACATCGGTCGGGCGGCGCGCGAGGCCTCGCCGAAGTCGCGCGGGGCACTGGCCGCGGCGGCGAAGGGGTTCCGCACGGACACGGTGCCGTTCGACGCGTATCTGGACGAACAGGGGCGGCTGCGCAAAGTGCGCCACCGGTTCAGCTTCGCCAACGAGGGGCCCGCGGTGGAGGTGGTGTCGACGACGCTGCTGTACGGATTCGGGGTACCGGTCTCCGTACCGCTGCCGGACGATCGCGACATCTACACCGGGAAGATCCAACAGGGGCAGCCGGGCGGCACACGGGCGAGGGCACGGACGAAGGCGGGGGCGTAGGCATGCCGGGCGGGCGCGAAATGGTCCGTCCGTGCCATGCGCGGCGTGTGGTCCGCTCCCTACGCTAAGGGCTGTCCGGTAATCCGTGGTGCGCCCACCAGGGATTACGGGACAGCCCTTAGGAAGTCGGCGTGCGCAGTGAGAGGTGAGTGACGTGGTGACGCTCGGCACACGGACCGTATCCGACCATGTGGCCCTCGCCGAGATCGAGCTCTGCGGTGAGCTGATGATCGCCGCGTCGGCCGCGATCGGGGAACGGCTCAGTGCGGACCGTATCGACGAGGTGCTGAACGTCCGGGTGATCGCCGAACGAACCACCGTCGCCCGGCCCGCCGACTACCGGGGGTGAGTGCGGGGCCCGTCCTGCATCGGGCGCCCCCACCGCGTCGGGCACCCTCACCAAACCGGCCATTTCGGCCTTATTGGGCATTTTCCCCAGTCAGGTGCGGAGCAGGCGGGCGATGGCCTTCGTGGCCTCCTCGACCTTCGCGTCGATCTCCTCGCCCCCCTTGACCGCCGCGTCGGCGACGCAGTGCCGCAGGTGCTCCTCCAGCAACTGGAGCGCGAAGGACTGGAGCGCCTTCGTGGACGCCGAGACCTGGGTGAGTATGTCGATGCAGTAGACGTCCTCGTCGACCATGCGCTGCAGGCCGCGGATCTGGCCCTCGATCCGGCGCAGCCGCTTGAGGTGCTCGGCCTTCTGATGGTGATAGCCGTGTATACCCCGGTCATGGTCGGTGGCGACCGGTTCCGCCTCCGCGGTGGCGGCGGTGGTTCCGGCGGCCTCGGTGGTGGTCATTGCTGCCTCCCGTTTCCCTTTACCCTGCCGTTTATATACCCCTGGTGGGTATATGGTAACGAATTCTGCCGAAACGTGACCAGGGGCCCGTGCTGATCGCTGTGGGCGATGCGCGACACTGAAGAATGCCGGTTAGCCGTGGCCGGATGATGCACCTAGCATCAGCCTGACCGAATCCAAAGCACCCCGAGGACCCCACGTGCGCTTTCGTCTGACCCCCAGGGAGACGAGCTTCTACGACATGTTCTCCGCATCCGCGGACAACATCGTCACGGGCTCGAAACTCCTGATGGAACTGCTCGGGGCGGACTCTGCCTCCCGAATCGAGATCGCGGAGCGCATGCGGGCAGCGGAGCACGCGGGGGACGATGCCACCCACGCGATCTTCCACCAGCTGAACTCCTCTTTCATCACGCCGTTCGACCGCGAGGACATCTACAACCTCGCATCGTCGCTCGACGACATCATGGACTTCATGGAGGAGGCCGTCGACCTGGTCGTGCTGTACCAGATCGACGAACTTCCCAAGGGCGTCGCACAGCAGATCGAGGTGCTGGCCCGGGCGGCCGAGCTGACCGCCGAGGCGATGCCGGGTCTGCGGACGATGGACAACCTCACCGAGTACTGGATCGAGGTCAACCGTCTGGAGAACCAGGCCGACCAGATCCACCGCAAGCTGCTGGCCCATCTCTTCAATGGCAAGTACGACGCCATCGAGGTGCTGAAGCTCAAGCAGATCGTGGACGTGCTGGAAGAGGCCGCCGACGCGTTCGAGCATGTCGCCAACACGGTGGAGACCATCGCCGTCAAGGAGTCCTGAACCCCGTGGACACCTTTGCGCTGGTCGTGACCATCGGTGTCGCGCTCGGCTTCACGTATACGAACGGCTTCCACGACTCGGCGAATGCCATCGCCACGTCCGTCTCCACCCGTGCACTCACGCCACGTGCGGCACTGGCGATGGCCGCGGTGATGAACCTTGCCGGTGCGTTCCTCGGCAGCGGTGTCGCCAAGACCGTAAGTGAGGGTCTGATCGCGACCCCCGAGGGGGACAAGGGGATGGGAATCCTCTTCGCCGCGCTCGTCGGTGCGATCATCTGGAACCTTGTCACCTGGTACTTCGGGCTGCCGTCCTCGTCCTCGCACGCGCTGTTCGGCGGCATGGTCGGTGCGGCGCTCGCCGGCGGGACGCTGGTGCACTGGGACGGGGTGCTCGACAAGGTCGTCATCCCGATGTTCCTCTCGCCGATCATCGGCCTGGTCTTCGGCTACCTGGTCATGGTCGTGATCATGTGGATTTTCCGGAGGACCAATCCGCACAAGGCCAAGCGCGGCTTCCGGATCGCCCAGACGGTCTCGGCCGCGGGCATGGCGCTCGGCCACGGTCTGCAGGACGCGCAGAAGACGATGGGTGTCGTCGTGATGGCCCTGGTCATCGCCGATGTCGAGAGCCCGAGCGAGCCGATTCCGGTCTGGGTCAAGATCGTCTGCGCGCTGATGCTCTCGCTGGGTACGTACGCGGGTGGCTGGCGCATCATGCGGACGCTCGGCCGGAAGATCATCGAGCTGGACCCGCCCCAGGGGTTCGCGGCGGAGACGACGGGTGCGGCGATCATGTTCGGCTCGGCGTTCCTGTTTCACGCACCGATCTCCACGACACATGTGATCACCTCGGCGATCATGGGTGCGGGCGCCACGAAGCGGGTGAGCGCGGTGCGGTGGGGTGTCGCCAAGAACATCATCCTGGGGTGGTTCATCACGATGCCGGCCGCGGGGCTGGTCGCTGCCGCGAGTTACGGCGTTGTGGTGCTGCTGTTCGGGTGACGGGGCGAGGTCGTAAGCGGCCGGTGGCCGCTTCCTCCCCAGGCGCCGGACGGGCTTGTGAAGACGGGTCCGCCCCGCTCCCCCTGCGAGGGGAGCGGGGCGGACCCTTTGCCTTACGGGTGGCACCGCCATGCAGCACCCAAAGGCCATCCTTGGGTCTATCCGAAGCGGCCCGAGATGTAGTCCTCGGTTGCCTGGACGGACGGGTTGGAGAAGATGCGTTCCGTCTCGTCTATCTCCACGAGCTTGCCGGGCTTGCCGACCGCCGCGAGGTTGAAGAACGCCGTGCGGTCCGAGACGCGGGCCGCCTGCTGCATGTTGTGCGTCACGATGACGATCGTGAAGCGCTCCTTCAGCTCGCCGATCAGATCCTCGATGGCGAGGGTGGAGATCGGGTCCAGGGCGGAGCACGGCTCATCCATCAGCAGCACCTCCGGCTCGACCGCGATGGCGCGGGCGATGCACAGGCGCTGCTGCTGGCCACCGGAGAGACCGGAGCCGGGCTTGTTCAGCCGGTCCTTGACCTCGTTCCAGAGGTTGGCGCCGCGCAGGGACTTCTCGACGATGTCCGACAGCTGGTTCTTCTTGTACGAGCCGTTCAGCTTGAGGCCCGCCGCGACATTGTCGAAGATCGACATGGTCGGGAACGGGTTCGGACGCTGGAAGACCATGCCGACCGTGCGGCGCACGGTGACCGGGTCGACGTTCGACCCGTACAGATTCTCGTCGTCCAGCAGCACCTTGCCCTCGACGCGGCCACCGGGGGTGACCTCGTGCATTCGGTTCAGGGTGCGCAGGAAGGTGGACTTGCCGCAGCCGGACGGGCCGATGAAGGCGGTCACGGAGCGGGGCTCCACGGTCATCGAGATGTCCTCGATGGCGAGGTGGGAGCCGTAGTAGGCGGACAGGCCGCTGACGTCGATGCGCTTGGCCATCTGAATCACTGCTTCTTTCGTGCCGCGGTCAGCGGCCGGTCTTCGGGGCCTTCCAGCGGGCGATGCCGCGGGCCACCAGGTTGAGGATCATGACGAAGGCGATCAGGACCAGCGCGGCGGCCCAGGCACGGTCGTACGACGGCTCGCTGCCGATCTTGTACTGCTCCCAGATGTAGAACGGGAGCGAGGACTGTGCACCTTGGAAGGGGTTGGGGTTGATCAGCTGGCTGCCGAAGACCAGCAGCATGATCGGCGCGGTCTCACCGGCGACCCGGGCGATCGCGAGCATCACACCGGTGGTGATGCCGCCGATCGCGGTGGGGACGACCACCTTCAGGATGGTGCGCCACTTCGGGACACCGAGGGCGAGCGATGCCTCGCGGAGCTCGTTCGGGACGAGCTTGAGCATTTCCTCGGTGGAGCGGACCACGACCGGGATCATCAGGATCGACAGGGCCAGCGAACCCATCAGGCCGGACGGCTGGAGATTCGTCATCAGCATGATCGACAGGATGAAGAGACCGGCGACGATGGACGGGATACCCGTCATCACATCGACGAAGAAAGTGACGGCCTTGGCGAGCGCGCCCTTGCCGTACTCCACCAGATAGACGGCGGTCAGCAGGCCGATCGGGGCGGAGATCAGGGTGGCCAGGCCGACCTGCTCCAGGGTGCCGATCAGCGCGTGGTAGACGCCGCCGCCCGGCTCGATGCCGGGGACACCCGCCATGGAGTGGGTCAGGAAGTAGCCGTCGAGGACCTTGGCGCCACGGCTGACCGTGGTCCAGATCAGCGAGAACAGCGGGACGACGGCAAGGAGGAAGCACACCCAGACGATGCTGGTGGCGAGGCGGTCCTTGGCCTGGCGCCGGTTCTCGACGACCGATGTCGTGACGTACGAGATGACGAGGAAGAGCAGGGCGGAGAAGAGCCCCCACTGGGTGTGGCTGCGCCAGCCCGCCGCCGCGCCGATGCCACAGCCCAGCGCGAGCGCGACGGCCGCGAAGGCGAGGGGGGCCCAGCGGGGCAGGGCCCGGCTGGTGAGGCTGGTCGTGCGTGCGGGCGCCATGTGGGTGGGGCGTTCCTGTATGCCGGTGTTGGCTGCCTGGCTCATGCGTTGGCCCCCGAGTATTCCTTGCGGCGGGCGATGATCATCCGGGCCGCGCCGTTGACCAGCAGAGTGAGGACGAAGAGCACGAGGCCGGAGGCGATCAGGGCGTCGCGCCCGAACTCGTTGGCTTCGTCGAACTTCGCGGCGATGTTCTGGGCGAACGTTCCGCCACCCGGGTTGAGCAGATGCCCGGAGATGACGAAGCTCGGCGACAGGACCGTGGCGACGGCCATCGTCTCGCCGAGCGCACGGCCCAGGCCCAGCATCGAGGCGGAGATCACGCCGGAGCGGCCGAAGGGGAGCACCGAGAGCCGGATGACTTCCCAGCGGGTGGCGCCGAGGGCGAGCGCGGCTTCCTCGTTCATCTTCGGGACCTGGAGGAAGACCTCGCGGCTGACGCTGGTCACGATCGGCAGGATCATGATTGCGAGCAGGATGCCGACGGTGAAGAGCGAGCGGGCGACGCCGACCTCGGTCTTCTCGAAGATGTACGTCCAGCCGAAGAACTGGTCGAGCCAGAGGTTCAGGCCCTCCAGGTACGGGACCAGGAAGAGGGCGCCCCAGATGCCGTACACGATGCTCGGCACTGCGGCGAGCAGATCGACGACGTACGCGAGGGGCGCGGCCAGCTTGCGCGGCGCGTAGTGCGAGATGAACAGGGCGATACCGACAGCGACCGGGACGGCGATGACCATCGCGATGACCGAGCTGACGATCGTGCCGTAGAGGAGAACCGCGATGCCGAAGACCGGCGGGTCGCCGGCCGGGTTCCAGTCGAAGGTGGTGAAGAAGTTGCCTTCGTTCTCGGATACGGCGAGCGCGGCGCGGTAGGTGAGGAACACGGCGATCGACGCCATGATCACGAGCAGCAGAATGCCCGAGCCCATGGAGAGGCCCAGGAAGATCTTGTCGCCCATGCGCCCGGTACCGGGCTTTGAGGGCTTGCCCGCCACCGGCGGGGCCGGCGGCGTGTCTATAGGTGTGGTGGAAGCCATGGTCTTTCCGGTCTGTGTGGGGGAGCGGAGTGGCTCCCCTGGCGGCGGTGCACCGGATGGGTGGTGGCGGGCCGGTCCGGAGGGGTGCACCGGACCGGCCCGCCGAGGTGTCGCTGGTGTTACTGGTGGTGCTCGCGTGCCTCGGCTCGCGTGCCCCGGTTACGAGAGGGAGGCGATGGTCTCGCGGACCTTGCTGTTGATCTCGGTCGGGATCGGCGCGTAACCGGCGTCGGTGAGGAGCTTCTGGCCCTCGTCACTGGCGGTGTAGTTCAGGAAGGACTTGACCGTGGGCAGGGTCTCGGCCTTGTTGCCCTTGTCGCAGACGACCTCGTACGTCACCAGGACGATCGGGTAGGCGCCCTCGGCCTTGGTGGTGTAGTCGAGGTCGAGCGCCAGGTCCTTGCCGGTGCCCTTGATCTTGGCGGCGGCGATGGCCTTGGAGGCGTTCTCCGGGGTGGCCTTGACGGGGGCGGAGCCACCGGTGTCGATGTCGACGGTGGAGATCGACTGCGAGGTCGCGTAGCTGAGCTCGAAGTAGCCGATCGAGCCGTCGACCTGCTTCACCTGGGCGGCGACACCGGCGGAGCCGGACGCGGCCTGACCACCGGGGGCCGGCCACTTCTTCTCGGCCTCGTACTTCCAGTCGTTCGGGGCAGCCGCGCCCAGGTACTTGCCGAGGTTCTGCGTGGTGCCGGAGTCCTCGGAGCGGTGGAAGGCCTGGATGGCCTTGTCCGGGAGCTTCGCGCCGCTGTTGAGCTTGGCGATCGCCGGGTCGTTCCACTTCTTGATCTTGCCGTCGAAGATCTTGGCGAGGGTGGGGGCGTCCAGCGTGAGGTTGTCGACGCCTTCCAGGTGGTAGCCGATGGCGATCGGGCCGCCGACCATCGGAAGGTTGATGCCCTGGCCGCCCTTGCAGATCTTCTTCGACTCGGCGACCTCTTCGGGCTTCAGCGCCGAGTCGGAACCGGCGAAGCCGACCGTGCCCTGGTTGAAGGCGACGATGCCCTCACCGGAGGAGGACGACTTGTAGTTGACCTCGACGCCCGAACAGCCGGCCATGTAGTTCTTGACCCAGAGGTCCATGGCGTTCTTCTGCGCGCTGGAGCCGGAGGCGGGCAGCTGGCCCTTGGCGCCGTCGCACTTGATGTTCGACGCGGCGCTCGTCTTGCCGCCGTCGCCGGCGGACCCGCCGCTGTTGTTGTCCGAACCGCACGCCGTAAGGACCAGGGCGCCGGAGACGGCGAGGGCACCGAGCGCGGTGGCACGAAGCCGGTTCTTGCGCTGAAGCTTCACTTTCGGGTGTTCCTTCCAGGAGCCGCCGAGGTCTTGTTCGTTCTACGACGGCGTGCGATGGGATGGGTGCTCCGGCGTCGCGCCGCGCACCGGGCACAGTCGAAGTTAGGCAGAACAGGTGAAGCTGCCTACGGGGGAGAGTGAACGGGAGGTGAACCATGTCGGACGGCGCGGTTCTGGAGGCCGCATCAGATGCCCGGCAGGCCGGCGAGCAAGGCATCCAGCACATCCCGGTCGTGAGGCTGGGTGAGGCGGGCCCGGGCCGCCGCCGGGGAGAGCCAGCTCACCCGGTCGACCTCGGTGTTCGGTACGAAGGCGCCACCGGTCGCCTCGGCAGCCCAGTAGGCGACCTCTTTGGGGCGCCCGTTCACCACGTAGCGGACCGTGGGGAGCACGGCGCCCGGTGTGCAGTCGTGGCCCGTCTCCTCCAGAACCTCGCGCCGGGCACCGTCCAGCGCCGACTCGCCGCGCTTCAGCTTGCCTTTCGGATGCGACCAGTCGTCGTAACGGGGCCGGTGGACCAGACAGATCTCCAGCTCGCCGGAGTATTCGGACCGGCGCCACAGCACGCATCCCGCGGCGAGTACCGGGCCGTTCATGGTGCGACCACTGCCGTGGCGTACGGCCAGCTCTCCCGGAACACACTGCGCGCCGCCTTCACCTCGTGCCGCTGATCGGCGTGGAGGACCCCCAGGGCGTACGCGGTCGCGGGTGCGATCCGGGGCGTGCGGGCCGCCGATGCCGCTGCCGCGGCCGCCTCCGCCGCATCCCGGTGCAGATCGAGCGCGTGCCCCGGCGCGGCCAGGACCGGGTCGGGGGCGCCCCGTACCACCTCGTGGGCGTACCGGTGCAGGCGCAGCAGCAGCCGGGCCCGGTGCCAGGGCGCGTCCTGCGCCTCGTTGTACGGCTCGACCGCCTCGTGCGAGGAGAGCGTGGCCACCGCACCGAGCAGTTGCTGTTCGGCCCGGTCGGCGGGCCCGTGCAGCATCTCCTCGGCCGGAGCCGTGGCCGCCGCGGCGAGCGGCACCTCGGAGGCGAGCAGCGCGACGGCGTCGGCCACCGCGTGGAAGCGGGAGGAGCCCAGCGCCTGGAGCGCCGCGGAGTGGGCGCGGGTCCGGGCGAGGGTCAGCTGCCGTTCGAGCAGCGCCCCGGCCCGGGCCGCGCCGACGCCGAGCGCGGCGCGCTCCTTGTCACCGGCGGCATCGGAGCCGGATCTCGTACGGGCCGGGGGCAGCGAGGTGCCGGACAGGGCGTGCAGCGCTTCGAGGAGCCGCTTCAGCCGGGTCGCGCAGGCGTGCTCCCGGGCCAGGGTGCCCGACAGCCAGGCGAGTTCGGTGCGGAGCTGCTCGGCCCAGGCCGTGTCCAGCGCCGCCCGGAAGGTGTGCAGCGTGCCACCGATCCGGCGGGACGAGCGACGCAGCGCGCCGGCGGCTTCGTCGGCGGCGTGGCTTCCGGCGTCCGTACGGGCGCTGTTCTCGCGGTGCAGGCGCAGGCTGCGGAGGAATTCGGCGGCCTGTTCCTGCAGGTAGGGCGCGAGAACTGCCTCTGCCGTAAGGTCCGCCTGCGTCGTCTGGTGGTCATGGCGTCGCACGTCGGCGTCTCCGGGCGTCAATGAGCATTTCCTGTACGTGCCGCAGCGGTTGGCCTTCCCCGTCCGTGGAGTGCCGGGTCCAGTTCCCGTCGGGACCGAGGTGCCAGGAGGAGGTGGTGTCGGCCATGCCGGTCTCCAGGAGCCGGCTGAGCGCGGCACGGTGGGCGGGGTCGGTGACCCGGACCAGTGCTTCGATCCGGCGGTCGAGGTTGCGGTGCATCATGTCGGCGCTGCCGAACCATACTTCGGGTTCGCCGCCGTTGCCGAACAAGAAGATCCGGGAGTGTTCGAGGAAGCGGCCCAGTATCGAGCGGACCCGGATGTTCTCGGAGAGGCCGGGGACGCCGGGGCGGATCGCGCAGATGCCGCGTACCCAGATGTCCACCGGTACGCCCGCCATCGCGGCCCGGTAGCAGGCGTCGATGACCGCCTCGTCGACCATGGAGTTGACCTTGAAGCGGACGTAGGCGCTGCGTCCGGCCCGCTGGTGCGCGATCTCCTTGTTGATACGGGTGATCAGCCCGTCGCGCAGGGATCTCGGGGCGACCAGGAGGCGGCGGTAGGTCTCGCGGCGGGAGTAGCCGGAGAGCCGGTTGAACAGGTCGGAGAGGTCCGCGCCGACCTGCGGGTCGGCGGTCAGCAGGCCGAGATCCTCGTACAGCCGGGCGGTCTTGGGGTGGTAGTTGCCGGTGCCGACATGGGCGTACCGGCGCAGTGTGTCGCCCTCCTGGCGAACGACGAGCGAGAGCTTGCAGTGGGTCTTGAGGCCGACGAGGCCGTAGACCACATGGCAGCCGGACTCCTCCAGCTTGCGGGCCCACTTGATGTTGGCCTGCTCGTCGAAGCGGGCCTTGATCTCGACGAGTACGAGGACCTGCTTGCCGGATTCGGCAGCGTCTATGAGGGCTTCCACGATCGGGGATTCGCCCGAAGTCCGGTACAGGGTCTGCTTGATGGCCAGGACGTCGGGGTCGGCGGCGGCCTGCTCCAGGAACGCCTGGACGGAGGTGGAGAACGAGTCGTAC
This sequence comes from Streptomyces sp. NPDC018000, assembly GCF_044328025.1. NCBI lineage: Bacteria > Bacillati > Actinomycetota > Actinomycetes > Kitasatosporales > Streptomycetaceae > Streptomyces > Streptomyces sp. NPDC018000. The sequence goes on from NZ_JBIRGM010000007.1 coordinate 36,048, forward strand.
GGGTGGTGCAGGAGTACGTCGCGTTCGCGCAGGGCGGCGAAGATGTCGGGCGCGGAGGCGGTTTCGACCTCGGCGAGATCGCGGTGGGTGCCCGCGATGAATTTGGGGTACTTCAGCTCGGGCCGGTCCAGGGACGCTATGCCGAAGAGCCCGGTCAGGTCGAGCGGTCCGGGCAGCGGGTAGACCTCGGCGTCGGACACCTTCAGCTCGCGTACCAGCAGGTCCAGCACGTACGGGTCGATGGACTCCTCGACCTCCAGGCGGACCGGCGGGCCGAAGCGGCGACGCATGAGCTCCTTCTCCAGGGCCTTGAGGAGGTTCTCGGCGTCGTCCTCCTCGACCTCCAGGTCCTCGTTCCTGGTGACCCGGAACATGTGGTGCGCGAGGACCTCCATGCCGGGGAAGAGCTCTTCGAGGTGGGCGGCGATGACGTCCTCTATGGGCACGTACCGCTGCGGCGACGCCTCCAGGAAGCGGGTCAGCAGTTGCGGCACCTTGACCCGGGCGAAGTGGCGGTGGCCGCTGACCGGGTTGCGCACGACGACGGCGAGGTTGAGCGAGAGCCCCGAGATGTAGGGGAAGGGGTGCGCCGGGTCGACGGCGAGGGGGGTCAGCACGGGGAAGACGCGCTGCCGGAAGAAGGTGAACAGGCGGGCCTGTTCCTTCTCGGTCAGCTCGGGCCAGCGGATCAGCTGGATGCCCTCGTCGGACAGGGCGGGGGCGACGTCCTGCTGGTAGCAGGCGGCGTGCCGGGCCATGAGCTCGCGCGAGCGGGTCCAGATCAGGTCGAGGACCTCGCGGGGCTGGAGTCCGGAGGCGGAGCGGGTGGCGACTCCGGTGGCGATACGGCGCTTCAGTCCGGCCACCCGGACCATGAAGAACTCGTCCAGGTTGGAAGCGAAGATGGCGAGGAAATTAGCCCGCTCGAGGAGGGGCGTCGAGGAGTCCTCGGCCAGTTCGAGCACTCGTTCGTTGAACGCGAGCCAACTGCGTTCCCGGTCCAGGAACCGGCCGTGGGGCAGTTCGCTGCCGTCGACATCGGGTTCGTACGCGTCGACGTCGGCGTCGATGTCGGGATCGAGGTCGGCCCGGGTCGACAGCATGGCGCCGTTGGACGCCGACGAGGCGAGGGCGTGCGGCCGGTGCGCGGCGAGCGAGCCGACCGACGGCTGCGCGGTGGGCTGGGCCGGGACCTCGGAGCTGGGCTGCTGGCTCATGGCCCTATTGTTCCGCTTCGGGGGCTCCGAGGGCGCGCCGGAGGGTGCGGAGACCGCGGAAAACCCACGGTTCGTGTGGTTCGCACGGTCTCCACCGGGATTTCTCCCGTTGTGCGGGGTCGGCACAGCTGGCTGCATCCTGAGAGGCTCGCAAGCCTGTCTGAATGGCTGGTAACGGCGACATGACGTGCAGGCAGCGGTGTGCGGTGGGCGGATTGGTCATATGAGCGGATTGGCCATATGAACCGTGTCCGGCCGAACCGTGTCCGGGCGCTTTCGAAGGGCCCGGACACGGTGTGTGGAGGCGGTCTCAGAGCCTGTCGGGTGACCTTCGATCGGAGAGTGGACGCGGCATGGTGCGTGCGATTCCAAGGCGCCGGGATGCCCTCGTAGCGGCGCTACTAGGGCATCCCGGCAACGCCGGAAGCGTGCGTGCCAGGCCGTGGCCGCCTGATCAGAGGTCGCCCGACAGGCTCTCAGCCGTGGAGGCGGCGCAGCACCCGGAAGGCGAGGGCGACGGCGAGCGCGGCCAGGGCGAGCAGGATGCCGGTCTCGACGAGCTGGAGCGGCCAGAAGTGCGAGGCGGGGTGGTAGTCGCCGAAGGGGGTGATGCCGCCTCGGTTGCGCGGGCAGCCTGCGAGGTCCCCGCCCGGGTCGGTCCGGAAGCAGTCGATCCAGTTGATCTCCTTGCCCGAGGCGGTGAGCATGCCCGACTCGATCAGCCAGGCGTCACGGCCCGGGCCGCCGCCGCCGAGGATGCGGTTGGTCGGCCAGAGTTCGTAGCGGCGTTTGCCGAACCCCAGCATCACTGTGCCGAGGACGAGGGCCGTCAGGCCCATGGCCAGGACGGTACGGCGTACGACCACGGCGCACAGGGCGCCGACGGCCACGGCCAGCAGGGCGTAGGCGACGGCGGTCGGCCCGAGGGCGGGGTGGATACCGCTCTCGTGCCAGCTCAGCCCCATGCCGTACGCGTTGCTCCGCATACCCGACACGCCCCATCGGTAGACGAGGACCAGAGCGGTCATCCCGGCGGTCACCAGAGCCGCAGGAAGGGCGAGCCGGGCCGCCAGCCACCGGGCCGGGGAGACCGACTGGGCCCAGGCGAGCCGGTTCGTGCCGCTCTCCAGCTCGCGGGCGATCAGTGGTCCGGCGACGAAGACGCCGATGAGACCGGCGAGCAGCAGGACAGCGGTACCACCGCTCGCCAAGTAGGCCTCGGTGGAGGTGCGGGCATAGGTGGGCAGGTAGGAGCCGTCGCCGCAGCGCGTGGTGTCGCCGTCGGCGCAGAGTTCGTCCGAGCTCGCGACCGCGACCCAGATCCGGAGCCCGACCACGATGGCGATGCCCAGCACCAGGAGTGCGCCGGCCGCCCACAGGAAACGGCGGTGCCGGCGGAGAAGGACGCGGACGGGGCCCCGCAACCCGGCGGCGGGTGCGACGGGGGCATGCAGACCGATGGCGTTCATACGGCAACCACCTCCCTGGCGGCACCGGCGCTCGGCGTCAGCAGCGCGGGGACCTCCGGAGACCGCAGATGCGCCAGCAGCAGCTCCTCCAGTGACGGTTCCGCGATCTCCCAGGCCGCGTCGTCCACCGGGCCCTCCCTCCGTACCAGCGCGGTCTGCAGACGCCCCGTCGTGCGGGACTCGACGACGGTGTGCGGTGCCAGGTCCCGTACAGGGCCCGTGAGCAGGGCGTGCGCGCCGAGGATGTCCTCGGTCTCGCCGCCGAGACGCACCCGGCCGCCGTCGACGAGCAGGAGGTAGTCGCAGGAGCCCTCCAGCTCGGTGAGGATGTGCGAGGACATCACGATGGTGGTGGCGTGCTCGGCGGCCTCCGCCATCAGGACGCCCATCAACCGGTGCCGGACAAGCGGGTCGAGGTCGGCCATCGGCTCGTCGAGCAGCAGCAGTTCGGCACGCTTGCCGAGCGCGAGGGCGAGCGCGAGCCGGGTGCGCCGGCCGCCGGAGAGCGTACGGACCCTGGCGTCCCTCGGGAGGTCCCCGATGACGCGTTCGGCGGTGTCCTGGTCCCAGGTGGCGGGGTTCAGCTCGGCGCCCGCCCAGAGGGTCTCGGCGACGGTCAACTGCGCGTACAGCGGCTTGTCCTGGGCCACGAAGGCCACCCGGGCCCGTGCCTCCCCGGGGGCACCGCCCAGCACCCGTACCGTGCCCTCGGCCGGCCGCAGGAAGCCCCCCGCGAGGGCGAGCAGGGTGGACTTGCCCGCACCGTTGGGGCCGACGAGGGCGCACACGCGCCCGGCGGGCAGCCGGAACGAACAGTCGCGCAGTGCCCAGCCCCCGCCCCTGCTCCGGTACTTCATGCCGAGGCCGATGGCCTCGATCGCAGCGCCTGTCATCCGGCGTGATCCCCCTCGAAAGTCTTGTCCAGTACGGCGGTGAAGAGTGCGCTCACGTCGTCCTTCTCCAGCCCGGCCGCGCGGGCCCGGCGGGCCCAGTCGGCGAGCTCGGCGCGCAACGGCGCGTCGTCGGCGGCCGCAGCGCCACCGAGGGTCCGCGTGACGAAGGTGCCGAGCCCGCGCCGGGCCTCGACGAGGCCTTCGCGCTCAAGCTCCCGGTAGGCCTTGAGCACGGTGTTCGGGTTGATGGCGGTGGCCTCGACGACCTCGCGTGCGGTGGGCAGCCGGTCGCCGGGCTTCAGCAGACCGAGGCGGAGGGCCTGTTTGGTCTGCTGGACGATCTGGAGGTACGTGGCGACGCCGCTGCGCCGGTCGATGCGGTACTCGACCGCTGCGGACTCTGCCATGTTCACTACTTTCACTAATTAAGTAGTGGAAGGGTGGCGTAATGAAGGGGCGGTGTCAAACGACACCGCCCCGGTTGAGTTGTGGCTGCTCAGGACTCCGTGCGGTACATCAGGTCCACCTCGTGCGTCGCGAAGCCCATCCGCTCGTAGACGGCCAGGGCCGCCTTGTTGTCCGCGTCGACGTAGAGCATCGCGGTCGGCAGTCCCTCGGCGGCCAGGTGGCGCAGCCCGATCGCGGTGAGCGCCTTGCCGAGCCCGCCGCCCTGAGCGTCGGGCCGGATACCGACGACATACACCTCGCCGAGGTGCTCATCGGCGTGCACCTTCGTCCAGTGGAATCCGATCAGCTCGCCCTCGCGCTCGGCCAGGAAGAACCCCTTCGGGTCGAACCAGGGCTCCGCCTTGCGGTCGTCCAGGTCGCGCTGGGTCAGCGAGCCCTGCTCGGGGTGGTGCGCGAAGGCGGCGCGGTTCACGGCGAGCCAGGCGGCGTCGTCCTTGCCGGGCACGAAGGTGCGGACGGTGACGCCGGGCGGCAGTACCGGCTCCGCGATGTCCAGCGGGGTCAACGGGCGGCGAAGCTGACGCAGTTCGCGGAAGAGGGAGAGGCCGAGAACCTGCGAGAGATGCCGGGCCGCGGACTTCCCGCCGTGCGCCCACACCCGCAGCCGCTTCCCGGTCGCGGCGAGCAGCGCCGCACCCAGCGCCCGACCGTGCCCCTGCCCCCGGTACGCCGGATGCACGACCAGCTCGGCGGCCGGTGCCTCGACGGGGTCGGCGCCCTCCAGCTGCGCATACCCGACCAGGACCGACCCACTGGTGAGCAGCAGATGGCGCACCCCCTCACGCCGCCCGCCCCGCAGCTGCAGCCGCCCCTGCTCGGACACGGCCTGCCTGCCGTCGGACCGGGCCGCCTCGGCGAGCAGGTCGGACACGGCTCCGGCCTGTTCGGGGGAGAGCTCTTCGAGCGTCTGGATCTCGCGTCCGGGGGCGGGGAGAGGTACGTCAGTCGTCATGTGTACGAGCGTACGGCGGGGGTGGGGCAGTGGTGGGGTCGGCGGCAGAGGTGTTCCGGGGCCCACGGCAATTGCGCAACAGTCCGTTGCGCACATCGTTCGGCCCATGCTCGAGCCGAGCTCGGGTCATCTGATGCGCATATGTAAGCCACGCGAGTGATATGAGGCCATTTGATCTCATACCGGCCGCATGGCAACCAGTTCGTAACCCTGCACACCTGTCGCGCTACGCGCGTTGACCCTAGGCTGCGGCACGCAGTCTCCAGACTCGCCAACACCCTCGAACTACCGCTGAACTCACAAGGGGACCGATGTCAGCGACACCGCAGAAGAACCGCGCGTCCCGGCGGGTGCTCGCCGCCGCGGCCGGGCTCGCCACCGTCGGCGCGCTCGTCGCCGCGATGCCGGCCGGCGCCCAGGAACACGGCCACCACAAGCCGGCCCGTACGGTCGACGTACAGCTACTGTCCTTCAACGACCTGCACGGGAACCTGGAGCCGCCGGCCGGATCGGCGGGCACGGTCACCGAGACGCAGGCCGACGGCACGACCAAGGCGATTCCGGCCGGTGGCGTCGAGTACCTCGCGTCCTCGCTGCGTACCGCGCGCAAGGGCCACCCGTACTCGATCACCGCGGCCGGTGGTGACTTGGTGGGCGCGAGCCCGCTGATGTCCGGTCTCTTCCACGACGAGCCGACCATCGAGGCGCTCAACAAGCTCGACCTCGACGTGACCAGCGTCGGCAACCACGAGTTCGACGAGGGCGCCACCGAGCTGGCCCGCCTCCAGAACGGCGGCTGCCACCCGGTCGAAGGGTGCTACGAGAAGGACGAGAAGTTCGAGGGCGCCGACTTCCCCTACCTCGCCGCCAATGTGACGAACGAGAAGACCGGCAAGCCGATCCTCAAGCCGTACACGGTGTGGAAGAAGAACGGCGTCAAGATCGGCTTCATCGGGGTGACCCTGGAGGGCACGCCGAACGTCGTCACGGCCAACGGTGTCAAGGGCCTGAAGTTCCACGACGAGATCGAGACGATCAACAAGTACGCCAAGGAGCTGGACCGGCAGGGCGTCAAGTCCGTCGTCGCGCTGATTCACGAGGGCGGGGCCCCGGCCTCCGCCTCGTACAACTACGACTGCGACAGCTCCGGCCCCGGTGACGGCATCTCCGGGCCGATCACCGACATCGCCAAGGGCATCACGCCCAAGGTCGACGCGCTGGTCACGGGCCACACCCACCAGGCGTACGTGTGCACCATCCCGGACCCGGCGGGCAACCCGCGCATGGTCACCTCGGCGTCGTCGTTCGGCAAGGTCTACACGGACACGACCCTCACCTACGACCGCCGCACCAAGGACATCGTCCGTACGTCGGTGAAGTCCGCCGGTGCCTCGAACCCGAAGTCGGCGAACCACATCGTCGACCGGGACCAGCCCAGGGCCACCGACATGACGGACCTGATCGCCCGCTGGAACACCCTCGCGGCCCCCATCGCGAACAGGCCGCAGGGCTACATCACCGCCGACATCAACGGCCGCGGCTCCAAGGCCCTTGAGAAGCCGCTCGGCAACCTGATCGCGGACGCCCAGCTGGAGGGCCTGGCCCCGGCGGACAAGGGCGGGGCGGTCATCGCCCTCATGAACCCGGGCGGTATCCGGTCGGACCTGGTGTACGCGTCGGCCGACGGCAAGTCCGACGGAGTGGTGACGTACGGCGAGGCCTTCACCGTGCAGCCGTTCACCAACATGATGAACGTCGTCGACCTGACCGGCGCCCAGCTGATCACCGCGCTCCAGCAGCAGGTCAGCGGCTCCAACGAGGCCAGCCCGAAGATCCTTCAGGTGTCCAAGGGCCTCACGTACACCCTGGACATGACGAAGACGGGCGCGGCCCGCGTGGTCACCGACACCATCAAGCTGAACGGTGAGGCGATCGACCCGGCGAAGACCTACCGCGTCGCCATGAACGAGTTCCTGGCGGGCGGCGGCGACGGCTTCGCGGCGCTCGGCCAGGGCACGAACAAGCTGGTCGGCCCCTCCGACCTGGACCTGTTCAACGCCTACCTGGCGGCCCACTCCTCGGCCGCCGCACCGCTGGCCCCGCCGGCGACGGACCGGATCACGGTCATCCAGTAACGCCCGTAACTCCCGTACGCGGCGGGTGACTTCCCTACGCGACGGTTCGGGGCGGCGGGCCGGTCGGGCCCACCGCCCCTTTCTGTTGCCCGGCGGGGGTCGGCCGGGGCGCGCCTCTACGAGCCCTGGACCCGGCGGCCCGTCGCGGAGGCGAAGCCCAGCCAGGTGTGCCGGTTGCCCGCCCAGCACCAGCCGACCTTGGGAGCGTCGCGGCGCTCGCGGCCGTCCCGCCCGGTGCCGTTGCTGATCCAGATCGCAGGCGTGCGGGCGTCCAGGGTGCCGTTGGCTTTGCGCAGCCGGGAGCCGATGGTCATGAAGCAGCGGTTGCGTTCCAGGACGGCGGGCTGCTGCAGCACCCAGTGGATGCCCTCGGCGAGCAGCAACGGCGTACGGGCCTCGGCCGTCAGGGCGGGCAATGCCTCGTTCGGGCTCCAGTTGGCCATCCGGTCGCCGCGGTCGACGCCGGTGAGGAGGTAGAGCGGGGCGTCGGGCAGCGCGACCGTGTCGAGCGGAGCGAAGAGGTCGACATCGGGCATGTCGACAACGACGAACCCCGGCTTGCCCTCGCGGCGCAGCAGCGGCGCGAGGACGGAGGCCGGGGCCCGGTCCGGGTGGACGGCGAGCAGGGCGCCGTCGCAGCACGCAGTGGCCTGGGCGGCTTCGGCGAATCCCCGGAGCTCGGCGGCGGGCAGTCCGGCGATCTCGTGCACTCCCAGCTCGATCAGCCGCTCGGCCTGCGCGCTCAAGGCGGGGAGCGAGGAGGGAAGGATAGAAGAGGGAAGGGTAGGGGCGGCTGACGTGGTTTCGGGCACGATGCTCCCTGGGGCGGCGATGCGGACGGGACAGAGGGAACGCGACGGCTCGCGGGAATGTTCCCGGCCCCGCCATGCGGGCGGACGACGCTACTTTCGAAACGCGTCCTAGCAGCAAGCGCAGCCGGGTTTGCAGCCGCAGGCGTCAACCTCCGCGACGGCTGTGGGGCCGGCGGTGGGGATGGGGCCGCAGCAGGCGTCTCCGCGCCAGGCTTCGCGGCCTTCCTTGACGGCGACGGCGGCGATGACGAGGGCGGCGATCGGGTCGGCCCAGGACCAGCCGAAGAGGCTGTTGGCGAGGAGGCCGACCAGGAGGACGGCGGAGAGGTAGGTGCAGAGCAGAGTCTGCTTGGAGTCGGCGACGGCGGTCGCGGAGCCGAGTTCGCGTCCGGCCTTGCGCTGGGCGGCGGACAGGAACGGCATGATCGCCAGCGAGAGGGCGGCGAGGACGATGCCGGTGGTGGAGTGCTGGGCTTCACCGGTACCGGTCAGCGCCCGGACGGCATCGACAGTGACGTAGATGGCGAGAGCGAAGAACGAGACGGCGATGATCCGCAGGGTGCGCTTCTCGCGGGCTTCGCGGACGTGGTGGTCGGTCGCGGAGAACTGCCAGGCGACCGCGGCGGCGGAAGAGACCTCGATGACGGAGTCGAGGCCGAAGCCGATCAGCGCGGTGGAGGAGGCGAGGCTGCCGGCGGTGATGGCGACGACCGCCTCGATCACGTTGTAGGTGATCGTCGCGGCGACCAGCAGCCGGATTCGTTTCGTCAGCGCATCGCGGCGGGCCGGGGAGGGCCCGAGGGACATCGCGGCCATCAGCAGCAGCCCTTCGTCTCCGCGTCGATGCAGGTCCGGTCGGACGCGACGGCGACGACCGCTGTGCGGAGGTCGTCCAGCGCGTGACCGAGCCGGGGGTCGGCGAGCTCGTAACGGGTACGGCGGCCGTCCGGGACGGTGACCACGAGGCCGCAGTCACGCAGGCAGGCCAGGTGGTTCGACAGCCGTGTCCGCGAGACGCCGATCCTGTCGGCGAGGTCGGACGGATAGGCGGGGGCATCCCGCAGGGCCAGCAGCAGCTGGCAACGGATGGGGTCGGCGAGAGCACGGCCGAAGCGCGCAAGCACTTCGACTTCGGAAGCGACGGTCAGCATTCTTCGACAATACAGATAATCCTGAATTCAGCAAGCCATGAACTATCGGGCCTGGGTATCCGCATGAGACGGACCGGGTCTTCGACCTCCCTGGCTTTGTCGGAACACCCGGTCCTGGTGGCGTTCCCCCGTGCTGATGCCGCCCCGCATGGGTCTCAGGGGGCTGCCCCGAGCGTGAACCAGACCGCCTTCCGATTCGGAACGCCGCCGCCAAGGATGGTCGCACCCCACGCCAGGGCCAGCCGTTCCACGAGCAACAGCCCCTGCCCGCCGACCCGTTCTGGTTCGACGCGGAAGTCCGTCGGTTCCGGCAGCGCCCAGTGGGCGTCGTCCGTCACCGAGACCGTGACCCGAGTCCGCCGGACGACTGTCTCGACGCCGATCACTGGCGTACGCGTATGGCGGTGCGCGTTGGTGACCACTTCGGTGACGCACAGGCGTGCGTCGTCGACGAGATCGCGGTGACTGCTGAGGTTGAGCAGCGATGTGATGAAGTCCCGTGCGAGCTTCGCGGCGCATGCGGTGCTGGGCAGGGCGAGCCGGTAGGTCTCGTTGTCGAGTGGGCCCGGTGGCAGAGGAGTTGCGGTGGCGGTGCTCATGTCGTTCTCCCAACGCGGTGCGGTCTGAACGGGTGCGTCGCTCGTTGTCCGTGGCGATGGCCGTGAAGAAGGCGCGGCTCAACATGCCTCCACACAGCTGCACTTCGGATGTACCGGTGTGCGGCGCGGTGCTGTGGTCACGCTAGCTTGGATGTATCAACTGTTGTGAGGGATCTAATAACTAGTGCTGTAAGTGGACCCTTTTGAGGGATGTGGCCACACTGGGATTCGACAAGAGGAGAGCTTGATGCCACCGAGGAAGCCCCCTACCGCGCGGCAGCGTCGACTGGGTACGGAGCTGCGCAAGATGCGGGATCACGCCGGCCTGACACCGACCGAGGCAGCAGCTCTGTTGGGCACGGATCGCACCACCATCAGCAACACCGAATCGGGCCGGTTCGGGGTGAGTGGCGCCCGAGTGCGCGCCTGGGCCGACCACTACGCGTGTCACGACACGGCCTATGTCGACGCGCTGGCCGAAATGGCCGAGGAGCGGATAAGGGGTTGGTGGGAGGACTATCGGGGCGAACTTTCGGGGAGCGCACTCGATTTGGCGGAACTGGAGCATCACGCGGTCGGGTTCCGGTCGGTTCAGATCATGCATATGCCTGGTCTGCTTCAGACCGAGGACTACGTGCGTGCCCTTTACGCGGAAGCCATGCCCGCGCCGACCCCGGCGAGCCTGAGGCGCAGGCTCTCGCACCGACTGAGGCGTAGGGACATCCTCGACCGATCGAATCCGCCCATCTGTACGTTTCTGATCCATGAGGCGGCTCTGCGGATGTGCTACGGCGGGCGCAAGGTGGCAGCCGGGCAACTCGAACACCTCTTGAAGGAGTCGGAGCGTGACAATGTCACCGTGCGAGTGATCCCGTTCGCGGCGGGCGGCTTCCCGAACTCTGGCAGTTCAACCCACTATGTATACGGCCCGGTTCCGCAGCTCGACACCGTCCAGACGGACACCCCGATGGGTTCCACGTTGATCGATGCCGAGGCGTGGCTCCGGGTCTTTCGGGCGGTGCTCGACCGTACGGAAGGGCGCTCGCTCGACCCGCAGAGTTCGAGAGACTTCATCAGGGAAGTCGCAAAGCAAGTATGAAGGCGTGAAAACAATGGAAATTCAGTGGCGGAAGTCGTCCAAGTCGGCGGATGCGGACGGCAACAACTGCCTGGAAATCGCCGAGTACGGAGGGGAGATCCTCATGCGTGAAAGCGACAACCCGGACGTGGTCATCCGTACGACCCGGGCCAAGCTGCGTGCCTTTCTCGGCGGTGCGAAGGGAGGGGAGTTCGACGATCTGGCCTGATCTCTAGCTCTCTCGCTCCGGGCGGTTCCCATCGGCGCAGGTGGGGCCGCTCGTTGCGTGTCGGCACGGGCTTGAATCGGTCACGGCGTAGCACTCGCAAGATATCTGCGCATCACTCTTTAGATATACAACGCTTGATGCGGGCTCGCTCAACGGGCTAGCTTGCCGTCTGTCGTCCACCGGCCACGCCTCGGGCGAGGCCCGTTCCGGCGGCATAACTCCTCGACGTACTGCGCCCGTTGAGGAGCCCGCAAGGGCTGCTCCTTGCCCGCGCTCGTCACGCCGGTGACGGGCAAGGGGCTGCCGCAACACCGCACTTGCCCATCGGGGCCGCTGGATCGAGTGGACCGTACGTCCGCGTCCCGCGTGCGGGGCTTTTTCCGGACCAAGGACTGTGGTGGTGCGGCCTGCGCCGTAGGTTGGCTCAGTGACGATTACTGCATCGCAAGAGGCTTTTCTGCGGGCGTTCCACGCTGAGCACCCGGCGGTGACCGCAGAAACGTTAGGCCGCGGCCGCGCTTCAGACGGCCGGTCCAGCTATGAACTCTTGTGCGATCGGGTGGCTGGGTGCAGGCGCGTACTGGACCTCGGCTGCGGTGATGGCCTACTGCTTGAGCTTCTGGCCCAAGGGGACAGAAGGGAGCTCGCGGGGCTGGATCTGTCTCCGCAATCTCTGGCGCTGGCACGACGCCGAGCGGCGCTCTCCGGGGCCAGGCTGGAAGAGGGACGAGCTCAGGCGCTCCCTTTCGCCACCGACAGCTTCGACGCCTGCGTTTCCCACATGGCGCTGATGTTGATGGGCGAGATCGAGCAAGTCGTGGCAGAGGTCGCCCGAGTCCTTTCTCCGGGAGGGGTTTTGGCGTGCGTATTGGGAGGCGGGGCCTTTGGCGGCGAGGCATATGACCGGTTTCTCGGGCTGTTGCGGGAGACGATTGAGGAGGTGTCCGTGTCGCAGCGCATCCCGGCGTTGGGCGACAGAAGGACACGCAGTCGCGAGGGGCTCGATGAAGTTCTCGTCCCAGCAGGCTTCGCTGCGGTGGACTGGGAGACTGTTCCTATCGATCTGAGCGGTCCGGTGGAACAGGTATGGGCGGCTGTCTCCGGACTCTATGATCTCGGTCCGCTCGATGGGGCGGCTGTGGGGCGTCTGCGTGACGCCTTCTTTGCTGAGGTGCGCGATATGACGACGTCAGAGGGGACCATCCCCTGCGCTTTCAAGGTCCACATCGCAACAGCACGACTGCGTTAGCTCCTCGCCGGATGGCTTTTGAGCACGCGGGGCAGGCGGACGCGGAGGGTGCTCGACTCCGGCCTCGTGGCTGCGTTCGCGAAGTGCTCGGACAAGGATTTCAGTCAGGCCGACGGCCCGGCGACGACGACCGCAACAGCGGTTCGCCCTGTTCCAACTCTGACGTGCGCCCGTCATAATCCGAGGGCCGTTCCCCCACCGCAGACGGAGGCCCCCGCATGAGCAGCCCGTACGCCGGTTCGCGTCGCACCTTCCTCGCAGGCGCACTCGCCGCAACCGCCACCGTCCTCCTGGGCGCGGGCTCCGCCGAGGCCGGGACCCGGCAGGCACTCACTACTCAGGACTGGTTGGGTGCCCTCTCCGACGCCACCGCCCTGCAACGTCTTACGATCCCCGGTTCGCACGACTCCGGAGCCCGGTACGGCGGGCCCTGGGCGGAGTGTCAGAACACCACGATCGCAGAGCAGTTGGTCGGCGGGATCCGTTTCCTCGACGTGCGGTGCCGGGTCACCGGTGGCTCCTTCGCCATCCACCACGGGGCCTCGTACCAGAACATGATGTTCGGCGATGTCCTCGGTGCCTGCTGGGACTTCCTGGCCGCACACCCCACCGAGACCGTGCTGATGCGGGTGAAGCAGGAGTACTCGGAGGAGAGCGACGCGACCTTTCGGGCCGTCTTCGACGACTACCTCGATGTACGGGGCTGGCGCCCGCTGTTCCGCATCGACCCGGCGCTTCCGTCACTGGGCCAGGCCCGTGGCAAGGTCGTACTGCTCGCGGACAACGGTGGACTGCCCGGCGTACGCTACGCCGACCCCGCGCTCTTCGACATCCAGGACGACTACATGGCGGAGCCGTTCGCCAAGTACCCCAAGATCGAAGCCCAGTTCCGCAAGGCCGCCCAGCAACCCGGCAAGCTGTACATGAACTACGTCAGCACGGCCGCCCTGATGCCGCCGCGCTGGAACGCGGACCGGCTCAACCCGCAGGTCCACTCGTTCCTCGACGGCTCCGAGGCGGCCGGATGGACCGGCCTCGGCATCGTCCCGCTGGACTTCCCCGCCACCCGGTCCGGCCTTGTGGAGTCACTGATCCGGCACAACCCGGGGCTCTGAGGAGCCGGAGCGATGTTCTGCCCGGCCGTCGAGGCCGGGGCCTGGACGGCCGTGGAGTCGTCGGAGACCGGGTCGGTTCCGTGGGCGACCGAGCGGTCGCCGAAATGCCTCATGCGCCCCTTCGGGTTGAGGGGGCCAGGGGGCGTGCCGGGGGCGGCGCGAGGTTGATCAGCGAGGCCGTCTTCCGGGAGCCGTCGGTGGCTTCCGCCTGTGCCTGGAGAAGCTGGGCCTTGTTGATGTCGCCGTCGATGGACTCCAGCTTGGCGAACGTACCGGGCGCGTACGTCACCGACATTGTCGGCGGTGTCCGGGCGCCAAGGACTGAATGGCTCAGCGCTCTGGGAGGCACCCAAACCGCGCCGCGTTCGATGTTCACGAGAAGTGACGGCACCCGATCCCAGGCACCCGGCGACCTACTGGAGGTTCCAGCGGTGCGGGTGTTCGGGATCGGCGGGGCAGGCGAAGACGTTGAGCTCACCGTCGCGTCCCACACGGATCTTGGTAGGTGTGGCGAACGGGTGTGGGCGAAGATCCCGGTCTTCGAGCGGTTTCCAGCTGCCACTGCCGCCATCCCACTCGGAGCTGTCGATGGTCAGCAAGAGTCTCATCGGGGTCGCGCAGGTCAGGCAGTCCATCGGGTACGGGTCAGTTGCGTGCCAGGACGCCAATCCGCCGACGCGCCAGCCGGGTGGGATGGACAGGTCGTACTGGTAGCCGACCGGCTCGGCCCTGTCTTCCTCATCGGACTGGTTGGCTTCTTCCCCCAGAACCTCCTCCCAGGCGTCAATCCGGGCGCGCAGCTCTTCGGGGAGGAGACCGGCGAAGGGGTAGGTGACCACCTGCTCCGGGTGCACGACGCAGGGCTCGGGCACGTACCCGTCGTAGCCGGCGACCTGCGGCTGCGGCGGCGAGGCGAGCACCTCGCCGACCTCCGCGGACCTGCGCCAGCGCAGGTGCAGCAGCAGGTCGTACCGTTCTGCTCCATGCGCGTCGAAGGGGCAGCAGAACACCTGGAGCAGGTCGCAGTCGTCCGGTCCGACTGGCAGGTCAGGAATGTCTCGCCGGTACAACTGCGCAAGGCCGATCAGCGGCAGCGGGTCAGTCTCGGAGGCTTCCGCGATCCGATGCGGGCGGCGCAGCTCATTCACGAGCTGCCGTTCCTCGTCCGTGAGCCCCGTGAACGGATCGCGGGACCAAGCGGAGGCCAGGACTTCGCGCTCCCGGCGAATGTCCGCAGGGCGCCGTCCGTGCCCGCGGCCGTGGTCCTCTGTGCACACCGGCCACGGCTCGTCCGCCGGCCACAGCATCGGCCCGCCCACCGAACTCGCCGCCACGTTGGGGCTGCCCGGCCGCGGATGGAGCCGGGTCGTCGTGCCCCGGTACGCGACCAGTTCCGGGAAGAGCACCTCGACATTGAGCGGGCGCGGCGGCGTGTTCCTCGTCATGGAGGCGACCTTAGACACGCGACAGACGCGGTGAACGAGCACTCCTCGCCGCCTACCACAGCAGCCCGGAGGCTTACTACGAACAGGTCCGGGACACAGTCCGTTCAGCACCAGCGCTGTCCAAACCCGTGAACATTTCGGCCAGGCTGCAGACGCCAGCCGCCTCCCAAACTGACCTTCTTCTCGCGGACAGAGCCAGCCTGAAGCTACATCCGTGACGTCTGCGCCGCCTCCCGGGTGCCGACCTCCGCTTGCGTTTCTTTCGAATTCTGTGATGCTTGAGTCATCCCAGAAGGAGACAGAGCTATGCACAGCACCGTCGAAGATCGAACCCTCCTGCCCGAGCACCGTGCGGAGATCGCCGAGCTGCGCGCATTTCTCGACAAAGCTCCGCAGGCCGATGAACCAGCACTGCTGCGCGGACCCGACGGGAGCGCCCATTCCCTGCCGCCTGAGGTCTACGAAGCCCTCATGGTGGTCGTCCGCGCCTTGTCGGAGGGCAAGGCGGTCACTGTTGCCCCGGTGAACACCACCCTGACCACGCAAGAGGCGGCGGACCTGCTCGGAGTCAGCAGACCGACCTTTGTGAAGATCCTGGACGAGGGAGGGCTACCCTTCTCCCGCCCGGGGCGGCATCGCAGGGTGCTGCTGGCGGACGTGCTCGCCTACAAGGAGAAGCGCCGTACGCAACGTCGCAGAGGGCTGGACGAACTGGTCGAGCTGACCGAGGACGCCGGCTTCTACGACGCCTGAGGTCCCATGACACCGAGCGAACTGGAGTGATGTGCAGCGCGTGGTTCTGGATACGTGTGTCCTCTTCCCGAACTACCTGAGGGACACTTTGCTCCGGCTGGCCGAAGCGGAGTTCTACGAGCCGCTCTGGTCGGCCGACATTCTGGAGGAGCTGCGGCGCAATCTGGCCGAGAAGGTGGCTCCCGTGATGGCCAAGAAGGTCGTCGAGACCATGGGGCGCGCCTTCCCGTACAGCGCGGTGACGGGATACGCGGGGCTCATCCCCGTGATGACGAACGATACGAAGGACCGCCATGTGCTGGCGGCGGCGGTCTGCGGGCAGGCGCACGCCGTGGTCACGCTCAACACGAAGGACTTCCCGCCCTCGGCGGCGGATCCGTACGAGGTCGAGGTCCTTCACCCGGACGACTTCCTGCTCGACATGCTCGACCTCGCTCCCGTCGACATGACGACCGTTCTGCGTGACCAGGTGGTCGGTTACCGGCGGGATCCGCGCGACCTGCACGGACTGCTGGACCGGCTCGCGGTCGGCGGGGCGCCGCAGTTCGCCGCCGAGTTCCGTCGGCGGCTCTGAGCCGCGGGGTTCCGGAGCCCTGGGGCTGCCAGGGCTCCGGAACGGCGCCCGGGCTCCGCGGGCCCGGGCGCCGTTCGGTTTCGTGCGGGTGTACTGATCCCGCCCTGCTCACAGCCCCGGCGGCGGCTGCGGGGCCCCCGGGAGCCGGACCGATGCCACCGTGCCGTCGCCCTTCTCCGCCGGGCGCAGGTCGACCGCGCCGCCGGACTGCTGGACCGTGCGGGCGACGATCGACAGGCCGAGGCCCGAGCCGGGGAGCTGGCGGGCGGACGGGGAGCGCCAGAAGCGTTCGAAGACATGGGGGAGTTCCTCGGCGGGGATGCCGGGGCCGTGGTCCCGTACCGTCAGTTCTCCGTTCCGCAGCGCGACCTCGATGGCGCCGCGCGGCGGGCTGAACTTGACCGCGTTGTCCAGGACGTTGACCACCGCCCGCTCCAGCGCGGCCGGCTCGCCCCGTACGTACCAGGGGGTCAGGTCCGCCCTGATCGTCAGTTCGGGGCCACGCAGCCGGGCGCGTTCCAGGGCTGTGCTCGCGATGTCGTGCAGGCCCACGACCTGGAGCGGGCCGGGGTTCGCGGCGTCGGGGCGGGCCAGTTCCTGGAGATCGCCGATGAGCGAGGCCAGCTCGGTCATCTGTGCCTTGACCGACTTCATCAGCGCCTTGCGGTCGTCCGGCGGGATGGCACGGCCGGTGTCGTCGCTGCGGGCGAGGAGTTCGATGTTGGTGCGCAGGGACGTCAACGGCGTCCGCAGCTCGTGGCCGGCGTCCGCGATGAGCTGGGCCTGGCGGTCGCGGGAGCTGGCGAGGGACGCGGTCATCGAGTTGAAGGAGCTGGACAGCCGGGCGATCTCGTCCTCGCCCTCGACCGGGATGCGGACGGTGAGGTCCTCGGTGCGGGCGACGTGCTCGACCGCCTCGGTGAGTTCGTCGACGGGGCGCAGTCCGGTGCGGGCGACCCAGAGACCGGCGGCGCCCGCACCGATGACGCCGATGCCGGAGACGACCAGGAGCACCCAGGCGAGGGTGGAGAGCGGCTCGTTGATCTCGCTCATCGGACGGGCGATGGAGACGGCGATGCTGCCCGTCGTCCCACCGGGAGCGGGGCTGATCTGCCACACGGCGTAGGTGTGGACGCGCATCCGCGTCCCGTTCTCGTTCCTCGCCGAGTGCAGGGCGTCGTGCTGTGTTCCCTCGGCCACCGCGATGTCCGCGGGGCTCACCTTGAGCGCCGCTTTCTTGGGGGCGATGCACACCGTGCCCTGGGAGTCGATGAGCTGAACGGTGTATCCGGTGAACGACTGCGGCGGCAGCGGGGAGGTGCCCTGGCAGTAGTTGTACAGGTCGCTCAGGTACCGTGCGTCGACCTTGGAACTGCGCAGCGACGCGTCCATCTGCTGCTCCAGCTGTGCCCGCGTCACGAACCAGCAGGACGCCGCGACCGCTGCCACCGCGACCGCGACCGCCGTCGCCACCAGCAGCGCGAGCCGGGAGCGCAGCGGCAGGGCGCGGAGCCGGCGCAGGGCCCCGGTCATCCGTCACCGCCGCCCGAGCGGAGCGCGTAACCGACCCCACGCACCGTGTGCACGAGCCGAGGTTCGCCGCCTGCCTCCGTCTTGCGGCGCAGGTACATCACGTACACGTCCAGGGAGTTGGAGCTCGGTTCGAAGTCGAAGCCCCACACCGCCTTGAGGATCTGTTCGCGGGTCAGTACCTGCCGCGGGTGCGCCAGGAACATTTCCAGCAGGGTGAATTCGGTACGGGTCAGCTCGACCCGGCGCGTGCCCCGGGTGACCTCGCGGGTGGCCAGGTTCATCCGCAGATCGGCGAAGGACAGCACATTGTTGTCGGGGATGTCGCCTGCCGCGGTCGCATACGAGCTGCGGCGGAGCAGGGCCCGGATGCGGGCGAAGAGCTCGTCCAGCTCGAACGGCTTGACCAGGTAGTCGTCGGCGCCCGCGTCGAGACCGGTGACACGGTCGCCGACGGTGTCGCGGGCGGTGAGCATCAGGATGGGTGTGGTGGTGCCTGTGGAGCGGAGCCGGCGGGCCGCCGTCAGTCCGTCCATCCGCGGCATCTGGATGTCGAGGACGATGAGGTCGGGGGCGTACGAATCGGCCCTGGCGAGGGCGTCGAGACCGTCGACGGCGACCTCGGTGCTGTACCCCTCGAACGCGAGACTGCGCTGCAGGGCCTCACGCACGGCGGGCTCGTCGTCGACGATCAGGATGCGCTGCGGATCGTCTTCGGCGGGGCTCATCGCTCGTTGTCCTCTTCTCGTTCCGGGCTGCCGGGGCGGGCCGCGGATGGGCCTGCCGTGTTATCAGCCTCGCACGGCCGCGGCACGTCGTCGCGCGGCCCGGCGCTTACGGCCCGCTGCGGCACGGACCTCCGGGGCGCGGCGCTTCCGGGTGGTCCCGTGCGTGGCCAGTTCCGTTACGAGGGCGAGGGGCAGGGCCAGGTCGGCCGGGCCGGTGGGGGTGTGGGCGGGGTGGTGGTGCATGGCTGTCTCCTCAGGGGGTGTTGCCGGCCCGCAGGGTGTCGAGGTCGGCCTTGACTGTGTTCACCGGGATGGCGAAGCCGAGGCCGACGCTGCCCGCGCCGGCACTGCCGGATCGGCTGGACGAACTCGGCGTGTACATCGCGGAGTTGATGCCGATGACCTCGCCGTCCATGTTGATGAGCGCGCCGCCGGAGTTACCGGGGTTGAGCGAGGCGTCGGTCTGGATGGCCTTGTACGTGGTGGTGGAGTTACCGGTGTCGCCGTTGAACTGCTGACCGCCGAACTCGAACGGCCACTGCTCGACGCCCCGTCCGCCAAGCCCGCTGCCGTTCTCCTTGGCGACCGTGACATCGCGGTCGAGGGCGGAGACGATGCCGCTGGTGACGGTGCCGGTGAGGCCCTCCGGCGAGCCGATCGCGACGACCTGCTCGCCGACCTGGACCTTCGAGGAGTCGCCCAGCGTGGCCGTCTTCAGCCCGCGCGCATCCTGGAGCTTGATGAGCGCGAGGTCCTTGTCGGGGTCGGTGCCGACGACCCGCGCGTCGTACGTCTTGCCCGTGCTGAGCGTCACCTTGATCGACGAGGCGCCGGAGATGACGTGGTTGTTGGTGACGACCTCGCCGTCGGACGTGATGACCACGCCGGAGCCGGTGGACTCGCCCGCGTTCGAGACCGCGTTGACCTCGACGATCGTCGGCGAGACGGCCTGGGCGACACCGGCGACGGAGCCCTTGCTGCTCTCCGAGACGGTGGTGCCGGGGATGATGCCCGCGCCGTTCGCATTGCTGGCGAGCCGGTTGATGACGGTGGCGGTGCCGCCGCCGACGGCCCCTGCCGCGATTGCCACGGCCACCAGGAGGGCTACCGGCCGCCGGGCCCGGCGGCCGGTAGCGGCCGCCTCGGGTGCGGGCTGCGGGAGGTCGGAGCCGTAGCTGCCGTCCCCACCGCCGTTCCCGTCGGCGCCGCCCCAGCCGGGCCACGCGGTGGCCTTGGGGCCCGTCGCGTCCGGCTGCGCGGGCTGATGGGGCGGCGGCGGGTAGGACGCGTCACCGTTGCCGTACGAGGGGTACATCGGGTACTCGCCGCTCGGGCGCTGGCTCTCTGTCATGTCCAAAAGCCTGTTCGGCGAAGATGAGAGAAACCTGAGCATGCGCTGAGAAGCCCGGCAGAACCTCGTATGTCCGATATAAGGGAGTGCGGGGGTGCGGCATAGGACGGCATGGGGTACGGCATAAGGGAGTGCGCGGGTACGGCTGCAAGGGAGTGCGAGGGTGCGGCCCGACAGGCCCTATCGAGCCCGGGACCCCGACAGGGCCTATCGAGCCCTGGACGTGGGCTCCCCGCAGCCGCAGGACCGCCGTACCACCAGCGCCGACGGGAACTGCTTCAGCCGCTCCCGCCGCGATCCCGACACCCGCAACGAGTCGTCGAGCACCAGGTCCACGGCCGCCCGTGCCATCGCCGGGCGGTCCGAGAAGACCGTCGTCAGCGGCGGATCGGTCAGACCGGCTTCCTTCACGTCGTCGAAGCCCGCCACCGCGAGATCTCCGGGCACATCGATCCGCAGCTCGCGCGCGGCCCGCAGCACACCGATGGCCTGGTCGTCGGTCGAGCAGAAGATCGCCGGAGGTCTGTCCGGTCCCGCGAGCAGCTTCAGCGCCACCTGATAGGCGTCGTAGCGGTTGTACGGGGCCTGGAAGAGCCGGCCCTCCGTCGAGCGCCCCGACTCGTGCATCGCACGGCGCCAGCCCTCGACGTGGTCGGCGACCGGGTCACCGACCACCGGGGTCGACTCCACGCCGCCGACGCACGCCACGTACTCGTTGCCGTGCTCCAGCAGGTGCCGGGTGGCCAGCTGGGCGCCGCCGATGTCGTCCGTGACGACCGCGACGTCGTCGATCGCCTCGGGCCGCTCGTGCAGCAGCACGACCCGCGCGTCCCATGCCTCGATCTCGGCCGCCGCGCGCTCGCTGGGGCCCTGGCTGACCAGGATCAGCCCGGAGACCCGCATGCCCAGGAAAGCCCGCAGATAGTGGACCTCGCGCTCGTCCCGGTAGTCGGAGTTGCCGACGAGCACCATTTTTCCGCGCTCGGCGGCAGCCTGTTCGACCGCGTGCGCCATCTCCGCGAAGAACGGCTGCCGGGCGTCCGGCACGATCATCCCTATGAGGTCGGTCCGCCGCGAGGCCATTGCCTGGGCAACCCGGTCCGGCCGGTAGCCCAGCTCCTTGATCGCGGCGAGTACCCGCTCGCGCGTGGCCGGGGCGACCGGCCTGGGTCCGTTGTTGATGACATAGCTGACGACCGCGGTCGACGTACCCGCCAGTCTCGCCACATCGTCCCGCGTCACCTTGGCCACGCGCGGCAGTCTACGCGGATGGACCAGGCGGGTGACAGGTCACCCGCTACCGGTGGGCAGGCCGGACCGGGGCTTCGTCGGCGGCCTCGGCCACCGTCGGCTGCTCCGGACGGGGTGCGGGTTCGGTGGCCGTCTCCGCCGCGGGCTGCGCCTTGGTCTTCTCGGTGGCTCGCTCCGCCTTCTCCGATGCGACGAAGCGGTAGCCGACGTTGCGGACCGTGCCGATCAGCGACTCGTGCTCGGGGCCGAGCTTGGCGCGCAGCCGCCGTACATGGACGTCGACCGTCCGCGTACCGCCGAAGTAGTCGTAGCCCCAGACCTCCTGGAGAAGCTGGGCGCGGGTGAAGACCCGGCCCGGGTGCTGCGCCAGATATTTGAGCAGTTCGAACTCCTTGAAGGTCAGGTCCAGGACCCGGCCCTTCAGCTTCGCGCTGTACGTCGCCTCGTCCACCGACAGATCGCCGCTGCGGATCTCCATCGGGGAGTCGCCGGAGCCGATCTGCTGCCGGCCGGCGGCCAGCCGCAGCCGGGCCTCGACCTCGGCCGGTCCTGCCGTGTCCAGCAGCACGTCGTCGATGCCCCAGTCGGCGGTGACGGCCGCGAGACCGCCCTCCGTCACGACGAGGATCAGCGGACAGCCCGGTCCGGTGGACCGCAGCAGCTGGCACAGCGACCGCGCCTGCGGCAGATCGCGACGGCCGTCGATCAGGATGATGTCGGCACCGGGGGTGTCGACGAGAGCGGGGCCTTCGGCCGGCGCCACCCGTACGCTGTGCAGCAGGAGACCGAGGGCCGGAAGGACCTCCGCCGACGGTTGGAGGGCATTGGTCAGGAGCAGCAGTGAACTCATCGCCGCCCACCTGCCCGGGTCGTCGGTCGCTGATGGTGCACGGTTCGCTCGCCCATTACGTCGGTCCTCCTCGTTCCCTGCGAGAGGGGCACTCCCGGGCTCGGGCCCGGGGGAGTATGCGGCACTTCTTCGTATGTTTCGCGCTGGCTTTCACACTGCTTGCCGTACGACTGCCGTCATACGGGTTTTTCGGGTGCGTCCCGCGCCCTGGGGCCGCTGAGCTTGTGGAAACGTCCTTGTAACAAACGCTTGGAAAGCACAAAAGGACCCGGGGGCTGCTTTGCCCGGATCCTCTTCCCAGCAGAATAGCCCACATGAGTTCAGTGTCCGAGGGACGATTTCGGAGTTTCCTTTGTTCCTTTGATCACGCCGGGTCCCCTGCGCACCACGTCGCGGACCGATGACGGGGTGCGTATCTAGGTCTAGGCGGTGTACGAGCCGTGCACGGCAGGTGCGTGGTGATTCATGATGTACAGCTGAGGAGAGACGAACGGAGCACCGCCATGCCTGCGGGAACGATCCGCTACTGGGCCGCCGCCAAGGCTGCCGCCGGGACCGCGGAGGAGCCGTACACAGCCGCGACCCTTGCCGAGGCGCTCGACGCGGTGTGTGAGCGGCACCCCGGTGAGCTCGGCCGAGTGCTGCGAAGGTGCTCGTTCCTCATCGACGGTGCACCCGTGGGGACCCGCAGTCATGAGACCGTACGCCTTGCCGAGGGCGGCACGGTCGAGGTGCTCCCGCCGTTCGCAGGAGGGTGAACCGCAGAACATGAGCAGTAACCATCAGCAGCATCCGTACGGACAGGACCCGGGCTACGGGTACGGGCCGGGGTACGACCCGCAGAACGGCCAGGAGCCGCGGCCCGCGCAGCCTTACGGACAGCAGCAGCCCTCGCAGCCCTACGGGGACCAGGCGTACGGCGGGCAGCCCTACGGCGGGCAGTCGTACGCAGACGGCGCGCAGTCGTACGGAGATCAGTCGTACGCGGACCGGTCCTACGGTCAGCAGTCGCACGGGGGCGAGGCCTACGGCGCGCAGTCGTACGGTCAGCAGGCCCAGTACGGAGCCCAGTACCAGGGACACGGCCCGTACGACCCGAACCAGGCACCTCAGGCGAATCCCGGGCCCGTGTGGCCGACCGGGCACACGCAGGAGCCCGCCGCGTACGACCCGCAGGATCCCGGTGTCACGCAGACCTGGGAGGGCCAGACCTGGGACACCCAGTACCAGCCGACCATCCAGCCCGCCCAGCCCGCCCAGCCCGCGCATCCCATCCAGCCCGCGCATCCTGCCCAGCCCGCGCATCCTGCCCAGCCCGCGCAGCAGCCCGTTCAGGCCGCCGCCGGGACCGGTTGTCCGCCGCCTCATCCGCAGCCGCAGGGCGCCTCCGGCTCCTACCCGCTGCCTCCCGAGGTCCCGGTCGCGCCCGTCGCCGCCGAGCCGGCCCGGGCGGCCGCACCGGCCGACGCGGCCCCGGTCGCCGCTCCGTCCGCGCTTGACGCCGCCGGATACGGCGCGCCCACCACTCTGGGCAACACCCGGATCACCAACGCCCAGCGCGCCCGCGCCGAGGGCCGCTCGCCGATCATCGCGCCGGGGATGCAGCCCGCAGGGATCACCGCGGGACTCGGGCTGCTGCTCGCCCTCGGCGCCGCGATCGGGCCGTACGCCTTGGTCGTACCCTTGGTGCTGCTCCAGGCAGTGACCGCGGCCGGCTGGTTCCGGCTCAACGGCATGTGGCCGGCCCGCCAGGGCATCGCGCTCGCGTTCGCCGGGGGCTTGGTCGCCGACATCGCACTGCTCGCCGCGGGCCGCGAGAACGGAGCGGCCGCCATCCTCGGCACCCTCGGCATCTGGGTGCTGCTCACCGTGGTCCTCCAGTTGCGCAGCCGCGCGAGCGCCGACGAGCGAATGCAAGGCCTGATGGCCACCGTCGCGTCGGCCGCCCTCGCCGTCCTGGCCGCCGGACATCTCGCGGCCGTCCCGGACGCGGTGACGGTGGGCGGGGTGGCCGTCGCGGTCGCCGTCCTCGTCCGCGCGCTGCCGCTGCCCGGACCCGCGTCGGTCGCGGCGACGCTGCTCGCCGCCGCGGGCGCCGGTGCGGTGGCCGGGGCGCTCACGGACCTCGGCACAAAGGGTGCGCTGTTCGGCCTCGCTGTGGGCGGTTGCGCACTGATCGGGCTGCGGGTGGCGAGCTACGACTACCCGTCACGGTTCGTCCACATGACAGCCGGTGTGGCGCTGCCGCTCACTGCCGCGGCCCCCGCCGTCTATCTGATCGGCCGCGCGATCTCATAGCGTGGACCGGTATCGCGCCCCCGGGAACCGAAGGGGGGTGCCCGCTCGTCGATCACCTCGGGCGCGCTGTGTATCCAACGGTGGACGCATGGGCGCAAGGGGTCCGGCCGGATACAGGGTGGGGAGAAGAGCGGGCATGCGTGCGTTGCGAATACTGCTGGTCATAGGGGTGGTTCTGGGCGGGATCTTCGCCGCTGTCGACCGGGTGGCGGTGCGCTTCGCCGAGTCCGAGGTCGAGGGGCGGGTCCAGGGCACCGGCGCCACGACCGGCTCGACGGACGTCTCCATCAAGGGATTTCCGTTCCTGACGCAGATCGTCGGCGGGCAGCTCGACGAGGTCGACGTCAAGAGCACCGGCATCGAGACCGGCACAGGCGGCCACAGGATCCGGATCAGCCGGATGAACGCGGCGCTGCACGAGGTGAAGTTCACCGACGGCTACTCCAGCGCCACCGCAGCCCGGGCCACCGGCACCGCCGTCATCTCGTACGGGGACCTGACCAAGGCCGCCGGCGACGGCGTCGTCGTCGAGTACGGCGGCAACGACAAGGTGAAGGTGACCGGCACGGTCGACGTCCTCGGCCGCCCGCTCTCACAGAGTGTGCTCTCCACCGTCACCCTGGCCGACGGGCACACGGTCAAGGTGCACGCGGACAAGGTGCCCGGCAAGGGCATCCCCGGGGTGGAGGATCTGGTGCGTAAGAAGACCGATTTCGAGCGGGAGGTCGGCGGCCTGCCCAGCGGTCTGCGGCTGCAGAAGATCCAGCCGACCGCCGACGGCCTGGAGATCTCGGTGGGGGGCACGGACGTACGGGTCGCCGGATGAGGCCGGCCGGAAAATAGGGACAGCCCTTAGGGCCGGGCAGAGGCTTCAACGAGCCTTCGTGCCACATATTGAGACGGTCGTGTCCGATCTTCAGATGGCCGGCGGGTGCCGACGGCGAGGGAACGCCGCGCGAGGCACCGTAGCGCTGCTTACGTCTCACATCACGGATGATCGTGTCTCGCGATACGAAACGGCGGTGACATGTCCGCCCGCGCCTCCCTACGATCGGTCCATGCAGTGCTCTATTGGCGGTCTCCCGCAGCGGGGACGGGCGGATCTCACGAAGCGGCGGGCAGTGGACCTGTGCCGCGTCGCCGCCATGCTCTGTCGCACTGTCTGAGCGGGAGCCTTCGGCACCCCGCATTCCCCCGGCCCTCCGACGATGTCAGGGCCCGTCCCTCATGGCCTGTGCACGTGCGCCGCACCCTGCGCGGCCGTACATCCGCATTACGCACCGTCTCGCACCATCTCGCCGCAAACTGCCCCGGAGGAGAACAGAATGAGCCGCAGTGACGTCCTGGTGGACGCCGACTGGGTCGAGGCCCACATCGACGACCCGAAGATCGCTCTCGTCGAGGTCGACGAGGACACCTCCGCGTACGAGAAGAACCACATCAAGAACGCGATCCGGATCGACTGGACCAAGGACCTCCAGGACCCGGTCCGCCGTGACTTCATCGACCAGGCGGGCTTCGAGAAGCTGCTGTCCGGGAAGGGCATCGGCAACGACACCACTGTCGTTCTGTACGGCGGCAACAACAACTGGTTCGCGTCCTACGCGTTCTGGTACTTCAAGCTCTACGGTCACCAGGATGTCCGCCTGCTCGACGGCGGCCGCAAGAAGTGGGAGCTCGACTCCCGCGATCTGGTCGACGGCGACCAGATCCCGTCCCGCCCGGCCACCGAGTACAGGGCCCAGCCGCAGGACAAGTCGATCCGCGCCTACCGCGACGACGTCGTGAAGGCGATCGGCGTCCAGAACCTGGTCGACGTGCGTTCGCCCGACGAGTTCAGCGGCAAGCTGCTCGCCCCGGCGCACCTTCCGCAGGAGCAGTCCCAGCGCCCCGGCCACGTGCCGACCGCCCGCAACATCCCGTGGTCGAAGAACGCCAACGACGACGGCACCTTCAAGTCGGACGACGAGCTCAAGGCCCTCTACGAGGACGAGCAGGTCGACCTGTCGAAGGACACCATCGCGTACTGCCGTATCGGCGAGCGCTCCGCACTCACCTGGTTCGTGCTGCATGAGCTGCTCGGCCAGAAGAACGTCAGGAACTACGACGGTTCGTGGACCGAGTACGGCTCCCTCGTGGGTGTGCCGATCGAGCTCGGCGCCAACAAGTAACTCCGCACGACCCGGATCAGCACGACCCCCGACCCAGAAGGACAGAACACCATGTGTGGAGCAAAGGCCGGCGGCCCCGACGCTTCGACCATCAAGCCCGGTGAGACCACCATCCAGGGCAGCGTGACCCGCGACGGCGAGCCCGTCACCGGTTACGTGCGCCTGCTGGACTCGACCGGCGAGTTCACCGCGGAGGTCCCGACCTCGGCGACGGGACAGTTCCGCTTCTACGCGGCCGAGGGCACGTGGACGCTGCGCGCCCTCGTCCCGGGCGGCAGCGCCGACCGCACGGTCGTGGCGCAGACCGGTGGCCTCTTCGAGGTCGCGATCGCCGTTTAGTGCCGGTCGCGGCACTATTTCCGTAACGCGGCTTCGCGCCTCTCGCGACGCCTTACCGGCCGAAGGGCCGTACCCCGGGGGTTGGACGCCTTCCGAGACGGGGTACGGCCCTTCGTGCCGTCCGCGTGGGCGGGAACGGGCCTACGCTTGACGTATGTACGCCCGACGCCGTCGCGGCTATTTCCTGATGATGGGCGGCTGCATCGTCCTCTTCGTATCGGCCTGGGCCTTTGTCAGGCTGTGGTCGATGCCCGCCGCGATAGCGATGTGTCTCGTAGCCATGGTCATCCCGCCGATCGCGGCCATGGTCGCCAACCGGCGGGGCCCGGAGGACCGCTGGTGGGACGATCCGTCCGGCGACCCGCAGTCCGACGAGTGGTGGGACGAGCTCGACGGCAAGAAGCGGCGGTAGTGGGTACGGCGCGGGCGCGTCAGTAGACGAGGGCCTGGACGTCGTCCGCCATGATCTCGCTGACGAAGACCTGCGCGCCCGCGATCCGTACGCCCTCCAGGACATCCTGCTCGGTGATGTCGCGACGGGCCGCGCACTGCGTGCAGAGGGTGATCCGCCCGCCCGCCTGGATCGACTCGATCAGATCCGGCAGTGGCGCGGCATGCGGCAGTTCGAACTCCGCGGCGCGCCCCGGCAGGGCGAACCATGAGGATTCCCCGGTCAGCCAGAGCGAGACCTCCACGCCGCTGGCGACGGCGACCGCGGCCACCGTGAAGGCCTGCGAGCAGCGCTCGGCTGATTCGGCACCGGCAGTCACCTTGATCACGAGCTTCTTCGGCATATACCGAACTGTAATCGCCGGGTGGGCAACCTCATTGCCCCGGCGGCAGTCAGGTGTGTGCGCGGATAACGGAATCCGCGCCTCAGGTCTCGTGGGGGGACCCCCTTTTGGAACCGAAAGACACCATTCCTGACGGGCAGGCCGAGCTGCTCGCCGCGAAGGAGATACCGGCCGGTGCCGTAGAGCCGTCGTCGGCGAGAGAGACACCGGAGCCGGTGATTGAGCCGGAACCGGTGCCGGCGCTCGGGGCCGGACCCGAGCCCCGGGATCAGCCCCAGGCCGTGCCCGAGCCGGCGCCCGTGGCTGATCCCGAGGCCGCACCGGCCGCCGCGCCCGCCGCGCCCGTCGCGAAGCGCCCGCGTGGGCGTACGACCCTGCTGATCGCCGTTGCCGCGGTGCTCGGTATCGCCGGCGGCACCGTCGTGGGCTACGACGTGCAGGCCGGGCGCGCCCCGACACCGCTGCCCGCCCTGTCGCAGCCCGATCTGGCGTACCCGGCGAAGGCGCTGCCCGCGGGCAAGATCCCCGACCCGCTGCCCGCGTCCCAGGACCGGCGGGTCAGGACGGACGGCGACCTGCGCAAGCTGCTCGCCGACAGGCCCGCGGGCTGGAGCGACGAGCCGGCGCTGGGCCTCAGCGACGGCTGGCTGGCCGTGGACGAGTACGCCCGCACCTTCAACGAGGCGGGCCCCATGCACGAATACTTCCTGGAGATCGGCATACGCCGGATCGCGGGCGCTGCCTGGAAGCGCGGGCAGAATCGCACCGCCGAGACATACCTCGTGCAGTTCGGCCCGGGAACCGTCCAGGGGGCCCAGGACTTCGCCGAGGCCCAGCGTTCGTACATGCCCGGCACCGAGATCGGCGCGGGCAACGACGGCGATCCGCTCAAGGGCAGCGGCAACGGCCGCTACTACATCTACGAGGTCGAGCGGAAGCCCGGCTACCTGCCGTCCTACCAGGCCAGGGCCACCGTGTACCGCGGCGACATCATGGCCGACATCTACATCTACGACACCGTACCGATCAGCAAGAAGGACATCCGGACGCTGGCCGAGCGACAGCTGGAGCGCCTGTGAACGACGTGACCACACAGGTGACCACGCCCGACGGGAGCACCGACGCTCCCGGATCGGCGGCCCCGCTTCCCCCGGCCGCCCCCGGCCGGGCACGCCGGGTGATCCTCACGGCGCTCCCCGTCGTGCTGGTGATCGCCGCGGTCGGAGGTGCGGCCGAGTACATCAGCAGCACGGTGGACAGCGCCGACCGCAGCGTCAGGACCGGTCTCTGGCAGGAGCCCGCGCACAAGCCCGGCAAGGACCCGGCCGGCGACGTGGCCCGGGGCAGAGCCTCCACAGAGCTCAGCAAGCTGCTGCTGCCGGTCCCGAGCGGCTACCGACTCGGCCCCGACATCCGGGAGATGGGCAACGACGGCGAGCAGAGCGGCAAGAAGGCGACCGCCGCGGCGAAGCAGAGCGCCCGCGGTCTCGCGGGCAAGGAACGCCGGGCCTACGAGAAGCGGATCGACAAGCTTCGTATCGAAGGCATCGCTGTCCGTTCCTATGTATCGGACGCCAACGACCTGATGGTGGAAACACAGATCATGCGGATGAAGGACAAGAAGGCGGTCCGGAACCTCTACAACGTCAGGTCGGGCCTCTTCGAGAACATCGGCCTCTTCCGCCAGGGGCCGAAGATCCAGGGGCACACGAGGAACGCCAAGTGCTTTCTCCTGCGCAAGGACAGCGAAGGCGGTGAGAACTCCCTCGTGTCCATGGAGTGCATGGCGTACGACGGCGAGCTCAGCATCAACGTCTCGGCGTCCGGCACCGTGCCCTTCGACCGGGGGGCCGTCGCCGAGCTGCTGAAGGACCAGCTCAACCACATCACGTCTCCGGGGGAGTACGTATGACCCAGCAGACGGCCAAAACGCCTGCCGAAGCCGCCCCCGCCGCACCGCCCGCCGAAGCCGACCCCGCACCGCAGGCGCCCGAGCCCCTCCCGTCCCCGCCGCTGCCGTCCGGGCCGCCCCGGCGCGTCCTGCGGGCCGTCGCCCGGTGGACCGTCGCCGTCCTGGTCCTCGGGGGTCTCGGTGCCGGCACGGCCTTCGGCATCACCTCGATGGAGCGCACCGACGTGCCCGGTCTGGCCACCGAGAGCGACGGCCGCTGGGACTACCCCGAGCTGAGCCTGCCCGCGCTGCCGGCCGGTTCGCCCCGCCCGTTCAGCGATGGCAATGTCGGTGAGATCCACCACGCCGACCTGCGGCGTCTGCTGCTGCCGGCCCCGGCCGGAGCAACCGTGGACAAGAAGCTCGACGGCGGCTGGGTGAGCACGGAGCAGTACCTCTCCGAGTATGTGAAGAGCAAGCGCTCCGACATCGCGCACACACTGAAGGACTCCGCTCCGCGGCACGTCACCGCCCGCGGCTGGACGATGCCGGACGGCACGTCGACCCGGATCTATCTCGTCCAGTTCAATTCGACGGCCTTCGCCCAGGGCTTCCTGGACGAGATCGTCCTGGACACCACCAGCGGGGTGCCGCTGGTCGGTACGTCGGAGACGTCCGAGATGGACTTCGACGAAGGCTGGAGTGGCGCCGGCGAGGTGGACGGCACCGTTTCGTACGTGTTCGGCGAGCAGAAGCCGTACGGTGCGGCCCAGGTCCGCCAGGGATACCTGGTCGCCGGCGACACGCTCGCTCTCGTCGTCCAGTCCCGCAAGGGCAAGGAGGGCACAAAGAGCGTTCCGTTCCACCAGACGCTGATCCTGCAGAACCAGCTGCTGGGCTGACCTGCCCCTCGGCGGTCCCCGAGCAAGCCCCGAACCGACGGACCGGGCCCCAACCCATTAGGCTGGGGCCCGGCGCCGTACTGCTGCCATACCGCTCGTTCCAAGGAGTTCCCGTGCTTGAGGCATTCTTCTCCGCCCTGCTGGTCCTGGTCTGTGTCGGCGTTCTCGCCTTCGCGGGCGTGACCGTGAAGAAGCTGTACCAGGGTCAGCGCTGACCCTCGCCGCCCTCGCCTCCGTTCGCGCGGGTACCCCCGTCACGGACGTGACACTCATGCCCGATGTGTCCCGTTCGCAGTCACCCGCCCCCACCTCACAGATCGTCTGAGCCGCTCATGATCGAGATCCCGTCCGACCTCCACCCGGACCTCGTCCCTCTGGCCTTCCTCCTCGGCAACTGGGCGGGCGCGGGTGTCTCCGACTTCCCCGGTGCCGAACAGTGCAACTTCGGCCAGGAAGTCTCCTTCAGCCACGACGGCCGGGACTTCCTGGAGTACGTCTCGCACACCTGGGTGCTCGACTCCGAGGGCAAGAAGGTGAAGCCGCTGGAGTCCGAGTCCGGCTACTGGCGCATCGACAAGGACCGCAAGGTCGAGGCCGTCATGGCCCGCGACCAGGGCGTCATCGAGATCTGGTACGGCGAGCTGGCCGACCAGAAGCCGCAGATCGACCTGGTCACCGACGCGGTGGCCCGGACCGCGGCCTCCGGCCCGTACAGCGGCGGCAAGCGTCTCTACGGCTATGTGAAGAGCGACCTGATGTGGGTCGGCGAGAAGGCCACCCCCGAGGTGGAGCTGCGCCCGTACATGTCGGCGCATCTGAAGAAGGTCGTCACTCCGGAAGAGGTCGAGGCCATGGCGAAGAGCCTCGGCGACCTGCCGGACGACGGCATCGCCTTCTTCAAGTAGTCCGGCCCGTCCACGGGTTTCCTCACGCGGAGAGCTGCGGACAGGTGCTCACCCGGTCCTACACTGGGCCTGTGGTGAGCACTGACTGGAAGACCGATCTCCGGCAGCGCGGCTATCGTCTGACGCCGCAGCGGCAGCTTGTCCTGGAAGCCGTCGACACGCTGGAACACGCGACGCCCGACGACATCCTTTCCGAGGTGCGCAAGACCGCGTCCGGCGTGAACATCTCCACCGTCTACCGGACGCTGGAGCTCCTGGAGGAACTGGAGCTGGTCAGCCACGCCCATCTGGGGCACGGGGCACCCACGTACCATCTGGCCGACCGCCACCACCACATCCATCTGGTCTGCCGTGACTGTTCGAACGTGATCGAGGCCGATGTCGACGTCGTCGCCGAGTTCACCGCGAAGCTGCAGGGCAGCTTCGGTTTCGAGACGGACATGAAGCACTTCGCGATCTTCGGCCGCTGCGCCGACTGCACGGCGAAGGCGGCGCCCAAGGGTGCGGCCCGGACGGCCGACGCGGCCGGTCCCAAGCCGTAACGGCCTCACCCCCGATGGGCAGTGGGGGAGGCCGTAAATCGCGTCGTACGCTGGTCACATGAAGAGCCCCTTGCTGTCCCTGCCCGGCGCCGTCCCCGCCGAAGGGCGCGACGAAGGTGTCGCCGCGCACTACGGTGACCTGTTCCGCGAGCAGCGCGCCCTGGCCGACGGCTCGGGCCTCGTCGACCTCTCGCACCGCGCCGTCGTCACCGTCACCGGCAGCGACCGGCTGGCCTGGCTGCATCTGCTGCTCACCCAGCATGTCAGCGAACTCGCCCCGGGACAGGCCACCGAGGCCCTGATCCTCACCGCGCACGGGCACATCGAGCACGCCCTCTATCTCGTCGACGACGGCGAGACCGTGTGGATGCATGCCGAGCCGGGCACGCAGGGCGATCTCATCGCCTACCTGGAGTCCATGAAGTTCTTCTACCGGGTCGAAGTCGCCGACCGTACCGAGGACTTCGCCGTGGTGTACCTGCCGGCCGGCTCCATCGCGGAGGTCCCGGACGGCGTGACGGTACGGGAGACGGCGTACGGCCGGGACCTGTTCCTGCCCCGCGCCGACCTGGAGAAGTACGCGGCAGGGAACGGCCCCGTGGCCGGCATCCTGGCGTACGAGGCGCTGCGCGTCGAGGCGCACCGTCCCCGCCTCGGCTTCGAGACCGACCACCGCACCATCCCGCACGAGCTGGGCTGGATCGGCACCGCCGTCCACCTCCAGAAGGGCTGCTACCGCGGTCAGGAGACCGTGGCCCGGGTGCAGAACCTGGGCAAGCCGCCGCGGCGGCTGGTCTTCCTGCACCTCGACGGCAGCGAGGTCGTCCTGCCCGGACACGGCACACCGGTACGGCTCGCCGCGGACGGCGCCGAGGGCCGGCAGCTGGGCTTCATCACCACGTCCGCCCGCCACCACGAGCTGGGGCCGATCGCACTGGCCCTGGTCAAGCGGAACGTCGCGGTGGACGCGGAGCTGCTCGCGGGGGACACGGCCGCCGCTCAGGAGACGGTCGTGGAGCCGTAGCCGAGCGCAGAATCTCTACGCGCGGCCGTCTGCACCGACTGCTCGACCTGAACCGGATCCGACTCGGACCCGGCTCAGACCTCGATGATGATGGTGAACGGGCCATGGTTCGTGAGCGAGACCCGCATGTCCGCCCCGAACCGGCCCGTCTCCACCTGCGCCCCCAGCGCCCGCAGCTGTGCCACCACCTCGTCGACCAGCGGTTCGGCGACCTCGCCGGGCGCCGCGGCGTTCCAGGTGGGCCTGCGCCCCTTCCGGGCGTCCCCGTGGAGAGTGAACTGCGAAATCACCAGAAGCGGTGCATTCACATCGGAGCAGGACTTCTCGCCCTCCAGAATGCGGACCGACCAGAGCTTGCGGGCCAGCTGCGCCGCCTTCTCCGCGGTGTCCCCGTGGGTGACTCCCACCAGTACACACAGCCCTTCGCCGACGATTTCGCCGACCACCTCGGGCCCGCCCGACGCGCCCGCGCCATCGGCCACCGTGACACTCGCACCGTCCACCCTCTGTACCACTGCACGCATACAGACCAACCTATCTTGGGCTGAACGGGTACAGAGCATCCACACACGCCCCACGGGAATGGCACGATGCTCGGAAGGCGGTGTGCCGACGCACCGGTCGAGGGGATGGACACAAGCATGAGTACCTATGGAACCGGGCAGTCCCCCGGCGCCGTGCCGGGCGCGCGCACCAGTACCAGCACCATGCGCCCACCCGTGCAGCGAACCATCCACGGTCCCGTGGACGATCCGTCAGCGGGACCGCAGCCCGAACTGGACGGCCTTCGGCTGCCGGAGCTGCGCACCCTGCGCCGCGAATCGCAGCGCGACGAGGCCGACCTCAGCTATGTGCGGCGGCTGGTCCAGGGGCGGATCGACATCCTGCGGGCCGAGCTGGCCCGGAGGCTGGATCCGGAGACACCGGTGGTGGACCGGCTCTCGGAGATCCTCGCCGACACCCCGTCCCGGCACCGTTCCTCCGCCAGGCATGTCACGCTCACCACACCGCGCAGCGACGAGTACCGCCGG
Organism: Streptomyces sp. NPDC018000; assembly: GCF_044328025.1. Classification (NCBI taxonomy): domain Bacteria; kingdom Bacillati; phylum Actinomycetota; class Actinomycetes; order Kitasatosporales; family Streptomycetaceae; genus Streptomyces; species Streptomyces sp. NPDC018000. The sequence goes on from NZ_JBIRGM010000007.1 coordinate 69,794, forward strand.
CTGGCGGCCGAGACGCTGTCCGAGGTCGAACTCTCCGACCTCGACGCCCGTACGGACGAAGAACTGCGCGCCGCGATGGGGCGCCTGGTCCGCTACGAACAGCAGGTCTCCCGGCGCCGTCACGAGCTGCAACGGACCGCTGACGATTGCAGTGCGGAGATCGCACGCAGGTACCGTGACGGTGAAGCACAAGTAGACGACCTGCTCGCCTGAAGCGATCCTTCCGGGGCGGGTCCGCCCGTCCCCGGAAGGCCACCATGACCTCCAGCGCCGCCCTTGCCGCCCCCTGCGCCATATCCCCCGCCCACCCCGTCCTGGCCGAGGTCGTGCGGTCGGGCTTCGTGGAGGGCCGGCACCGGGGCTCGCTGGTCGTCCTGGCCGCCGACGGCAGCGTGGAGCGGGTTCTGGGTGACCCGGCGGCGCCGGTCTTCCCGCGCTCGTCCAACAAGCCGATGCAGGCCGCCGCGGTGCTGCGGGCCGGGCTCGATCTGTCCGGGGAGCGGCTGGCGCTGGCCGCCGCGAGCCACTCGGGCGAGGGCTTCCACCTCGAACTCGTGCGCACGATGCTCGCCGAGCACGGACTGACGCCCGGCGATCTGCAGACCCCGCCCGATCTGCCGCTGGACCCGGAGGAGGCGGAGACGTATCTCGCCGCGGGCCATGTCCGGGAGCGGATCACGATGAACTGCTCCGGCAAGCACGCGGCGATGCTCGCGGTGTGCAGGGTGAACGGCTGGGACCGGGCGTCCTACCTCGACCCTTCGCACCCGCTCCAGAAGCTGGTCCACCAGGTGGTCGAGGAAGCGGCGGGCGAGCCGGTGACGACGGTCGGTACGGACGGGTGCGGGGCGCCGCTGATGGCGATCAGCCTGGTGGGTCTGGCGCGCGCCTTCCGTTCGTTCGTACTGGCGGAGCCGGGGTCGGCGGAGCGCCGGGTCGGGGACGCGATGCGGGCACACCCCGAGTACGTGGCCGGAACGCGCCGCCCCGACACCTGGCTGATGCGGGAAGTGCCGGGAACGCTCTCCAAGATGGGCGCGGAGGCGGTGCAGGCGGTGGCGCTGGCGGACGGCCGGGCACTGGCCTTCAAGATCGACGACGGTGCGACGAGGGCACTCGGCCCGGTGCTGGCACAGTCGCTGCGCCTGCTCGGCATCGACGCCCCGGTCGTCTCCCGGATCGGACGCGCGCCTCTGCTGGGCGGCGGCGGGGAGGTCGGCGAGATCCGGGCAGCGTTCTGACCGGATTCGGACCGGCACATGGGGGCGGCGGAAAACCGAGCGACATTCCGGGAGCGCCTGCCTACCGTGGGGTCCATGCGCCTTGATGTCCGTGCGATAACCGAATCCGACTACCCGGACTGGCTGCGGGCCGTGCACACCGGCTTTCTGCGCCCGCCGGTGGTGACGGATCAGGAAGTTGCCAGCCGACGACCGCACACCGACCTGGCCCGTACGCAGGGCGCGTTCGACGGCGGGCGGTGCGTGGCCACGTTCCGTTCGTTCGCCCAGGAGCTCACGGTCGTCGGCGGTGCCACGGTGCCGGCCGACGCGATCTCCAATGTCACGGTGTCGCCCACGCACCGCCGCCGCGGACTGCTGAGCCGGATGATGGCCACGGACCTCGTGGCGGCGAAGGACCGCGGCGACGTGGTCGCCACACTGATCGCCGCCGAGTACCCGATCTACGGGCGGTACGGCTTCGGCCCTGCGACATGGACCACCGAATGGGAGATCGACGTACCGAGGTCGGGTCTTGACCCACGGTGGTCGGGCCCCTGCGCCGAGGACGGCGGCCGGATCGACCTGGTGGCCGGCTCTGAGGTACGCAAGCTGGGACCGGCCCTCCATGAGCGGCTGCGCGCCCGGCAGCACGGGGCGGTCGACCGCGCCGCACGCTGGTGGGAACTGACCACCGGCGAGAACCGGCCCGGCCCCGACACCTGGACGGAACCCTTCTACGCCGTCTACTCCAACGCGGACGGCGAGGCCGACGGCCTGATCATCTACCGCGCCGACGACAACTGGGGCGACGCCAAGCAGCCGCTGAACCGGGCCACGGTGTTCGACCACATCGCCGTCACCCCCGCCGCGGAGCGCGCGCTGTGGCACTTCGTCTGCTCCATCGACTGGATCACCACGGTCCGCACCGGCCACCGCGCCCCCGACGACCTGCTGCCCCTCCTCCTCCCGGACCCGCGCGCGGCGCGCATCGTGACCCAGGCGGACTGGCTGTGGGTACGCGTCCTGGACGTCGTACGCGCCCTGGAGGCCCGCACCTACGCGGTACCCGGCGCACTGACCCTGGACATCCACGACACCACCGGCCTGACCACCGGCCGCTACCACCTCGACGCCTCCCCTTCCGGTGCGACCTGCACGCCCACCACGGCCACCGCCGATCTCGCCCTGGACGTAAGGGAGTTGGGGACGCTGTACCTGGGAGACGAGTCCCCGGCCCGACTGGCGGCTCTGGGCCGCATCGAGGAACTCACGCCGGGTGCGGTGGCATTGGCGGAGGGGATGTTCCGGGCGGCGCGGCGGTCCTGGTGCCCGGATGTGTTCTGAGAGTCGCTCGGGCCGACACGGCCGCGGACGGCGCGACGGCGGCGGACGTCAAGTCCGGTTGAGGTCAAGGCGTACGCTTCATGGTCATGAGCGGAGAGAAACCCAGGCCAGGGACGGCGGAACACGCGGCCCCCGCGGCCTCTGCGGTCCCTGCGCCGATGAGCCTGCGTGAACGGAAGAAGCGGCTGACCTACCAGGCGGTCTCCGATGCCGCGATCGCGATGTTCCTGGAACGGGGCTTCGACAAGGTCTCGGTGGCGGAGGTGGCGGCCGCCGCGGACATCTCCAAGCCGACACTGTTCCGGTACTTCGCGGCCAAGGAGGACCTGGCCCTGCACCGGTTCGCCGACCACGAGGACGAGGCGGCCCGTGTCGTCGCCGCCCGGGCGGACACCGAATCCCCCCTGGACGCGCTGCGCCGTCACTTCCTGGACGGCCTGGAGCGGCGCGACCCGGTGACCGGTCTCTGCGATGCGCCGGAGGTGCTGGCGTTCCTGCGGCTGCTGTACGGGACGCCGTCCCTGGTGGCCCGCCTGTACGCCTACCAGGGCCGATCGGAGGCGGCGCTCGCCCGTGCGCTGGGCGACCGGGTGCGGGACAGGCTGGCCGCGGGCCAGGTCATCGCCGTGCAGCGCATCCTGGCCCTGGAGAACTGGCGGCGGATCGACGCGGGGGAGAGCGCGGACCAGGCGTACGGCAGTGCGGTCGAGGCCGCCGAACTCGCCTTTGTGCAACTGCGGTCGGGGATCGGGGAGGAGTAGAGGGCGGCAGCGGTGGACGGGCCGGTGTTCGCGTCGGTATCCGGGTCTGTTCGGACGGGCGGCAGTCCTCGGCACCGCCTGTGAACGTGACCGAATCGCTGTGCACCGGCGGGCACCGCCACCAGCGCGAGGGCCGCGAACACCGCCGCACCCGTCACCGCCACGGCCGGGAGTACCCGGCGGTGTCGCTCAGGTATGGGCGTCCTCGGCGTGCAGCACCGCTTCGGCGATCTCCCGCACTCGGTCGAGCGTGATGCCGGTGCGCTGTTCCACGGCGAGGGGGTGGTCGGTGGGCTCCAGCTCGATCCGGGGCCGCAGCCCGATCGGGCGGGTGTGGGCGTTCGTCTTGAGGTTGGTCGTGCGCGGCGAGTACAGCCCCAACTCGGTGCTCAGCCAGCCGAAGTACGGCTGCTCGGACTCTCGCCCGGGGGTCTCCCACACATCGAGGGCACGGGCGAAGTTCTCCGGGCTGAGCGAGACCCAGACGCCCCAGGAGAACGGCTCCTCGCTGCCGAGGACGGGTATCTCGATCAGGCCCTTGATGAAGTAGTGCTGGTGTCTGACGATGCACTGGTCCGGGGAGAGCATGCTGTCGGGATCGCTCTCCAGGCTCGCGTCCCAGACGTCGGGTGCCATGGTCGAGTACCCCATCGGGAGTTCCGCGTGGTGTTCGCCGCAGCAGGAGCAGGTGTAGCCGAGGTCGATAGCCATGGGCGGGATCCTAGGGCGTGTTTCGAAAGCAGCGTCGTCCGCCCGCAGGGCGTGGCAATGGCTGACGCCAGTCGCCCAGCGTCGTAAGGAGGAACTGGCGGGCCAGAGGACGTATTGCGTCCCACGCCGGATCTGTGGCCAGGGCGTTGGCCCAGAGGCCGGCGCGGCAGGCGGAATCGATCTCGGCCAGGCAACGGCTGATGGCCTGGAGATCGCGCAGATTCTCAGGTTCGAAGGCTCCGCGCTCCGCGAGTCCCTCGGAGATGCGGCAGAGGAGCTCCACCTCTTCAACGACAGCCTCCGTCTCCAGCTCCCGCTCACCCAGCCAGGCAAGCTGAACCTGGGTGTCGGCTGCGAGGAGGGCCATGAATCGCAGCGTCCAAGTACGCAGGCGCGCGTCGCCGAGAGGGTTCATCCATGCAGGATCGCACCTGAGGGCTGTCCCGTAATCCCTGGTGGGCGCACGACGACAGCTGCGGCACCTTGCCGCATTGTCGGAACCCATCCGCTGTTCGTTCTCAGTCATGACGTCGGTTGTTCCCCAGTCTGGGAGGCACCCCGATCCACGGTCGGGTGCACGAGTTTTGGCAGCACGGGTTACGGCCGTGGGAGCGATCGGGCTGGGGGTGCTCATAGACACCTGGAGCCGGCCTGAGATCCTTCGCTCATGAGCACACCACCGGACGGGCTGCCCGTCTACCGAGTCTTGACCGGCCCGGACGACGCCACGTTCTGCCACCGGGTGAGCGAGGCGATTGGCCTTGGCTACGAACTGCACGAAGGCCCCGCCGTCACCTTCAACGGTGAGAACGTCATCGTCGCCCAGGCGCTGATCTGGCCGGCACGGTCGTAGAAACCTTGAGACGGGCGGGATGGGTAATGAAGCGCATCTGGGCCCGCGCGGCCTGTTCCCAACCCGCCCTGTCCGGCATCTCCCGCGTCGCTACTTGCCAGGGCAGCATCGGGGTGCTCCTGGTGTCAGAACGGCTGTCGTAGCCACGAACCGAGAACCACATAGTCGTCATGGGTGAGACCAAGGCGGGCATCGACTCGGTGGAGCAGAGCGTGCCCCGGGTGGTGGGCGGCGACCCAGGCCCGGTCAGTGTCAGTGACCTCGTCATCGACCCAGACGAACGACCGCCCCGTCGCCCATTGGACGAGGGCGCGCGTCTTCCAGTGCAGTCCTTCGCGTTCGTCCTGGTCATCGATGTCGGACGGCTCTGGCCAAACCACCACGTCCAGCTGCGGAAGACCGATCAAGGGAGCGATGCACTCGTTTGCGTCATCCATCCACGTCGTGGCCCAGACCACCTCGCACGGGAGCGCGGCCAGCTTGGGCCCGTGCTCAGGATTGATCCTGTTCAGGAGCGGATTCGCGTCGGCTTCACGTGGATCGAGACCTGTCGCATAGGTCGGATACCGCTGAGGCTCCGCGCCGAATGGGATGAGTGGTCCGTCGACATCAAGGAACAGCAGCGGACGCCGCACAGAGCCAGTCACAGCAGCACAGGGTACGCGCCCTCCCCCTCCCGCTCGTCGGTAGACAGCCGCCTCTATACGGGCCAGGGCTGACCAGCAGGTAACTCCTTGTGCGGGATCAAGCTTCGATGCGGTCGGGTACAGCTGCGTACTCCCGCCACCTGTCCACCAGGTCGCGGGCTTCGTTCAGGGCGGGGTCGCGGCGCCCACCAGGCGCGTATGCCGGAGACCTGTCCGCGTGCAGCGGCACGTGGGCGCAGTACCAGGCCCGTTTGGCGCCCGCCTGTTCCGCGTCCGTGCCCGTCAGTAGATAGCTGAGCAGTGTCGCCAAGACGCGGCGGCGTCCGAATATGTAGACCGCCGGCTCGACGAACCAGCGGCAGAAGCTTGGGTCGGGGTCGTAGACAGCCGCGGCTATCAGCGGAGCGAAGAATTCCTCGGGCAGGCTCGCGCGTTCGAGCAGTTGCTTGCGCGCTGCGTGGGCCAGGTGCCGCGCGCGTCGGTCTTCCGGGACGCTGGCTGCAGTGTCGAGGTCCAGCAGCCGAGCCACCTCGGCTGCGGACGACAGGAATGTGGGTGCTTCTGCCTCTTTGTGCTCTCCATCGGCCATAGGCAGCATTCTGGGCCGATCCTGGACGGCGAGGTAGAGATGCTGGTTGCTGTGTGGTCAGTGGAACCACACGACGAGCCGCACGTTTTCCGCCCCGTGGACTTCGCTGAGCGTGCCCATGACGCTCCATACTCGACCCCAGTCGCTCCCGTCTCCTGCGGCAGCGGCCCGGCTTCGGGTGCCGGAGCTGTCTGTTTCTTGCCAATCGACGGCGGTCACCTCAGCCCAGGTGATCCACGTCGTTCCGAAGGCGTCATTGGGTCCCCCATAGGCTGCGTACTCGCTCCTCAGCCCCACCGACGCATCATTCGGGAAGCCACGGCCTTCGGCCAGAGGGCGGAAGCCGAAGGAGTTGCGGACTCCGAAGAGACAGGCGAGGCCGTCATAGGCGTTACCTTGGTTGAGCAGGAAGAGATCGATGGCCGCTTGCCACACGGAGTCCTCGTCGTCGGGACCCCAGAGGCGGGCCCCTGGTCGGCACTCGATCATTCCGCTGATGTCGGTGGACATGCCCGGATCTTGCCCGACCGGCCCAGGACTCGGCACCCGCATTTGGCCCGTTTCCGCCGGCCGGCGGCAACTGAAACGCGGACATCGGCTCGTAGTGCTCGGTGCCCTGGAACGCTCAGTCTCAGCTCAGTCACGCGAGTTCGTCAGCGCACGGGTGTGACTGGCCATTCTTGGCTGACGAGGCAGGGCTGTGGGACCAGCATCCAGCGGCCTGCCGAACTCCACCTTGGTCACATGCCGTTCCCAGGCCACCGCTTTCTCGGCTTCCCGCTCCGGCACGATGTCCAACAGTGCGAACGGCGGCATGCGGCCCTGATCGGCACCTTGGCCAGGGAAATGCCGCTGCCCGCGATACGACGGGAAGCCGCGGACCGGCCGCCCGGCCTCGAACGGCACCGAGACCGCATCCGCCAACGGCAGCCGGTGTTCACCCTGGTCATCCCGCCAGCCGACCTCGAAGCCGTCTACTTGTGACGGCTTCGTCCCTTCCAGTACACCGAGCCCCATGTATGCCACTTTGCAGACCTGCAGGGACTGGGCGGCTTGAATGGGACCAAACCTCTCGTCCGAGTGATTGCACAGTCCGCCGCGATCCCCCGCCGCTGGGCCGCGACTCTTAACTGCTGAGGCGAGGCGAGGGGCCTTCGGCAAGACTCGTGGTGGCGGCGCAAGCCCGCACGGCCCGTGGACACCGACCCTGACCTCGCTCACGTTCGGCAGGGGCTGAGCGTCACGTCGGCGGTCGCGTGAGTTTGGCGGCCACGGCGTCGAGGACCCAGTCCAGGCCGGCGAAGGATGTCTCGGCGTTCACGTCCGTGCCGTCGTACACGGCCTTGGCCAACGCCGGGAAGCGGCCGGTGGCCAGCATTCTCGTCACATGCGGGCCGTGGGCGCGCTGCCAGTCACGACAGGGAACGGACATCCCGCGAGCAGTCACACAGGGGCCACGCGAGTGGCCTGGTGCACTTTTGCAAGCAAGCGCTTGCAAAAGTTAGCAAGGTGGCGCACCATCGAGGTATGGCATCACTCAACGTCGGCAATCTCGGTGAGTACCTGCGCGAGCAGCGGCGCAATGCGCAGCTGTCGCTGCGGCAGCTCGCCGATGCTGCCGGGGTGTCCAATCCCTACCTCAGCCAGATCGAGCGCGGGCTGCGCAAGCCGAGCGCCGAGGTGTTGCAGCAGGTCGCCAAGGCGCTGCGGATCTCCGCCGAGACCCTTTACGTACGGGCCGGGATTCTGGATGAGCGGGAGCGGGAGGAACTGGAGACGCGGGCAGTGATCCTGGCCGATCCGTCCATAAACGAGCGGCAGAAGAATGTTCTGTTGCAGATCTACGACTCCTTCCGCAAGGAGAACGGGTTCGAGCCCGGGCCGGAATCCGGCGCCGAAGCCGGATCGGGGACAGGCGGCGAGTCCGGGCCGGGGGCCGGTGCGGACGGCCACCCCGGTGCCGACGGCCCCCGCAGGGCCGGCGGCAGCGATGCCGACACAGCTTCAAAGCCTTCAAAACCCTCACACTGAGTCTGATGATCCGGGAGGACCACAGTCATGGCCATCACCGATGACCTGCGCAAGACCCTCACCGACCCGACCCCCCTCTACTTCGCCGCCGGTACGGCCGATATCGCCGTCGAGCAGGCGCGCAAGGTCCCGGCGCTGATCGAGCAGCTGCGTGCCGAGGCGCCGGAGCGTATCGAGGCCGTGCGCAACGCCGACCCCAAGGCCGTGCAGGAGAAGGTGACCTCGCAGGCCAAGGAGGCGCAGGCCGCCGTGCAGGCCAAGGTCACCGAGGTGATCGGTTCGTTCGACAGCGATCTGCGGAAGCTGGGCGAGAGCGCCCAGGACCTGGCGCTGCGCAGTCTGGGCGTGGCCGCGGAGTACGCGGTGCGGGCCCGGGAGAAGTACGAGAAGGTCGCCGAGCGCGGCGAGCAGACCGTGAAGACCTGGCGCGGTGAGACGGCCGACGAGATCGTCGAGATCGCCGTCGTCGTCGAGCCGCGCAAGGAGTCCAAGCCGACCGGCACCGCCAAGCCGACGGGCACTGCCAAGCCGACGGGCACTGCCAAGCCGGGGCCGGCCGTCAAGCCGGGGCCGGCAAAGGCTTCGCCCGCCCCGAAGACCGTCAAGCCGGAGAGCAAGGCGCCGGCTGCGCCCGCCAAGAAGGCGCCCGCGCGCAAGCCCGCCGCGAAGAAGACCACTCCGCCGACCGCGAAGTAGGGTCCCGGCGCCGCAGCCGGAGTGTGTACCGGGGCGCGGGGCGGGCATTTTCCAGGGTGCCCGGCGCGTTGTCCCGGTACCTTGGCCGCGAGGCGCTCATCCATTCATTAGGCGGTGCACACCATGTTGCTCACAGGATTCAGCACATTCGTCTGGCTGCTCTACATGGCCATGCTCGTCCTGGCCGTGGTCGCACTGGTCCTGGCCGCGACGGCTCGTGAGGACGCCTACCGGGCCGCGGACAAGCAGAAGAAGTCCTTCTGGCTGATCATCCTCGGTATCACCGTCGCCGTGAACCTCTTCGTGCCGATGCTGTTCCTGCAGCTTGCGGGCGCGGTCGCGTCCATCGTCTTCATGGTGGACGTAAGGCCCGCGCTGAAGGCGGTCTCGGGTGGCGGCGGCCGGCGCGGTGGCTCCAGCAGCGACGGGCCGTACGGGCCCTACAACGGCGGGCGCTGAGCGTTCGCAGGATTTACGGCGCTTGCGGGGAGCGTAGGTGATGCCGGTTCGGGGCGGGGGCACGGGATGCCCCGGCCCCGGTCGCAGTTCGGCCCCTGTCGGCGGATGTGTCCCTGGTCGCGGTCGAGCAGCAGGACCGCGACGTCGTCGGTCAGTTCGCCGCCGTTCAGCTCGCGCACCTGGGTGACCGCGGTCTCCAGGAGGTCCTCGCCGGTGAGTCCCTGAGCCAGCTGGCGGTTGATCATTGCGACCATGCCGTCCTGGCCGAGCCGCTGAGTGCCGTTCGGCCCCACGCGTCCCTCGATCAGACCATCCGTGTACATCATCAGGCTCCAGGAGCCGCCGAGATCAACCTGTCGGCGCGGCCATGGAGTGTCCCTGGCTCGAAGAGCTCGAGGAAGGGCGTTGCGCGGCAGCAGACCCAGAGCCGGACCGCCGTCCTCGGACGGGAGAAGGTGCGCGGCCCGTCCCTGCCGGGCGATCAGCGGGGCGGGGTGGCCCGCGAGACAGAGGCCGGCGTGCCGGCCGTCGGGGGCGATGTCGACGGTGCAGAGCGTCGCGAAGATCTCCTCGCTCTCCCGCTCGTGCTCCAGGACCTGCTGGAGTGTGGAGAGCAGTTCGTCGCCGCAGAGCCCGGCCAGGGTCAACGCCCTCCACGCTATGCGCAGTTCGACGCCGAGCGCCGCCTCGTCCGGGCCGTGCCCGCAGACGTCGCCGATCATCGCGTGGACGGTGCCGTCGGGCGTACGGACCGTGTCGTAGAAGTCCCCGCCGAGCAGCGCGCGGCTGCGGCCGGGGCGGTAGCGGGCCGCGAAGCGCAGCTCGGAGCCTTCGAGCAGCGGGGTGGGGAGCAGGCCGCGTTCGAGGCGGGCGTTCTCCTGGGCGCGCAGCCGGGACTCGGTGAGCTGGTGCTGGGCGACGTCGGCGCGCTTGCGTTCGACGGCGTAACGGATGGCGCGGCTGAGCAGCCGTCCGTCGAGTTCGCCGCGGAAGAGGTAGTCCTGGGCGCCGACCCGTACCGCCTCGGCGGCCAGCTCGGCGTCGTCCTCCGCCGTGAGGGCGAGGACGGCGTGGCGCGGGGCGATCCGCAGGACGTGTTTGAGGGTCGCGAGCTTGTCGGCTCCCTCGGTGGGGGCGGAGCGGGCCTTGCCGCCGGTCGGCAGGGCCAGATCCAGCAGGATGCAGTCCACGTCGTCCGTGAGGAGCCGGCCTGCCTCGGTGAGGTTGCGGGCGTTGCGGATACGGACCCGCGTGCCGGCCGCGGCCGGGAGTTCGGGGACGGTGAAGGTGCCCGCCGGGTCGTCCTCGATCACCAGGATGGTGAGGTCGGCGCCATAGGAGGCTTCCGCAGCGGCGGCGGCGCGCTGCTGCGGTTCGGGTACGGGCATCGGTTCGGGTTTCCTTCCCTCCCCCCCCCGAGGGTGCGGCGGAACGACGATCGACGACCCGCCAGACGGGGACGATAGCGGTCCGCGGTGGGGGAACGGAATGGTGTACGGCAATCGCCCGCTGTCGTACGCACGGCCATGAGCCGCGTCAGCTCACGGATCCGGCGTGATGTGTGGGGGCGGGGTCGGGTGCCGGGGCATGACAAAGGTCACGCGCGGTTGTGGGGGGCGGGTGGTGCGGGTCACTCCCGTGGGGGGTGCGGGGGGCTCCGCGGGGATGCGGGGATGCGGGGATGCCGTCAGGCGCCCCGGTGGGTGCTTTGCCCTCAATCGCGGGATGGGCTGGATCGGACCGGACGGGCTTGATTTTGGCTCCCTGGGCTTGATCTGCCCGTCCGGGCAGCGCCCACTGCTTGGCAGCGCCCGCTACTCGGCAGCGCTCACTGCTTGGCGTCGCCCGCTACTTGTCCGGGCGGACCACGCCGAGGATCTGCATCGAGCCCGCGCCCGCCACCGTGACGTTCCGGCCGGGGCGGGGGGAGTGGATGATGGCGCCGTCGCCGATGTACATGCCCACGTGGCTGGCGTCGCCGTGGTAGATGATCAGGTCGCCGGGGCGCATGTCCTTGATCGCGATGCGGGGCAGCAGCCGCCACTGCTCCTGCGAGGTGCGCGGGATCGGCCGGCCCGCCGCCGCCCAGGCCTGTGACGTCAGCCCCGAGCAGTCGTACGAACCGGGGCCCTCGGCCCCCCAGACGTACGGCTTGCCGATCTGCGCGGTCGCGAAGGCCACCGCCTTCTTGCCGTTCGCACTCGCCTCGCGGTTGATGTCCTTCAGGGCGCCGGAGCTGAGCCAGGCCGTCTGCAGCTTGTACTCGGCCTCCTTCTCCAGCTTGAGCAGGCGGGCCCGTTCCTTCTTCTCCAGCTGGGATTCCAGCTTCTTCGCCGCGGCGATCTGCGCGTTGATCTTCTTCTTGGCCTCGGCCTGCTTGAGACGGTTGGCTTCGAGCTTCTTCCAGTTGATGCTCGCGTCCTGGGTGTACGTCTCCAGGTCCTGCTGGGTCCTGGTCAGTTCACCAAGGACGCCCTGGGCGGCCTGCTGGCCCTCCCTGACCCGGTTCACCCCGTCGAGGAACAGCTGCGGGTCGTCGCTGAGCATCAGCTGTGCGCCGGGCGGCAGTCCGCCGGTGCGGTACTGCTCGCGGGCCTGGGCGCCCGCCTGGTTCTTGAGCTCGGCGATCTTCGCCTTGCCCTCGACGATGGCCCTGGCCAGTTTGACGATCTCGTCGGACTGCTTCTTGGCCCGTTCCTCGGCGAGGTTGTACGCGTCGGTGGCCGCCCCGGCCTTGCGGTAGAGGGCGTCGATCTCCTCGCGTACCTCTTCGAGGCTCTTCTTCGGCGTCTTCGACCCGGAATCGGACCGGGTGTCGGGCTGCGTCACCGAGGGGGAGGGGGGTGCGGGCGCGGCGAAAGCCTGGACCGGCGCGGTGAGTACGGTCAGCGCACAGACCAGAGTGATCGCGGCTGCGGCAACGTGACGTCGGTTCACGAGATCCCCCTCCGAATGAACCCGATATGAATCCGAATGGATCCGATGAATCTGTTTTACCGTCAGTAACTCTTCGCCGACGACGAGATCGTGCCATGCCGTACCGAAAAGCAACAGAGGAACACGCGTGCTGTCCTGGCGGCCACACGGGTCGACCGACGTCCCGGGGATCGCTTCCCGCATCCCGGGAATCGCTTCCCATCGTCCTGACGAACGATGCCCGGTCCGCGTTCCCGCGCGCTTTACCGGACGCGGGCGCGCCGGGTCTGTTCAGGGCGTGTTGGGCTATCGGTTGGGCTGGAGGGCGGTCCACTTCACCGTGACTTCGCCCTGGCGCCACCGACGTACCCCGTCCGCCAGCGGCCAGTCGCCCGACAGCGCCCGCACCGCCGTGATCCAGCGCTGCCGGGCACCCAGTGAGGCGTACGGGGCGGCCGCGGCCCAGGCCCGGTCGAAGTCCCGCAGGAACGTGTGAACCGGTTCGCCCGGCACATTGCGGTGGATCAGCGCCTTGGGCAGTCGTTCCGCGAGGTCGGACGGGCGGTCCAGGGAGGCGAGCCGGGTCGCGAACGTCACCGTGCGCGGGCCTTCCGGGCCCAGCGCCACCCATACGTGCCGGCGTCCGATCTCGTCGCAGGTGCCCTCGACCAGCAGCCCGCCCGGCGCGAGGCGCGCGCACAGCCGCTGCCAGACGGCGACGACCTCACCCTCGTCGTACTGGCGCAGCACATTCGCCGCCCTGATGAGGCCGGGGCGCTCGGGGAGCGGGATCTCGAAGCCGCCGTGCAGGAAGGCGAGTCCCTCACGCTCGTACGGTTTCGCCGCCGCGACCCGCCCCGGGTCGATCTCTATGCCGACCACCGCCGTGCGCGGCTCGGCGGTGCGCAGGCGCTGCAGCAGTTCGACGGCGGTCCAGGGGGCGGCTCCGTACCCGAGGTCGACGGCGACGGGGGTGTCGGCGCGGCGCAGGGCCGGGCCGTGGGTGGCGGCGATCCAGCGGTCCATGCGGCGGAGCCGGTTCGGGTTGGTGGTCCCGCGGGTCGCGGTGCCGATGGGGCGCATGACAGGGAGCGTAACGATGTCGCGGGCGGCGGAAGGCGGCGCGGGGTGCCCGGGCCCGGTCCGGCCCGGTGGGCGGCGCGAGGTGCCCCCCATTTGCCGGTCGGTCTTACTGTAATGATTTGGTAAAGCGGAAATGAAAGGAGAGGTTCCGCTGTTGCAGCTCACCGAAAGGGGCGCGGGTCCCCTCGGTGTCGTGCCCTGAGTGAGGAGGACCGGACGACGTGAGTCAGTACGTCTCCCGGCTCGGCAGCAGCCGTGTCGCGCCACGCCTCAGGTTCCCTGCCGCCTTCCCCGGCGGCCCCCGCAAACCCCGCCGCATCGCGATGCTCTCCGTGCACACCTCGCCCCTGCATCAGCCGGGCACGGGTGACGCGGGTGGCATGAACGTCTACATCGTGGAGCTGGCCAAGCGCCTCGCCGCGATCAACATCGAGGTCGAGATATTCACCCGGTCCACCACCGGCGGGCTGCCCCCGGCGGTCGAGCTGGCGCCCGGTGTCCTGGTCCGGCATGTCGACGCGGGACCGTACGAAGGCCTGGCCAAGGAGGAGCTGCCCGCCCAGCTCTGTGCCTTCACGCACGGAGTCATGCAGGCGTGGGCCGGCCAGCGCCCCGGCTACTACGACCTGGTCCACTCCCACTACTGGCTCTCCGGCCATGTCGGCTGGCTCGCCGCCGAGCGCTGGGGTGTCCCGCTCGTCCACGCCATGCACACCATGGCGAAGGTCAAGAACGCGGCGCTCGCGGAGGGCGACACCCCCGAGCCCGCCGCCCGCGTCATCGGCGAGACCCAGATCGTCGGCGCGGCCGACCGGCTGATCGCGAACACCGCCGAGGAAGCGGATGAGCTCGTCCGCTTCTACGAGGCCGATCCCGGTTCCGTCGCCGTCGTACACCCCGGGGTCAACCTCGACCGCTTCCGCCCCGCCGACGGGCGCGCCGCGGCCCGGGCACGCCTCGGACTGCCGAAGGACGCCCTGATTCCGCTCTTTGCGGGCCGCATCCAGCCCCTCAAGGCTCCGGACGTGCTGCTGCGGGCCGTCGCCGTCCTGCTGGACCGCGACCCCTCGCTGCGTCGCCGGATGGTCGTACCGGTCGTCGGCGGCCCGAGCGGCAGCGGGCTCGCCAGGCCGGAAGGCCTGCAGAAGCTGGCGGCACGGCTGGGCATCGCCGATGTCGTACGGTTCCAGCCGCCGGTCGGGCAGGACCAGCTCGCCGAGTGGTTCCGGGCCGCTTCCGTGCTGGTCATGCCCTCGCACAGCGAGTCCTTCGGCCTGGTCGCCCTTGAGGCCCAGGCGGCGGGCACCCCGGTCGTCGCGGCAGCGGTGGGTGGTCTTCCGGTGGCGGTACGGGACGGGGTCAGCGGTTTCCTGATACCCGGGCACGACCCGCAGGCGTACGCACAGGCGCTGGGCCGGTTCGCCGAGGCGCCGGAACTGGTGGCCCGAATGGGCGCGGCGGCCGCCGCGCACGCGCGGGGCTTCGGCTGGGACACCGCCGCGTCCGCGACCGCCGACGTATACACGGCCGCGATGCACGAACAGCGCCGTCGCGTACGCTCGCACCATGGCTGACGTACCCGATGAAGCGGTGACGACGCAGGTCGCGCAGGCCGGCGCGCGGGCCTCGCACGTCACACAGGCCGCGCAGATCATCGAGGCGACCCTGAAGGACGCCGAACTCGAATGGGAGAGCCCCGAACCCGGCAGCTACGTCGTCAAGCTGCCCGGCACGCGGAAGCTGTCCACCACCTGCTCGCTGCGCGTCGGCAAGCACTCGCTCTCCCTCAACGCCTTCGTCGTCCGCCACCCGGACGAGAACGACGCGACGGTGCACCGCTGGCTGCTGGAGCGCAACCTCCGCCTCTTCGGCGTGAGTTACGCGATCGACCAGCTCGGCGACATCTATCTGGTCGGCAAGCTGCCGCTCTCCGTGATCACTCCGCAGGAGCTGGACCGGCTGCTCGGCACGGTCCTCGAAGCGGCCGACGGCGCGTTCAACACCTTGCTGGAGCTGGGCTTCGCGAGCGCGATCCGCAAGGAGTACGAGTGGCGGGTGTCGCGCGGCGAGTCCACGCGGAACCTCGACGCGTTCACACATCTGACCCAACGCCCCGCCGGCTGAGCTTCGACTCGGCTCTCGGGACTGACCTTCGACTCACCTCTCGGCCGACCGGGCCGAGAACGGGCGCTGCGGGCCGCTGGTCATTCCCGTGCCCGCAGCGCCGACTCCACGTCCTGCAGCGCCGTTTCGAGCTGCGGACCGACTTCCTTCCACGCCCAGTCCAGGTGCTCCTGGGAAACGCGGCGCGGAACGGTCTCCACCAGCATGATCAGATAGAGTTGACATGCTCCTCGGGCTGGGGCCCGAGGATTCTGGCCGTCGCTACCTGTCGCTGTGCCGCTGCGCGGCGCGATTGGGGTAGGTGATTCCGTGGCTTCCTGTTTCTTTGCGCTGTGCCAGAACAGGTTCTGGTCTTACCCGCGCTCCGCAGGCTGATACCGCCAGTCCGGCGGCCGCTTTCACATTCTGTGCGGCGTTGTGGTCCCGGTCGTGATGGGTGCCGCACGCGGGACATGTCCACTCCCGCACGTCCAGGGGTTTGGGTCCGTCCCGGTGACCGCAGGTGGAGCAGATCTGGCTGGTGGGCTCGAACCGGTCGATCTTCACAAACGTCCGCCCGAACCGTTGGGCCTTGTACTCCAGCATGTTCACGAACTGCGACCAGCCCGCGTCGTGCACACTCTTCGCCAGTCTCGTGCGCGCGAGTCCCGATACCGCCAGGTTCTCCACCGCGATCGCTTGATTCTCGCGGATCAGCTTCGTGGACAACTGATGGTGGAACTCTTTGCGTGCATCGGCTACGGCGGCGTGGGAGCGGGCGACCTTCGTGCGGGCCTTCTCCCGGTTCTTCGAACCCTTCTGCTTGCGGGACAGGTTTTGCTGGGCTTTCCTCAGCTTCTTCTCCGCCCGGCGCAGAAACCGCGGGGAGTCGATCTTCGTGCCGTCGGAGAGGACCGCGAAGTGCGTGAGCCCCAGATCGATACCGATCGCGGCATCGGGTGCCGGCCCCTCCCAGCGCTCCCGGTCCGTGTCAGGATCGGTCTCGACGACGAAGGACGCGAAGTACCGGCCCGCCGCATCCAGAATCACCGTCACACTCGACGGAACCACCGGCAGGCTCCGGGACCACTTGACCTTGATCTCGCCGATCTTCGGCAGCAGCAGCTTCCCGCCATCGGTGATCTTCCAGCGGGCATTCGCCGTGAACCGGATCGACTGCCTGCGGTCCTTGCGCGATCTGAAGCGGGGGGCACCCATCTTCGGACCCTTGCGCTCGCCCTTCAGAGAGGCGAAGAAGTTCTTGTACGCGACCTCCACATCCCGCAGCGCCTGTTGCAGGACAACCGAGGAGACCTCGGCCAGCCAGGCACGTTCCGGAGTCTGCTTGGCCCGGGTGATCAACCGCTGGGACAGATCGGCGGCGCTCGGGTAGGGCAACTCGGCCTTGTGGGCGTCCTCGCGGGTGCGCACCGCGTCGTTGAAGACGACGCGCGCGCACCCGAACGCCCGCGCCAGTGCGACGCGTTGGCCGGGCTCCGGGTACAGCCTGAAGGCGTACCGAAGCCGCATGACCGGCATCCTACATACGTGCGCGAGCCGCAGCCGCACGGACGCGTCGAACACCAACGGCCGCCCGCTCCCGCTCCCGTACCCGGCGAGGAAGTCCTCGTCCTCCTCCATGTCCGCGAACAGGGCGAGCGATACGAAGTCGGCGACCGGGTCGCCCCAGAACGTCCGCTCGCCGTCGATGATCCCGCCGATGGTGCGCGCACCGGGCTCCCCGTCGACGAGCAGGTTGCCCTGCCACAGGTCGAAGTGGACCAGGGCGGGCCGGGTGACATCGTCGAGCACGGGCGACGCGGCGGCGAGCAGCCTGCGGATTGCGGCCGTCGGGCGCGGCAACCGGGCGCGGTAGGTGTCCGCGTCGGCGAGGACGGCGTCGCTCATCGCCGTGAATGCCTGCCGCCAGGTCGGGGCCAATGGGCCCAACGCCCGGGCTGGATAGCCGAATCCGCCGGGGCCTGTGACGGAGTGCAGGCGGGCGACGATCCGCCCCAGCTCGTTCCTGAGCCGGTGCACCTCGGCATCGGACAGGGCGCGGTCGGCCGAGGCGCCGGCGATGTCGTGCCAGGGCTCTCCCGGGCAGGCCGACATGATCACGTATGGGCCGGTCGGGGCGTCCGGGTCGAGTTCGCGGTGCAGGACGCGGGGGACCGCCGCCGACTCGACCGCGAAGGTGTAGAACTCGACCTCGTTGACCAGCAGATCGCGCTCGTAGCTCATCAAGGTTCCGTCGGTCGTGGACGGCGGTATCTTCACCACCCAGTCGCTGCCGTCGGTGAGAGTCACCCGGGTGACAGCGTTGAACATGTCTCCGGCGAGGGGCGACTGTGGCGATCCGGTCCTCCGTCACGCCAACGGACCGGAGAACGGCCGCGGTTGTGTCATCTGACTGCATGGGGTGAATTGCCCCTCTGTGTTGGCATTTGATCCGGATTGCGAAGGCGGACAGCGTATTCACAGGTTCATCACGGCGCCATCACGATCGCATCCCATGCCCTAGTTGATTGATCGTCAAACCAAATCCCGCTCATAGAGTGAGCGAAGCCCGAAGACCCAGTTCAGAGAGACGGACCGGACCATGCGATCTACCGCCATACGCCGTACTGCTGTTGCCGCCACCGCGGTGTCCCTGGCCCTGCTCGTCACCGCATGCGGTGGCGGTTCGGACTCCGGTTCCGATTCCGGTTCCGGTGACAAGGGGACGGATGCCAAGGGCAAGGAGTCGGCCGTCAAGGCACTGACCGCCGCCGAGCTGGAGAAGGCCGTGCTGGCTCAGGGTGACGTCAAGGGGCACAAGATCACCAAGGTTGCGGCCAAGGACGACATCTCCGGCGATGACATCAAGGTCGAGAAGAAGGCCTGCGCCCCGCTCATCAACGCGCTGATGGGGGTGCAGGTCGGTGAGCCCGCGGCGTTCACCAAGCGGACGGTCGTCAGCGAGCCCAAGAAGGGCAGCATGGACAAGCAGGACGGCGCGAATGCCGAAGACGCGTTCAAGGCGGCGTTCGACATCACGACGACGCAGCTGGCCCTCGGCTCGTACGACGGCAAGGGTGCGGAGGAGTCGGTCGCCGCGCTGCGCACCGCCGCCACCGACTGCGCAGGCGGGTTCGACTTCACGGCAGCCGGTGAGAAGCAGAAGGTCAGCAAGATCACCGAGGAGCAGGTCAAGGGCGGGGAGGACGCGGCCGCCTGGACGGTCGAGATGGGGCAGGGCGGCGAGAAGGTTCAGCTCAAGCTCGTGGCCATGCGCCAGGGCCCCTCGTTCGCCTCGTTCTCCTCGATGAACCTGGCCGCGATGGGCGGGGGCGAGGACTTCGAGCTGCCGACCGCGGTGGTCGAGGCCCAGGCCGCGAAGCTGGCATAGGGGCCGGCCGCAGCTCTGCGCGTCCCTCGTAACGGCGGTCCTGTGCCGGGTGGCCGGCGCCGTGTCCGTGGAGAATCCGGGAATGAGCCAGGCCCGCCCGGGCGCCCGGAGTATCTCCTCGGTCCGGCGCTGGTTCAGGGGAGCGGGACGAGTCTCACCACGGTGACGATCAGAACCGATCCGGAGACGTAATAGAGCACGATCGCCCCGGCGACCGTCGCCTCGCGGCGGTCGCGCTCGCTCTTGACGGCGGACGATCCGTGTCCGTACGGGTCCACGCCCAGGGTGCGGGCCATCTCGTCCCGGAAGGTCTTGCCGTCGCGCATCTTGGCCAGGGAGTCGTCGGCGGGCGGGGCGTAGGAGATGCGGAAGCTCAAGCGACGCTCCGCCTCTCGGCCTCGTCCTGCGCCAACCGGTCCAGGATTTTCTCGGCTTCCGGATCGGGTACGGCCTCCAGCATCCAGTGCCGCATGACCGCCTGGATCTCGTCCACACCGGCGTCGTTGATGGCGCGGTCGAACTCCTCGCGTCTCTCTTCGGGCAGGGTGGCCCGGATGTCAGGAATGCTGTTGGGTACGTCGACTTCGGCGCCGCCGACGATGGTCTTCAGGGGCTCGCCCATGGTTGCTCTCCCCGCTCTCCTTGCTCTCTGCGCACGGCCCGTCCGATCGGCTCCGCCCATGCGCGGGCCGGTGCTCGGGCCACGGTAGCGCCAGAGGGCGCGGCCGACGCGGAGTCCACGCGATGCGTTCTCGGCGACGTGGTGAGCGCCGTCGAAGCCATGACGACAGCTCAATACCACCCGGCGCTCCACCACTTCGGCGACAATCCCCGACACCGCGCAACTCACCACCGAGCGGCATCGGGCGGACGGCCCTCGGCGGGGAATGAGACCTCGCGCCGAGGAGGCGTGTCCCGGCTAGCATTCCTGCGCCGTGCTCGGAGGCGACAACTACCCGCCAGGGAAGGGGCATTCATGGCAAAGGACACTGATCTCGGCGCTCGCACGGCAGCGAAGGCCGGGCTCGGCGAATTCTTCAGCACCCACCGGTTGTTTCGCCCGACTCCGCTGCCTTATCTGCTGCTTGCCGTGTGTGCGGCCATACTGATCGCGTGGGTGCCCGCGCTGATCGCGGACGGCATCGCTGGATCGCTCATCGTCTTCGGTGTCCTCGCGGCCGCCATCGTGGCCTATTGCTGGCTCCCGCCCTCCAAGGGCATCTCGCGCGTCGTCCTGTACGAGCACGGACTCCTGCTCGTGTCCTCGCAGTGGCCGGCTCCCCGTGCCCTGCACCGGGACCAGATCGCGTTGATCCAGACGGCGGCGACACAGAGCGATGTCACCTTCGGCACGGCGGGCCCGGCCACGACTATCACGCACGGCTACGTAGCCATCTGGCTGCACGACAAGCCCAGGCCGATCGTGATCCGCAAGGCATGGGCGCCCGGCGTTCTGCGCACCGGCCTGGAATACCTGGCCGACGATGACGACAGCGAGTGAACGAACACGTCGTTCAAAGCTGCCGGGGGCTGTCACTCGCGAGGGCCGGCCGCAGTCGCAGACCTCACCCCGCGGCGTGCCCCTGCGAGCCGTGACCCGGCCGTAGCCAAAGGCCCCCTGCCGGCGGAAAACCCGCAGGCAGGGGGCTTGATCGTGCGGGCTTGCTTCTTCTTGCCCTGGGTTTTACGGGTGATCACGGCGACCAGCGTTTTCCCGGCTCTGCACCCTGATCGCCGACGGCCGATCTCCCGTCATTGGTGTTGTCGGCTGCTGTCGATCGCCGAGAACCGGCCGGTCAAGGCACGGTGCTTGCCTGGAGCGGCTGCTGAGCCTCCCTGCCCTGCTGCTTTGATCAGAGCATGACCCACACTGATGATCCGGCTGGCGACAGATCTGGGCGGATGAGCCGTTCTGTCGTTTTCGGCGGGGCTTCCGTTGCGTTCTGGTTCTGCTGCCCGTTCTGGATGCTCGTCTGGGTTCTGGCCCTGCCGCTTGGCCTCACGGGCCTCGTCCGGAGTGCCATCGAATATCGCGCTGCCTCACGACAAGGTGTCAGTCGTGCGCAGCCTCTGGCCGGCCTGGCGCTCTCGTCGGTGGGGACGGCAGCGGCCGTTGCGTACATGCTCTTTGTGTTCACCCATCCGGACCTGCCGATTCAGGAGTAGGTCGGTGGAGTCTCGATGACCAATCGAGCTCACGAGCGATCTTGAAAACCGTCGTGGCGCGAGTCACCGTGGGTTCAAATCCCACACTCACCGCATGTGGACGGCCCCTGGTCAGCCAACTCGGTCGGGGGCCGGTCTCGTCTCTGAATACCGTGACCGCCCGGTTTTTCCCGTGGCTCCCCGCTCTGGCGGGCACGCGAGGGGCACGCGCAATGACTCTGGCGGAGTCAAGTGATAATCGGTTGGCAGGACGTTGGCTGGGTGCTAAGGGCCAGCTCGTTTGCAGAATTGACTACGTGGGTCACGGATTCGTCATCTGTGTAAGTTAGAGGGAAGGTTACTTCGGTCATCACTTTTCTCCTTTTAAGGGTCCTGCCTAGATTGGGCAGGACCCTTAAACTATCTATCGCGCCAATTGTTAAAGCTTGACTTTGCGTCAGAAGCGCTTCCACCAAGGGCCATTGTTGGGCGCCTTATCCCAGGGGCGGTGGCGGCCGATGCCGGGCCGCCGGTGGTAGTGCGGCCAATAACCACCTCGGCCGGCAAGGACGCCATTGCCCCGGCCGAGGCGATGACGCGCGCCCTGTGGGAAGGCCAGACCTCCCGCCACGGCGGACAGGCACCCACGGTGCCCGAAGCCCTGGAGGCCGCCCGCGCCGGCATCCATCTGGCTGCTGCCCTGGTTCAGTGGTTCGTCTCCGGTGCGGTGGTCCGTACTCCCTGATCCGAAGCCAGGATGCACACGCTTGCAGTGTCAGCGCGTCCAACAGGTCCAGGCCCAGCCCGTCCACGGTCTCCGGCATCCTCTTCACGCCTGCACCGTCCGCGGCCGATTCAGGATCTTCATCAGGTGTCCCTTCTGGTGAAGTTCCCACCTAATTCATGACACTCCCGATGCACGCCTACTGCCGGTCGGTCTTAGCATCATTGCAGTTGAGAGTCGAATACGAGCTCGGAGAACTCCAAGAGGTACTCCTCCGTGGACCATTTTCCTTCGACCTCAACGCGGTACGCCGTCTTGTGCTGATGGGCAAAGACCCGCCTGCGTACTTCTTTGGAAACGTCATTGGTATAGGTCTTCGTCTGCTGGAGCAGACACTCTTGCGCTTCCTCTGCCGTGCCAGAGAACTCCTCGATGTGGTTGAGGCTTTGGACCCCTGAGGAGTGAGCGAGGAGGAAGGCTGTTATCTGCCATGTGGACATGTGATGCTCTCCCTGGTTTGTGGGCGGAGTTCGCGGGTGGGCAGAGGGCTCCTCTGCCCACCCGCGGCTCGCTTTGCTGTGGTGTGCGTGGTTACCGCAGGTAGCTAAGAGTTGTCCCGTAAGTGGGTTCCGTGGCCGGTGGGCGTCAGAGGAAGGCCAGCGGGACGTTTTTCTCGATGCAGAGCCGCAGGACGCCCGCCAGCTGGCGGGCGTCCTCGATGTGTTGCTGGAGGAGCTGGTCGCCGCCCTCTCGTGCCCACTGGTCGGTGATCGCCTCCAGCCGGAGCAGAATCGACCTGCAGTCGGCGGGCGAGAGGTCGTCACCGCTGTCATCCAAATGATCGAGGAGTGGCTCCAGAGCGGTGGACACATCGCTCCACGGGCGCTCGCCGCCGAAGCCCCACATCTCGGAGAGGACGAACCCCTCGGTCTCGGCCAGACGCCGCCGGAACGCGGCAAAGCCGCTGTAGGACCAGGAGACATCCGGACTGCTGTTTTCTCCGTCGCCCGGGAAAAGAACCAGCCCCATGTGCCCTCCCTGCTTGCCGGGCACACAGGATCGAGGACATGGGGCAGCGTCGGCAACTGGGATGATCTTGGCGTGGCTGGTGTGATCATGGCGTCGGAGTCGTCCTGGATAGCCCCGTTCACCGGGCTGAGCCCGCGTGCCTTCGGGAAGCTGGTGACGGTTCTGCGGCGCGAGGGTGTGGACGTGACCGCAAGGGCCGGCCGTGGAGCCTGCCGCTGGAGGACCGGGCACTGCTGGTCGCGGCTTACCGGCGAACGAACCTGACTATGCGACAGCTCGCCCCGCTGTTCGGGGTGTCCAAGTCGGCCGCCGACCGCATCATCGACAACCTTGGGCCGATGCTCGCGCTCCGGCCCCGCAAGCGGCTGATCTTCAGTGGGCCCAATGGTGGCCACGTCTGGCGTACGTCGCTGAATGAGGACCACTGGAAGCCCGCTCTGGCGTCCGTGGGCGTCATCCCGAAGGCAAGAGCCGGGAGCACACCGCCGCGCGGGAGCACACCGCCGCGCGGGAGCACGGCATGCACGCCCTCAGGCACTTCTACGCGTCCGTGCTGTTGGACGCGGGCGAGAGCATCAAGGCCGTCGGCGAATACCTTGGGCACTCCGACCCTGGGCTGACGTTGAAGGTGTACGCGCACCTCATGCCCAGCAGCCGGGACCGTGCCCGCAAGGCGCTCGGCCAAGCGCTTCGGCCGTCGCAGGATCCGCCGCGCTGAGGGCCCCCTGTGGACCCAGGACGTGAAAATGCCTCCCACCCGCACAGAAAGTGCAGGTGGGAGGCATGATCGCTTTTCCCGTTACTTCTTGCCCTGGTTCTTCACGGCCTCGATGGCGGCCTTCGCCGCGTCCGGGTCGAGGTACGTGCCGCCCGGCTTGATCGGGCGGAAGCCGGCGTCCAGCTCGTAGGCGAGCGGGATGCCGGTCGGAATGTTCAGGCCCGCGATGTCGGCGTCGGAGATGCCGTCGAGGTGCTTGACCAGGGCGCGGAGGCTGTTGCCGTGGGCGGCGACCAGGACCGTGCGGCCGGCCAGGAGGTCCGGGACGATGCCGTCGTACCAGTACGGCAGCATGCGGACGACGACGTCCTTGAGGCACTCGGTGCGCGGACGCAGCTCCGGCGGGATCGTCGCGTAGCGCGGGTCGTCGCTCTGGGAGAACTCGGTGCCATCCTCAAGGGCGGGCGGCGGGGTGTCGTACGAGCGGCGCCAGAGCATGAACTGCTCCTCGCCGAACTCGGCGAGCGTCTGCGCCTTGTCCTTGCCCTGCAGAGCACCGTAGTGGCGCTCGTTCAGCCGCCACGTGCGGTGGACGGGGATCCAGTGGCGGTCCGCGGATTCCAGCGCGAGCTGCGCGGTGCGGATGGCGCGCTTCTGGAGGGACGTGTGCAGGACATCGGGGAGCAGACCGGCGTCCTTGAGCAGCTCACCGCCGCGGACTGCCTCCTTCTCGCCCTTCTCCGTGAGGTTGACGTCCACCCAACCGGTGAACAGGTTCTTCGCGTTCCATTCGCTCTCGCCGTGGCGGAGGAGGATCAGCTTGTACGGTGCGTCGGCCATGCGTCCGAGCGTAATCGAAGCCGTACGGGCGCTGCGCGGCCGGTCACAGGGCGGACAGGTGGGGCGGGCGAGGGGCGTGTGGGGGCCCGGGCCGGGACGATTGACGGTCGGCGTCAATTGACTGGCGGACCGGAATCCGGGATTCGTAACGTTCGTACAGTCGCCGGGCCACTTACCGGTGGTGTCCGTTCCGTACTCCCTGGGGGGATTCCCTATGTCTGTCGCCGGTATCAGACGGGCCGCACGCGAGTCCGTGTCCGGTCTCCCCAGGGAGTTCTGGTGGCTGTGGACCAGCACGCTGGTCAACCGCCTCGGGGCGTTCGTCGCCACGTTCATGGCGCTCTACCTGACCCTGGAACGGGGCTACTCCGCCTCGTACGCCGGTCTGGTCGCCGCGCTGCACGGGCTCGGCGGGGTCGTCTCCTCGCTCGGTGCGGGGGTGATGACCGACCGGCTGGGCCGCCGGCCCACCATGCTCATCGCGCAGACCTCGACCGCCGTGTCCGTGGCCGTGCTCGGGTTCATGGTCGATCCGGTGGCGATCGCCGCCGTCGCCTTCGTCGTCGGCATGGCCAGCAACGCCTCGCGGCCTGCCGTGCAGGCCATGATGGCCGACATAGTCCGGCCCGAGGACCGGGTGCGGGCCTTCTCGCTCAACTACTGGGCGATCAATCTGGGCTTCGCCGTCTCGTCTGCCGGGGCCGGGTTCGTCGCCGAGTACAGCTATCTCGCCGGGTTCCTCGGCGAGGCCGCGATGACGCTCGTCTGCGCCTTCGTCGTTTTCATGAAGGTGCCCGAGTCACGGCCCGAGAAGTCGGCGGTGTCCGGGCGTGCGGTCACCGGCGCGGACGAGATCCGGCTCTCCACCGTGCTGCGCGACGGGCGGTTCATGAGCGTCGTAGGGCTGTCCTTCGTCATCGCCCTGATCTTCCAGCAGGGGTATGTGGGGCTGCCGGTGGCCATGGGGGCGGACGGTTTCTCCAGCTCCGACTTCGGCACCGCCATCGCCGTCAACGGTGTGCTGATCGTGGTGCTTCAGATCCCGGTCACCCGCTTCATCCAGCACCGCGATCCGCGCCGGCTGCTCATCGTGTCGTCGCTGCTGGCGGGGTACGGATTCGGACTCACCGTATTCGCCGGTTCGGTCGCCGCGTACGCACTGACCATCTGCGTCTGGACGGTTGCCGAGATCGTCAACTCGCCCATCCAGACAGGCCTGGTGGTCCGGCTCTCGCCCGCCCAGGGCCGCGGCCGCTACCAGGGCATGTACACGATGTCCTGGTCGGCGGCGGCGCTGATCGCACCGCTGATGTCGGGTGTGGTGATCGACCGTTTCGGGGCGCAGTGGCTGTGGGGGACCTGCGCGGTGCTGGGGACCGGGGCCGCGCTCGGGTACTGGCTGCTGATGCGGAATCTGCAGGGGGAGGACGGGGCGGCCGCCGAGGGCAGCCGGGTGGCCGAGAGCGGCCGGGGCGCGGAGAGCGCCGGCCCGGCGGGGCCGGGTGCCGACGCCGATGCCGGTCGCGGTCACCACGCCGGACCCGAGCCCTCTGCCGAGCGGATGGGCTGAGAGCCTGCCGGGCGACCTCCGACCGGGGGTCGCCCGGCAGGCTCTGAGGCCACCGCCTTGCCGCCGGGTCCGCACACGAAAGGCGCCCCGCGTGGAGCAGCCTGCTCCACGCGGGGCGCCCTACAGGCCGGCCGGTCAGCCGCAGCAGCCACCGCACTGGCACGGGGCCCCGGACTGGCAGCCGCATCCGCAGCCCGAGCCG
The DNA here is from genome assembly GCF_044328025.1 of Streptomyces sp. NPDC018000. Lineage (NCBI taxonomy): Bacteria > Bacillati > Actinomycetota > Actinomycetes > Kitasatosporales > Streptomycetaceae > Streptomyces > Streptomyces sp. NPDC018000. The sequence continues at coordinate 95,829 of NZ_JBIRGM010000007.1, forward strand.
CAGCCGCAGGCGCCGAGCACGGTCAGGTGCACCACTTCAGCGGTTGTCTCCTGCGGGGGGTCGGTCATGGGGGAATCGGCCATGGTTCCTCCTCATTGCGCACGACAGATTGCACACGACGGATTGCGCACGACAGGGCCGTACGCCACAACGATGCGCGTACGACCGGGGCGTACGGACAAGGCGTGCCGCCCCACGCCATTGCATGCCCAACCGGGCGGGCGCATCAACGGCGCACATGCGCAGAGACGCGTGCGCGACCCGGACGCGACGATGTACGCCGTTACGCGCCCTCCACCGGTGACTGCTGCTGGATCTCGTCGGCGTGCTCGCCCGTCACCAGGTAGACCACCCGCTTGGCGACCGACACCGCATGGTCGGCGAAGCGCTCGTAGTAGCGGCCGAGCAGCGTCACGTCGACGGCGGTCTCGATGCCGTGCTTCCAGCGGTCGTCCATCAGGTGCTGGAACAGCGTGCGGTGCAGCAGGTCCATCTCGTCGTCGTCCTGCTCCAGCTGGAGCGCCAGATCGACGTCCTTGGTGATGATCACCTCGGCGGCCTTGGCCATCAGGCGCTGCGCCAGCTGTCCCATCTCCAGAATGGTGGCGTGCAGGTCGTGCGGCACCGGTGACTGCGGGAACCGCAGCCGGGCCAGCTTGGCCACGTGCTGGGCGAGGTCGCCCGAGCGCTCCAGGTCGGCACTCATCCGCAGTGACGTGACCACGATCCGCAGATCGGTCGCCACGGGCTGCTGGCGCGCGAGCAGGGCTATGGCCCGCGCTTCCAGGTCGTGCTGGAGGTCGTCGACCTTCTGGTCCGCGGCGATCACGCTCTCCGCGAGCTTGAGATCGGCATCGAGCATGGACGTCGTCGCCCGGCCGATCGCCGACCCGACGAGCCGGGCCATCTCGACCAGCCCCTCGCCGATCGAGTCGAGTTCCTCGTGGTACGCGTCACGCATGGAAGTCCCTCTCCAGTCCTCTGTGTAAGGCCGGGGCCAGGTATGAACCCCACGCTGCCACCCTGGGCGGTGTACGCGTCGCCTTCCGGCCGACCAAGTGAACCAACACTTGCTCCTCGGTGAACTCTGGGCGACGAGTGTCCGGATACCCACTTGGACGGCTGGGAGAGTCCTCCCGGACCCGCATAACCTTGACGTATGGACGTGAACGCGGCACTCGCCGCAGCTGCGGCGATCGGCGGTGCGTGCACCGGCGTGATTGCCATGCTGGCGTTCCGCTGGAGCGAGCGCGACCAGAAGAAGCCGACGCGAGCGTCCCTGCGGCCTGACAGCAACGCCCCCCTGCCCCCCGGAGTGGACACGGTCCTGTCCGTGCTCAGCTCTTCCGCGGTCGTGCTCGACGAGAGCGACAGCGTGGTCAAGGCCAGCTCCGCCGCCTATGCGCTGGGACTGGTCAGGGGCGGGCGGCTCGCCGTCGACGCGATGCTGCTCATGGCCAGGGACACCCGCCGCGACGGCGAGATACGGCAGGTCGAACTGGACCTTCCAAGGCGCGGTACGGGCCGTGGCGAGGCACTCGCGGTCTCCGCCCGGGTCGCCCCGCTGGGCTCCCGGCTGGTGCTCCTGCTGGTCGAGGACCTCACCGAGGCACGCCGTATAGAAGCGGTACGACGCGACTTCGTCGCCAATGTCAGCCATGAGCTCAAGACCCCGGTCGGCGCGCTCTCGCTGCTCTCCGAGGCCGTGCTGGACGCCTCCGACGACCCGGCGGCGGTGGAGCGGTTCGCGGGGCGGATGCAGATCGAGGCGACGCGGCTGACCAACCTCGTACAGGAGATCATCGACCTGTCCAGGGTGCAGAACGACGACCCGCTGGAGGACGCCGAGCCGGTCCGGGTGGACGAGCTGGTGGCCGAGGCCATCGACCGCTGCCGCCAGCAGGCCGGCTCGAAGCAGATCACCATGGCAGCGGGCGGCACCGCGGAGCTTCGCATCTGGGGCAACCGCGGCCAGCTCGCAGCGGCGCTCGGCAACCTCGTCGAGAACGCCGTCAACTACAGCCCCGCCCGTACCCGAGTGGGCATCGCGGCCAGGCGGCTGTCCGTACCCGGCGGGGACCAGATCGAGATAGCCGTGACCGACCAGGGCATCGGCATCTCGGAGAAGGACCGCGAGCGGGTCTTCGAACGCTTCTACCGCGTCGACCCGGCCCGTTCACGGGCCACCGGTGGCACCGGCCTCGGCCTCGCCATCGTCAAGCACGTGGCCGCCTCGCACGGCGGGGAGGTCACGGTCTGGAGCTCGGAGGGCCAGGGCTCCACCTTCACCCTGCGGCTGCCCGAAGCGGGCTCCGTACGGGAACGCGACCGCAGCTCGGGCGGACCGCTCATCGTCAAAGGCGACGAGGGCCCCTGCGGACCCGCTCACCCCGACACCCTTGATCCATTCCCTGCCCCGGAGGTCCTTCCGTGACCCGAGTGCTCGTCGTCGAGGACGAGGAATCCTTCAGCGACGCCCTGTCCTACATGCTCCGCAAGGAGGGCTTCGAAGTCGCCATCGCGGCCACGGGCCCGGACGGGCTTGACGAGTTCGAGCGCAACGGCGCCGACCTCGTGCTGCTCGACCTGATGCTGCCGGGCCTGCCCGGCACGGAGGTCTGCCGTCAGCTGCGCAGCAGGTCCAATGTCCCCGTGATCATGGTCACGGCCAAGGACAGCGAGATCGACAAGGTCGTCGGCCTGGAGATAGGGGCCGACGACTACGTCACCAAGCCGTTCTCCTCGCGGGAACTCGTCGCCCGTATCCGTGCGGTGCTGCGCCGGCGCGGTGAGCCGGAGGAGGTCACGCCGGCCGCCCTGGAGGCGGGCCCGGTCCGGATGGACGTGGACCGCCACGTCGTCACGGTCTCCGGCGGCAAGGTCGACCTCCCGCTCAAGGAGTTCGACCTGCTGGAGATGCTGCTGCGCAACGCCGGCCGGGTCCTGACCCGCATGCAGCTGATCGACCGGGTCTGGGGCGCGGACTACGTGGGCGACACCAAGACCCTCGACGTCCATGTCAAGCGCCTGCGCGCCAAGATCGAGCCCGACCCGGGTGCACCGCGCTTCCTGGTGACGGTGCGGGGCCTGGGATACAAGTTCGAGCCGTAAACCGGACCGTATGCGACGGCGGAGGGCGCCCCCGAAGGGGAGTGCGCCCTCCGCCGTCCGCGTACCCGCGTACGGTCAGTCGGTCTGCGACGAGGCGGACGAGGCGTCGCTCGGGGAGGCCGTGCCGCTGTCGGCCTCCGACCCGCCCGCCGGAGTCCCCGGCTTTCCGGAGGCGGAACCGGACGGCGTGGCGGAGGACGTCGCTCCGGGCGACTGCGACGGTGTCTCCGGCAGCGAGCTCGGACCGAAGCCCGTGAAGTAGCTGCTCGCCGGAACGACGAACGTGTCGAGCGGGACCTCACCGGTCGAGCTGAACTTGAAGACGACGGGCTGCACATTGCCGGCCTGCGCGGCCTCGCGGCTGCTCCCGATCACGGCGGACGCGTTGCCCTTGCCGCCGAGGATCACGCTGCCGCCGGCCGGGACCACGACGGGGCCGGAACCCGTGGCAGCGTGCAGCTCCACCGCGGCGCTCGAACCCGGCAGGGTGATGGAGTCCAGGGTCTGCGGCTTGACGCCGCTGTTGAACAGCGTCGCACTGACGACGGCCGGGCCCTCGGCGTCGCGCTCGGGCTGGGTGATGACGTTCGCGTTCTGGATGCTGATGTCACCGGAGGTGGTGGCAGCGGCGTCCGGCCTGATATTGAGCGACGCGGCGTCATTGCCCGCACCGCACGCGGTGAGCGAGGCGATCGAGAACGCGATGGCTGTGGCGGCGAGGGCGCCGTGTCGAAGGCTGCGGCTCACGGCGGCGGCAACTCCTTGAACGTTCGGACTGCGGACGGGGGCAGGCGACGTAAAGCCGCCCTAAGGGTGTGTCAGCGGCCTTAGGCTACCGAGCCACCCCTTCAGCCCCGCACCCGACCCGCCCCTTCGCGCCCCGGCACTTCCCGGGGCCGGTGCCGTTCGGGGACCGAGCCCTGCCGGGGTTTGCGGACCGGCGCATCCCGAATCCGGTCGACACGCGCCGTTCGCATATCGCCGGTGATCAATTCATGGAGCGTGGCGCATTCTGCTCGTATAAGCGATCACACCGGGGCGCTGATCAATTCCATTGATCAGCCGCACTTACCTCCGTACGGGTGATCGATCTTCGAACGGAGTACGGAAAGTCCAGCATCCAGAATCCGGCAAAATGGGGCGTTCGGCCACTTCGGAGTGGGGTTCGGATGCGTGTATCGTGCGCGTTTCGCCCCGCCCGTACAGCCGCTCCGACCTGCGAATACCGTCTTCCGGGAGCCTGTCGCAGCACGTACGCGTTGCTGTTGTCAAGCCCGGAGATATGCCCTGACCTGCGGAAACGCCATTCAGGAGAAGCTGTTCTCGTGTTACCCTTGATAGCCACGGAAGGGGTACCTGTCACATGACGTTCAAGGTTGGCGACACCGTGGTCTATCCCCATCACGGGGCCGCGCTGATCGAGGCTATCGAAACTCGCCAGATCAAAGGCGTGGACAAGACCTACTTGGTGCTCAAGGTCGCCCAGGGCGACTTGACGGTTCGTGTGCCGGCGGACAATGCGGAGTTCGTGGGTGTGCGCGACGTAGTCGGGCAGGAGGGGCTGGACCGGGTCTTCGAGGTGCTGCGTGCGCCGTATGCCGAAGAGCCGACGAACTGGTCCCGGCGCTACAAGGCAAATCTGGAGAAGCTCGCCTCCGGCGATGTCATCAAGGTCGCCGAAGTTGTTCGCGATCTCTGGCGTCGCGAGCGCGAGCGGGGACTCTCCGCAGGTGAGAAGCGCATGCTTGCCAAGGCTCGCCAGATTCTGGTGAGCGAGCTCGCTCTCGCGGAGAACACGAACGAAGACAAGGCCGAGGCTCTGCTCGACGAGGTACTCGCGTCCTGAACCGGCTCGTGCCGGTCGTAAAAAATGTGCCGCGGTGCCCGCTGACTATCGTATTCACGGTATGTCGCCGGGCGCTGCGGCATGTCCGGATTCAGCCGCGAGGTGTCTGGATTTCGTTCTGAATCGCCGATGCGTTGGCTTCATCGGCGATCCCCCCGATACGTTGCTCGTGATCTTGTATAGCCGATCCCGAGCGACCGGTGCGGCTTGTCCGACCTCGACCGGGTGTCACGGAAAGGGGCCTCGGTCGAGTCATGGCGTGGCGCCCGGCTCGCTTGTGGCCATACCCATGTCGGCTGTGGAAACAAACATGCCGAAGCTTCGGAGTGCAACCGATGTCTGATCAATCGCGTCCGTACCGCACCGCCGCCGTGGTTCCCGCGGCCGGACGCGGCGTACGGCTCGGCCCGGGCGCCCCCAAGGCGCTCCGCGCGCTGGGCGGGACGCCCATGCTCATCCATGCGGTACGGGCCATGGCGGCGTCCCGTTCCGTCTCCCTGGTCGTCGTCGTCGCGCCGCCGGACGGCGCCCCCGAGGTCAAGAATCTGCTGGACGAGCACGCCCTGCCCGAGCGCACCGACTACCTCGTCGTGCCCGGCGGTGAGACCCGCCAGGAGTCGGTGCGGCTCGGCCTCGACGCCCTGCCCGAGGGCATCTCCGTCGTCCTCGTCCACGACGCGGCGCGCCCGCTGGTGCCCGTCGACACCGTGGACGCGGTGATCGAAGCCGTACGGGACGGGGCGCCCGCCGTCGTCCCCGCGCTGCCGCTCGCCGACACCGTCAAGGAGGTCGAGCCCGGTCCGCCGGGGGAGCCGGAGCCGGTCCTCGCCACGCCCGTAAGGGCCAGGCTGCGCGCCGTACAGACTCCGCAGGGCTTCGACCGCGACACGCTCGTGCGCGCGCACAAGACCGTCGCTGTCAGCGGCGACGGTGCCACGGACGACGCCGGCATGGTGGAGCAGCTCGGGGCGCCCGTCGTGGTCGTACCCGGGCACGAAGAGGCGTTCAAGGTGACCCGGCCGCTGGATCTGGTGCTGGCCGAGGCGGTACTCGCGCGCAGGAGGGCGAACGATGGCTTCTGAGGAACGGTCCGGACCCGTGATCCCGCTCGTCGGGATCGGCACGGACATCCATGCCTTCGAAGAGGGCCGCGAGCTGTGGTGCGCGGGACTGCTGTGGGAGGGCGAGGGGCCCGGCCTGGCAGGCCACTCCGACGCCGATGTCGTCGCGCACGCCGCGTGCAACGCACTCTTCTCGGCTGCCGGGCTCGGCGACCTCGGGCAGCATTTCGGGACGGGCCGGCCCGAGTGGTCCGGCGCCGCCGGAGTCACCCTGCTGGCCGAGGCGGCGCGGATCGTACGGGCCGAGGGATTCGAGATCGGCAATGTCGCCGTCCAGGTCGTCGGCGTGCGGCCGAAGATCGGCAAACGGCGCGACGAGGCGCAGAAGGTGCTGTCGGCCGCCGTGGGGGCGCCCGTCTCGCTCTCCGCCGCCACCTCCGACGGGCTCGGCTTCACCGGGCGGGCCGAGGGCCTCGCGGGGATCGCGACCGCGCTGGTCTACCGCACGGGCTGACCCGCATCACTCGGCCCTTGGCTCGGCCCTTGGCGCCGCGACCGGCAAGGTTTGTCCCGGGCGAACACTGCCGGTCGCGGCACCGGAGACACTTCGCTGCCACAGACTCTTCCCCGCGATCCATAAAGGGGTCGCGGGGCACTGGTGCACGCCCACTACCCTTGAGGCGTGACTATTCGCCTGTACGACACCAGCGCCCGGCAGATCCGTGACTTCGTCCCGCTCACAGCAGGCTGTGTCTCGATCTACCTCTGTGGCGCGACCGTGCAGGCCGCCCCGCACATCGGGCACATCCGGTCCGGGCTGAACTTCGACATCATGCGCCGCTGGTTCGCCTACCGCGGCTACGACGTCACGTTCGTCCGGAACGTCACCGACATCGACGACAAGATCATCACGAAGTCGGCCGATCAGGGCCGCCCGTGGTGGGCCATCGGCTACGAGAACGAGCGGGCGTTCAACGCCGGCTACGACGCGCTCGGCTGCCTCCCGGTCACCTACGAACCCCGCGCGACCGGCCACATCACCGAGATGATCGAGATGATGCGGGGCCTGATCGAACGCGGTCACGCCTACGAGGCCGACGGCAACGTCTACTTCGACGTGCGGTCGTTCCCCGGCTATCTGGAGCTCTCCAACCAGAGCCTGGACGACCTGCGCCAGCCCTCCGGCGAGGGCGAGACCGGCAAGCGCGACCAGCGCGACTTCGCGATGTGGAAGGCCTCCAGGCCCGGCGAACCCAGCTGGGAGACCCCGTGGGGCCGCGGCCGGCCCGGCTGGCACCTGGAATGCTCCGCCATGGCCCACAAGTACCTCGGCGCCGCCTTCGACATCCACGGCGGCGGCATCGACCTGATCTTCCCGCACCACGAGAACGAGATCGCCCAGGCCAAGGCCTTCGGCGACGAGTTCGCCAGGTACTGGGTGCACAACGGCTGGGTCACCATGTCCGGCGAGAAGATGTCGAAGTCCCTCGGCAACTCCGTGCTGGTCAGCGAGATGGTCAAGCAGTGGCGGCCGATCGTGCTGCGCTACTACCTCGGCACCCCGCACTACCGGTCGATGATCGAGTACAGCGAGGAGGCCCTGCGCGAGGCCGAGTCCGCGTTCGCACGGATCGAGGGCTTCATCCAGCGGGTCATCGAGAAGGCGGGCGGCGAGGTCGTGGCCGCCTCCGAGGTGCCGCCCGCCTTCGCCGAGGCGATGGACGACGACTTGGGCGTCCCGCAGGCGCTCGCGATCGTCCACACCACGGTCCGCCAGGGCAACTCCGCACTCGCCGCCGACGACAAGGAAGCCGCCGTCGCCCGGCTCGCGGAGGTCCGCGCGATGCTCGGTGTGCTCGGCCTCGACCCGCTCGACGACCACTGGGCCGGAGAGAGCGACCGCGGCGACGATCTGCACGGGGTCGTCGACACCCTCGTACGCCTCGTCCTGGACCAGCGCGAGTCGGCCCGCGAGCGCAAGGACTGGCCCGCCGCCGACGCCATCCGCGACCAGCTGGGCCAGTCCGGACTCGTCATCGAGGACAGCCCCACCGGACCACGATGGACACTCGGCCCGCGCCAGTAGTCCACCCATGTGCTGCCCGGCGTCCCGGGCGGCACACTTCACTTGTACGCACGCATGTCTGAGAAGCAACGAAACAGGTAGGTCATGGCCGGGAACAGCCAGCGCAGGAACCGCCGCACGTCCAACAAGAAGGGCGCGCAGGTAGGCAGCGGTGGGCAGCGACGCCGTGGCCTCGAGGGCAAGGGCCCGACGCCGCCCGCCTCCGCCCGCAAGGGACACAAGAAGAACCGGATCGCCAACGCCCAGGCCAAGCAGGCCGCGGCCCGCCGCCCCGCGCCCCGGCGCGGCGGCGCCAAGGGCACGTCCGAGATGGTCGTCGGCCGCAACCCGGTCTACGAGGCCCTGCGCGACGGCGTCCCGGCGACGACCCTGTACGTCCAGCAGTACATCGACAACGACGAGCGGGTCCGCGACGCGCTCCAGCTCGCCGGCGAGCGGGGCAACGTCAACCTGATGGAGGCCCCGCGCCCCGAGCTGGACCGGATGACGAACGGCCTGAACCACCAGGGTCTCGTCCTCCAGGTCCCGCCGTACGAGTACGCGCACCCGGAGGACCTCACCGCCGCCGCGTACGACAGGGGCGAGGACCCGCTGATCGTCGCCCTCGACGGCGTCACCGACCCGCGCAACCTGGGCGCGATCGTGCGCTCCGTCTCCGCGTTCGGCGGCCACGGCGTCGTCGTGCCGGAGCGGCGCGCGGCCGGGATGACGGCGGGCGCCTGGAAGTCCTCGGCCGGCACGGCGGCCCGTACGCCGGTCTCCCGGGTGACGAACCTGACCCGGGCCCTGGAGGGCTACCAGAAGGCCGGTCTCACGGTCGTCGGCCTCGCCGCGGACGGCGAGCACACCGTCGAGGACCTGGAGGCCCTCGACGGCCCCGTCGTCATCGTCATCGGCAGCGAGGGCAAGGGCCTGGGCCGCCTCGTCGGCGAGACCTGCGACTACCGGGTCCGCATCTCGATGCCGGGCGGTGCGGAGTCGCTGAACGCGGGTGTCGCGGCCGGGATCGTCCTGTACGAGGTCGCGCGGCGCCGGGCCTGAATGCACCCGGCCGGGGGGCGGCCGACCGGGGCGCCCCCTGCCGGACCCCATTGACGGGCCTCTGACACTTCGGGCCCGTCAAGGCAGTGTCCTAAACACACATCACTCGGTTAGATGAGTGTGGACACCAGAACGCCTCGGTTCGACGAACTACCCGCCCTGAGCATGGCCAAGGTGGACTGCGACCCTGCGCAGGTCATCGTCAACCACGCCAGCTTCCGGGTGCGGCTCGCCCCCGGCCAGCGCCCGCGGCTGCGCGGTCCGGCCCCGGCCGGCGCGCCCAGGATCCCCGCCATGAGCAGCGCCGCCGGAACAGTGCGCGGCAGGCGCTCGCCCGTCGTGTGGAGCGGCCGGTCCGCCCCCGGCGACCCCGGCGCCACCGGACTCCTCCAGGCCGTACGGAACTCCACCGCGGGCCGCCCGACCCCCGCGTACGACCCCTACGACTACGACCCCTACGCCGGGCACGAGTTCGGCGGTGGGCCCGGCGCGGGCGGCACGCAGGTCATCGAGCGCCTGGAAGAGACCCGGCCCAACCCCGTCATCACCGCGCCCCAGCAGCCGGGCCGTCACGGCAACGGCCCCCTGCTGCCGCCCATGCGCCGGGCGGTCGGCGCCTACGACTCCGTCGACCCCGGGCCGTACGGCCAAGAGGTATACGGCGAGGGCGACTTCGGCGAGGGCGGCTTCGGCGAGGACGAGTACGACGACTTCGCCGAGGGCCGGGGCCGGCGCCACGGCGGCGACACCGTACGGCACGCGTACTATCCCGGGCGCCGGATGAACCTGGGCGTCGTGCTGCTGCCCATGCGGGTCTTCCTCGGCTTCATCTCCATCTATGCGGGGATGGGCAAGCTGTGCGACCCCGTCTACTTCGACGGCGGCGAGCGCGGCTCCATGGTCAAGTGGCTGAGCTCGCTGCACCCCTGGGGGCTGGCCGAGCCACTGCGCGACTTCGCGCTCTCGCACCCCGTCGGCGCCGGACTCACCGTCGCCTTCCTCCAGGTCGTCGTCGGCGTCCTCACCGTCCTCGGTCTCTGGCAGCGCGTCGCCGCCTCCGTCGGGGCTCTCCTCTCCGCCGCCCTGCTGGTCACCGTCACCTGGCGCACCGTCGCCGTCTACGACGCGCCCGACATCATCTACCTCGCCGCCTGGAGCCCGCTGATCATCGCGGGCGCCCCCGTCTACTCCGTCGACGGACGGCTCTCCGGTGAGGCCTGGCGCAGGCTCGGCCCGCGCTCGGCGATCTGGGACCTCCGCCGCCGGGTGCTGGGCCGGGGCGCCGTCGTCGCCGCCGTCGTCGTCGGCCTCACCCTTCTCGTGGGCTCCATGCTCGGCGGCGCGGTCCGCTCCTCCCAGGTCGTCACCGTGCCCGGTCACGGCGACCCGACCAACCAGCTCCCCGGCTCCCCGCTCCCGCAGGAGTCCCGCAGCGGCCGGGCCTCCCACACGCCCGACGGGCGACGACCCTCACCCTCCCGCAGCAGCGCCTCCACCACCCCGTCCGCCACGGCGTCCACACCCGCTGCGGACGCCGTTCGCGAGTCCGGCCAGGCGGTGGCCGGTGCCGGTCAGCCCAGCCAGACCCAGGGCACCGCCCAGCAGCCGCAGCAGACGACCCCGCAGCAGCCGCCGTCCAGCAGCTCCGGCCCGAGCTCTTCCGGCTTCACCGGCACCGGCGGCGGCTCGTCGGGCAGCGGCTCCACGGGCGGCGGCTCGGACAGCGGCGGCTCCACCGGCGGAACGTCCGGCGGTGGGCAGGGCGCCATCGGCGGCCTGCTCGGCTGAGAGCCTGGACCGAAGTACGCGCAGGGGCGGTCACCGGAACGAACCGGTGACCGCCCCTGCGCGTGCTCCGTCGCTTCTTGTTGCTGACCGCTATTGACCGCCCAGCTCTTTGGCGGCTTCGGTCAGGTCCTTCGCCGTGTCGATGGCCCGCCAGTACGCCCCGTGCGGCAGCGGGTATCCGGCCAGCCTGCGCTCGCGGGCCAGCCGCGGGAACGTCGTCCGCTCGTGGTCGCCCCGGTCCGGCAGCAGCTTGGTGAACGCCGGCGAGAAGACGTACACACCGGCGTTGATCAGATACGGGGACGGCGGCGACTCGATGAAGTCGGTGATGTGCCCGAACGCATCCGTCTCCACGGCGCCCCACGGGATACGGGGACGGGCCAGGGCCAGTGTGGCGGTCGCATCGCGTTCGGCGTGGAACGCGGCCATCTCTCGCAGGGAGAAGCGCGTCCAGATGTCGCCGTTGGTGGCGTACCAGGGCTGGTCCGGATCGGGCAGCCGGGCGGCGGCGTACTTCAGCCCGCCGCCGCGGCCCAGGGGCTCGGACTCCACGACGGTCGTCACGCGCAGCGGCAGCACCGCCGAGTCCAGCCACTCCTGCAGTACCTCGGCCAGATGACCGCACGACACCACGGCGTCGGTCACACCCTCGGCGGCCAGCCAGGAAAGCTGATGGCCGATGATCGGAGTCCCGGTACCCGGGATCTCGACCATCGGCTTGGGGCGGTCATCGGTGTACGGGCGCAGCCGCGATCCCTGGCCACCCGCCAGGACCACGGCCTGCGTCGGATACGTATGCATGCCAGGCACGATATGCGGTGCCCGGACCGGCGCGTCAGCTGAACTGTGCGACACCCGAGGCGAACGATGTGTCGCAGACGGGACGCGAGAACCGGTGGGCCCGCGTCGGACCGTACTGCTCGACAGCGGCGCGGCCCAGCGCCTTCGCGATCGACATGCAGTGCCGGGCGAGCGAGGGGCGGCCCTCGACGGCACGCTGCAGATCCGTCAGCGCGACCCCCGGGTCCTTCTGCCGAAGCTTCACGAGCAGCCGGTCACGGAGGATGTCCTGCGGGGTGCGCGCCTCGGCACGCTTCGAAACGTTCTGAGCCGATGCGGCCAGGATCTGCGACTCGGAATTGTGCGCTGCCCACGGCACGCTGGTGACGGCGAGAGTCCCGGAGAGGACCATCACGACGGGCAGTACGAGAGCGAGAGTTCGGCCGATGCGGCGCGCGGTGTGGGTCACGCAGCGAGCGTAGCGGTCGGTGATGACGTGGCGACGTTTCGTCACCCTTGAGGGGGATGGTTCGAGGATGCTTTTCGAATCACGCGTTGACGAACCTCGGCGAAATGACCGGTGTGCCGGGGATTTCGGGCCGTACGGATCCAAACCCAAACACGCCCACCGGCGCGCAACCGGCCCCGCACGTGCTTGGTGCGGGGCCGGCTGCGGTGCTGGTGGGCGGGGCGTCAGTCGGTGAGACGCGCACCCGTCGAGGTCGAGAAGACGTGCAGTTCGTCCGGGCGCGGCACGACGTGCAGCGTGGTGCCCTTCTCCGGAACGGCGCGGCCGCCGACGCGGACGACCAGGTCCTTGTCCTCGCCGCCGACCCGCGCGGAGCCGTACACGAAACCGTCTGCGCCGAGCTCCTCGACGACGTTGACCGAGACGGCCAGACCGGCCGGGGCGTCGGCGCTGTCCTTCGAGAGGGACTTCGCGGCCGCGCCGCCGTGCTCGACGATGTCGAAGTGCTCGGGGCGGATGCCGACCGTGACGGTCGTGTCGCCCTTGTCCGCGGCGGCGGAGAGCGCCTCGCGGGAGACCGGGACGACGCTGTTGCCGAACTTCACACCGCCGTCGGTGATCGGGACCTCGATCAGGTTCATGGCCGGGGAGCCGATGAAGCCGGCCACGAAGAGGTTCGCCGGCTTGTCGTACATGTTGCGCGGCGAGTCGACCTGCTGGAGCAGACCGTCCTTGAGGACCGCGACACGGTCACCCATGGTCAGGGCCTCGACCTGGTCGTGCGTGACGTACACGGTCGTGATGCCCAGACGGCGCTGGAGCGAGGCGATCTGCGTACGGGTGGAGACACGGAGCTTGGCGTCGAGGTTCGACAGCGGCTCGTCCATGAGGAAGACCTGCGGCTCACGCACGATGGCGCGGCCCATCGCGACACGCTGACGCTGACCACCGGAGAGCGCCTTCGGCTTGCGGTCCAGGTACTCGGTGAGGTCCAGCATCTTGGCGGCCTCTTCGACCTTCGCCCGGATCGCGGTCTTGTTGACACCGGCGATCTTGAGCGCGAAGCCCATGTTGTCCGCGACGGTCATGTGCGGGTAGAGCGCGTAGTTCTGGAACACCATGGCGATGTCCCGGTCCTTCGGGGGCAGGTGCGTGACGTCACGGTCGCCGATGCGGATCGCGCCGCCGTTGACGTCCTCAAGACCCGCGAGCATGCGCAGGGAGGTCGACTTGCCACAACCGGAAGGACCGACGAGGACGAGGAACTCGCCGTCCGCGATGTCGATCTCGAGCTGGTCCACGGCCGGCTTCGTGGAGCCGGGGTAGATACGGGACGCCTTGTCGAACGTGACACTGGCCATGCTGAATCTTCTCCTTCACCGGCAGGAACGTGCCGGACGATCCGAGATAAGGGAGTGGTCTGGTCCACTTGAGTGAACCCTCAGCGACGCTACCTGGCCATTTGAAATCTGTCAGCAGTTCGAGCGGCGCGAGATTTTGGGACCGCGCAGGGGCCGACGTTGGTTACACTGCTCCGGCACGCCTCCTTAGCTCAGCTGGCCAGAGCGCCGCACTTGTAATGCGTAGGTCGTCGGTTCGAATCCGACAGGGGGCTCTGGGAAGGCCCAGGTCAGACACTGTCTGACCTGGCCTTTTCCTTGTCCGGTGGGGCGCTGTCGGCGGACGCTGCCGGCTCGGATCGTGCCACCGAAGCCACGGGGTGCGCGAGGGGAGCGCATGAGCGCGGTGCCTGTGCGGCGGGGTGCGCGGGAGGCGACGCGACGGCGCTGCTCATCGGATCGGTGAGGATCCTCGGAGATCACGCCGGTTTTGTGGAAACGCTCCAACCTCCGCTTCTAGGCTGGGCACCGGGGCAGACCCAAAGGACACCCTCGCGTTCAAGACGCTCGTGACGCAGTCGAGCGCCGTGCTGCTGACTCACGGATTCGACGTGGAGGCGACGTCGGTGCGGGGTGTCGCGGCCCACCTCGTCGACATTGGCACCCTGCCGGTCATGCGTCGGCATGCCGCGCTGGCCCGCGGTTTTGGCGAACGCCGAGCAGGAGGACGAGCCGGAAGAAGGGTGAGCGGCGCCGTTCAGCTGCCGCAGGCGCAGCCCGAGGCCGCCGGCGCGGGCCCGGTGTTCTCCTCCTGCCCGGCACAGCAGGCGTCGCCGCCGGAGACCGGGCTCTTGCCGAGGGTGTCGGCGTCGGCCTTGACGACGTAGATCTCCCACGGCTCCTTGCCGGGGCCGGTGATCCACACCTTGTCCTGGAGCGCGTAGCAGCAGGAGGTGTCGTTCTCCTCGAAGATGGCCAGCCCGGCGTCCTTGAGGCGAGTGGTGGCGGCGGTGACCTCCTCGGTGGAGGCGACCTCGACGCCGAGGTGGTCCAGGCGGGTGGCCTGCCCCGGCTCGCCCTCGATGAGGACGAGCTTGAGCGGCGGGGTGGTGATGGCGAAGTTCGCGTAGCCGGGACGGCGCTTGGCGGGCTCGACGCCGAAGAGCTTGGAGTAGAAGGCCACCGACGCTTCGAGGTCGGCGACGTTGAGCGCGAGCTGGACACGGGACATGGCGGTCTCTCCCCGATCAGGTTGCATTGACGTCTGTCGATGCAACCTTGCGCCTTGAATCGAGAACCGTCAACATAGAAGTATGTCGAAACAAGGGTTTGTGGTGCTTGGCCAGGACGGCGCCGACGGATGCTGCCCGGGGCTGCTGACCGCACCGCTGGACGAGGACCAGGCCGAGACGCTGGCAAAGGTGTTCAAGGCGCTGGGTGACCCGGTGCGGCTGAGGCTGCTGTCGATGATCGCCTCCCGCGCGGGCGGCGAGGTCTGCGTCTGCGATCTCACCCCGTCCTTCGACCTGTCCCAGCCGACGATCTCCCACCACCTCAAGCTGCTGAAGCAGGCCGGGCTCATCGACTCCGAGCGGCGCGGGACGTGGGTGTACTACCGGCTGCTGCCGCAGATGACCGACCGCCTCGCCGAGATCCTCACCCGCCCCGCCGGCGCACCGCTTGCCGGGCCCGCGACCGCCGGGGCCGCCTCGTGAGCACCGGCACCGCCGCGCCGGCCGAGGCCGTCGCCGCCCGGCTGTCGTTCCTGGACCGGTTCCTCGCCGTATGGATCCTGGCCGCGATGGCCGCCGGCCTCGGGCTCGGCCGACTCGTTCCTGGCCTCGGTGACGCGCTCGCGAAGGTCACCGTCACCGGTGTCTCGCTGCCGATCGCGCTCGGCCTGCTGGTGATGATGTATCCGGTGCTCGCCAAGGTCCGCTACGACCGCCTGGACACCGTCACCCGCGACCGGCGCCTGCTCATCCCCTCCCTGGTCCTGAACTGGATCGTCGGCCCGGCCCTGATGTTCGCCCTGGCCTGGCTCTTCCTGCCCGACCTGCCCGAGTACCGCACCGGCCTGATCATCGTCGGCCTCGCCCGATGCATCGCCATGGTCATCATCTGGAACGACCTCGCCTGCGGCGACCGCGAAGCCGCCGCCGTCCTGGTCGCGCTCAACTCCGTGTTCCAGGTCGTCGCATTCAGCCTGCTGGGCTGGTTCTACCTCTCCGTACTGCCTGGCTGGCTCGGCCTGGAACAGACCGCACTCGACGTGTCCGTGTGGGAGATCGCCCGCTCCGTCCTGATCTTCCTCGGCATCCCCCTGCTGGCCGGGTTCCTCACCCGCCGTCTCGGCGAGCAGGCCCGGGGCCGCACCTGGTACGAGACGAAGCTGATCCCCAGGATCGGCCCATTCGCCCTGTACGGACTGCTGTTCACCATCGTCGTGCTCTTCGCCCTCCAGGGCGACGCCATCACCTCCAAGCCCCTGGACGTCGCCCGGATCGCGCTGCCCCTGCTGGTGTACTTCGCCGTGATGTGGGCCGGGTCCATGGCCGTCGGCCGCGCGGTCGGCCTGGACTACCCGAGGGCCACCACGCTGGCGTTCACCGCCGCGGGCAACAACTTCGAGCTCGCCATCGCGGTCGCCATCGCCACCTTCGGCGCCACCTCCGGCCAGGCCCTCGCCGGAGTCGTCGGCCCCCTGATCGAGGTTCCCGTCCTCATCGGCTTGGTCTACGTAGCCCTGGCCGCCCGCCGCTTCTTCCCCCAGCCCGCCCCCGCGGCCCCGTCGGCCGCTGCCCCGGAAGGTTCCGCACATGTCTGAGTCCAAGCCGTCCGTGCTGTTCGTGTGCGTCCACAACGCCGGACGCTCGCAGATGGCCGCTGCGTTCCTCACCCACCTCTCCCGGGGCCGCATCGAGGTCCGCTCCGCCGGGTCCGCGCCGGCCGACACGGTGAACCCGGCCGCCGTGCAGGCGATGGCTGAGGCCGGCATCGACCTGTCCGCCGAGACGCCGAAGGTGCTGACTGTCGAGGCCGTGAAGGCGTCCGACGTGGTGATCACCATGGGGTGCGGCGACACCTGCCCTGTCTTTCCCGGCAAGAAGTACCTCGACTGGAAGCTCGACGACCCGGCCGGGCAGGGCATCGAAGCGGTCCGGCCGATTCGGGACGAGGTCGAGCAGCGTATTCACACCCTGCTGGCCGAACTCCTGCCCGAGAACGCCTGACTCCCGATTACGCGAGGTCGCCACACCTCTTCTTCCGCGACCACTTTTACAACGCCGGAACCAACTGAGCGCCGAATGCACAGCTCGGACGCAGACGAAGGCAGGGCTCAGCCACGGAGCGGTCGGAGGGGTGGCGCGCGCTACGCCGTGAGCGTCTGACGGTCGGCGGCGCCGCACGTGCACGAGCAGGTGCACCCGCTTGTGGCCTTTATGGGAGTCGTAGGTCGAGCTGCGCGCTGTT
The DNA here is from genome assembly GCF_044328025.1 of Streptomyces sp. NPDC018000. Classification (NCBI taxonomy): domain Bacteria; kingdom Bacillati; phylum Actinomycetota; class Actinomycetes; order Kitasatosporales; family Streptomycetaceae; genus Streptomyces; species Streptomyces sp. NPDC018000. Next base: position 112,825 of record NZ_JBIRGM010000007.1, read on the forward strand.
CGATCGCCGAGCGAACCGCACGCGGGGCGCGGGGAACGAGCTTGACGACCGCCGCCGCCGCGGCGTGGGCGAGGTCGTCGAGGACGGACTGGTAGATGTCTCGGGTGATGCGGGTGTCGCTGTGCCCGAGGGTCTCCGAGACGACCTTGATGTCGACGCCTGCGGCGAGCATGAGCGTCGCGGCACCGTGGCGCAGGTCGTGGAGTCGGATGGGCGGCAGGTCGGCCTCGGCGACCAGGCGATCGAACAGGTCGGAGATCCTGCCCGGGTGGAGCAGGGAGCCGTCCTCTTCGGTGAAGATGCGGCCGGTGTCCTTCCAGGCGTCACCCCATTTGCGCTTCTCCTCCTCCTGAGCGATCCGGCGTCGCTCGATGAGTTCGACCGTCTCGTCGTCCAACGCGACGGAGCGGATACCGCTGTTGGTTTTGGGCAGCCCTTCGAGGACCTGCCAGCCGTCTTGGGCAAGCTGGGTGGCGATCTCCAGCGAGCGGTTCTTCTTCGAGTAGTCGACCCAGCGGGGCCCGCAGCCCTCACCTCGGCGCAGGCCACGGAAGGCGATCATCCGCCACATGGCCTCCAGACGGTGCCCGAAGACGTGGTCGAGGAACGTGCCGGTCTGCTCCGGCGTCCAGACCATCACGGGGCTTGGCTTCTCGCCGGTGGCCCGCCAGTGGGCGACGCGTTCGTCGGTCCACACGAGGGCCTTCGGCTTGGTGCCGGGCTCAAGCTCGACGTGCTCGGCGGGGTTGTAGTTGGGGATGATCCGCTGCGCGATGGCGGTGTTGAGGGCCGCGCGCAAGGTGGCCTTGATGTGGTGCTGGGTGTTGACACTGGTCACTCGGCGGAAGGGCGGCATCTGGTCGATAGCCGTCTTCAGCCACTTGCGGCGAGCCCGGTTCTCCAGGCCCTTCCACGGTATGGCGTTCAATTCATCAAGGGCTGCCTGCCGTTGGGCGCTCTGCTCCTGGATCTCGATGTTCGCCTCGTTGATGGCGTCGAACATCCGGTCCAGGTGCGGCACGTTGAGCTTGTCGAGCCGTATCTCGCCCAGGTGCGGCTTGAGGTGGATACGGACGTCCACGTCGTACCGCTTGTACCCGCTCACACGCAGACGCTTCTTGCCGCCGAGCCACAGGTCGAGCCACTCGGCCACGAGCATCTTGGGGTTGAGGGCCTGACCGGCTGCCAGGCGCCGGCCGGGTCTCGTCGTAGTCCGGCAGGGGTTCCTTGTTCTTGGCGCAGGACTCCAGCATGTCGCTGATCGCGAGGTGCCCTGCGGGGTCGTCCTCGTCCGGGATGGCCAGCAGGGCCCGGACCTTGCTGAGTTCCTTGGTGGCCTCGGTCGAGGACTCGAACCCGCTGCGGCGGAACTCTCGGCGGGTTCCGTCGGGTCGGTTAATGAGTTCGTGGCGTATGGACCAGTTGCCGTGACGCCGGTTGGTCAGTTTGGGGCATGACTTGCCGTAGTTCTTGCCGGTCTCGGGGTTGCGGCAGGAGCAGCGGCGCGTGACGGTGCCGCCGGACATGGTGGGGCTCGGCAACACTAGTCCTCGGGGTTGTCGACGAACGAGAGGTCGGCGGGGAGAGCAGGGGGGACCAACCCGCGCTCCCGCATCGCGTCGCGGAACTCGCCCAGTTCTCTGCAGTCGTCGAAGGCGAGCTGTTCGTACGATGCTGCGGTTTCGAGGAGGGCGTCACGGCGGGCGGTGTCGAGGGTGATGCTGGCCTTCCGGCGCCGTTCCTTCGCCCAGGAAGTCGCGGACTTTGTCCCGCGCCCAGGGGAGGTCGGAAGCGTACGAGCGGTAGCGCCACACGGCGAGTTCGGTGAGCGACGCCGGCTCGTGTGGCTGCACAAGATGGAAGACAGCGACGCCGCACGCGAAGACATGCAGGACACACTTCTGCGCGTCGGGGTGTTCCACACGTGCTGCCGAGGACTCCAGCCGATCCGTGCCCGCACTCCGTGTCATGTGTGCGCGGAGCCGGCGGGCGCGCTCGACGCCGATGAAGACCGGCAGGAACTTGTGGGAGTGTACTTCGATCACGCCGACGACGGGCGGCACGCCGCTCTTCGGTCCGAGGGCTGCGGCGAACCGCGCCTTCGCATTCGTCCGACGCACGGCTGAGCGCCGTATCGAGGACAGCCTGCGACTCGGCACGAGGTAGGTAACCGGTGCCGCCGCCTTCCCAGTTCGACACGGTCCGGTCGCTGACACCCAGGTACGCGGCGAAATCCCGAAGGCTCATGCGCAGGACATCGCGCAACAGCCGCGCTTCCCGGCCGGACCATCGCTGCACCGTGACCACCGCCGTACCCCCTGTCCACAGTCCGATGGGACACCCAAACACTCAGCGTAGCCAGGCAAGTGCAGCAACGGTGCGGCATTGCTGCAGCGCTCCTACCTCACTCCCCGGACCCGGTCTGCACCATGCTGAGTCCACCGAGCCGGGAAGCACCGACCGCCACCAGGCGGCGCTCCGCCCGTTCTCTCCCGTACCACGTTCAGAAGGAGCCAACGGTATGACCGACATCGTCAAGCGCAACGCCCGCGTCATCCTCCTCGACGGCGACGAACTGGTCCTGATCAAGCGCACCAAGCCGGGCAGGGACCCGTACTGGGTCTCGGTCGGTGGCGGGGTGGAGGAGTGCGACGCAACCATCGAGGCAGCCCTGCACCGCGAGGTGTTCGAGGAGCTTGGCGGCAAGCTGGAGCGCGCCGAACTCGTCCATCTGATCACCGACCAGCTGGAAGGCGGCATCGGCGTCCAGCACATCTTCGCCGCCCGTCTGGAGACGATGGACCTGTCCGCCCGTACGGGCACGGAGTTCACCAAGCCGGAGCGGGGCGGGTACGAGGTGGTCCGGGTGCCGTTCACCGCCCAGACCGTCCGTGAGTTGAACCTGATGCCGCCGGAGTTGGCCGAATTCATCGCCACGAACACGGACGCAATCGTCTCCGTCATCGGCACCCCGATCCGCGAGGCATGAGCGATGGCGCAGGTCTTGGACTTCGTCAGCCTCAACGGCCCTGACAACGTGGGCAAGACGACCCACCTCCTGCGGCTGGCCGAACGGTGGGACGGCTTCCAACCGCTGGGCGCCGTCCACGAGCACGACCCCGAGTCGTGGGAGCGGGTAGCGGGCAGCGACTACCCCCGGTGGTGGTTTGAGACATCCACGACCGTCGAGCTGACCGAGATGCTGCTGGCCGGCCACGCCAAGCGGGCCGCCGCCCGCGAGGCCGGGCGTACGGGCTTGCTCGACCGGGGCCTTCCCATGCTCCTCGCCGTGTCCGCCGCGACCTGTGTGGTCAAGGACGGGCTGACGGTGGGCGAAGCTCTCAAGACCGTTACGAGCATTGCTGGTTCACGTGCCGGAGCACCAGAGACCTCGGTCCTTCTGATCCCGTCACTCGACGCCGAGCGCAGCTATGCCATCACCAGCGCGCGCGAGGGCCGTCCCTGGACCGGGATCTACCCGACGTATCAGAAGACTCTGCATGCAGCCCTGCTCCACCAGGTCGGCAACGGCGCGTACACCGCCGTCGTGGACTGCGAGGGCCGCTCTCTGGACGACGTACACGGCCCCGTCCTGGCCATCTCGCACACCCTCCTGCTGGGCGTCCTCACCCACCTCGCGGAAGGCCCCGCAGCCTTTACAACCGCCGCGAGGACGCCGTGGCAGTTCGCCGAGCGCCGCCTGTTCACCGTCTTCCAACCCACGGCGCCGCGCCTTCAAAGACCTGCATGATGAACGGCCTACGCCCCGGCCGTCGTCGACCTACTGGGCGCAGGCCGTCGTTTGCCTGCGCTGGCTCTTCTACATGTCACCTATGTCTGAGGCTAGTTGAGCGGCTGGGCGACATGGACGCCCGAGACTGGCCCACCGCCACGCGAAGTCTGCCGGTAGCCACCCTCGCCCAAGTGGACGAGGGTGAGCTGGAAATGCTGTAACAGCAGCGAGGGCGAAGATGAGCGATGCCCACGGCGTGTTCACGCGGGTCCTGACCTGGTGCCCACGGGTGCGATTTCGGATGTCACGGTGCCTGGCAGGCCCGGTGGCTGCCGCTCGGTGCCGGCGGACGATCGGTGGACCGGGGCGTCAGGAGGTGCCGGCCAGCCGGTGCAGTATTCCGGCGACCAGTGCGGTCTGGTGAGCCACCGTGTCCGGGTAGATGAACTCGTTCCTCGCGTGGGCGCCCCCGCCCACCGCTCCCAGGCCACAGAGCACGGGAAGGCCCAGACCCGCGACGAAATTCGCGTCGCTGGCACCACCGACGGTGACGTCGGCGAGAGTCCGGCCGAGTTCTTCCGACACTGCTCGCGCGGTCTTCAGCAGGGGCTCCGACGCGGCGTTCAGCGTCATCGGCGGCCGGTTCCAGCCGTGCTGGACATCGATACGGACGCGCGGGTCGCTCACCTGGATCTCGTCGAACGCGGCGTCCACCCGGTCCTGCTCCGCCTGGGTGAGAACACGGATGTCGATGCTCGCGGACGCCTGTCCGGCCACGACGTTCGTTCCGGATCCGCCGCTGATACGCCCTACGTTGACCGTGGTTCCCTCCGCGGGTGCGGCTGTGGCCGCAGCATTCGTGACGAACTCGGCGAGCGCGTGGATCGCGCTGGCCCCGGCCTCGGGGTTCAGCCCGGCGTGTGCTTCCACTCCCGTGGCCGTCACCGTGAAGATCCCGCCGCCCTTGCGGCCTGTTTTGACGGCACCGTCCACGCTCGCCTCAAGTACCAGCGTGGCATCCACGGATGCCGCGACCCGTTCGATCACCGTTCGGGACGAGAGGGAGCCGATTTCCTCGTCGCCGTTGAGGACGAAGGTCACCGTGGGTACTGCCGCACCGCTTTCGCGGAGCAGTTTGAGAGCCCAGATGCCCTGAGCGAGGCCCGTCTTCATGTCGAAGATGCCGGGCCCGCTCAGACGTTCCCGGCCGTCTCCGTCGTGGTGGGAAGCGATCGGCCAGTTCGCGAGTGTGCCCCGCGGCCACACGGTGTCGTAGTGGCCGACGATCGCGACATGCCCCGGCCCGTGCCCTTCGTAGGTGATGACCACGGTGTCGCCCTGCTCGCCGCCCGGGTGCCGTGCCACTTCTGTGGGGGCGCCGAGCCGGCGGGCGACGACGTTGCTCAGCAGTTCAAGGCCGTGACCGAGACCGGGGAGGTCGTAACTGTGGGTCTCGCAGGCGACGAGGTCGGTGATGTCGGTGAGGATGTCCGCAGCGGCGGCGTCGGCGCTGCGGGCGAGCTCGGAGATCATGGTGCGGTCGCTCCGTGGGGATGTGGGGGATGCGGGGGACGTGGGGGATTCGGGGTCAGGCGCCGGGGCCGAAGGGGATGCCGAGCAGGTACCAGGCCAGGGCGAAGCCGACCCACACCACCCAGATGACAGCGGCCAGGGGGATGGTGAACGAGGCGAGCGTGCCGATCCCCGCCGACTTCCGGTAGCGCTGGATGAAGCCGAGAGCCATCGCGAAGTACGGGCTCATGGGCGTGATGCAGTTGCTGACGGAGTCGGCTACCCGGTAGACGGCCTGGGTGGCCTCGGGGCTGATCCCGATGAGCATGAGCATGGGGATGAACACCGGTGCGGCCAGCGCCCAGAGCGCGGATCCGCTGGTGATGGCCAGGTTCATGAAGGTGACCAGGACGGCTATCCCCAGCAGGACCACCCACCCGTGCACGCCGAGGTTCTGCAGCGCTTCCGCACCCCGTATCGCGAGCACCTCGCCGATGTGACTCCACTTGAAGTAGGCGAGGAACTGGGAGATGGCGAAGAACAGCACCAGGATCGGCGCCATGGACCGGGCGCCCTCGACCATGGCCGCCACCACGTCCCGGGACCCGGGGAGGGATCCGGTGAGCCGGCCGTACACGGTGCCCAGAAGCGCGAAGAAGACACCCAGAAGAAGGGCCATGCCCGAGAACAGCGGGGACTGGACCACGCTGCCCCCTTCGCCGCGCAGCGGGGACCCCGTCGGCAGCATGACGAGGACCAGAGCGGCCACGAAGGCCAGCGCGACCAGTCCGGTCACCCGCAGGGCGCGGTGCTCGGCGGCAGTGACCTCGACGTCGGCCAGTTCCGCGGCGTTCAGGTCCGAGGCGGGTTCGTCGGTCTCCAGATCGGGGCGGCGGGCCAGGACCTTCTCGGTGACCAGGGTGATGACGAGGGCGACGAGCACCGAGGACGCAAGGCTGAAGTAGTAGTTCGCCACAGGAGTGACGACGTAACCCGGGTCGATCGTCTGCGCGGCGGCGGTGGAGATCGTGGACAGCAGTACGTCGGTGGTCGTCAGCGAGGGCGAGGCGTCGTAGCCCGCCGAGATGGAGACGAAGGCGACTATGCAGCCGAGCACGGGGCTGCGGCCGGCGGCGCGGAACACCAGAGCGCCCAGGGGGATGAGCGTCACGTATGCGGCGTCGCCGGCGACGTGGCCGACCATCGCGGTCATGGACAGGGCGAAAGTCAGGTACTTGCCCGGTACCCGTGCGACGAGGCGACGCAGCAGGGTGCTGAACAGTCCGCTGCGTTCGGCCACCGCGATGCCGAGCATCACCGTGATGATCGTGGCCAGCGGGGGGAAGCTGGCGAAGTTCTCCACCGCCTCCTCGACCATCATCGCGATGCCGTCGTGGCTGAGCAGGCTGCGTACCTCGACGGTCTCGTCGCCTCCGGGCCGGACGGCGCCGAGACCTGCCGCGGACAGGACCGCGCTCAGCGCGACGACAAGCAGTGCCAGCAGCCAGAACAGCCAGAAGGGATGGGGCAGTCTGTTGCCCACTCTCTCGATCACGGCGAAGCTGCGGAAGGCTGCCCGCAGGACCTTCGGCTGCGGGGCCACCTCTTTGGTGGTCAGCTCATGGGGCATCGCAAAAGAAAACCTTTCCGCAAGAAGGGAAACGGGGGGAGCGAAGGGGGGTGATTCGGTCGAATCCGGACCGTCGTTCCGGGGTGGCCGACCGCGTTGCATCATCGTGTGCATTTACGGCCAGCAGGGCCGAAAATCGTCGAGAATCGCTTTCTGGAGGCCCTGCATGCACGATTTCGCCGACTCGTTCCCGGACGGCCGCTTGGAGGAGGCCGACCTCGCGCTCGCCAACTGTCTGCAGATCGCGCCGCGTGCCTCATGGGCCACGCTCGGCGACGTCCTGGGGGTCAGCGCCGCCACGGCGGCCCGACGCTGGCGGCGGCTGGCCGCCACGGGACAGGCATGGGTCACCGCGACCGGCGGTTCCAGCCTGTGGCGCTCGCTGTGTGATGCCTTTCTCGACATTCAGTGCCATCCGGCACAGCGCGGCCGGGTGGCACTCGCACTGGCCCGCGATCCGAGAACCAAATCGGTGATGGAGGTCGCCAGCGGCCGTGATCTGCATGTCAACGTCATCACCAGCGATCTGCAGGCACTGTCGCGCTTCGTCCTGGACCAGGTCAGCTGCCTCCCCGGGGTGGTGAAGGTCGATGTGCAGATCAACACGCACACCTATATCTCCGGAAGCGCCTGGCGGCTGGACGCCTTGTCCCGCAACCAGCGCGAGCGCCTGCAACCCGCGGCTGCGCCGAGCCGGCCGGCGCAAACCGGGTGGCTGTCACCCGCCGACCGCGCGCTCCTGCTCGCACTGGCTCCGGACGGCAGACTGCCGGTCACCGAGCTCGCCGAACGCACCGGCGCCAGTCACACGGCGACCCGCCGCAGGCTGTCCCGGCTGGAGCACACGGGCGCGGCCTCCTTCCGCTGCGAGATCTCCCAACACCTCACGGGCTGGCCGGTGACGACGCTTCTGTGGGGCCGGGTCCCTCCGGGCGACCGCAAGCGCGTAAGCGAGCGACTGGCCCGCATGCCCGAGATCCGCCTGCTGGTCGCCACCAGCGGCGGCACCAATTTCCGGGTATCCACCTGGCTGCGTTCCACCGCCGGCGCGCACGACCTGGAGGAGCGGATCACTGCCGCTCTGCCCGAGTTCGAAATCGTCGAGCACGCCGTCGTGCTGCGTACGGTGAAACGGCTCGGCTGGATTCTGGACGACCTCGGGCGGCGCAGAGAGTGTGCACCCATCGACCCGTGGTGCCCGAAGGACACCCGTATCCCGTCGGCGGACCCGGACGAGTACGGGAAGTGACGTGCGTTCGCGCGTATCGGCGTATGCCATCGCTGCCGTGCAGGACCAGCTGCTGTTGACTCAACTCTCGGAAGCCTCAGCGGTGTTCGAGCCTGGACCGGCCACGGGTACCCGCCACCACCCGGTGGCGGGCACCCGTCCGTCTTTTCCGGTCAGTGCCGCCCCGACAGCAGGTCCGCGGCCTTCGCGATGGGGTCCGTGCCAGGGCGGGGCGACGTGAGTTCGCGACGGTCGGCGGTGCGGTAGGCGGCGTACATGCCGTGGACGCCGAGCCAGCGGAAGGGTTCCGGTTCCCAGCGGCGGACCCGGTGGTTGACCCAGGGCAGCGTGGTCAGTTCCGTGGGGCCGGACTGGCCGGAGTCCTGCTGGATCAGGTCGCGCAGGGTGCGGGCGGCGAGGTTGGTGGTGGCCACACCGGAACCGACGTAGCCGCCGGCCCAGCCGAGGCCGGTGGCGCGGTCGAGGGTGACGGTGGCGCACCAGTCGCGGGGGACGCCGAGGACGCCGGACCAGGCGTGGTCGATGCGGGCGGCCGCGGTGGTGGGGAAGAGGCGGACGAGGATGTCGCGGAGCGCCTCGATGGTGGCGGGCTGGGTGCGGCCGTCGTTGTCCGTGCCGGAACCGTAGCGGTACGGGACGCCGCGGCCGCCGAGTGCGATGCGGTCGTCGGCGGTGCGCTGGGCGTACATGTAGGCGTGGGCCATGTCGCCGAGGGTTTCGCGGCCGTCCCAGCCGATGGTGTCCCACACGGACCGTGGGAGCGGCTCGGTGGCGATCATCGAGGAGTTCATGGGGAGCCAGGTGCGCCTCTGGCCCTTGAGGTTTGCGGTGAAGCCCTCGGTGCAGCGCAGGATGTACGGGGCGCGGACGGTGCCGTACGGGGTGTGGGCGTGCTTCGGCTTGATCTCGGTGACGGGCGTCGACTCGTGGATGGTGACGCCTAGCGCCTCGACGGTCGCGGCGAGGCCCTTGACGAGTTTGACCGGGTGCAGGCGGGCGCCGTGCGGGGTCCAGGTGGAACCCACGGCTCCGGTGACGTTGATGCGTTCGCCGGTCTCGCGGGCGCCGTGCAGGACGCGGTCCTTCTCGCCGAAGGCGATCTCGACGGCATGGAAGTCCTTGAGCCGGGCCAGCTGGGCGGGGGTGTAGGCGACTTCGAGGACACCGCCCTGGTGGATGTCGGCGTCGATGTTCTCCTCGGCTGCCACACGGACGACCTCGTCGACCGTGTCGTTCATCGCCTGCTGGAGGCGGACGGCGGCTTCGTGGCCGTGGAGCTTGGCGTAGCGGTCGCGGCCCGCGATGCCGTTGTACAGCCAGCCGCCGTTGCGTCCGGAGGCGCCGTAGCCGCAGAACTTGGCTTCGAGGACGGTGATGTCGAGGAAGGGGACGGCCTTCTTGAGGTAGTAGGCGGTCCACAGTCCGGTGTATCCACCGCCGACGATGCAGATGTCGGCGGTGGCGTCGCCGGGCAGGGGTTCCCGGGGGATGGGGGTGCCTTGGTCCGCGTACCAGAACGATATGCCGCCGTTGACGGTGCTGACGGTGCTCATGTTGCCCCTGCTTTGTCCGGTGTGAAGCCTTGAGTGAGGTCGTACTTTCTCTGGGGCGGGAGGTTACTGCGCCGGAGGGGCTTTCGTCCTGTTCCGGGACCGGGTCAGTGGGTAGCAGGCGAGGCCGATGAGTACGGAGATGAAGTGGCCGAGGTCGGTGAAGGTGCGACCGGCGATGAGAGGGATGCCGTAGAAGACGAGCACGGCGAAGAGATAAACGTACCGCCAGGGTGTCGGGATGCGGTACGTGAGGACCGCGATGACGCCCGCAAGCGCGTAACTGACGCCGATATCGAGCGTGTTGGCGGCGGCCGGTGATACGTGTCCGTGCCGGATGCCCCAGGCCAGGACGCCTTCGCTGGCAAAGGTGGCGAGGACATGCGCCGCGATGGCGACGGCGAGCCAGCGCAGGGTGCCGAGCCAGCGTTCGGCAGGGGCGTGGAAGACGGTGTAGAGGGCGGCGTAGGGAAGCCAATGGCCGCCGTCGATCCAGAGGGTGCTGGTGATCAGTACGCGTACGGGGTTCTCGGAGAGTTCGTGGATGTTGGTCGAGCGCTGGCGCAGGAAGTCCTCTTCGAAGCCCGGTGACATCTGGTGGACGAGGACGGTGGTGACGAAGAGCGCGGCCAGCCAGATGTAGGTGCCGGGTGCGCTGCGGATCCATGAGCCGGCGCTGCGGAGCCACGAGCCGGCGCCGTCGTGCGGCCGGGTGGGCGGGGCGGGGCTGCTCGGAGTCATCATCCGATTGATGCACAGTTCTACGACCGCCCGCGTGATTGACATTCCGGACGAGCTGATCGATACCCGGTCCACATGCAACGGGGCGGCAGGGCGGGCCTGTCTCGCGGTGCTGCCGGGGGGCGGGGCCAGCGGCGTACGAGCCCGGTCCTACTCTGCCCTCATGATTCGCACCGCTACCCCTGCCGATGTCCCCGTCATCCACGCCATGGTCCGTGAGCTGGCCGACTACGAGAAGTGCCTGCACGAGGTGCACGCCACCGAGGAGCAGCTGCACGAGGCGCTGTTCGGCGAGCGGCCCGCCGCGTATGCGCACATCGCCGAGTCGGACGACGACGGCGAGGCCGTCGGCTTCGCGCTGTGGTTCCTGAACTTCTCCACATGGCGCGGGGTGCACGGCATCTACCTGGAGGACCTGTACGTACGTCCGGAGCGGCGCGGCGGCGGGCACGGGAAGGCGTTGCTGACGGAGCTGGCGCGGATCTGTGTGGAGCGCGGCTACGAGCGCCTGGAGTGGTCGGTGCTGAACTGGAACACCCCGTCCATAGCGTTCTACGAGTCGCTGGGTGCGCGGCCGCAGGAGGAGTGGACGGTGTACCGGCTGACGGACGGGGCGCTGACGAAGCTCGGGGAACAGCTCGGCGGGCAGTAGGCCCTGGCCGGGTTACGGGGCCGCTGTCAGGAGCGATGGGCCACGATGGGGGCATGGCACACAGCAGCAGGAAGACGGAGACGATCGCAGCGGCACGGCGGCCGGAGGTGCGGCTGCCGCCGCTCGTTCCGTACGACGGAGAGGGACTGGAGCCGGACGGGGACTACGACGGCGTGCGGTTCGAGGGGACGGATCTCGCGGACGAGTCGGGTCCGGGGGCCCGGTTCATGGACTGTGCGCTGGACGGCTGTGCACTGGACCGTACGGAGCTGGTCAGGGCCCGGTTCATCGACTCGGTGCTGACGGGCGTACGGGGTGTGGGCGCCGATCTCGCGGGGGCGTCGCTGCGCGATGTGGAGGTGGTGGACGTACGGCTGGGCGGGGTGCAGCTGCACGGTGCGGTGCTGGAGCGGGTGCTGGTGCGCGGCGGGAAGATCGACTACCTGAATCTGCGGAAGGCGCGGCTGAAGGACGTGGTGTTCGAGGGCTGTGTGCTGTCCGAGCCGGATTTCGGGGGTGCGCAGCTGGCGCGGGTGGAGTTCCGCGACTGTGTGCTGAAGCGGGCCGACTTCAGTTCCGTTCGGATGGAGTCGGTGGACCTGCGGACGGTCGCGGATCTGGACATCGCCCGCGGGGTGGAGCGGCTGGCGGGTGCGGTGATCAGCCCGTCGCAGCTGATGGAGCTGGCTCCGGCGTTCGCGGCGCAGATCGGGGTGCGGGTGGAGGCGTAGACCGGCCCCCAGATCGTCAGCCCGCCGGGGCCGGGTCAGATACGGGGGAAGCGGGCCTGGAGGTCCCAGATCACGGGGTTGTCGGCGAGCCCTTCGTGCATGTCGGCGAGGTCGGCGATCAAATCGTGCAGGAAGTCGCGGGCCTCGCGGCGCAACAGCGAATGGCCGAAGGTGAGCGGGGGCTCGTCTCCGGGCATCCAGTCGGCCTCGACGTCGACCCAGCCGAAGCGGCGCTCGAAGAACATCCGGTCGGACGACTCGGTGAAGTCCAGCTCTGCGAACTGCCGCCGGTGCGAGCGGTTGCCGCGCGGGTCCTGGTCGATCTGCTCGACGATGTCGCACAGCGCCCACGCGAAGTCCAGCACCGGCACCCATCCCCAGGCTGTGGACACTTCGCGGTCCGCCTTGGTGTCCGCGAGGTAGACGTCCCCGGAGAACAGATCGTGCCGCAGGGCGTGGACGTCCGCGCGGCGGTAGTCGGTCTGCGGGGGATCGGGGAAGCGCCGGGAGAGGGAGTAACCGATGTCGAGCACAGTTCGATGGTGTCATGCCCGGTGACGGGGGGGGGCCGACACGATCGGGTGGGGTGGCCCTGCGGCGCCGGGCCCCGCGAATCCGGAAGGACACGGCCCCCGGAAGGACACGGCCCCCGGAAGGACCCGGACCAGGGGGCCGGGGCGGCAGCCGAAGTTTGCGAAGGCCGGCGCCGCCGCCCTCGCCGCCCTTGCGAAGCAGGGTCCCGTTGTGCCTGAACAAGCACATTCTGATATTTCGCGTCTACTGCCGCGACCGGCACTAGGATCGCCGCTGTGGATCAGCGAACATCTGTACGCCGCACGGCATGCGCCGCTGGCCTCGCCCTGCTGCTTCTGACGGCCTCCACAGCCTGCACCGGCGGTGTCGAAGGCACCCCTGGCGCCGCCGGACTGCGCGACCCTTACTTCCCGAAGCTCGGCAACGGCGGCTACGACGTCACGCACTACGACCTCGCACTCGACGTCGACCCGGCCGCCCACCGCCTGCGCGGCACCGCAACGATCACCGCGCGTGCCACCCAGGACCTCAGCTCCTTCAACCTCGACCTCGCCGGGCTCACCGTGCAGTCCGCGACCGTCGAGGGCCGCCCGGCCGCAGTCAACCGGGCGGGCCGCGAGCTGACGCTGCGCCCCGACGCGGAGGTCGAAAGCCGGCTCCGCAAGGGCAGGACGTTCCGTACGGTGGTCCGCTACTCCGGCTCCCCGCAGACCCTCACCGACCCCGACGAGTCGGAGGAGGGCTGGCTGAGGACCGCGGACGGATCGGTCGCGCTCGGTGAACCGACCGGTTCCATGGCGTGGTTCCCGGGCAACAACCACCCGAGCGACAAGGCGTCGTACGACATCACCGTGACCGTTCCCAAGGGCCTGACGGCCGTCTCCAACGGCGAGCTGACATCTCGCAGCGCCTCGGGCACCACCACCACGTACCACTGGCACATCGCCGAACCGATGGCGAGCTATCTCGCGACGGTCGCCATCGGCCGTTTCGACACGAAGACGTCGACCACCCCGGACGGCATCGAGGTGTTCACGGCCGCGGACCCGGCGGTGGCGGCGGACAGCGCGGGGATTCTCGACCGGGTTCCCGAGATCGTGGAATGGGAGGCGGAACGTTTCGGCCCGTATCCCTTCTCCGCCACGGGCGCGATCGTCGGTCGTCCCGGGGACGCCGAATACGCGCTGGAGACCCAGAGCCGGCCGTTCTTCCCGGGGCCGCCCGATGCCGGACTGCTCGTCCACGAGATGGCCCACCAGTGGTTCGGGGACTCCGTCACGCCCGAGAGCTGGCGCGACATGTGGCTCAACGAGGGCTTCGCGACCTATGCGGAGTGGCTGTGGGAGGAAGACCAGGAGGGCAACCCGGTCCAGAAGCGGTTCGACGCCGCCTTCGACGACGACGAGAACTGGGCCTTTCCGCCCGCCGATCCGCCGACCGCCGCGGACATCTCGCAGGCGCCGGTGTACGAGGGCGGGGCCATGGTCATCCACAGGATCCGGCAGGCTGTGGACGACGACAAGCGCTTCTTCGCGCTCGTCAGGGGCTGGACGAAGGCCTACCGGCACGGCAACGCGTCGACGGCCGACTTCACCGCCTACGTGGAGAAGACGACCGGTCAGGATCTGACGGAGCTGTGGAACACCTGGCTGTACGGCGGGAGCCGGCCTGACTCGAAGGACTGACCGGCTCCCTGGTGCCGGTCGCGGCACCAGGGCGTGTTTCGGAAGTCCCGTCTGGCCGCCTCGCATTGTTTGACCACTTCTTGTCCGAATGGGATGCGCAGGGGTTCGTTATTCGGCGGATTCCAGAGGTGGTTGTGCAATATCACGCGGGCAGACGGGAGCCCCCGGCCGCAGGAGATGCGGCCAGAGGTTCCCGGCGTGTGCTGACGTACTGGCTACGGCATGTCAGATGTTGACGCCGAAGTCCTGCGCGATGCCGCGCAGGCCCGAGGCGTAGCCCTGGCCGACCGCGCGGAACTTCCACTCCGCGCCGTTGCGGTAGAGCTCGCCGAAGACCATGGCGGTCTCGGTGGCGGCGTCCTCGCTCAGGTCGTAGCGCGCGATCTCCGTGCCACCGGCCTGGTTGATGATGCGGATGAACGCGTTGCGCACCTGGCCGAAGTTCTGGCTTCGGGACTCGGCGTCGTAGATCGAGACCGGGAAGACGATCTTGTCGACATCGGCCGGCAGGCCCGCCAGGTTGACGTTGATCTGCTCGTCGTCGCCCTCGCCCTGACCCGTGAGGTTGTCACCGGTGTGAACGATGGTCTGGTCCGGCGTCGACTTGTTGTTGAAGAAGACGAAGTGGCCGTCGGAGACGACCTTGCCGCCCGCGTTGACCGCGATCGCCGAGGCGTCGAGGTCGAAGTCGGTGCCGGTGGTGCTGCGGACGTCCCAGCCGAGGCCGACCGTGACGGCGGTCAGGCCCGGGGCCTCCTTGGTGAGCGAGACGTTGCCGCCCTTGGACAGGCTTACAGCCATGGGAAGTCCCTTTCATCGTCGCTTGCGGGCTTCATGTCGTCACGAAGCTACCGTTACAGGTCATAACGTGGGCAGGGGGCCGGGAGGTTCCTGCTCCCTTTACTTTCTTTACCGAATTCCCCCCGTCGGCCCGACGGGGGACACGGTTCGTACGGCAAAAGAAGGTGACGAACGCACTGCGGGCCGGGGAACATGGGTGTCATGTCCGGGCCCTATGTCATCCGCGGTTCGGTCTCCCTGCCGGAGGCCGAGCTCATGTGGCGTTTCTCGCGGTCCTCCGGGCCCGGCGGGCAGCACGTCAACACCAGCGACTCCCAGGTGGAGCTCCGCTTCGACCTCGCGGCGACCGAGTCGCTTCCCCAGGTGTGGAAGGAGCGGGCGCTCCAGCGTCTGGAGAGCAGGCTCGTGGGCGGGGTGATCGCGGTACGGGCGTCCGAGCACCGCTCCCAGTGGCGCAACCGCGAGACGGCTCTCGTACGGCTCGCGTCCCTGCTGGCCGAGGCCACGGCGCCGCCCCCCAGGCCACGCCGCAAGACCAGGATTCCGCGCGGCATCAACGAACGCCGCCTGCGCGAGAAGAAGCAGCGCGGCGAGACGAAGCGCGGCCGCTCCGGCCGCGACTGGTAGCCGTGTCTGCGTGATCCGGGCGCGCGATGCCGGGTCCGTTCACCCCGGCTCCGTGACGCCGGGCCCCGTTTCACCGCCAACTGCGTGATGCCGCCCCCTCACCCCAGCTGCCGGTACCGCCCCCGGAAGTACGTCAGCGGCGATCCGTCCACGCTCGGCAGGGTCGCGCTCAGCACCCGGCCGATCACCAGCGTGTGGTCGCCTGCCAGGACCCGCTGCTCGGTGCGGCACTCCAGCGTGGCCAGCGCGCCCCCGATCAGTGGTGCATGGCTGATCTCTCCCCTTGTACAGGGGATGTCCTCGAACAGCAGCCGGTCGCTGATCCGGCCCCTCATCGCGAACCGTCCGGCGATGTGCCGCTGGCTCTCGGCGAGTACGGAGACCGCCCACAGCGGCTGCTCCGACAGCAGATCGTCCATCCGTGAGCCGTTGCGCAGGCTGACCATGACCAGGGGCGGGTCCAGCGACACCGACATGAAGGCGGTCGCGGTCATCCCGACGTCCTCGCCGCGCCCGTTCTTGTCGAGCGGCGGCTCCTCGGCGGTGATCAGCACGACTCCGGCGGCCAGCCGGGCGAGGGCGCCTCGGAACTCATCGTTGCTCACCCCCTCAGCATGGGGGATGGGCTCGGAACGCGGGGCGGGAGGCTTCGTCTGCAACACGTCGGGCACGCTAGCCGCGGACGGCGTGCCGTCGCATCGGGCCAGGGGACCAGCCGGGTCCTAGGACCCGCGGCCCATCGCGGCGGCGGCCCGGCGCTGCAACGCCCGCATTTGCGTTCAAGAAAAGGGTGTACCGCATCCCCGGAGCACGCGAACCCCTTCATCATCTTTTGTGACTTGAGTCACAGAGGCCAAGATTTGCTGACCCTGTGTACCGAGTGCACAGCTCACTGTGATTCAGTTGCCGTGACACTGAAGCCAGTACGTCGATATGAAACCTGGAGTGCTGTCGAGGTCTCGGGGAGTGCAAGCAATGGAGGCCGAGTCGGAGCCGTACGTCCGTCTTGCGACGATGCGGCAGTTGCACCAGGTCGTGGCCGATCTCAATACAGCGCGGAGCCTGGCCGACACACTGCAGACCGTGGCCGACGGAATCGTCGCCGGTCTCGGCTACGAGCTTGCCTGCGTGAACCTGGTCCGCCCCGACGGCGATCTCGTCGTCGCCGCCTTCGCCGGCAACAGCGCCGCAGAAGCCCTGATCACCGGCCATGTCGGCTCGCGCGGCTCCTGGGAGCGCAGGCTTTCGATGGGTGAGGCGTGGGACGAGCTCCGCTTCATCCCCCACACCGACGGCTGGGTCCTCCTCGACGACGACGTACCGCAGTGGCACACCGAGGGCCCCGAACCCCGCTTCGAGGACGAGTGGCACCCCGAGGACCGGCTCTACGCCCCGATGTACGCGTCCGGCGGCGGTCGCGATCTCCTGGGCGTCATATCCGTCGATCGCCCGCGCAACGGCCGTCGCCCCGGCGCCTGGGGCCGGGAGGCGCTCCAGATGTACGCATCACAGGCGGCCATTGCGATCAGCAACGCCCGGCTGAGAGCAAACATGCAGCGCGCCCTGGTCCGTCTGGAGCGTGAACAGCAGGCGCTGCGGGCCAGTGAGGAGTCCTTCCGCCAGGCCTTCGAGTACGCCCCCAGCGGCATGGCCATCGCCGAGATGGGCGGCGACCAGCACGGCAGGCTGCTGCGCACCAACGACGCCCTGTGCCGGCTGCTCGGCCGCCCCGCGTCCGTCCTGCGCCGCTACTCCTTCACCGACCTCGTCCACCCCGAGGACGTCGGCACTCTGCTGCGCACCTCCGCCGAGGGCGGCCGCGCCGAGCTGCGGCTCGGGCGGCGGGACGGCACCTATCTCTGGGTCTCGCTGCGCAACTCCGTCGTCGCCGACACCACGGACGGTCCGCGTTTCCTGCTCACCCATGTCGAGGACATAGAGGAGCGCAAGCGCCACGAGCTGCACCTCGCGCACCGAGCCTCGCACGATGCGCTCACCGGTCTGCCCAACAGCGCCGAGCTGCGCTCCCGGCTCAGCTCCCGGCTCTGCGAGCGCCCGCACTCGATGGCCACCACCGCGGTGGAGGCGCTGGACGCGGCGTACGGCGACGCCGACGATCCGGACGCGCGGACACATGGCTACGAGGTGGACTCGGCGCCCGGCGGTCCGTACGACCACCATGTGCATTCCGTCGCCCCGGACACCGAGAACGACGACGGGGCGAAGGGCCTCGCGGTCCTCTTCTGCGACCTCGACGGCTTCAAGTCGATCAACGACCGCTTCGGCCACCACACCGGTGATGCCGTACTGATCGAGGTCGCCCACCGTCTCAGCACCTGTGTCCGCGACGGCGACACCGTCGCCCGGCTCGGGGGTGACGAATTCGTCGTTCTCGCCGACGGGCTCGTTGCCGCGGACGCCGCGGACCTGGCCGTACGTCTCCGTAACGCCATCATTCCGCCTATTCGGGTCGACGGCCGGGCCGTGCGCGTCGGGGCGAGCTTCGGTATCGGCTGGGCCGCCTGCGGAATGACCGCCGAAGAGGTACTGCGCTCCGCCGACCAGCGGATGTACGTGGAGAAGCGGTCCCGGGCGAAGGTTCACCGCAGGGCCGGCTGACGTTCACGACGGAGCTGTTCCCGCATCCCGCCGCGGTTCCAGAACGTGCGACGGCAATTCTTGGCGCGGGCCGTTCGGGGTAGGCTCGGCCGGTCGGCCCCGGCTGGCAATTTTCGGCGACGGCTGGCGACATGGTGAGGAGTGACCCAGGGATGACGGCCGGGAACGACGGCGCAAACAAGCCCGAGGACGACGATCCGTTCGGCTACCTGTACGAGGACGGACAGGCAGCAGGCGCCCAGCCGCCACGACAGGGCGGCTACGGCTACCCCCCAGCAGCCCCGCAGCCCGGCGTGCCCCGGACCTCGTACAACCAGGTGCGGGCCGTCGGAGAGCGCCAGTACGGGCAGCAGGTGCCGCACCAGCAGCCGTACGGCCATCCGAACGCGCAGTACGCCGCCCCGGGGCCGTACCCCGGCGGCGCTCCCACCACGCATGTCCCGCAGCAGGGCGGTCGCGGCCACACCGGCGGCCCCGGCAAGGGCGGCCCGAACACCAAGGGCCTGCTCCTCGGTGCGGTCGCGGTGGTCCTGGTGGTGCTCATCGGCATCGGCGCCGCGTTGATCACAGGCGAAGACAACAAGGACAAGAAGAAGGAAGAGGCCATCTCTTCCACCGGCCCCGGCAGCCAGGTCGAGGAGTCCCCGAAGCCCAAGGAGTCCGCGAGCTCCGAGGCTCCGGCCGAGCTGCCCAAGCAGGACGCGGCGACGCTGAAGCTCGGCGGTTCGGCCACCCTCGACCAGGCCATCAAAGGTGCGGAAGGCCCTAACGGGTCGTATGTCACCGGCTTCAACTCGGTCGGGTCGTCCGTGACATGGAAAGCGAACATGCCCACCGGCGGTTCGTACCGCCTGACGGTGCGCTATGCGATCCCTGCCAAGGACGCCAACGCCACGCTGACGGTCAACGGGAAGCCGAACTCACAGCCGATCGGTCTCAAGAACTTCGTCCACTCCTCGGACCCGGACTGGGAGAAGAACTGGCAGACCACCTGGGCGCCGGTCGACCTGATCAAGGGTGAGAACGAGATCAGCATCTCGTGCCAGGAAGGGAATCAGTGCGACGTGATCCTGGATTGGCTGGAAGTCACCCCTGCGAAGGGTTAGCCCATTGAGGGCGAACGCTTTGCGGCCTCTCCTGGTGTCCGAACCCGGGATGAGAAAACTTCACTGATGGGCTGACCGCGCTGCGTGCCGCGGTCAGCCCATCAGTGCGAGGAACCCCGCCACGGTCGCCGCCATCGCCTCGCGCCCCGGCGCGATGTACTTGCGTGGGTCCACACCCGTGGTGTTCTCGGCGAGGTACGCCCGTAGCGCGCCGGTGAACGCCGTGTTCAGCGCCGTACCCACGTTGATCTTGACCATGCCGGAGGAGGCGACGGCCCGGCGGATCTCCTTGTCCGGGACGCCGCTGGAGCCGTGCAGCACCAGCGGGACCGGGACCGCGTCGCGCAGCCGGCCGATCAGGTCGTGGTCCAGAGCGGCGGTGCGCTCGGTCATGGCGTGCGAGGAGCCGACCGCGACGGCCAGCGCGTCCACCCCGGTGTCGCGGACGTACGCGGCGGCCTCGGCCGGGTCGGTGCGGACGCCGGGGGCGTGGGCGCCGAGCGGGGCCTCGCCCTCCTTGCCGCCGACCTTGCCCAGCTCGGCCTCGATCCAGATGCCGCGCTCATGGCCCCAGGCCACCGCCTCGGCCGTGGCGCGCACGTTCTCCTCGTACGGCAGCTTGGAGGCGTCGAACATGACCGAGCCGAAGCCCTCCGAGTGCGCCTGGCGCAGCAGCTCCGCGGACTCGACATGGTCGAGGTGGAGCGCGAGGGGGGCTCCGGAAGCGCGGGCCACGGCGGCGGTCGCGGCGGCGATGGCACAGAGCCGTCCGCCGTGGAACTTCACGGCGTTCTCGGAGATCTGCAGGATGGCGGGCGCCCCGGCCCGCTCGGCGCCGGCCGCGATGGCCTCCGCGTGCTCCAGCGTGATGACATTGAAGGCGGCGATCCCACGCCCCTCGGTCCGGGCGGCGGAGACGAGTTCACCGGTGCTGACGAGCGGCATGCTGACCTCTTGCTCCTTCTTCGAACCAGCTGAACGCGGGTCCGGGACGGGCGCGGCCTCAGGCCGCCGGTGCGTGTTCCTCGATGCCGACGCGCGGCAGCAGCTCCTCGTACGCCGCGCGGTCGAAGTCACCGGCCGTCGGGGAGAGCACGGTCGCCGTCGACAGTGCCACCGCCCGCCGCAGCCGGTCCGGCCAGCTCAGGCCCTCGACGAGGCCGGACAGCAGCCCGGCCACCGCGGAGTCGCCCGCACCGGTCGGATTGCCCAGGACCTTGGCGGGCGGGGACGCCTGCCAGATGCCGGCGGGGGTGACCGCCAGCATGCCGTCCGGGCCCAGGGACGCGACGACCCCGTGCGCGCCGCGGCGACGGGCGTCGTGGGTGGCGCGCAGGGGGTCGCGGGAGCCGGTGAGCTGGGCGAGCTCGTCGGCGTTGGGCTTGATCAGATCGGGGCGGGCGGCGATGCCGCGGCGCAGCGGCTCACCGCTGGTGTCCAGGAGCACGGGGACGCCGGCGGTGCGGGCCAGGCGGACCAGTTCGGCGTAGGCGCCGACGTGGATGCCGGGCGGCAGGCTGCCGCAGAGGGCGACGGCGTCGGCCCCGGTGAGGAGCTCCTGGTACCGGCCTATGAGGGTGGTCCATGCGGCGGTGGTGACGAGCGGGCCGGGTTCGTTGAGCTGGGTGGTGTCGCCGGTGGCCCGGTCGACGACGGCGATCGTGCGACGGGTGTTCCCGGCGACGGTGACGAGGGCGTCCGTGATCGGCGCGGCGGCGGGCACGGAATCGTTCCCGGCTTCCGTGTCCGCGTCCTGCGGCGACAGGCCTGCCAGCAGCTCGCGCAGTACGGCTCCGGTGGCGCCTCCGGCGAATCCGGTGACCACCGTGTCGTGGCCGAGGGCGGAGAGCACCCGGGCCACGTTGAGGCCCTTGCCGCCGGGGCGCTCGGACATGTCGCTGACGCGATGGCTGGCGTGCGGGACGAGTTCCGGGACGCCGTACGTCAGGTCGAGTGCCGTATTCAGTGTGACCGTGAGGATCACCGCGGCCGCTCCCTGCTCTGGAGCGCGAATCCTTGGAAGGAATGCGCTTTCTCTGCCTGTTTCCCAGGCGATCCTCTCAAAGAGGCGGCGGTCGGCCCAGACCTCCGGGCCAACCGCCGTCTCTTCGTTACGTATTCGACTGACCGTCAATAGCGGGTCATTTCAACCGATTCGGGGGTCGATGATCCATTCGCCCTTGCGCATGACGCCCTTGAGCGTGAAGTCCTCGTCCAGGACCACCAGGTCCGCGTCCTTGCCCGGTTCCAGCGAGCCGACCTTGTCGTACACGCCGAGCAGCCGTGCCGGGTTGGCGGAGATGGACTGCACGACATCGCCGACCGGGATCCTGTCGATGGTCACGGCCCGGTGGAACGCGGTGTCCAGGGTGAGCGTGGAGCCCGCGATCGAGTTGCCCTCCACCAGCCGAGCGACGCCGTCCTTGACCTCGACCGCGAGCGGGCCGAGCTGGTACCGGCCGTCGCCGAAGCCGGCCGCGTCCATGGCGTCGGTGATCAGCGCGACGCGGTGGGCGCCCGCGTGGTGGTAGGCCAGCTCCAGGGCGGCGGGGTGCAGATGCGTACCGTCGTTGATCAGTTCTACGGTGATCCGCTCGTCCTCCAGCAGGGCGGCGATCGGGCCGGGCGCGCGGTGGCCGAGGCCGGGCATCGCGTTGTAGAGGTGGGTGGCGACGGTGGCGCCCGCGTCGATCGCCTCGACGGTCTGCTCGTACGTCGCGTCGGTGTGCCCGATCGCGGCGATCACCCCGTGCTCGGCGAGCAGCCGCACCGACTCGATGCCGCCCGGGAGTTCGGTGGCGAGCGTGAACATCTTCGCGGTGCCGCGCGCCGCGTCCATCAGCTTGCGGACCTCGGCCGGGGCCGGGTGGCGCAGCAGATCCTCGCTGTGCGCGCCCTTGCGGCACGGCGAGATGAACGGCCCCTCGAAGTGGATACCGGCCAGGTCGCCCTGCTCGACCAGTTCGGACAGGACGCCGGCCCGCTGGGCGAGGAAGTCCATCTCGCCGGTGACGGTGGAGGCGACCAGTGTGGTGGTGCCGTGCTCGCGGTGGGTGCGGATGCCGGTGAGGACCTCGTCCACGGTGCCGGAGGTGAAGGACGCGCCACCGCCGCCGTGGTTGTGCATGTCGACGAAGCCGGGGACGATCCAGTGGCCGCTCAGGTCGACGGTCCGGGTGGCGTCCGGATGCGGTGTGGACGCGGCCGGGGGACGTGGGGGGTTGCTGTCGGTGGGTGGTTTCCACGGGGTGCCGGCACCCTCCGCCGCACTGCCGACGATACGGGTGCCCTCGACGATCACCCGGCCGTCCTCGACGGTCCCGGCGGGAAGCACCACCCGGGCGCCTGCGAGAACTGTGCGGTCTGCGCGTTCGGCCATCAGGCGGATACCTCCGTGGAGAGAAGATCCCAGGCGAGCAGCCCTGCGCCCAGGCATCCGGCGGTGTCCCCGAGGGCCGCCGGGACGATGTGGGGCAGCTTCTGGAACGTGACACGTTCCTCGACGGCCGTACGCAGTGGTGTGAACAAGGTTTCCCCGGCCTCGGCGAGACCGCCACCGATGATGAGCGTGCCGGGGTCGAGCAGCGTCAGCGCGGTGACCAGCCCGGCAGCGAGCGCGTCGACCGCGTTCCGCCACACCTCCACGGCCGCCGGGTCGCCCGACTCCACGGCCTTCGCGCAGCCCGCGGCGTCCGCCGTCGGATCGCCGGAAGCGGCGGCCCAGGCCCGGGTCACCGCGGAGGCGGACGCCAGGGTCTCCAGGCAGCCGCGCTGGCCGCAGCCGCAGTCCGGGCCGTCCGGCCGGACCACGATGTGGCCGATCTCGCCCGCGTAGCCGTGCGCTCCGGACTCGATGGTGCCCGCGATGCCGATGGCCCCGGCGATCCCGGTGCCCAGCGGCACGAAGAGGAAGCGGTCGGCGCCCTTGCCCGCGCCGATCCGGCCCTCGGCGAGCCCGCCGGTGCGCACATCGTGGCCGAGTGCGACGGGGACACCGCCGAGCCGTTCGCCGAGCAGTTCCCGCATGGGTACGTCGCGCCAGCCCAGGTTCGAGGCGTAGACCGCGATCCCGTTCTCGGCGTCGATGATGCCGGGCACGGCGACACCGGCCGCCACAGCGCTTTCGCCGAGGTGCTCCTCGCCGTACGCCCGCAGGTCCGCGGCGAAGCCGAGGATCGACTCCACGACGGCGGCGGGGCCGCGCTCTCTGTCAGTCGCCCGCCGCGCCTCGTGCAGCAGGGCGCCGTCGGCCCCGACCAGTGCGGCCTTCATTCCGGTGCCGCCCACATCGAGGGCGATGACGTGTTTCACGGGAAACAGTTTCGCCCGAGGAACCCAAAAGGTCTAGTCCACTATGTGGTTTGTTGCGCGTCCATACAAAAGCGCACCCGCGCCCCTGGTGCGGTGGACTCGGGCAGCGGGCCCGGAGCGGGAGGACCGCGCAGGAGGCGGGGGCGGCAAAGGGCGCGGAGTAGCAGGTGGCGGCTCTCCGGCCGGGCGATAGGTTGGCTGATATGACCGATGCCCCCCCGAATGGCCCCGACGACACGGGCGCCCCCATCGGGCTCTCCGACAGGGACCGTGCCGTGCTCGCCGTCGAACGGCAGTCGTGGGCCGGGCCCGGGGCGAAGGAGCGCGCGATCCGCGAACAGCTCGGCATCTCGCCCACGCGCTACTACCAGCTGCTGAACGCGCTGCTCGACGACCGCCGCGCGCTGGAGGAGGACCCGGTGACGGTGAACCGCCTGCGCCGGATCCGCGATGCGAGGCGGGGGCGCCGCTGAAACCGGCACCCGCTCAGCCGGAGACAGTGATCATGACGGGTTCCGCAGTGCCGGTGACGCGTAGTGCCTCGACGAAGACCTCCGTGGTCCAGGCTGCCGCGTCGAGGGACCACACGGGCACCCGGCAGCGGAAGGCCAGGGCCCGGTGCATCCCCTCGGTCTGCATTTCGCCGGTCAGCGGCAGGGCCAGACCCGGGAGGCCCACGTCGGTGGTTTCCGGCTCGACGGACATGCATCCGTACGTGCACGCCAGCGCCTCCGTGCACGCCCATGAGCAGAGTGGAGTCCCGCACCGCATCACCCATCGTCTCTCCCTACACACCCGCGCCGCAGTTGAAGGTCATCGTGGCAGTGACGGCCTTCTCCGGGGAGTCGGCCTCGCCAATGATGTCCACGTCGATCAGGCTCCGCCACTGCGTCTTCTTCCTGCCCTCGCACGTCTTACGGGCGTTGGCCCGATGGGTGCTGCTGGCCTTGCCTTTGGTCGGCTTCACCGCGGACGCCGCCCGTGTGCCACGCCGCCCATGGCTGTGTCCGGCGGTACGCCTATAGGCTCGACCCATGGGCAGCAACCCGTACGTACCCGCGCCGAGCGAGATCCCGTCCGAGCTCCCGACCCCCACCACCCCACCCGGCCGAGAAGCCCTCGCCGCGATTCTCGCGCGCCCTGACCGTGCCGTCATCGCGCTCGATTTCGACGGGACGCTCGCCGACATCGTCCCGGACCCGGAACAGGCCCGCGCCCACCCCGGCGCCGTCGACGCGCTCGTCGCGCTCGCCCCGAAAGTGGCCTCCGTCGCCGTGATCACCGGGCGCCCGGCCGACGTCGCGGTCCGGCACGGCGGCTTCGCCGGAGTGCCGGGACTCGACCACCTCGTCGTCCTCGGCCACTACGGCGCCGAACGCTGGGACGCCCCCTCCGGCACCGTCCACAGTCCCGCCCCGCACCCCGGCATCGCCGCGGTCCGCTCCGAACTCCCGGTCGTGCTCGACCGGTTCGACTCGTGGCACGGCGCCTGGATCGAGGAGAAGGGGCAGTCGCTCGCCGTCCACACCCGCCGCGCCGACGACCCGCAGGCCGCGTTCGAGGCCCTGCGTGGCCCCCTCGGCGAGCTCGCCGCCCGGCACGGACTGATCGTCGAACCGGGCCGTCTGGTGCTGGAATTGCGCCCGCCGGGCATGGACAAGGGCGTGGCGCTCGCACAGTACGTACGGGAGGCGGACGCCGAGTCCGTCCTGTACGCAGGTGACGACCTGGGTGACCTCGCCGCGTACGCCGCCGTGGAGAAGCTCCGCGACGACGGCCCCGACGGCATCCCGGGCCTGCTGGTGTGCAGCGGCAGCGCGGAAGTGCCCGAACTGGCCGAGCGGGCCGATCTCCTGCTGACCGGCCCGGGAGCCGTGGTGGGCTTCCTCTCGACCCTGGCGCAGCACCTCTAGGGGTCGTCGAACTGCCAGGCCGCACAAGGTAGTTCGTGCACTGGGGCGAGCGGGCATCATTCTCGACGACGACGAGTGGGGTCCGCGAGATCCAGGTGGCCGTTCAGCATGGCGGAACCGAGGGGGCGGTGCGTGCAGGACGGCGCTGCCGTGGCGGGTGGTGGAGATGAGCCCCGACCGCCGTAACACCGCGGCGTGCTCGCCGGAGGTGGCCGGGGCGACCGAGAGGAGTCCGGCGAGTTGCCCCGTGGTACAGGGGGCGTGGCCGACGGCGACGCCGTGTTCTCGGCCTCCGGGCCGGTTCCTTCTCAGGCCTCCTGCCGCAGCGCGTCCAGCTGGTCCAGGAACCACTGCTGCGGCGGCAGCGCCACCGCCGCGGCGGCCAGCCGCTTCGTGCGGGCGGCCCGTTCGTCGTCTGCCATCGTCAAAGCCTCGTGCAGCGCCGCCGCCGTCGCGGACACGTCGTACGGATTCACCACGATCGCATCGCTGCCCAGCTCCTCGTACGCCCCCGCCTCCCGCGACAGCACCAGCGCGCAGCCATGGTCGGAGACGACCGGGACCTCCTTGGCGACCAGGTTCATGCCGTCGCGGATCGGGTTGACGAGCGCCACGTCGGCCAGCCGGTACGCGGCGAGCGAGCGGGCGAAGTCGTCCCTCACGTGGAGCACGACCGGTGTCCAGCCCGCCGTGCCGTACACGGCGTTGATCTCGTCGGCGACCCGCCGCACCTCGGCCGTGTACTCGCGGTACACCGCCAGGTCCTGGCGCGAGGGGTAGGCGAAGGCGACATGGACGACGCGCTCACGCCACTCGGGCCGCTCCTCGAGGAGCGCGCGGTAGGCGAACAGCCCGCGCACGATGTTCTTGGACAGTTCCGTTCGGTCCACTCGTACGATCGTCCTCCGCCCGGGGCCGACCTGCTCCCGCAGCGCCGCCATCCGCTCATCCACGTCCGCCTCGTGCGCGCGCCCGCGCAGGAAGTCCGCGTCCGCGCCGAGCCCGTGCACCCCGATCCCGGTCCGGCCGGTGCCGCCCAGGATCTCCGTACAGCAGCCGATGAACGCGTCCGCCCAGCGCCGCGTCAGGAAGGCCGCCCGGTCCGCGCCCAGGATGCCGCGCAGCACCTGCTCGGCAATGTCGTCCGGGAGCAGGCGGAAGTAGTCGGTGGGCGCCCACGGGGTGTGTGAGAAGTGGCCGATCCGCAGGTCGGGGCGGAGCTCCCGGAGCATGCCGGGCACCAGCGCCAGGTGGTAGTCCTGCACCAGCACCGCCGCACCCCGGCCCGCCTCCTCGGCGAGCGCCTCGGCGAAGGCCCGGTTGTACGTCTCGAACGACGCCCACTGCCGCCGGAACTCCGCGTCGAAGACCGGCTCCAGCGGTGTCTGGTACAGCATGTGGTGGACGAACCAGAGCACCGAATTCGCGACGCCGTTGTACGCGGCCGTGTGGACGGCCGCGTCGATGTCGAGCATCCGTACGCCCTGCTCACCGACCCCGCGCCGGACCGCCTCCCGGTCCCCGTCACCGAGCGCGGCGCACACCCACAGCTTGTCCTTGACGGCGCTCAGTCCGGAGACGAGCCCACCGCCGCCCCGCTTCGCGTCGAGCGATCCGTCCGTGGCGAGGGTGTACGACACCGGGCCGCGGTTGGACGCAACGAGGACCTGGGCAGCGGACTGGGCTTCGTGCTCGGAGACCATGTTGCGGAATCTAGCCGGATCACGAACCGCCCAAACGTGCGAAGTCAGGCCGTGTCAGGCCGCGTGGCGGGAAACGTACTCCTCGATCTCGCGCATCGGGGGCCGCTCCTCGGTGTCCACCGCATGGGTGCGCGGTACGAAGCCGTCCGCGCCGCGCTCGAACTGGATGAGCGAAGGCCGTACCAAGTGACCGCGGGACAGGCGGAGCTGAGCGGTCCGGTAGATCGCCGCCGCCATCCGTCCGAGCGCCTGCCCGTCCTGGTGGCGGTGCTTGCGCACCCCCACGTCGACCTGGGCCAGCGCGTCCAGACCCACCGT
Source organism: Streptomyces sp. NPDC018000 (assembly GCF_044328025.1). Classification (NCBI taxonomy): domain Bacteria; kingdom Bacillati; phylum Actinomycetota; class Actinomycetes; order Kitasatosporales; family Streptomycetaceae; genus Streptomyces; species Streptomyces sp. NPDC018000. The sequence continues at coordinate 140,240 of NZ_JBIRGM010000007.1, forward strand.
GTGCAGCGCATCGACCAGGAGGCCCAGTTCCACTCCGTAGCCGACAGGGAAGGGAAGCTGTTCGAGCAGGGAGCGGCGTGCGGCGTACTCCCCGCCCAGCGGCTGGACGAAACCGGCCAGCCGCGGCCAGTGCAGATTGAGCAGCGGACGGGCCACCAGTTCGGTGACGCGACCCCCCTGAACTGCGGTTTCACCGAAGGGGCGGTCGTACATCGCCTTCACGAACTGCACGTTCGGCTCGGTCAGCAGCGGGCCGACGATGCCGGAGACGAAGCCCGCCGAGAAGTCCTTCAGATCGGCGTCGATGAAGCAGACGATGTCACCGCCGGTCACCAGGAGCGACCGCCACAGGACCTCGCCCTTGCCGGGCACTGCGGGTATCCGGGGGAGTATCTCGTCCCGGTGCACCACCCGGGCGCCGGCCTCCCGGGCCACCTTCGCGGTGTCGTCCGTGGAACCGGAATCGATCACCACGAGTTCGTCGACCAGCTGGACCTTCTCCATCAGCTCGCGCCGGATCGTCGCGACGATCCGGCCGACCGTCGCCTCCTCGTTCAGCGCAGGCAGTACGACGCTCACGCTGCCGCGGAGCGGGTCCCTGGCCTTGGCGGCCAGGAGACGGTCCAGCGGGCGGTCGGCTGCCGACCAGGAACGCCTGGCCAGCCAGCGTTCGACCTCTTCCAGCACGGTCGATACTCCCTGTATGTGATCCATCTCGCGGTTTGGACGACTATCTCAACTCTCCGATGCTTCGGTTACAGTCTTGAACAACGCGGACGGCCGTCGCATGCCGGGGTCGGTCCGCCGATAAACGCCTGGATCGACGATCCAGTGCCACAGCGCTCATCCAGAGGGACTGAGGGAACGGCCCGTTGAAGTCCCGGCAACCCTCCCATCCCCCAGCTCTCGGCTTCGCTCGAGCAGGGGAGGCCCCATTCCGCGAGGCCACGGTGGGGAAGGTGCCAATTCCGTCTTGTGGCGAAACGCGTCGCAAGGAAGATGAGGAGAAAGGGCCTCCGCCATCATGGCCGTGCAGACTGTTGCAGCAAGTACCAACTCTTCCGCCGTAGCTCTCGACCTCGGTCCCGCCGCGGCGCTTTCCTGCCGCGAGTGCGGCGAGCGTTTCGAGCTCGGCCCCATTTTCGCCTGTGCGTCCTGTTTCGGACCGCTCGAAGTGGCGTACGACCTGCCGAGCGGCTCCCCCGACGAGCTGAAGAAGCGCATCGAGGCCGGGCCCGACAACATCTGGCGTTACGCGCCGCTGCTGCCGGTACCCGCCGATGTCGCGGACAAGCCCAACCTCAACCCCGGTTTCACCAAGCTGGTCAGGGCCGACAACCTCGCCCGCGAGCTGGGCGTCACCGGCGGCCTGTACGTCAAGGACGACTCCGGCAACCCGACGCACTCCTTCAAGGACCGTGTCGTCGCCATCGCCGTCGAGGCCGCCCGTGCCTTCGGTTTCACCACCCTCTCCTGCTCCTCCACCGGCAACCTCGCCGGTGCGGTGGGCGCCGCCGCCGCCCGCGCCGGCTTCCGCTCCTGCGTGTTCATCCCGCACGACCTGGAGCAGGGCAAGGTCGTCATGGCCGCGGTGTACGGCGGTGAGCTGGTCGGCATCGAGGGCAACTACGACGACGTCAACCGCTTCTGCTCGGAGCTCATCGGTGACCCGCTCGGCGAGGGCTGGGGCTTCGTCAACGTCAACCTGCGTCCGTACTACGGCGAGGGCTCCAAGACCCTGGCGTACGAGATCTGCGAGCAGCTCGGCTGGCAGCTGCCCGACCAGATCGTCATCCCGGTCGCGTCCGGCTCGCAGCTCACGAAGATCGACAAGGGGCTTCGGGAGCTGATCGAGCTCGGTCTCGTCGAGGACAGGCCGTACAAGATCTTCGGCGCCCAGGCCGAGGGCTGCTCCCCGGTCTCCACCGCCTTCAAGGCCGGTCATGACGTCGTACGGCCACAGAAGCCGAACACCATCGCCAAGTCCCTGGCGATCGGCAACCCGGCCGACGGCCCGTACGTCCTGGACATCGCCCGCCGCACCGGCGGCGCGGTCGAGGACGTCGATGACGAGCAGGTCGTCGACGCGATCAAGCTGCTGGCGCGCACCGAGGGCATCTTCGCGGAGACGGCGGGCGGGGTGACGGTCGGCGTGACGAAGAAGCTGATCGAGGCCGGTCTGCTCGACCCGACGCTGACCACCGTCGTACTCAACACGGGTGACGGCCTCAAGACCCTGGACGCGGTGGCCGCCACCTCGCAGGCGACCGCGACGATCCGCCCGAGCCTGGACGCCTTCCGCGCCGCCGGCCTCGCCACCAGCTGACCACCCGAGACTGAAGAAGGGCACCCCACCATGAGCGTCAAGGTCCGCATCCCCACCATCCTCCGCACCTACACGGGCGGCCAGGCCGAGGTCCCGGCCGAGGGCGCGACCCTCTCCCAGGTCATCGAGTCCCTGGAGCGGAACCACCCGGGCATCGCCGCTCGTGTGCTGGACGACCAGGGCAAGTTGCGCCGCTTCGTGAACGTGTACGTCAACGACGACGACGTGCGCTTCGAGGGAGGCCTGGAGACGGCGACGCCGGACGGCGCCGGAATCTCGATCATCCCGGCCGTCGCGGGCGGTTGCTGACCGTCCGTCCGATCTCATGGCGTTATCGGAATTGCCCCCTCCGCGAGAGAAGCGGAGGGGGCAATTCTGCATGGTTGAGCGCGGTACAGTGTGGGAAGTTCCCCCAGCTGCTCGTGCCGCCCGCATATGAGAATGCGCCGGGTCACGACAAGAAGCAGCCAAAGTGGTGGATCTCCTTGCGCCAAAAGTCGCCTTTGCCCGGCCCGACTTGCCCTGGAATCGCATGAATCCCTCATATTCGGGCGTTCGGTGCTGCCCAGATTTCTCGTCCGATTGACCTGTTGCAGAGGGCAGTTGGACAGATACATTCGGCCGCGGTCGACGCGCTTCCGGCGCACGCACCCTCTCCTGTCGGAGGGTGAGTTCTGACCCGGGTCCGCGAAGTGCGGTCCTGCGCAAGGGCCAGTAATAGGGGAGTTAGGCATGGCTCAGGGCACCGTCAAGTGGTTCAACGCGGAGAAGGGGTACGGCTTCATCGCGGTCGACGGTGGTGCGGATGTTTTCGTCCACTACAGCGCGATCCAGATGGACGGGTACCGCACCCTCGAAGAGGGTCAGCGAGTTGAATTCGAGATCTCGCAGGGCCAGAAGGGGCCGCAGGCGGACATGGTCAAGCTCGCCGTCGGCTGAGCTCGACGCGGTCGGCCAACGACACTACTCACGCACGGAGGGCCCGTACCCCAGGGGTACGGGCCCTCCGCGCGTCCGCAGTCAGGTCGCCCGGCCGCCACCCCTCAGCGAGCCTTCTTCGAAGGCGCTTGCACTCTGGGGGGTCGAGTGCTAATCATTGGCGTTAGCACTCTCCAGGTGAGAGTGACAGAACTTGGACCGGGCCGGTGAGGCCCGCAGGTCCGGTGGGGCAAGGAACCACCGGTCACGCAGGCCGTCCGTCGCGGGCGCCACTCGGTCCGGAGAAATCCACCCCTGTCCGGGAGGACCACTTCACATGGCCAAGATCATCGCGTTCGACGAGGAGGCCCGGCGCGGTCTCGAGCGCGGCATGAACCAGCTCGCCGACGCCGTCAAGGTCACCCTTGGCCCCAAGGGTCGCAACGTCGTCCTTGAGAAGAAGTGGGGCGCCCCCACGATCACCAACGATGGTGTTTCCATCGCCAAGGAGATCGAGCTGGAGGACCCGTACGAGAAGATCGGTGCGGAGCTGGTCAAGGAGGTCGCCAAGAAGACGGACGACGTCGCCGGCGACGGTACGACCACCGCCACCGTTCTCGCCCAGGCTCTCGTCCGCGAGGGCCTTCGCAACGTCGCCGCGGGTGCCAACCCGATGGCCCTCAAGCGGGGCATCGAGAAGGCCGTCGAGGCCGTCTCCGCCGCCCTCCTGGAGCAGGCCAAGGACGTGGAGACCAAGGAGCAGATCGCTTCGACCGCCTCCATCTCCGCCGCCGACACCCAGATCGGCGAGCTCATCGCCGAGGCCATGGACAAGGTCGGCAAGGAAGGCGTCATCACCGTCGAGGAGTCCCAGACCTTCGGTCTGGAGCTGGAGCTCACCGAGGGTATGCGCTTCGACAAGGGCTACATCTCGGCGTACTTCGCCACCGACATGGAGCGCATGGAGTCGTCCCTCGACGACCCGTACATCCTGATCGTGAACTCCAAGGTCAGCAACGTGAAGGACCTCCTTCCGCTGCTGGAGAAGGTCATGCAGTCCGGCAAGCCGCTGCTGATCATCGCCGAGGACGTCGAGGGCGAGGCCCTGTCGACCCTGGTCGTCAACAAGATCCGTGGCACCTTCAAGTCCGTTGCCGTCAAGGCCCCGGGCTTCGGTGACCGCCGCAAGGCCATGCTCGGCGACATCGCCATCCTCACCGGTGGCACCGTCATCTCCGAGGAGGTCGGCCTCAAGCTGGAGAACGCCGGTCTCGACCTGCTCGGCCGCGCCCGCAAGGTCGTCATCACCAAGGACGAGACCACGATCGTCGACGGTGCCGGTGACAGCGACCAGGTTCAGGGTCGCGTCAACCAGATCCGTGCCGAGATCGAGAACTCCGACTCGGACTACGACCGCGAGAAGCTCCAGGAGCGCCTCGCGAAGCTGGCCGGCGGCGTGGCCGTCATCAAGGCCGGTGCCGCGACCGAGGTCGAGCTCAAGGAGCGCAAGCACCGCATCGAGGACGCGGTGCGCAACGCCAAGGCCGCCGTCGAGGAGGGCATCGTCGCCGGTGGTGGCGTGGCTCTGCTCCAGGCCTCGGCCGTCTTCGAGAAGCTGGAGCTCTCGGGTGACGAGGCGACCGGCGCCAACGCCGTGAAGCTCGCCCTGGAGGCCCCGCTCAAGCAGATCGCCGTCAACGGTGGTCTTGAGGGCGGCGTCGTCGTCGAGAAGGTGCGCAACCTGGCCGTCGGCCACGGTCTGAACGCCGCGACCGGCGAGTACGTCGACATGATCGCCGAGGGCATCCTCGACCCGGCCAAGGTCACGCGCTCCGCCCTGCAGAACGCCGCGTCCATCGCCGCGCTGTTCCTCACCACCGAGGCCGTCATCGCCGACAAGCCGGAGAAGGCCGCCGCGGCCGCTCCGGGCGGCATGCCGGGCGGTGACATGGACTTCTGATCCTGACGGATCGGTAGTTCCTGTACAGCTTTGCCACATCGGCCCCCAGGGATTCGTCCCCGGGGGCCGATGTCGTTCCTCGGACGCCGGGCCGCACGTACGGTGCCCGCGGGCCGGGGGAAGCGGTCACTCGGGCGGGCGACGCAGAATCGGCCAACTGTGGCGGGAACAGAGCCAGTTCGCCGTGCCTGCCGTCGATGGCCGATGTCGGCAAACCCGAATTCAAGCCGTTTTTTTCCTATGAGTCGCATTGAATACGACACGGGGTGTGAGTCATCGTTTTTGCGGGTTAGTAGGTATCGGACAGCTCGCAGCAACTCCGGTACACACACCGCACGAACGGCCTGTTCAGGCCGTCCTTCCCCCGCACCGCACACACCGAGAGGTGACTCATGCCTGTCTCCACCACGCCCGGAACCCAGTGGGCCGACTCATACACCAACCTGAACGGCCAGCTCTACAGCGAGCCGGTGCCGTTCCGGCACGCCGACGGCCGCATCGGCTGGGTGCATTTCACGCACGACGGCTCGCTGTGGTTCAAGGAAGAGCTGCGCAGCGGCGGCATCGGCGCCTGGACGAAGATCGAGAACACTTCGGGCGGCAAGGAGTTCCCCGCCACGGTGACCGGCGGCGACGGCCGCGTGCGCATCTATTACTACACGGACGACGGCAGTCTGTACGGAGTCAACCAGACGGTCATCAACGGGAGTGCGTACAGCCGCCCCTTCAAGATCGGCGACGGCTGCGCCCGATATCCCGCCGCCTGCCTGTCCGCGGACGGCAGGACCAACATCTTCTACAACAACGCGAACGGCGAGGTCTTCCACGTCCGCCACACCTCGGGCGTCTCCGGCAACTACACCACACCCGTCAAGATCGGCGGCAGCGCAGACCTCAACCTCCGCGGCCTCGGTGTGGCCCTCGACGGGTCGGGCCGCATCGTCCTCGGAGCCAAGGGCAAACAGAGCAGCCTGTACGTGCTCCAGCAGCAGTACGCCAACTCCGGCGTGTGGACCACCGAGCAGGAGCGGGCCACCAACGTCGTCTCGGGCATCACCGCCGTCGGTGACGCCGCCGACCGGGTCTTCCTCTTCTACCGGTCCAACAACAACCACGACGTCTACTTCGTCGCCCAGGACGCCACGTACATCGGCCTGCACGCGCCGCGGAACATGGGCGGACAGGCCAAGGGCAACGTGCATGCCGCCCTGGCGCAGGACAACCGCATCAACGTCGTCGTCCACGGCTACAACGAAGACGCGCTGTGGGTGTCCGTGCAGAACACCCAACTCAGCATCGCCTTCGACGGTTTCGTCAGCCTCGGCGGCGTGATCGGCACTACGTACCCGAGCCCGCGCGTCGGCCGTGGCGCGTCCAACCTGCTGCACGTCTCGCTCGTCGGCGGCGACAACCGCTCGCAGTTCAACAAGGCCCAGGGGTGGACGTGACCGCTTCCTGACGGCCCTGTGCGCGAGGGCCCGGCGGCCGGGTAGTACGTGGCCGCCGGGCCCTCGTCATCGCCGCCCGGACCTCGTTCATGCGACTGTGTACGCCGGTGGCCGGGACGGCTCCGGTCGGTCCGGTGGATGTGGCGACGGGGTTGCCCCGGCACGGCCCGCACCGGCCGCCGATCAGGGCCTGTGCGCTGCCCGGCGCGCGGCACTCGCTGCATTCGAGGGTGCGCAACCCCGTCCGCTGTTGTGCTGGAGCGACTCGTTCGGGTGGCATCTTGTCGATGAGCCGCCTGCGGACGAGGGCTGCCGCGTGGTGGACGGGGGTGGGGAGGCCGTCGCTGAGGGCGTGGAGCAGCTCCGCCTCCGTGGCGCCGCCGTCGCCACCATCCGTGGCAAGCCGGTCACGGGAAGTCAACTCGCCGGGTGGGTAGGGTGGGTGGGAAGTGGCCCACCTCCCGTTCCTTGGAAAGAGCGCTCGGACTTCGCGGCTTGAGCTCCGGGAGATTTCGCCCCGTGACGGGGCGCGATGCGGGAAGCGGGGAAGGGGCGACGGGGGCCTGTGAATTTGTGTCCGGGCCCGGGGCTCGAGCCCCGGGCCCGGACATCTGTGCTGTGCGCGGTTACCGGTTACGGCTCTCGAAGGTGGCGAAGGCCGCCTCCTGGCGCCACTCGGTCGCCGCCTTCGGGTTGTCGGCGAGGTAGCGGGCGCAGAGCGCGCTCGGGTGGTCGGTGCCCGGCCGGTCACTGCGGCAGGCGGCGACCAGGCGGTAGCCGGAGGGGGCGGAGCCGGTGGCCCACAGGCTGCGGCCGTTGCGGAACGCGTACTCCAGCGAGGCGCGGGCCAGGTCCTTCAGCTCGGTGTAGCGGAGGCCGTACGTCTTGGCGGCGTACTGGAACTCGTGGCTGATGTCGATCCGCGAGACCCCCGGGTCGTCGGTGGACAGGACCACCGGGACGCCGTAGCGGCGGTACGCGTTGAACGGGTGGTCGTCGCCCGCGATGCCGAGGATCTGCTTGTTGCTGGAGAACGGCACCTCGACCGCCACCTTGCGCTGCGCCATCGTCCGGGCGAGCTGCCGCCAGTCGTCCTCGTGGATCAGGTCGACGCCGTGTCCGATGCGTTCGGCCCCGGCGACGAGCACGGCCTCGCGGATGTGGAAGGTCAGGTCCTCGGGCTTGACCAGGCCGGGGGCAAGCTCACCGGCGTGCAGGGTGAGGTGGACGCCCGGGTACTGGCCGTGCAAGTACTTCAGCATCCGCATCTGGAGGCTGTAGTTGGCCAGCGCGCTCTCCCCGTCCTCGGGCTGCACGAGGTTGACCGCGACGAACCTCGGGTCGCGTTCCGCGAGTCGCATGCCGACCGCGATCTGTGTGAACACCCGCGCCGGGGAACTGCCCCGGGACACCTGGGAGATCCACCTGACGGGAAGCCGGCAGCCCGGCTCGGGGCGAGCGGTGTCGCAGTGCGCGGCTGCCCGGAACTGGGCGTTGGCGTCGTCGGCCTCCTGCACCGCATCGTCCACGACCCGGTCGAGCCGCCCGCCGGCCAGGAGCTTGCGGTGGAAGGCGGCGAAGTCGGGGTCGTAGCCCACGGCGTCGGCCAGCTTCTTGGCGCTGTCCGATGCGGGGGTGACCATGGTCTCCAGATAGAACTGGTTCTGCTTCACCACGGTGTCGGCCACGTTGGCGAGCAGCTTGCCGCGGTCCCAGGTCGCCAGGCTGAACTTGCCGAAGGTGTCGAAGAAGTGGTCGTGCCCGGACTGGTTGGACGGGAAGTCCTGCATGGACCAGGCCCGGACGATCTGCTGCCGGAACGCGGCGTCGGTCTGTGCGTCGACGGCGGGCCTCCTGCCCGGTCCGCACGGCGGTGCGACAGCCGTCATCGTCGCGTCGATGCACAGCCCCTTCTCGCCCGCGAGCTTGATCAGGAACTCGGTCTTTGCCGCGCCCGACAGGTGGTTGTGGAGGTCGCCCCCCTTGGGCAGCGCCTTGAAGAAGGCCTTCAGCCTGTTGGGCCTGTTCCGCAACGAGTCGAGGTACGCGGAGGTCCTGCGCTCGGCCGGGGTCACCGCGCGGGGCGACGCGTACGCGGCGGGCCGCGCCGAGGGGTCCTTCACGGGCGCGGAGGCGGATGCGGCCGTGGCCGGGATCGCCGGGAGCAGGGCGAGTACGGCGAGTGCGCCGAGCCCGGCCGGAAGCAGGGGCTTGGGACGGTGGACCGTCCGGTTCGATGAGATCACCGCCGAATGATTGCGCTCGGGGAGTCCATTTCTCACCTAAACCGCGTCTATGGCCGGAAACGTCCACCCGATCGAGTGCGCGAGCGGTCACAACAAGTGGTTTTCCGCCCGCGCCTCTTACGACCTCGATCGGGCGTCTTGGACGCCGACATGACAACTCCCTGTGACATACGTGCGGTTGTTGGTTCGGCGCCTCTTCCGGGCCGGCGACGCGTTGGACACGCTGGGTATGCATTGTCATTACTCAGCGTGGGAAAGGGATGGGGCATGACGACGACGGAACGGCGCAAAACGGCTGAGGGCACGGTGCGGGCGGCGGAGGACGCTGTGGCGCGGCTGAAGGAGGGGTTCTCCGGGGTCGGGATCACGCTGCCCTCGCTGCGGATCGACCCGGTGTCGTGCGCGGGCAACGAACCGGCGACGCCGCTGGTCGACCTCGGCCGGTGCAACCTCGACACGGCGCTGCGGCTGAGTGTGGTGCTGGAGGCACAGGGGCTGGCCGGTCATGACGGATGAGGGCCTTGAGCCGTGTGTGCCCGAGCCCGGATCGTTCGCGGTGGACACCCGGGACGGGCGCGTGGGGCGCGTGATGGGGTGCGTCGGACCGTACGTACAACTGCGCCCGCCGGGTGGTGGCGCGGAGTGGGACTGCCCTCCGGAGCTCGTCCGGCCGGCACCGCCGGGGCTGGCACTGCGGGCGCGGGTGACGGAGATCAACCGGGAGGGGCGGCTCCCGCGCTGAGCGCGCAGTCAGGAAAAGTTCAGGGCGTACCTGCCAGCGTGCGTTCCATGACAACCGACACGTATACGTCCCGTGCGCCCGGCACGTACTCCCCAAAACGCCAGATGCTCAACAAGGTCCCGGAAGTGACCATCTACTTCTGGGTGATCAAGGTGCTGTGCACCACCGTGGGTGAGACCGCGGCCGATCTGCTCAACGCCAATCTGGGCATGGGGCTGACCAACACCTCGTACCTGATGAGCGCGCTGCTGGTCGTCACCCTGTTCTTCCAGTTCCGGGCGCGTGCCTACGTGCCCGGTCTGTACTGGCTGTCCGTGGTCCTGATCAGTGTGGTCGGCACGCTGATCAGCGACAACCTGACCGACAACCTCGGCGTTCCGCTCCAGACCACGACCGTGGTGTTCGCGGTGGCGCTCGCCGTCACGTTCGTCGCCTGGTACGCGAGTGAGCGGACGCTGTCGATCCACTCGATCCGCACGACGCGACGTGAGGCGTTCTACTGGCTGGCGATCCTGTTCACGTTCGCTCTGGGTACGTCCGCGGGAGACCTCGTGGCGGAGAAGCTGAACCTGGGGTACTGGCTCTCGGCGGTGGTGTTCGCCGCGCTGATCGCGGCTGTGGCCCTCGCGCACCGCACGCTGGACTTCAACGCGGTGTGGTCGTTCTGGATCGCGTACGTCCTGACCCGGCCGCTCGGCGCCTCGTTGGGCGACTACCTGTCGCAGCCGACGGCGGACGGCGGGCTGGGGCTGGGCACGGTCGGCACCAGTCTGCTGTTCCTCGTCATCATTCTCGCGCTCGTCGTGTTCCTCACCAGGACCCGGCGCGATGTGGCGGAGGCCGGCACGGCCGAAACGGCCGGCGTACCGGAGGTCAGCCGGCAGGGAGGGTGACGACGAAGCGTGCGCCGGGCGCCGCGGCGTCCAGTGCGATGTCGCCGCCCGCGGCCCTGGCCAGTCGGCGGGCCAGGGCCAGACCGAGACCCGCGCCGTCGTGTCCGTCCTCGGGGCGGGCACGGCGGCCGGGTTCGAAGAGCGAGACGACGAAGTCCTCGGGAACACCGGGACCGTCGTCGCAGACGTACACCGTGACCTCGCCCGCCCCTGGCGTGCAGGTGAGCGTGATCGAGTGGGAGGCGTAGCGGCCGGCGTTGTCCAGGAGCGGTGTCAGGATGCGCTCGGCGGTCTCCTCACAGACGCCGATGCTCACGTCGGCCCCGTTTCCCGATGCCTCGACGGTCACCGCGGGGGCGTCGGGGAACAGGGCCGCGTTGCGTTGCGCCAGGCGGTGCGCGATGTCGGGGAAGCGGGAGCGGCCGGGGATCTGCGCGGTGCGGGCCCGGACCTCCGAGAGCAGCGAGTCGCAGATCTGACGCATGGTCGCGGCGGCGCCCGCGATGGCCTCCAGGGAGGTCTCCTGCTGCTCCACGCTGCGCGGTCTTCCGGTCAGCCACTCGGTCTCCGCGGTGATCCGGGCGAGCGGGGTGCGCAGCTCGTGGGAGAGCTCGGCGGCCTGCTGCTGCTCGTGGCGCAGGACCGAGGCGAGCCGGTCCAGCAGGGCGTCCAGGCTGGAGGCGAACGCGGCGAGTTCGGCGGGCCGGTCCTCGGAGCCGAACCGTTCGGCGGCGCCCGCGGCGCTCCACCGGGTGGCCTGTTCGCTCATCACGGCGACGGGGCGCAGGGCCCGGCGCACGACGAGGCGGGTCAGCAGATAGATGGTGGCCAGCAGCAGCACGGCCAGCGCGATCGAACCGACCAGCGCGGTGTCGGCGCTGGAACGGTACGGGTCGAGGCTGACGGAGCTGACGACGGTGCCGGCCTGCGCGGAGACGTGTCCCTGCCGTGCCGGGGTGTCGATGGGGAAGGCGTACAGCCGCCATGCCCCGGGACCTTCGGTCTCCGTGAACGTCTCGCGCCGCCCGGCGAGGCCGGCCGCTTGTGCCTGAAGATCTGCCGGGGCGTTGGCGGGCTTCTCGACCACCTTGTCGCCCTGGTAGATCCAGACCCCGGCGTCCAGGGCCTGGTCCTCGGCCGGTTCGCGTACGACGAGACCGCCGTCCGGGCGTACGTCCACCGTGGCCGCCACGGCCTCGGCGCGGGTGCGCAGGACGTCGTCGGCCTGCCCGTGGAGCCGCTGGCTGAGGGCGACGTTGAAGACGACGGTCAGGACGCCGATCCAGAGGGCACTGGTGGCCAGGGCCATGAGGGCGAGGCGGCCACGCAGGGTGCTCCTGTTCATGCCGTGCGGGGGGTTTCGAAGCGGTAGCCCACGCCTCGGACCGTGCTGATGCTCTGCGGGCTGTCCGCCTCGCGCAGTTTGCGACGCAGTCGGGTCAGGTACTGGTCCAGGGTGTTGTCGCTGACCCGCGCCCCCTCCGGCCAGCCGGCCCGTAGCAGTGCCCTGCGCCGCATCACCGCGCCCGGGGCCGCCATCAGGCAGGCCAGCAGCCGGAACTCCGTCGGGGTCAGCGCCACGGGGTGGCCGTGCACGGTCAGCTCGTGCTTCACCGGGTTCAGCCGTAGCGCGCCCGCACTGTCGGCCAGGGCGTTGTCGTGGTGGCCGACACGGTGCAGGACCGCCCGGACGCGGGCCGCCAGCTCGCTGAGGTGGAACGGTTTGACCAGGTAGTCGTCGCCGCCGGAGGCGAAACCGGAGAGCCGGTCGGTGAGGTTGCCGTGCGCGGTCAGGAAGATCACCGGGACGCCGAACCCCGCACCGCGCATCGCCTGGCACACATCGCGTCCGTCCGAGTCCGGCAGCCCCACGTCGAGCACGACCGCGTGCACCGACTCGTCGATGGTCTTCAGGGCGGTCGCGCCGTCGACGGCGGTCACGACGTCGAAGTCCTCGTCGCGCAGGCCGCGGGCCAGGACATCGCGCAGGCCGTGGTCGTCCTCGACGACAAGAATGCGTGCAGCGGTCACCCGGCCAGTATTGCGCGGGCCGGATCGGTTCTGCGGTGAGAAGGACGAAGGGTGGCACCCCGGCTAGGGCGCCGCCCCGGTGCGCGACAAGCAGCCTGGAGCAACCCGTGGCCGGGCCACGGGCGGAGGGTCAGTGCGCACGTCACACGATCGTGGGACGCTGTTGGAAGCGGTGAACTTCCGCAGAACCGTCGATCTACGCTCCTTTGTCAGGCCACAGGAGAAGGGACCCGCGATGACCGCCGCGATGGTCGAGAACGACCAGGCCTCTGAAGGCCGCCCGTGGGATTACCTGCTGCAGACATGGCGTGAACTGGACGTGCCCGAGGGGTGGCGCGCCGAGATCGACGAAGGGCAGATCGTCTTGGTACCACCGCCTCATGCGCACCACAACGGAATCGCCGAGATGGTGCAGCATCGCCTGTATCGGGCCCTCCCCGAAGGGCTGGGCATCTACCAGACCCTGGGCGTGCACGTCGCGCCGCTCGACAAGCTTTACGTCCCCGATCTAGTGATCATGCCGCGCGAGCTGATCATGGCTGCCGACCCGGACACCAGCGATCCGATGGATGCCTCCGAGGCCCTGCTCATCGTCGAGATCACGTCGAAGGCGAACGCCCGGGAGGACCGCACGAAGAAGTACCGTGCCTATGCGCGCGCGGGCGTGCCGATGTACCTGTTGATCGACCGGTTCGACACGCGTGGAGCTATGGCCACGCTGTTCACGGAGCCGAACGAGGACGGGACGTACAAGCACTCCGATCCGGTGCCGTTCGGAAAGCCGCTCACGTTGCCGGAGCCCTTCGGTACGACGCTCCTCACAGAGGAATTCCCGGTCTGAGAAGGCACGGAAGGGCAGGCACAGGGGCGGCACCCAGCCATTGGGCGCCGCCCCTGTCCGTGTGGCCTGGTGGGGGGTGCCGAGGCGGAGCCGGTGGGTCAGGTGCTGCGCGGGGCGGCGGCGAGGGCGGCGCGCAGGTGGCCGCCGGATGCGGCCAGGAGGTCCTCGGCGGTGGGACCGTCGACCTGACCGAGGATGGTGAGGATGGCGTTCTTCACCTCGCCGTCGGTCGCGGCGAGGGCGGCCTCGATCTCCTCTTCGGACGCGCCCGTGGCCAGCGAGACGATCCGGCGGGAACGGGCGTGCAGCTTCTCGTTGGAGGCGCGGACATCGACCATCAGGTTCCCGTACGTCTTGCCGAGCCGGATCATCGTGATCGTCGAGATCATGTTGAGGACGAGCTTCTGTGCCGTACCCGCCTTGAGCCGGGTGGAGCCGGTGAGCAGTTCGGGGCCGACGACGACCTCGATGCCGTGCTCGGCCGCGGCGCCCAGCGCGGAGCCCGCGTTGCAGGAAAGACCAATGGTCAGCGCGCCCTTGGTACGGGCGTGCTCGACGGCGCCGATCGCGTACGGCGTACGACCGGAGGCGGAGATGCCGACCACCGTGTCGTCGGCGGTGAGGCCCAGGGCGTCGAGGTCGGCGGCGGCCAGCTCCTTGCTGTCCTCGGCGCCTTCGACGGCCTTGACCATGGCGGACGGGCCGCCTGCGATCAGGCCGACGACCTCGGAGGGATCGGTGTTGAAGGTGGGCGGGCACTCGCTGGCGTCCAGCACGCCGAGCCGGCCCGCGGTGCCCGCGCCCGCGTAGATCAGCCGGCCGCCGCGGGCCATGCGTTCCGCGGTGCCGTCGATCGCGGCGGCTATCTCGGGCAGCCGGGCGCCGACGGCGGACGGGACGGACCGGTCCTCGCCGTTCATGATCCGGGCAATCTCAAGCGTGTCCAGACGGTCGATCTCGGCCAGCTCGGGCCGGAACGCCTCGGTGGTGAGCGTTTCGAGCTGGGCGCGCAGTTCCCCGTATCCGTCGGGGGTGGTGGTGTCGGCGCCGGTGGTGGAGGTCATAGGGGGGTGGCTCTGCTTTCTCGGTCTCGTACCGGTTCAGCGGGTGCGAACGCGGGTGCGGGTGCGATTGCGGGCGGTGGGAGTCGGTTCGGTTCGGGGTCAGCGCGGGCGCGGGGTGTGGCGGTGGGCCAGCGCCTCGTAGGAGGCGGCGAGTGCCGGTGCCGCCGTTTCGTACGTGCGCTGCGCGACGCCTATGAACAGGCAGTCGACGACGAGCAGCTGGCTCGTACGGCTCGACATGGCTGCGGGCCGCAGCTCGCTCTCCCGGGCGGTGGACGTGGTCAGCACATGGTCGGCGTACTGCGTCACGGAGCCGTCGGGGCGGCCGGTGATCGCGATCGTCGTCGCACCGTGGTCGAAGGCGACCCGCAGCGGCTCGATGACATCGACGGTGGAGCCGGAGTGCGTGATCGCGATGGCCACATCGCCGGAGCGGAGCTGCACGGCGTTGGTCACCGCGAGGTGCGGGTCCGTGTGGGAGTGCGCGATCAGGCCGATGCGGGCCAGCTTCTGGGCCAGGTCCTGGCCGACGAGGGAGGAGGCACCCACGCCGTAGATGTCGATGCGCCGGGCGGTGGCGGCGGCGGCCACCGCGGCGCCGAGCTGGACGGTGTCGAGCCCCGCGGCCGTGTCGGCGAGGGTCTGCTGCTCGTCGTAGGCGAGCTTGGCGACCACATCGGCGATCGGGTCGTCGACCGCTATGTCGGCGGTGACGGAGGGAGCCCGGCCCGACTGCTGGTGTGCGGCGAGGCCGGCGAGGGCCAGGCGCAGATCGCGATAGCCGGGGTAGCCGAGGAGGCGGGCCGTGCGGACCACGGTCGCCTCGCTGGTGCCGGTGAGTTCGGCGAGACCGGTGACGGTGAGGGCGGCGCAGCCGGCGGGGTCACAGGCGACGGCCTCGGCGACGCGCTGCATGGAGCGGGTCATGGACGGCGCGAGCGTGCGCACCTTGGCCGCGAGAGCCGCCGGGGCGGGCGGCGAATCAGTGATGAAACTTTCCTTCAGGTCATTGGTCACATTTGAAAGATATTTTCAACCAGGTTGCTCGTCAACCCCCTTGGGTCCCTGCCGCTGACACCACGTCCGGCACAGCACCGCCGACAGCGCGGAAACGGCAAAGGCGGGCACGCGAAGCGGGTTCGTGGGCAGGGTGACAATGGGCCCATGGAGATGAATCCCTTGGAACAGGCGTTGCACACGGCCCGCGCGCTGGTCATGGCCGATCTCGCCGCAGGTGACGTCGCCGAGGCCGGGATCGTCTCGCTGGTCGAGGACGCGGTGACGCACCGCCGCTGGTGGGTCGAGCAGTGGCCCGACGGCGCCTCGTTCGTCGTCGGCCTCGTGGCTCAGGACGTGCAGGACGCCCTGCTCGAACGGTACGGGCGGTGGCCGCTCTGCCCGGTCTGCGACGCGGGCGACCCGCACGCCCTGGACGTCGAACCGGAACTGGGTCCGGACCCGCACTGGGTGTGCACCAAGGCAGCCGTGGCCGTCGCACCGGTCGGTTCGCTGAGCGGGATACTCCGGCGGTGACGGTCTACATCGACCCGCCCGACTGGCCGGGCCACGGGCGGTTCTGGTCGCATCTGGTCAGCGATGTGTCCTTCGAGGAGCTGCACGCCTTCGCGGCATCCATCGGCTGCCCGCCACGCGCGTTCGACCGGGATCACTACGACGTACCGGAATCGCGGTACGAGGACGCGGTACGGGCCGGGGCGAAGCAGGTCGGCTCGAAGGAACTCGTCCGCCGTCTCACGGAGGCCGGGCTGCGGCGGCCCAAGGGGCGCCCGGCGCCCGTCCGCTGACGGGCCGTGCCCCGCCGCGCTCCGTCAGCCCCGGCCCGGGCCCGCCGTTCGAGCGTCCGGGCCGCCCGGCGCGGGTCGGACCGCGGAGGTACCCGCCTTTGCGGACGGCCGCGTGGTCAGACGGCGGAGCTACCCGCCTCCGCGGACGCCCCCGGCGCCTTGCCGGGCACTTCCGACACCTCTGCCGACGCCGCGGCGGGCGACCCGGTCACCCGCCGCGACCTGCCCCCGCCCTGCAGCCGCAGCGAGAGCACCACGGCCGCCAGCGCCAGCACCATCATCGCCGCACCCGCCCACGCGGTCGCCGTGAAACCGAAGTCCGCGTCGATCACCTTGCCGCCCAGCCAGGGGCCGCCCGTGTTGCCCAGGTTGAACGCGGCCGTCGTCGTCGCACCGGCGAGCGTCGGAGCGGCGCCCGCGACGTTGAACATCCGGGCATTCAGCGCCGGGGCCGTGTAGAACGACGACAGTCCGAGCAGGAACGAGAGCCCGACCGCGGCGACCTGGTTCGAGGCGAACAGTGCCAGCGCGACCAGGAAAATCGTCGAGGCCGTGATACCGCTCATCAGCACCCCGAAGAGATGCGCGTCCGCGACCCGGCCGCCGATCGTCGTACCGACCAGCGCACCGGCCCCGAACAGCGCGAGCACCGTCGGCACCCAGCCCGAGTCCAGCCCGGCGACATCCGTCAGCAGCGGTGCCAGATAACTGAACGCGCAGAAGACACCGCCTGCCGCGAGGGCCGTGATCACGATCGACAGCCACACCTGCCGGTCCCGGTAGATGCTCATCTCCCGCTTGAGCCGCGGCTTCTGCTCCGGCAGTGGAATGTGCGGAATCAGCGTCGCCACCCCGACCAGTGCCACGGCGGACGCCGCACCCACCGCCCAGAACGCCGACCGCCACCCGAGGTTCTCACCGAGAAAGGCGCCCAGGGGAACGCCCAGCACATTGGCGACCGACAGACCACCGATCATCACGGCCATCGCACGGGCTCGCGCGTTCACCGGCACCATCGCGATGGCGACCGCCGCACCCACCGCCCAGAACCCGGCGCAGGCGAAGGCGCTCACGACACGGGACGCGAAGAGCACCTCGTACGTCGGAGCCAGCGCACCCGCGACCTGGCCGAGGCCGAAGACGGAGATCAGGGTGATCAGTGTGGTGCGGCGCGGCAGCCGGAGCGTGGCCACGGCGAGCAACGGGGCACCGATCACCATGCCGATCGCGAAGGCGGATATGAGAAGTCCGGCCTGGGGGATGGACACGTTCATGTCGTCGGCGATGGGCGGCAACAGTCCGGAGAGCATGAACTCACTGGTGCCCAGGGCGAAGACCGAGAGGCCCAGAATGTATACGGCAAGTGGCATGCGTGAGCGGCGAGCGGAAGAATCGGGCATGACAGCTGCCAACAGCGGCCACGGGCGTTACATTCCCGCTGCCGACGGCTTCCGGCCACCGTCCCACCGCGCGCTCAGCGGCTCAGCAGCTCCAGCTCGGTCGACAGGTTCTGCCGGGCCCGCGGTGCCCAACGGTCCACCCCGTGCGGTGTACGGAACAGGCGCGGCAGCCCGAGCAGCTGACGCAGCACCGCCGCCCGCCCTTCCCGGAACGCGTCGTCGGGCACGAAGCCGTACTCCTCGCGCACCTGCGCCGCGTACGCCGCGTACTCCTGCGGGGGCGCTGCCAGGATCGCGAGATCCGCATCGCACAGCACCTCGCCGTTGGTGTCGCCGTCCGCCGGGTCGTGGGTGACGGTGAGCCGTACGAGACGGGCGACCTCGGCCGTGACCTCGGCCGGCACCCCGGCCTCCGGCAGGGCGCGCTCGGCGAGGGCGGCGCTGCGTTCCTCGTTCTCGGACCGGTCGGGCCGGTAGACCGCGTCGTGGAACCAGGCGGCGAGGCGTACGGCATCCGCATCGGCCGCGTATGCGGCGAGCGTGTCGATGTGATCGAGCACCGCGACCAGGTGCGCGGTGGTGTGGTACCGCCGCTGCGGCTCGGCCCAGCGCGCCAGCAGATTGTCGGCGTACGGCAACGGATCGGGACCGGACGCCCCGCCCCGGGCACCGACGAGCGCCTCCCGCCAGCGGCCACGGAGAGAGGTGCGGGCACTGCCTGCTCCGTGGGCGCTGCTTCCGTCCGAGTTGTCGGTCATGAAATGACCCTAAGGGCTGTCCTTTGCCCGGCGCCGGGCAAAGGTCGCGCAACCAGTACCGCGGAGCACGGCGACGGGCCCTTGAGATCCCACCGGTGAACCTTCGGCCCGTGTGAACCCGCGGCCCCTCCGGCGCGCTTCGTGAACGCGGGCCGAAGGGGCGTCGTCGGGTCGGGACGCGGTGCTACGCCGCCTTGAACCCCCGCAGCCGCAGCGAGTTGCCGACCACGAAGACCGACGAGAACGCCATCGCCGCGCCCGCGATCATCGGGTTGAGCAGCCCGGCCGCGGCGAGCGGCAAGGCGGCCACGTTGTAGGCGAAGGCCCAGAACAGGTTCGTACGGATGGTGCCCAGCGTCTTGCGGGAGAGCCGGATGGCGTCCGCCGCGGCCCGCAGGTCCCCGCGCACCAGCGTCAGGTCACCGGCCTCGATCGCGGCGTCCGTGCCCGTGCCCATCGCCAGGCCCAGGTCGGCCTGGGCGAGGGCGGCCGCGTCGTTGACGCCGTCGCCGACCATGGCGACCGAACGGCCTTCGGCCTGGAGGCCCTTGACGACGTCGGCCTTGTCCTCCGGCATGACCTCCGCGTACACCTTCTCGATCCCGACCTCGGCCGCGACCGCCTCGGCCACCGCCCGGTTGTCGCCGGTCAGCAGGATCGGGGTCAGACCGAGGGCCCGCAGCCGCTCGATGGCCTCCGCGCTGGTGTCCTTCACCGCGTCGGCGACTTCGAGGACCGCCCGTGCCTCGCCGTCCCAGGCGACCGCGATGGCCGTCCGGCCGGCGGCCTCCGCCGCGGCCTTCTGCCGGGCCAGCTCCACCGGCAGGCGGATCTCCCACTCGGCGAGCAGCTGCTCACGGCCGACGAGGACGGCGTGGCCCTCGACGACGCCCTGGACACCGAGGCCCGCGACGCTGGTGAAGTCCTCGGGGGTGGGCAGGGCGGCACCGGTGCGCTCGACGGCCCCGGCGGCGACGGCCTGGGCTATGGGGTGCTCGGAGGAGTGCTCCAGAGCGCCCGCGAGCCGCAGCACATCGCTCTCGCCCGTACCGTCCGCCGTGTGCACGTCCAGCAGGGTCATCCGGCCGGTGGTGACCGTGCCGGTCTTGTCGAGGACGATCGTGTCGACGCGGCGCGTGGTCTCCAGGACCTCCGGGCCCTTGATCAGGATGCCGAGCTGGGCGCCGCGTCCCGTACCGACCATGAGGGCGGTCGGAGTGGCGAGGCCCAGGGCGCAGGGGCAGGCGATGATCAGTACGGCGACGGCGGCGGTGAACGCCGCGGTCAGGCCGGCGCCGTTGACGAGCCAGAAAGCGAGCGTGCCGAGCGCGAGGGCGATGACGACGGGGACGAAGACGGCGGAGATCCGGTCCGCGAGGCGCTGGGCCGCGGCCTTGCCGTTCTGCGCGTCCTCGACGAGCCTGGCCATCCGGGCCAGCTGGGTGTCGGCGCCGATCCGGGTGGCCTCGACGACGAGCCGGCCGCCCGCGTTGAGCGTGGCCCCGGTGACGCCGTCGCCGACGCCGACCTCCACGGGTACGGACTCGCCGGTGAGCATCGACGCGTCCACGGCCGATGCGCCTTCCACGACGGTGCCGTCGGTGGCGATCTTCTCACCGGGGCGGACCAGGAACCGGTCCCCGACCTGGAGGTCGGCGGTCGGCACGGTCATCTCACGGCCGCCGCGCAGCACGGTCACCTCCTTGGCCCCGAGTTCGAGAAGCGCCTTGAGGGCCGCACCCGCCTTCCGCTTGGAGCGGGCCTCGAAGTAGCGCCCGGCCAGGATGAAGGCGGTGACTCCGGCGGCGGCCTCCAGGTAGATGTTCCCGGCGCCGTCGCTGTGGCCGATGGTCAGCTCGAAGGGATGCGTCATGCCGGTCATCCCGGCGGTGCCGAAGAACAGTGCCCACACCGACCACAGGAACGCGGCCGAGGTGCCGACCGAGACCAGCGTGTCCATCGTTGCCGCGCCGTGCTTGGCGTTGGTCCAGGCGGCGCGGTGGAAGGGCCAGGCGGCGTACGTGACGACGGGGGCCGTCAGGGTCAGCGAGAGCCACTGCCAGTAGTCGAACTGGAGCGCAGGGACCATCGACATGGCGATCACCGGCACGGCGAGCACGACGGCGGTGAGCAGCCGCTGCCGCAGGGGCCGCAGCTCGTCGGCCTCCGCGGCCTTCGCTGCCTCGGGGGCGTCGTCCTCGGGACGCATCGGGGGCGCGGGCTCGTGCGCGGTGTAGCCGGTCTTCTCGACGGTGGCGATCAGATCCTGTACGGAGACGTCCTCGCCCCGGTAGCTGACCTTGGCCTTCTCGGTGGCGTAATTGACGGTGGCCTCGACGCCGTCCATCCGGTTGAGCTTCTTCTCGATACGGGCCGCGCAGGAGGCGCAGGTCATGCCGCCGATCGCGAGCTCGACCTCTGTGGCGGTGCCGGCGGCTGTGCCGGCCCCGGTTGTGGCGGTGTGCGCGGACACGATGTCCTCCCGGGCGGAGACGGTGATACCCCTATGGGGTATGCATTGTTGATTCAGGTATACCCCCCACCCCTATAAAGCGCAAGGTGATCCGCCGTCGGGACCCGGAGCGTGTGCGCCCGATCGCCTGATATGCGTCCGCCCCCGCGTATCTTCACGTCGCGTTGAGGCTGGGCCCTCGGCCGGCCGCGCCGTAGGCTGGTTAGTGGACTAGACCTGTCGGCCTGTTGACCTGTTGCGTCTTCCTGGAGGGATGGGAGCCCATGAGCAACCGTGCAGTCCTGGAGGTGATCGCTCTCGACGCACAGGACGCGGTCGCTGCCCGGGCGGGTGGTGCAGACCGGCTTGAGCTGGTCACCGACATGGCGGCGGACGGCCTGACCCCGTCCTGCGCGACCTTCGCGAGGATCCGGGCCGCGGTGGACATTCCGCTGCGGGTGATGCTCAGGTCGGCGGACGGTTTCGAGGCCGGCGACATCGATGTGCTCGTGGCCAGGGCGCGCGAGCTGAGGGCGGAGGGGGCCGAGGAATTCGTCCTGGGCTTCCTCGACGCCGAGGGCCGCCCGGACCTGGTCGCCGTCGAACGCCTCGTCGCCGAGCTGGACGGCTGCCGCTGGACCTTCCACCGCGCGATCGACCGGGTCGCCGACCGGGACGCCCTGCGCAAACAGCTGGCGGACATGCCCGGCCTGGACACGTACCTCACGGCGGGCTCCCCGGAGGGCGTCGACGAGGGCATCCCGACGCTGCTGGGCGAGGCGGCACGCAGGGGGGAGCCCGGGTACGAGCCGCAGATCCTGGTGGGCGGCGGGCTCCGCCTGGACCACCTGCCGGAGCTGCTGTCCGCGGGCATCGACGCCGTACACATCGGCGGTGCGGCACGCCCGGCCGGCTGGACGGGTCCGGTGGACGCGGCGGCGGTACGGCAGTGGCGGGCGGTGCTCGACGCGTAGCGGGCCGGGGGCGTGCGAGGGAAGAGGTCCGCCGCAGGCGCCTCCACCCGCACACGCCCCCACCCCCTACAACAGCTCGCCCGGCACCCCCGCCGCATGCACCACCGTCAACCCCGACACCGCACGCGTCAGCGCCACGTACAGCCGGCGCAGCCCCGTGCGCTCGTCCGGCTCGCCGTCCACCACCGCGGCCGGCTCGTCCAGTACCACGTAGTCGTACTCCAGGCCCTTGGCCAGCGACGCCGGGACCAGGGTCAGCCGGGACCCGGCGGTCGTCTCCTCACCGGGGGACAGATACGCGTGGCCCGCCGCGGCAAGCGCATCCGCCAGCGCCGGAATCCGCGCATCCGCCGCGATCAGGCCGATCGACCCCTCCCGCGTCAGCGACTCCTCGCACGCCGCCAGGACCGCCGCGTCCAGCTCCGCCGGATCGCCCACCTCCCGTACCTCCAGCGAACCCGGCGACTCACGCACCGACTCCACCGCGGTGAGCCCCGGTGAGATCACCGGCAGCAGCCGTGACGCATACGCGATCACCTCGCGCGGCACACGGAAGCCCGCCGTCAGCTCCTCCACCACCGCGTCCGACTTGCCCAGGTGGTGCAGCGCCTGCGCCCAGCTCTCCGTCGACCACGGCGTCGTGCCCTGAGCGAGGTCACCGAGAACCGTCGCCGAACCCGTCGTGCAGCGGCGGCCCACCGCCCGGTACTGCATGGGGGACAGGTCCTGCGCCTCGTCGAGCACGACATGGCCGAGCGAGTGCGTACGCGCCACCAGATCGCTCGCCTCGTCGATCAGCACCGCGTCCGCCGCCGACCACTTCGCGGACTTCACGCTGCGGACCTGCTTGGTCCACAGGATCGCCTTCTGCTCGTCCTCGGTGAGCAGTCCCTGAGCGTGCGTGGCCAGGAACTCCGCGTCGATGAGCAGCCGCAGCACCAGCTTGGCCGGCTCGACGGCCGGCCAGATCGCCTTCACGGCCGCCTTCACGGCAGGGTTACGGGCCACCGCGTTCTGCACCCGGTCGTCGGGCGCCTCGCCGGCCTCCTCCATCCGGACCAGGACGGAGTGCGCGATGCGCTGCGGAAGCGCCTCATGGGCGGCCCCGTACCGCATGTCGCGGGCCAGCAGTTCGGTGACGATCTCCTCCAGCTCGTACGCCGGCACCCGCCAGCGGCGCGAACCGCGCACCACCATCACCGGCTCCGTCGGCAGCGTCACATGCGAACGGAGCGCCCGCCGCAGCACCTCGGCCATCCTGGCG
This sequence comes from Streptomyces sp. NPDC018000, assembly GCF_044328025.1. Lineage (NCBI taxonomy): Bacteria > Bacillati > Actinomycetota > Actinomycetes > Kitasatosporales > Streptomycetaceae > Streptomyces > Streptomyces sp. NPDC018000. Next base: position 163,362 of record NZ_JBIRGM010000007.1, read on the forward strand.
TCGCCCTTGACGACGGCGGCGGCCGCCGAGTCCGTGCCACGCACCTCGATGCCCGCCGCCACCAGATCGTCGACGGTCGCCTGCTTCACCTCCAGCTCACCGAGGGCCGGGAGCACCTGCTCGATGTAGTGGAGGAAGGAACGGTTCGGCCCGATGACCAGAGTGCCGGTACGGGCCAGGCGCTCCCGGTGGGCGTAGAGGAGGTACGCGACACGGTGCAGGCCGACGGCCGTCTTACCGGTGCCGGGTCCTCCCTGTACGCAGACCGTCCCGCCGAGACCGCTACGGACGATCTCGTCCTGCTCCGGCTGGATCGTCGCGACGATGTCACGCATCGGTCCGACACGCGGCCGCTCGATCTCCGCCTGGAGGAGCTTGCTGGTCTGCGCGGCCTCGGTGGGGTCGGTCAGGTGCTCGTCCTCGTACGCGGTCAGTTCACCGCCGGTGTAGCCGAAGCGGCGGCGCTGGCCGACGTCCTGGGGGTCCTGCTTCGAGGCCCGGTAGAACGGCTGCGAGACGGGCGCACGCCAGTCGATGACCATCGGGTCGCCGGCGGCGTCATGGACGTGGCGGCGCCCGATGTAGAACTGCTCGCCCTCCCGTCGCCCACCTTCGGCCGAGGAGCTGCGCGCCGCTCCTCCTGATGCACCCTCGGCCCGCTCGGCACCGACCGGGTGCAGATAGTCCAGGCGGCCGAAGAAGAGCGGGGCGTGGGCGAGATCGGCGAGGGATTTGATGCGGTCGTCGATCTGGGTCTGCAGGACGGCCGCGTTGACCCAGTTCGCGGTGACATCGCGGATGTCGAGGGCCTGGGCGTCCTCCCGCATGGCGCGCAACGCGGAGCGGGACGCGGCGAGATGGGCGCGTTCACGAGCCAGGGGATCGGTGGTGGTGTCGCTTTCGTGTTCGTGCGCGGGCACGCTGTTGCCTCCGGCTTTTCAACGCAGGACGGCGGACCGCACCTCGCCTCCGGTCATGGCGCGGGGGCGATGCGGTCCGCTCGGGAATCCATCACGGGGTACGCACGCAGGCGTACGCACAGCTGTCGGCCGGTTTCCGTCCGGCCGGCGGCGCTCCCCCGGCTGCCGGCTACGGCCGGTACCACGGTGCGGGAGGCGGGCAGACCGGCGATTGTAGCGACCGTCCTCGTCACGGTCGAACGGTTTTAACCGACCGGCGTACGCGGGCCGGTCGCCGGTCGGCCTCAGCCGTCGGCCAGCAGCTCGTCCGCGTCCACGATCCGGTACGCGTACCCCTGCTCGGCCAGGAACCGCTGGCGGTGCGCCGCGAAGTCCTGGTCGATCGTGTCGCGGGCGACCACCGAATAGAACCGCGCCTCGTGCCCGTCGGCCTTCGGCCGCAGCACCCGGCCGAGCCGCTGCGCCTCCTCCTGCCGCGAGCCGAACGTCCCCGACACCTGAATGGCGACGGTCGCCTCCGGCAGGTCGATGGAGAAGTTCGCGACCTTCGACACCACCAGGACGTTGAGCTCGCCCTCCCGGAACGCGTCGAAGAGCTTCTCGCGCTGGGCGTTGCTCGTCTCGCCCTTGATCACCGGGGCGTTCAGATGCTCACCCAGCTCGTCGAGCTGGTCGATGTACTGCCCGATGACAAGGGTCTGCTCGCCCCGGTGCTTGCGTACCAGCGCCTCGGTCACCTTCCGCTTCGTATCGGTCGTCGCACAGAACCGGTACTTCTCCTCGGTCTCCGCTGTCGCGTACGCAAGCCGCTCCGAGTCCGTCAGATTGACGCGCACCTCGACACAGTCGGCGGGCGCGATGTAGCCCTGCGCCTCGATCTCCTTCCACGGGGCGTCGAACCGCTTGGGCCCGATCAGCGAGAAGACATCCGACTCGCGGCCGTCCTCACGCACCAGCGTCGCGGTGAGGCCGAGGCGACGCCGGGCCTGCAGGTCGGCGGTGAACTTGAAGACGGGCGCGGGCAGCAGATGCACCTCGTCGTAGATCACCAGTCCCCAGTCACGGGAGTCGAACAGTTCCAGGTGCGGGTAGACACCCTTGCGGCGGGTCGTCAGCACCTGGTAGGTGGCGATGGTGACCGGCCGGATCTCCTTGCGCGTACCGCTGTACTCGCCGATCTCGTCCTCGGTCAGCGAGGTCCGCTTCACCAGCTCGTGCTTCCACTGCCGGGCCGAGACGGTGTTCGTCACCAGGATCAGGGTGGTCGCCTTGGCCCGCGCCATCGCACCCGCCCCGACCAGCGTCTTCCCCGCACCGCAGGGCAGCACGACGACGCCCGAACCGCCGTGCCAGAAGCCCTCGACCGCCTGCTTCTGGTACGGCCGCAGCGCCCAGCCGTCCTCCGCGAGCTCGATGGGGTGCGCCTCGCCGTCGACGTACCCGGCGAGGTCCTCCGCCGGCCAGCCCAGCTTCAGCAGCGTCTGCTTGATCTGCCCGCGCTCCGAGGGATGCACGGCCACGGTGTCCGGGTCGATGCGCGCCCCGACCAGCGGCTGGACCTTCTTCGACCGGAGGATCTCCTCCAGCACGGGCCGGTCGGTGGAGGTCAGTACCAGACCGTGGACCGGGTCCTTGGAGAGCGTGAGCCGGCCGTACCTGGCCATCGTCTCCGCGATGTCGACGAGCAGCGCGTGCGGAACGGGATAGCGCGAGTACCGCACGAGCGCGTCGACGACCTGCTCGGCGTCGTGCCCGGCGGCACGCGCGTTCCACAGCCCGAGCGGGGTCAGCCGGTAGGTGTGGATGTGCTCGGGCGCCCGCTCCAGCTCGGCGAAGGGCGCGATCGCACGACGGCAGGCGTCGGCCTGATCGTGGTCGACTTCCAGGAGCAGTGTCTTGTCGCTCTGGACGATCAGGCAGGACACACATACCTCCGAAGTTTGGATCGTCCTGTGACAGGCGGCACACCCGCCATGGCGCGGGCTTTGCCCCGTGCCCGACGCTCAAAAGTCGTCTCGGCCAGTGTGCTCGGCCGGTGCGCCGGGAATGCGCGCTGCCATCTCCATCAGACTTTCACGCGAAACAGATGAGTTTACCTCGCCGGAGCGTCAGTGGGCTGCGCGCGAGGCATTGTGCGAGGCCAGGGGCTGGAACGTTGCAGCAGCAGCAGCAGAAGAAGAAGAAGAAGACGACAGCGACGTGTCCGGCTGTCCCAGCTTCCAGCTTCCAGCTTCCGGCTTTCGGCTTCACGACGTGGCGTCGTCGGCCAGTTCGGCGACGCCGGTGATCCGGTGCAGCGGGTACGTGCGGACCTCGTCCGCCGTGTGGTCGTAAGCCGTGACGAACCCGCCCTCGACCCGGACCGGGGCGATGACGCGCTGGCTGGCAGCCCCGTCCGCGTTGACGTAGCCGATCCAGAGCGCCGAGCCGGTCATCACGGCAGCCTGGACGGTGGCGAGGGTCTCGGCGGAGCTCGTACGGGGCAGGGAGCCGGACGTGGCCGTGGGCGCATCGGCCGTGTCCGTGTCCTTGCGGACCACCGTGGCGGCCGTGTCCCCGGCGCGGATCGCCCGTACCGCCGCGCCGAGCAGGGTGGCGTCCGGGACCGGAGGGCCCTCGGGCACGGGGACGGGGGCCGTGCGGGGCGGGGTGCGGCGGGCGCCCGCGCGGGTGATCAGGACATCGCCCTCGGCGGACTCGGCGGCCGGCGCGTACCCCATCTCGCGCAGCCCTTCGAGCAGGGACGCCGGGTCGACCTGGGCGGCCAGGGCCGTAGGCGCGAGGCGGCGCAGGCGCAGGATGGCCGAGCGCTTGTCGGCGAGGATCTCGTTCAGCATGGCCTCGTCGTCGCAGCGCACATACGAGGAAGCGGCGCCGATCCGCAGATGGCCGTGGCGGCGGGCCACGTCGTCGATGAGGTAACTGAGCGGTTGCGGCACCGGCGTACGGCTGTGCGCGGCAAGGAACGCATGCAGTTCGGCCGCGGACTGTCCGGCGTCCAGGGCTCGCCGGACGGACCCGGGGGTGAACCGGTAGACCGTCGCGCCGCCCTTCGACTCGATGTCCGCGAGGGCGGAGAGCATGTCCGCCAGGGGGCGCTCCAGCGGGCCGGGGGCGACGGCCGTCAGGTCGGCCTGGAGCAGGATGTGGTCCAGCGGCTCGGGGATCAGGGGCGCGAGCAGGGCTGCGGCCTCGGCGGACCCGGAGCCGAGCAGTGCGCGGGTGTGCGCGGCGAGCGCGCCGCGGCCGGTGATGCCGAGGATCTCGGACTCGCTCAGCGTCCACAGGGCGATCCGGGAGCGCAGGTCGGTGGTGTCCCCCGCGGAGCCGGAGGCGCCACGCAGGGGGCGTTCCCAGCGGAGCCGGGCGAGGACGGTCTCCGGGTCGGGGGCGGTGCCCGGTTCCAGGGCGGCAAGAAGGGCCAGGACCCGGTGGCGTACCTCGGGGGCGGCGGAGCGGTCGAGGCCGGGGCCGAGCGCGGACAGGGCCCGGCCCTTGGCGTCCTGGCCGCCGGGGCCGGGGCCGAGCGCGGACAGGGCCCGGCCCTTGGCGTCCTGGCCGCCGGCCAGGCCCGGGGTACGGGTGGCGGCGAGCCAGGCGGTGGCGAGGCGCGTCCAGCGGTCCTGGGCGGGCAGTTCGGCCCAGTCGTCGTACGCGGGCGTCGGCGCATACCGTTCGTCGGCCTCCCCGTCGGAGGCCAGCAGCCCGGCCACGTAGGCGAGTTCGACCCAGAAGGCGGCGACGGGCTCGGAGACGTCGAGGGTGGTCGCGGTCTTCTTCAGATCGCGGACACTGAGCCCGCCGGAGCGCAGTATCGCGGGCCCGCCGCCGTTCCAGCTCTTCAGCAGCTCCTCGACGGTGGTCACCGCCAGGAACGCCTGACCGGCCGCGGCACTGTCCACAGCCCGGGGATCACGGTTCGCGACCGTCTCCACGGCGGGCGGCCGAGGTTCCGGTACGCGGTGGGCGCGCCCGGCCCGCAGATGCAGGGCGGCCTCGCGGGGCAGCACCACGGTGCGGGCCGACACGGGCAGCAGCAGCCCGCGGTCGCGCAGCCATTTCACGGGCGGCGTGGGGTTCGGGGTCACTTCCCCGTACGGCGGCCCCCACACCAGCCGGTCCAGTACGGACAGGGCTTCGGCGGGGGCGGTGTCCAGCAGCTCGCCCATCCTGGCCCGGTCGGTGAAGAGCGCGGACAGGGACGTCACGGCGGAGACCGGGTCATGGGTGGCGGGCAGTCCGGCGGCCACCAGAATGTCCTGGAGGCGGCCCGGCGACATTCCTGCGGTCGCCTCCGCGACGGTAGGGCCCAGACCGGTGGGGGAGGGGTGCTGCGGGGACGGCGCGAGGATTTCGCGCGCGGTGCGCACCAGCCGCAGCCGGTCGTCCTCACCCCAGACGAGGGCCTGTTCGCGCAGGGTGGTCAGGGCGGCGGGCAGCGCGTCCGCGATGGCCGCGTCCGCGTCGTCGCGGTGCTCGCCGTCGTCCCGGCCGTCGCCGGTGAGGAGGCCGAGCAGCGTCTCGTACGGGGCGGGGTCGGGGGCCACGGCCAGCGCCTCGGCGGTCTGCAGAGCGAACCGGTCGAGGTGCTCCAGCGCGCGTACGACGGAGGCACGCGTGCCGGCTCTCGTCGCGAGCTGGGTGATGTCGCCCGGTACGGGGGTGAGGAGATCGGGGCGGGCGCGCAGCAGCCCGGTCAACGACTCGTCGTCCCTGGCGCGGAGAGCTTCGGCGAGCGTCCGCGGTGGTGTGGTCATCCCCATCCGTCCCACGTTAGTCGCTCCGGACAGGCCCGAGAGGCTCTGAGGGCGCTACCGTCGGTGCAGGGCGGTAGAGGGGAACCATCGCGTGGGGATCGAGAGCGACCAGCTCGTCTACGACTATCTGAGCCGGGTCGGGGATCTGGCTCAGCAGCAACAGCTGTCGTCGGGCACTCGGATGAGGCTCGTTTCGACCCTCCGGGGCGAGATCGACCGGCAGCGCGGAACACAGTCCGCGGACACCCCGGCGGCGGTCCGCCGCATCATCGGGAGGCTCGGCACACCGGACGAACTGGTCGCCGCCGCGGCCGCGTCGGCGGACGGGACGGTGGAGCTGCCCGAGCGGCCGGGGCCCGGCGCGGGGGAGGGGCACGGCATCCCCCGTCCGCGCAAGGGGATGCTCCGGAAAGACAGTTCCGGCAAGGGCGCGTCGCAGGCGTCGGCACCGGCGCCGGACGGGGAACCGGAGGGCTCGGCGGACTCCGCGGCTCCGGAAGCGGCGGCCGGTCGGGTGCCTTCGCCGCCGCACATGGCCGGTACGGACGAACTGGGGCCGTCCGGGAGCGAGCCCGACTGGTGGCGGATCGAGCCGGGGCCGTTCGGTGACGGGGTCGATGTGCCGGGGTTCACCGGCGGCATAGAGATCCCGGACATGATGAGGCAACCGTCGGCCCGGGACGCCACCGTTCCGCGCCCGCGCACGGGCGATTCGCCGGCCGAGGACGACGGCATCCCCGAGGACGGCGGCACCGACGAGGCTCCGCGACGACGCCGACGGCTCCCGGGCCTGCGCCGCCGCGCCCGGCGCGAGGGCGGGACGACGGGCCCGCGGTTCTCCCACCCCCTGCTGCTGCTCGCCGCCGCGCTGCTGGTCACCGGCGCCGTGATGGGCTCCTGGCTGGCCCTGGCGGGCGGCTGGCTGCTGGCGTACAGCTCACGCACGCTGTCCCGCGCGGAGGCGAAGTGGGCCGCGATGGGGCTGCCGGGCGTGGTCGTGGCGGGCGCCCTCGTCTGGATATGGGGCCGCACGGAGGGCCGCTGGGGCGAGCCGATCCCGCAGGACGCGATGGCTGAGGTGCTGAGCGGGATGTGGCCGGTGGTGGTACGGACGGCGGCGGTGGCGTCGGCGGTGTTCCTGGTGTGGCGGGCGCGGAAGCGGGCGGGGTAGGCGATGGCGGGCGTTCGCTTCTCCCGGCCCGGTTCTCAAGCGGAAGCAGAAGCGGATTCGGAAGCAGAAGCGGAAGAAGAGCCGGACGGCGTCCACGGCGCACCCGGCACCACCAGCGGCGACCCCGTCACCGGGTCCGGGACGATCACCGCGTCCAGGCCGAAGACCTCGCGCACGAGACCGGCGGTGACGATGTCCTTCGGGTGGCCCTCGGCGACGATCCGGCCCGCCTTCATGGCGACCAGGTGGTCCGCGTACCGGGCGGCCTGGTTGAGGTCGTGGAGCACGGTGACGACGGTCCGGCCGCGGGTGCCGTCCGCCGCCGGGGCGGTGAGCCGGCGCACCAGGTCCAGGACCTCCACCTGGTGCGCGATGTCGAGGTACGTGGTCGGCTCGTCGAGCAGCAGCAGATCGGTCTCCTGCGCGAGCGCCATCGCGATCCAGACACGTTGGCGCTGCCCGCCGGACAGCTCGTCCACCGAGCGGTCGCCGAGCGCGATGATGTCCGTACGCTCCATCGCGTCCGTCACCGCCCGCTCGTCCTCCTGGGACCACTGCTGCCACCAGTGCTGATGCGGCTGCCGGCCACGGGCGACGAGGTCGGAGACGGTGATCGCCTCGGGGGCCACCGGGGTCTGCGGCAGCAGCCCGATCGACTGGGCGATCTTCCGGGTGGGGATCTTCGACAGCTCGGTGCCGTCGAGGAGCACGGCCCCGCCGCACGGCTTGAGGAGCCGGCCGAGCGCGCGCAGCGTGGTCGACTTCCCGCAGGCGTTCGGGCCGACGATGACCGTGACCCGGCCGTCGGGAACGGCGAGGTCCAGCTCGTGGACGACGGTGCGGTCCTCGTACGCGAGCGTCAGCTCCCGCACGGTGAGCCGGCTGGTCGCGGTCGCCTCGGCGTCGGACGTACGGGTCGAACTCATGCGGTGCCTCCACTACGGCCGCGACCGCCGCCGTGGCCGCGGATGATCAGCCAGATCAGATACGGGGCGCCGACCGCCGCCGTCAGAACGCCCACCGGCAGCTCGGTGGGCGAGAAGAGCCTGCGTGCCAGCAGATCCCCGAACACCACGATGACCGCGCCGAGCAACGCCGAGCAGAACAGCGGAATCTGCGCGGTACGGGTCATCCGGCGGGCGATCTGCGGGGCGAGCAGCGCCACGAAGTCGATCGGACCGGCCGTCCCGGTCGCCACGGACGCCAGGATCACGCCGAGTGCGACGAGCCCCAGCCGTACCCGTCCCAGACGCACCCCGAGGGCCGTCGCGGTGTCGTCGTCCATCGAGACGGTGCGCTGGGCGCGGGCGGCCCACAGGAGGGCCGGCAGCAGGATCAGCAGCGTCCAGCCGATCGACGCGGCCTCGGACCAGCCGCGGCCGTTGAGCGAGCCGGTCATCCAGATCTGCGCCTGCTGGGCGACCAGATAGTCGCCCTTCGTCAGGAACAGTGTGGTGACCGACCGCAGCGCGATGGCGATGCCGATGCCGATGAGGACGAAGCGGGTGGCGTGCAGCCCGCCGCGCCAGGCGAAGACGTAGACGAGCGCCGCGGCGGCCACCCCGCCGATGACGGACAGATACGGCAGCACGGTGTACGAGGTGACGCCGAAGGTCATCGCGCCGACCGTGAGCGCGCTCGCCCCCTGGGTGATGCCGATGATGTCGGGGCTGGCCAGCGGATTGCGGGCGACGGTCTGGATCAGCGCACCGGCGACCCCGAACGCCGCGCCGACCAGCAGCCCCACGACCATCCGCGGCAGCCGCAGCGTGCCGACGACCAGTTCGTCGGGGGACGGCTGTCCCAGGATCACCTTCATGACCTCGCCGGGCGCGACGAAGCTCTCGCCGACGCAGAGGTACGCGACACAGACGGCGGCCAGCGAGGCGACGAGGACGGCGGCGACGACGGCCGCCCGCCGGTGCAGCAGGAACCGGCCTCGCGCCCCGATCCGTACGACGTGGTACCCGGCGGGCCGCACCCGGACAGTGGTGTCGCTCATGCGGGCACCGCCTTCCGGCGTACCAGCGTGACCAGGAACGGAACGCCGATCAGCGCCGTCATCACGCCCGCCGGGACCTCGCTCGGCGGGAAGAGTATGCGGCCGATGACATCGGAGACGAGCAGCATGACGGGCCCGATCAGTGCCGCCATCGGCAGCACCCAGCGGTGGTCGCTGCCGACGATTCGGCGGGCGATGTGCGGGACGGCGAGTCCGATGAACGCGATCGGGCCAGCCGCCGCGACGCCGACACCGGTCAGCACGGTGGCCCCGATGCCGCCGACGATCCGTACCGTCGCGACCTTCTGCCCGAGCCCCTTCGCCACGTCCTCGCCGAGCGCCAGCGCATCGAGCCCGCGGGCGACGGACAGCACGAGCACGGTCCCGACCAGCATGAACGGCCAGATCTGCTGGGCCACTTCGGCCTCGCGTCCGGCGATGGAGCCGGCCTGCCAGAAGCGGAACTCGTCCAGCGCGGACGCCTTGGTCGTCAGCACCGCCGTCGTCACCGACACCAGCAGCGCGTTGATCGCTGCGCCGCCGAGGGCGAGTTTCACGGGGGTGGCGCCCCCGCGCCCTCTGGAGGCGATGGCGTACACGGCGACGGAGGCGATCGCCGCCCCCGCGAACGCGAACCACACGTACCCCGTCAGGGTGTGGACCCCGGCGTACGCGATGGCCAGCACCACGCCCACCGAGGCGCCCTGGCTGATGCCGAGGATGCCGGGGTCGGCGATGGGGTTACGGGTGATGCCCTGGAGCACCGTGCCCGCGAGGGCCAGGGCCGCGCCGACCATCAGCCCGATCAGGGTGCGCGGCACCCGCATGTTCCGGATGACTTCGGCGGCGTCGGAGTGCCCGCCGTGCAGCAGGGCGTCGATCACCTCGGACGGGGGTATGGAGCGGGCCCCCACGGCGAGGCTGAGAAGTACCGCCACCAGCAGCGCCGCGACGGCCGCCGCCGTCGCGAGTGCGCGTCTGGGGCGGCGTGGTGCGGCGGCTGACATCGGACCCAATCGGAAGCGAAGCAAAGTTAGGCTTGGCTAAGTCTAAGCACGCCGACTTCGGGGCCCGAGGCCCGTACCGGGACGGGTACGACGTTCCGCTGCCGCGTCCGGCCCACGACAATGGACTCCATGCCTTCGCACCCGCTGACGGTCGGCTTCGACCTCGATATGACGCTCATCGACACCCGGCCCGGCATCAAGGCCGCCTACCTGGCGCTTTCCGACGAGACGGGGACGCCGATCGATGCCGACCTGGTGGTGAGCAGGCTCGGTCCGCCCGTCGACGACGAGCTGCGGAACTGGTTTCCGGCCGATGCGGTGGCCGCCACCGCCGACCGCTACCGGGAGATTTATCCCACATACGCCATCGCCCCGAGTCTCGCGCTGCCGGGCGCCCGGGAGTCGCTCGCCGCGATCCGTGGGCGTGGCGGCCGGGCGATAGTCGTCACGGCCAAGCACCGGCCGAGCGCGGAACTCCACCTGGCGCACCTCGGGATGGAACCCGACGCGTTGATCGGCGGCCTGTGGGCGGAGGCCAAGGGCGAGGCCCTGCGCGAGCACGGCGCGGACGTGTACGTGGGCGACCACACCGGCGACATACGGGGCGCCCGCACGGCCGGAGCGCTCTCGGTGGCGGTCACCACGGGCCCGTGCGATGCGGAGGAGCTCCGGGCCGCGGGGGCGGACGTCGTCCTGTCGTCCCTGACGGACTTTCCGTCCTGGCTGGACGCGTACGCGGCGTAGCGCCTGTGGCGGGCGCGGGTTCACGCCATGGGCGCCTATCCCGGATCAGGACAGACAATTCTGTACATGCACGGTTCGGCACCCCGACTCGACACTGTCTCTCTGGACCAGTCGCACGGACCCGTCCTGGTAGATGCCGAGGCGGAGCTTGAGGCGTACCGACTCCTGCCGGCCCGGATGGAAGCAGTCGCCCTCGCTCCGACCCGGAGCATGGACTTCGTGCGCAAGCTGGCCAACGAACTGTGAAGGAGCCCCTCATGCGCCCCTGCGACTGGCAGAAGTCTTCGTACTGCGGACAAGGCGAGTCCTGCGTGCACGTGGCCGCTCCCGCCCCCGGCGTGGTCAGCCTCACCGAGAGCGGTGACCCCACCGGAGCGATACTCCGCACCACACCGGCCGCCTGGGCGGCTCTCGTACGCGCCGTCCGCAACATCGCCCGCGACCTGTGAGGGAACCCACCATGCCCGCTCCCGCCTGGGAGAAGTCGTCCTACTGCGCCCAGGGCGATTCCTGCGTACACGTAGCCGCACCCACCCCCGGCACGGTCAGTCTCACCGAGAGCGGTGACCCCACCGGAGCGATACTCCACACCACACCGGCCGCCTGGACCGCCCTCGTACGCACCCTCAAGGAGAACCGCGCTCATGACTGACCGCCAGATCCCTGCCGACCTGACCTGGATCCGCGCCGCCCCCGAGGGCGAGGAGGGCCCCGGCCCCTGGATCGAGATCGCCTTCGGCCCGGACGAACTCGTGTACCTCCGCGAGACCGGCGACCCCACCAACATCGTCACGACCACCCAGGCGAAATGGGACGCCTTCACCAAGGGCGTCATCGCCGGCGAGTTCGACCACTTCACCGAACTCGCCGGCGAGCACCCGGTCTTCTGACACCTTTCGCCTCACTCAGCCGGTCAGACCTTGTCCGTCGAAGCCCACGCGGGGCCGCTCGGTGGTGACGACTTCGGCGCCCGACCCCGGGCCCGGCTCGTTCCCGTGCGACGTCGCTCCATGGCTCTACCGGGGCTGACCGGTCACGTTGTCCTCGAAGAGTTGCTGGGAACGGCGCAACAGGGCTTGTCGCACATCGTCGGGTGACGGGACCCGCAGCGGTGTGGCCAGGCTGAGGAGGTACTTGGCGAGCCCATCCGCGTTGGGGCCGCCGATGTCGACAATCGTGGCGTCCGGGCCATCCGGGCGGTGGGTACCAACCGTCGGCGGGACCAGTTGCAGCGCTTGCTCCACCGGCAACGGAAGGAGAATCGTCACATAGAGGGGATAGGCGCCGGTCGCGATGGAGCGGGAGACGAGCGTCGCCGGGTCGGGTGGGTCGATGAGTTCCACCGGGCGCCCGGTGGACTGTATCTGGCCAACCCTGTCCGCCCGGAAGGTCCGCCACTCGCCCCGTGTCACATCCCGGGCGACGAAGTACCAACGGCGTCCCGTGCTCACGAGGCGGTATGGGTCGACGTCCCGGACCGTGGCCTTCCCTTCCCGATCGCGGTACGACAGGCGACTGCGCTCGCCCCGGCGGCACGCGGCAGCAAGTTCCAACAGCATGCCGGGTGCGATCTGCGGCTCGTCGGGCCTGAGGGTGTGCACGAAGGCGGCGTCCATCTCGCTCAGCCGGTTTGCGATCCGCGGTGGCAGGACTTGTCGCAGTTTCAGCAGAGCCGACAGCGCGGCCTGGCCGCCGCCGAGAACGCCGCTGAGCGCAGCCTCGCGCAGCCCCACAGCCACGGCGAGTGCTTCTTCGTCATCGAGGATCAACGGCGGCACCCGGGCCCCGGCACCGAGGCGATAGCCGCCCCAAGGCCCGGGGTCGGACTCGACTCCGTAGCCGAGCTCCCGGAGCCTGGCGACATCCCTCCGCACCGTGCGCTCGGTGACCGCCATCTGGGCGGCCAGTTCGCCGCAAGTCCACGACGGCCGCGTGTTCAGCAGTGAGACCAGTCGCAGCAGGCGGGCGGACGTGCTGATCACGTCCTGAAGTATCCCGCATGACCAGGACCGAATCTGTCCTGGTCCCGTCATAGCTTCTCCCCATGAGCACTGGAAACACATCCGCACCCACGATCCGCTACTCAGCTGTCACATTCGACTGCCCAGATCCTGCCGAACTGGCCCGCTTCTACGGCGACGCCCTTGGCCTGCCCGTCGTGTACTCCACTGACGACTTCATCTTGCTTGGCCAGGAAAGCGCGGCCGGCCTGGGGTTCAACCGGGTGGCCAACTATCGGCGTCCCACCTGGCCAGACCCTTCCCAGGAGAAGCAGGCCCACATCGAACTGGGTACCGATGACCTGGATGCCGCCCGGGCCAGGCTGCTCGCCCTGGGAGCCGTCGAGCCCGAGTTCCAGCCGGACCCCGACCGATGGCGGGTTCTGCTGGACCCCGCAGGCCACCCGTTCTGCATCTCCACCCTGGTCTGAGCACGACCTGCAGACCGCTGACCAGATCGCGCACCCAGGTCGCACATGTGGTTCGACGCCAGCGGAAGGCAGTTGGCACAGGACCCGTATGCCCACGGTCACGGCCAGACCAAGGAGCATTACGAGCACCTCCTCGCCTACCAGAAGAAGGAGCGGCACGAGCCTCCCGAGGGCTACGCCGCCCCCTTCTACAAGGCCGAGCGCGAGAAGGAGGTGCGCGACGCTCACTTCTCCGCACGGTTGAAGAGGGCGAACGACAGCGCCCCGCCCCGGACGGATCCGGGGCGGGGCGTGAAGGTCAGCTCTGGGCGGCGTAGGTGACAAAGTCGTTCCAGGCGGTGGGGGAGAGGGCGAGTTCGGGGCTCAGCCGGTCCTTGGAGTCCCGGACGTGGATCGCCTGCGCCCCCTTCGCCACCTCGATGCAGGCGTCACCCTGCGAGCCGCTGTAGCTGCTCTTGAACCAAGCCAGTTCGGACGTGCTCATAGCGCTCCTCGCAATCGCTTCAGCAGGCCCAAGGAGTCCTCGGGGGTCAAGGCCTGCGAGCGCAGTTTCGCATACCGCTGTTGGAGCAGACTGATCTCTTTCACGCTGGCGATCAGCCGTCCGTTCTGTTGTCCCTCCGAGTAAGCGAACCACCGGTTCTCGGGCGTCTCGGCCAGCATGATCGGCCCGTCCATCCCCGCGTGCGACGGCTGCCGCAGTGGCATCACCTGAAACTCCACGTTCCAGTTCCGCTGGATCAACTCAATTAGCCGGTCGAGCTGTTCCCGCGTCACCGCCTCCCCGCCCGTCCACCGCTCCAGCACCGCTTGCTCCACGATGAAGCTGAACGCCGTCGGCGGCTTCCGTGTCACTGCCAACAGCTCCTGCCGGGCGAGCCGCGCCGCGATCCGCTCCTCCAGCTCGTCCGGGTCGGGGAGCGGCGGCACGTTGAGCGACACCGCCCGCGCGTACGCCTCCGTCTGCAACAGGCCCGGCACCACCCGGCATTCGTACGTGTACAGGCTGATCGCTGTCGTCTCCACCCGCGCCCACTGCCGGAACCAACTCGCCAGCCCCGCCTGCCGCGTCAGATGCGGTGCCGCCTTCCGTAACGCACCGGTGTTCCCGAGCGCCACCTCCGCGCGCTCCACGAAGTCGCGGTCCGGCATCCGGCGGCCCTGCTCGATCGAGGCGACCGTGTGCTTCGAGAAGCGGACCAGGTCGCCGAACTCCTCACGGCTCAGGCCCGCGTGCTCCCGTAAGGCCTGGACGAACGCGCCGAACGTGCGCAGACTGTCCGACACCCCGGGCTCGGCGCCGGCTCCCGCGCCCGTTCCTCCTGGCGCCGTTCCCGCAGCGCCGTCGTCCGTGTTTTCGTAGGCCACCGTCGGCCACCTTTCGCGCGCACCCGCCCCGCCGTACCGCTTCTGACTCGGCTCCATCGTCACGTCGCGTGATACGTACTGTCCACCGATTGTGTGCGTACGCTGACTCAGCGTACGCACGGCGGGGGTCGGTGCATCCTGGCGTCTTCCCCATGTGCGGGACGCTCGACCGCCAGCCCCGGTCCCGCAGGTCGAGGAGGCAGTAGCTGCACTTCTGCTCAGGCGGAAGCGCGCGATGGCTCGCCTTGACGGGGCTGCCGGGCCTGGCGGGAGCCTGGGCGGCGGCCCCGGAACTTGGGTCCCGAGTCTCGGGGTTCGAGCGTCGCCCACCGTCCTGTCACTCGTTCGGGGGCTGGTAGAGGTGTGCGGGCCGACGCTTGAGCTTCGGGGTTCGAGGGCCGGAGTCCAAGAATCGGGATTCGAGCGGTGTTCTTCATCCGGGAGGTAGGTAGGGGCTTAGGGGAAACCTCCCCGCCCTCCCCACCCCGCCATGGCCTGCAAGTATGACTAATTGTGAGCGAGTTGTGGCGAAGGGTCGCGGCTGCTTACGGTGCCCTCAACGAATCGACCCCGACGCGGTGTTCACTGCACCGGCCGGGGTCTCACCCAAGATCGACCACCAAAGAAAGACGATCTCGTGGCTACTCAGAACCCTAACTCCACGCTCCCCGCCCCCGCAGCATCACGCCCGTACCGCAAGGCCCGCACCGGCTACGGCAAGCAGTCCATCCCCGGCCAAGGCCAACCCGGCGTGGACGACTTCGCTTTCCTGCCGGAGCGTGAGCGGTATGTCGCCGGGTATGTCGACCGCCTGCCCGACGGCGCCGCCATGGACATCAAGTCGCTGGCCAAAGACCTGCCCCTGTACGGCCAGATGGCCATCGGTACCGCCCTGCGCGCACTCGCCGTGGCCGGGCACCTGCGCCGCGTGCGCTGCCGGGTGGAGGGGGACGGCCAGCGCCGATGGGTGACGCTCACCTACTGGTCACGAGCCGCTCACGACAACGAGTGGTGGGCCGCCCAACTCGCGGGCGGAGCCGCCGCGTCGGAGCAGGCATCCGTACCCTCCACAGAGCCGGGGCCCGAACCGTTCGTACCCCGGCAGCGCACTGCGGAGCCGCCCCCGGACCGGCCGCTGGAAGCAGGCACCACGGCGCACCCCGGGCCGAACCCGCCGGTACCCCCGGCGCCGGAATACGTACCGGTCGCAGCCGTCCCTCCGGCTGCTGCGGCTCCTTCCCCCGCCTACCTCGCCCTGGCCGAACTCGGTCGCCGCGAACCCCGCCTGGCGCTCTCCGCCGCCGACTGCGCCGCCCTGGAGCCACTTGCCGCCGCCTGGTTCGCGCGCGGTGTCAGCGCCGACTACCTGACGTCGGCGCTCACCGCCGGGCTTCCCGAGCAAATCGGATCCCCCATCGGCTTGATGCGCCGCCGCCTCACCGACAAGATGCCGCCCCAACTGCCCACGGCACCGGCCCCGGCACCGGGCCCGCCCGGAACTCCCGTGCGCGGTCTCCTGGTCGAGTGCGCCGAATGCGGCCGTCCCGGCCCGGCCGAGGCACTCCCGGACGGCCTCTGCACCCCCTGCCGTACCGTGCACCAGAAGCCGGAATCGCCCGACACGGCGGCCCCGGAGCAAGGCGAACGCGATGTCGCAGCCCTCGTCGCCGGCCTCCGCGACCTGATGCGCAGCCCCTGAACGGCCCCGCGCAGAGCTCGGCGGGAGGCCGCGGATTGGAGATATCGGGGCGCCTCGACCGACACCAGCGCCTGTGCGGCAGCAGTGCACAACTGAACGACGGCCCCACCACCCGTCCGGTTCACCCGTAGATCGGGGCCCGCCGACGTGGAGCCCGGCCAGCAGAGTTCTGGTGTCCGGCATCTGAGGGGTGAGGGCTATGACGCCGGATACCACGCCGAGGAGCAGTGGAGCCGCTGGGTCAGACTGCTTATCTGACAGTGCCGTCAACGTCTGCAGTGTCCGGCAGGATCACGTCTACGGCTGCGTACTGGTCCACCGAGTCAGGAAGGCCGGCGGATCAGCCCGTCCGGCGCGAGGCAGAAACGGCCCGCCGGGCGCCCCGGTCCTACCCCTTCGGCGCCCCCGCCCGCACCGACCGCACCACGCCTGCCGCGGCGATCAGGAACCCGACCCCCATCAGCATGCACAGCGACCACGCGATGGGCGGAAGCGGATCGGTACCGAGGAAGAGCGGGGCCATCGTGACCAGTGTGGCCAGTGCCCCGATGAAGAAGACGATCGCGCCGATCCGGACGAGCCGGTCACCTGCGCCAGAAGGAGTAGTGCTCACCCCGCCAGGGTAGTTCCCGACGTCGACGACCCGCCCCACGGCATGGGCCGACGACCCGCCGCACGGCAGGGATGAACGGCGCAAGCACCGTTTCTGGACAGTAGTCCGGATGACCAGGCTTGACGCGGGGTACGTCACCTGGGGAGGCTTCTGGCAGCAGGGGAGCACCACCACTGGATAGCCTGACCTGCTGAGGCTTGGTTTCCGGCATACGGGTTGAGATGGGGTGCGTGCTTTGCCGACTGGCAAGGTCAAGTGGTTCAACAGCGAGAAGGGCTTCGGCTTCCTCTCCCGCGACGACGGCGGTGACGTCTTCGTGCACTCCTCGGTGCTTCCCGACGGCGTCGACGCGCTCAAACCCGGCCAACGCGTCGAATTCGGCGTTGTCGCAGGTCAGCGCGGGGACCAGGCGCTCTCGGTGGCGATTCTGGACCCGACCCCGTCCGTCGCGGCCGCACAGCGCCGCAAGCCGGACGAGCTCGCGTCCATCGTGCAGGACCTGACCACCCTGCTGGAGAACATCACGCCGATGCTGGAGCGCGGCCGCTACCCCGACAAGGCAGCCGGCAAGAAGATCGGTGGCCTGCTGCGCGCGGTCGCCGACCAGCTCGACGTGTGATTCACGCCACTCGGGCCGACCGCCGCCCATGTGCCGGTCGGTCTCAGGCGAACGACAGCGCGTCCGGGCCGAGGGGCGGTACCAGCCCCTCGGCCGCCGCGCGGGTCATCAGTCCGCGGATCGCCGCGTAGCCGTCCTCGCCGAGGTCGGCGGTGAACTCGTTGACGTACAGCCCGATGTGCTGGTCCGCCACGGCGGGGTCCATCTCCTGCGCGTGCTCCAGCACGTAGGGCCGTGATGCCTGAGGGTCGTTCCAGGCCATCCGTACCGAGGTGCGCACCGACTCGGCGAGCAGCTTCAGCATGTCCGCGCCCAGCGACCGCTTGGCGATGATCGCGCCGAGCGGGATCGGCAGCCCGGTCGTGTCCTCCCAGTGCCGGCCCATGTCGGCGAGGTTGTGCAGCCCGTAGTTCTGGTACGTGAATCGGGCCTCGTGGATGACGAGACCGGCGTCCACCTTCCCGTCGCGCACGGCGGGCATGATCTCGTCGAACGGCATGACGACGATCTCGCCGACGCCGCCCGGCACCACTTCCGCCGCCCAGAGCCGGAACAGCAGATACGCGGTGGAGCGCTCACTCGGCACGGCGACGGTCTTCCCCGTCAGGTCCGTGCCCGGCTCCTTCGTCAGGACGAGCGGTCCACAGCCCCGTCCCAGCGCCCCGCCGCACGGCAGCAGCGCGTACTCGTCGAGCACCCAGGGCAGCACCGCGTACGAGACCTTGAGCACGTCGAGTTCGCCGCGCTCGGCCATGGTGTTGGTGATGTCGATGTCGGCGAAGGTGACATCGAGGGCGGGCGCGCCGGGGACCCTTCCGTGCGCCCAGGCGTCGAAGACGAAGGTGTCGTTCGGGCACGGCGAGAAAGCGATGCTCAACGGGTCATGAGTCGTGTCGGTCATGGTGGGTCCAGCCTTCCAGTACGGGGATGAGCTTCCCGAACGCCCCGGTGAGTGCGGCCAGCGCGTCGCCGATGCGCCACGCGTCCCGGTCGCGCGGGCCGATGGCGTTCGAGACCGCTCTCAGTTCCAGCACCGGCAGGCCCGTCCGTTCGGCGGCCTCGGCGACGCCGAAGCCCTCCATGGCCTCGGCGGCGGCCCGCGGGTGCGCGGCGAGCAGGGCGGCGGCGCGCTCGGCGCTGCCGGTCACGGTGGAGACGGTGAGGATCTCGCCGGTGAGCGCGCCGGTGGCGGTGGCCACGTCGCGTACCTGCGCGGGCGGCGGCGTGAACCGGTCGCGGCCGAAGCCCAGACCGGTGACGGGCACGAAGCCCTCGGGGGTCTCCGCGCCCAGGTCGGCGGCGACGATGCCGCTCGCGACGACGAGCGAGCCGACCGGGGCGACGGGCGCGAATCCGCCGCCGATTCCGGCCGAGACGACGAGGTCATACGGCCCGGAGGCAAGACCGAAAGCCGTCGCGGCGGCCGCGGCGGCCGGTCCCGCGCCGCCCGCGAGGACGTCGGCAACGCCGGAGCCGCCGGGGCAGCGCACGCGGTGGACCTGTGCGCCGGGCACCTCGTGCACGTCCACTTCGGACAGGTCCCCGAACGCACGTGTGACCGCGTCCCGTTCTGCTGGGACAGCGGTCACGACGAGCACACGCACGGGGGAGATCCTCCGGGTTCAGGAGGAGGAGGTCAGGAGGTCTTCGTCAGCTCGAAGTGCCAGACGCCGACGAGACTTTTGCCCTGGGTCTCCACGATGCTGATCTGCGCCTTGTTCGTGGTCTCGCCGGTCTGGCTGGAGAAGAAGGCGCTGCCCGGGATGGACCGGTAGGTCTTCTTGTACGGCTCCGGCTCTGCCTGCTGGCCGTTGATGAAGAGGGTCCAGCCATTGTCCGCGATCTCCGGGTCGACGCCGAAGCGGACCCTGTCGTCCATCGCGACCTCGACGGACTTTTCCGCCTTCTTGTTGAGGCAGCTCTGGTAGTCGGAGGCATTGAGGGGCTTGCCGTCGTTGTAGCAGGACGCCTCGGTGCTCACCGAATTGCCGCCGACCGTCACGGTTGCGAGCGGCGTCGGCTTGCTGCAGGCGGAGAGGGCAAGGAGTCCCGCGGACACGGCACCAAGAGTGACGCCGATTCGACGGCCCTTACCGGAAAAGAACGCAACGGTCATGGGCCGAAGGCTATCGGTCGCTCCCGCTCACGCCACGCGGGGGTGCGGCGAGCCGCGCCGCGCGGCGCTCAGCAGCCCCCGTACGGACGTGGCGGCGCCCAGGGCGAGGACGCCCGCGGCGACCCACATGCCCAGTACGCCGTTGAGGGGGAGGACGATGCCGATGCCGCCGCCGGCCACCCACGCCGTCTGGAGCACGGTCTCGGACCGGGCGAACGCGGATGCCCGTACCTCTTCGGGCACGTCGCGCTGGATCATCGCGTCCAGCGCGAGCTTCGACAGGGCCTGGGTGAAGCCCGCCGTCGCGCTGAGCGTGGCGACCGTGAGGGTGCTGAAGAAGAGCGCGGCGAGCACGGCGGCCCCCAGGGCCAGGGTCAGCACCGAGGCGGCGATCACCTCGGGGCCGCGGGCCCGGAGCCAGGAGCCGACCGCCGTACCGAGCGCGTTGCCGGCACCGGCCGCCACACCGGCGATGCCGAGCGAGACGGCGGCGCTCTGCCCGGCGAGCGGGTGCTCGCGCAGCAGGAACGCCAGGAAGAAGATCAGGAAGCCGGACAGCGCGCGGTGCGCGGCGCCGGCCTGGAGCCCGCTCAGTACGGACGGTCCCACGGATCGCAGCCCGGGCCGCTTCTCGCCGTTCTTCTCCCGGCCCCTCGTCCTCTCCCAGCTCCTCGCTTTTCTGTTTCTCCTCGGCTCGGGCCGCGGGGACAGCACACCGTGCGGCGGTACCAGCTGGGCCTTCCGCTCGCCCTTCGAGGAGTCGACCTTGGGCGGCAGTGTGAAGGCGAGGACGGTCCCGCCGAGGAAGACGGCGCAGGCGCCGTACAGCGGCCAGGCGGACCCGATGGTGTGCAGCACCGCCCCGATCGGGGCGGCGACCCCGGTCGCCAGGAGCCCGGCCAGGGTGACCCGTGAATTCGCCTTCACCAGGGAGAAGCGGGGTGGCAGCAGACGCGGCACGACTGCGCTGCGTACGACTCCGTACGCCTTCGAGCACACCAGGACGCCCAGCGCGGCCGGATACAGCTCCAGGCCGCCGGTGGCGACCGCGCCCGACATGGTGAGCGCGAGCACCGCACGGGCCAGCATCGCACCGGCCATCGCGGCGCGACGGCCGTGCGGAAGACGGTCCAGCAGTGGGCCGATCACCGGGGCGAGGACGGTGAAGGGCGCCATGGTGACGGCGAGGTAGAGGGCGACACGGCCACGGGCCTCGTCCGTCGGTACGGAGAAGAACACCGTCGAGGCGAGCGCGATCGTGATCAGCACATCGCCCGCGCCGTTCACGGCATGCAGTTCGATCAGTTTGCCGAGCCCGGACTCCCCGGCGCCGTGGGCGTGCGTCGCCTTCCGAATGCCTTTCGCGGTGCCGGTGAACGGGGTGTGGAGGGCATGACCGATCGTCCGGCCCGTCCTGCGGAGCGGGCCGGAATCCTTGTGCGACCTGGCGGAAGTCACCCCGTCATAGTGCCCCAGTGACGGGCTTCGAGGCGGGCTTTGCGCGGCGCGCGGCGCCGGATGCGGCCTTGATTGGGACGGGCAGGTGGGCGGGGAGCGGCGGAGAGGGTAGCGTGCGTAGCGCGCCACCGGCGGTTTTTCTCGGCCGCGCGCCTATCGGCGATCCCGCAGAATGGATAGCAGAAGGTGCGCCCGAGGCAGGCACAACGGGTGTGGACGTCGACGCGGCCCCCAGGTCCGCTCCGCCCGCATCCGTCATGGCCGAAAATCGATGGATGTGCTGGCGCGCTCGTGAGACTGGCGTAGGAGAGAAGCGAGACCTGTGAGTGCTGCGACGACGCGAAGCCGTACGGCCCGTACCCCCGTCCTCGACCGTCTGTGCGCCGAGGCGGTAGACCTCGCCCGCGCGGCGGCCGAGGAAGCAGCCGCGCCGGGGGTCGTCGGTGAGCATGTGGCCGTGGTCTCCGAGGGTGACCGGGTCGTCACGCACTTCTTCGAGTGCGAGGAGCCGGGCTACCGGGGCTGGCGTTGGGCGGTGACCGTCGCCCGGGCGTCCCGTGCGAAGAACGTCACCCTTGACGAGACGGTTCTGCTGCCCGGCGGCGACGCCCTCCTCGCTCCGGAGTGGGTGCCGTGGAGCGAGCGGCTGCGCCCCGGCGACATGGGACCGGGCGATCTGCTGCCCACCGAGGCGGAAGACATCCGCCTGGAGCCCGGCTACAGCGGTGAGGACGAGCCGTCGCCGAACTCCGCGGTCTCCGAGGTGTCCAAGGAGATGGCCGACCTCGTCGACGCGGAGGACGCGGAGCTGACGACGCGCCCGGCGACGACGAGCCGGGGCTCGATCGCGGCGGTCGCGGAGGAGCTCGGTATGCGGCGGGCCCGGGTGCTGTCGCGGTACGGGCTGCACACGGCGGCCGACCGGTGGGACGAGGCGTTCGGCGCGAAGACGCCGATGGCTCAGGCGGCTCCGGCGTCGTGTGTCACCTGCGCGTTCCTGGTGCCGCTGGCGGGTTCGCTGAAGCAGGCGTTCGGGGTGTGCGCGAACGAGTTCGGTCCGGCGGACGGGCATGTGGTGTCGCTGTCGTACGGGTGCGGTGGGCATTCGGAGGCGGCGGTGATGCCGAAGCCGCCGAAGCCGGCGCCGCATGCGCTGGACACGATGCAGGTGGACGAGTATCCGTTGCGTCCGGCACGGGACTCCGGCTCGGTCCCGGCGGAACCGGACAGCCCGACGGAGGATCTCGGCCACTCCTGAGCGGGGCGAGGGTTTCTCCCGGTTTTGCCCGGCTGCTGAGTCTGCGGGTCCGCCCGGCGAACCGCCGCTGAGTCTGCGGGCTCGCCCGGCGAACCGCCACTGAGTCTGCGGGCTCGCCCGGCGACCGCTTTTTCCTCAGTCGCCGGACGGGGTTGTTTTTGCTGCCAGGGCGCACCCGGCCCGTCCGGCGTTCGAGGTCATAAGGGGGGCACCCCCGCGCGGAGCGCCGTTCGCGATGCCCCGTCCGGTGAGAGGACCCGGTACCTTCAGGCGCACACTGGCGGCACGGGCAAGGCACAACCGGAAGAGCGGAGTCAGAGCGTGAGCATGAATGCGACCGAGGGGGCCGACCCGTTCGGGACCGCACGGCTGCGACGCGGCGTGCTCGACGCCTGGGGCGCCGGCCCCGCCAGATTCCGCGAGGACGCCAACGCCGAGGAAGACCTCGCGCTCGGCGGCTACCGCGACCGCCTCGTCGTCGAGCTGGCCCAGAACGCCGCCGACGCCGCCGCCCGCGCACAGGTCCCCGGCCGGCTCCGCCTCACCCTGCACCCGGCGACCGCGGACGCCCCCGCCGTACTCGCCGCCGCCAACACCGGCGTCCCCCTCGACGCCACCGGCGTGGAATCGCTCTCCACCCTGCGCGCCTCCGCCAAGCGCGAGGGCCACGAGAGAGCCGTCGGCAGATTCGGCGTCGGCTTCGCCGCCGTGCTCGCGGTGAGCGACGAGCCCGCCGTCGTCGGCCGGCACGGAGGCGTCCGCTGGTCCCTCGCCGAGGCCCGCGACCTCGCCGCAAGGACGGCCGTCGCCAGCCCCGGCCTCGGCGACGAGCTCCGCCGCCGCGACGGCCACGTACCCCTGCTGAGGCTCCCGCTGCCCGCCGAGGGCACCGCGCCCGACGGGTACGACACCGTCGTCGTTCTCCCGCTGCGCGACGGCGGCGCCGAGGACCTCGTGGTCCGGCTGCTCGACGCGGTCGACGACGCGCTCCTGCTCACCCTGCGCGGCCTCGACGAGATCGTGATCGAAACCCCGGAGGCCGTACGGACGCTGCGCCGGTCGCAGCACGGCCCGTACACCCACGTCGAGGACTCCGCGCGCGGTACGCACCGCTGGCGCACCGTCACCCGGCACGGCCCCGTCGAGCCCGCACTGCTGGCCGACCGGCCCCGCGAGGAACGGCTGCGCCCGCACTGGTCGGTCACCTGGGCGGTTCCGGTGGACGCGGAGGGCGCTCCGGTACGCCCCCGCACCGTCCCCGTCGTCCACGCGCCGACCCCCACCGACGAACCCCTCGGTATCCCCGCGCTGCTCATCGCGTCGCTGCCGCTCGACACCACCCGCCGCCACCCCGCGCCAGGACCGCTCACCGACTTCCTGGTCCAGCGTGCGGCCGACGCGTACGCCGAACTGCTCGCCGACTGGCAGCCGGTGTCCATCGACACGATCGACCTCGTCCCCGGACCACTCGGCAAGGGCGAACTGGACGGCGCCCTGCGCGGCGCGATCCTGGCGCGGCTGCCGCGCGTCGCGTTCCTGGAGCCTGCCGCCCCGCGCGACGCCACCACCGCAACGGACCGTTGGGACACCTGGGACGCCCGGACGGACGGCATCCGCGAGACGGCCACGACCGCGCTGCGCCCCATCGAGGCCGAGGTGCTGGAAGGTGTGGGCGCCGAGACCGTACGGGTGCTTGCCGAGGTCCTGCCGTGCCTGCTGCCCGCCGGACTCGAGCGCCGCAGCGAACTGCGCACCCTCGGCATCGCCCGCGTGCCGCTGACCGAGGCGATCGACCGTCTCGCCGGTCTGGAGCGCGATCCCGGCTGGTGGCGGCGACTGTACGACAGCCTGTCCGGTATCGACCCGGACCGTCTCTCCGGCCTGCCCGTCCCGCTCGCCGGCACGCCGCAGGCGCAGGACGCCGAGATCCCGACCGCCCCGCGCACCGCCATCGGCCCCCGCCAGGTCCTCCTGCCGTTCCCCGACGCGCTCACCGGCCCCGTCCTGGGCCGCCTCGCCCGGCTGGGGCTGAAGGTCGCGCACCCGGACGCCGCCCATCCGCTGCTGGAGAAGCTGGGCGCCCTGCCGGCCACGCCGCGCGCCGTGCTGACGACCCCGCAGGTGCGGGCGGCCGTCGCCGGGTCGCTGGACGCGGGCGAGATCTGGGACGAGGACGCGCTGGACGCGGAAGAGCTCGCCGAGACCGTCCTCACCCTCGTACGGGACGCCGAACTGGCACCCGGCGACGAGCCCTGGCTCGGCGCGCTCGCCCTGCCCGACGAGGACGGCGAACAGGCTCCCGCCAGTGAACTCGTGCTGCCCGGCAGTCCGTTCGCAGCCATCATGCGGGAGGGCGAACTCGCGCTCTGCGACCAGGAGCTGACCGATCGCTGGGGCGAGCAGCCGCTCACCGCCTGCGGTGTGCTCGCCACCTTCGCTCTCGTGCGGGCCACCGACGTCGTTCTGGACCCGGACGAACTGGAACCCCGCGAGGGCGACTTCGCCGAGCCCGACGACGCGGGCCTGCTCGACGCCGTGGACGTGTGGTGCGAGGACGTCCTCGACCAGCTGCCCGACGGTCCCGTGCCGCCGGTCGCCACCGAACTCGTTGCCGTCCGCGACCTGGACCTCGTCGACGACGAGGCCTGGCCGCAGGCGCTCGCCCTGCTCGCCCTGCCGCCGTTGCGCGACGCGCTGACCCAGCCGGTGCGGGTGCTGCTGCCCGACGGCACGACCCGGTCCGTCCGCCCGTACACGGCCTGGTGGCTGCGCGACCACCCCGTGCTCGACGGCCGCCGCCCGGCCGGCCTGCGGACGGCGAGCGGCGACCCGCGACTGGCCGGACTGTACGACTCGGCCGACGCGACCGGCTTCGACGACGCCCAGGTGCTTCGTGCCCTCGGCGTACGGACGTCCGTGACCGCCCTCCTCGACGAGCCCGGCGGTGCCGCCGAGCTTCTCGGCCGGCTCGCGGACGAGGACCGTGAGGTCGGCCCCGTACAACTGCACTCCCTGTACACGGCGCTGGCCGATCTCGACCCCGAGCAGGTCACGCTGCCCGACGCGTTGCGGGCCGTGGTCGACGGCGAGGTCCGGGTCGTCGACGCCGCGGACGCCGTGATCGCGGACGCCCCGGATCTGCTGCCGCTCGCCGGAGGTCTCCCGCTGCTCCCGGTCGCGCCGGCCCGCGCGGCCGATCTGGCCGAGCTGTTCCAGGTACGGCGGCTCGGCGAGAGCGTCGAGGCGGAGGTGACGACGGAGGGCGAGGAGCACCAAGTGCCGGATTCGGTGCGGGTCCTGCTCGGCGCCGGAACCCCGGACACGTACGTCGAGCACGGCGAGCTGCGCGCGGGCGGCGTCGAACTGGACTGGCACCGCACCCCCGACGGGACCGTGCACGCCGCCACGCTGGAAGGCGTCGCTGCGGGCCTGGCCTGGGCGGCGGGGCAGTGGCCGCGCCGTTTCGAGGTCGCGGCGCTGCTGGAGGACCCGTCCCGTACGGACGAACTGGCCAGGGACCGCTGGTTCGACTGACGGACCGGAGCGGGTTACGACCTCGCCGTCAGAAGCACATCGGCGCCGGGGCGCGGGGTGCATGCACAAGAAATTCCCAACAGCCACACAACCATTCACGTGTCTCGTTGGTCTCGTCTGTGAAGCCATCAGGCTTCACAGACGATCGTGGGCCTGTGGGCGGACGACCTCCGCGGGCCCCCTTCTCCATGTTGGGGAATGTACATGCGCACTCGTGCCACCGTGGCCGCCGTAACCGGCGCCCTGGCTCTCTCCGCTTTTGTCATTCCGTCGGCGGCTCAGGCCGACGACGCGCACCGCTCGACCGTCAGCGACGTCGCGCGCGCCGCTCAGTCCACCAGCGGTGCCGACTCCGGCGCCAAGGCCGGCGCGCGCTCCCTCGCGGCCGCCAGCACCCCCGGCCAGCTCGACCTCACCTTCTCCAAGTTCACGGTGAACGGCGGCAAGCCGATCGTCGTGGGCACCAGCGCCACGAAGACCGTGCCGACCACGTTCACCGTGACGCACGCCGCCGATGTGAACATCTTCGCCTCGGACTTCAAGCTCGATGTCAACCTCTACCGCGGTTCGTTCGATGCTCCGACGAACGAGCTCTACGGCGATGTCGACCCCACCTGCAAGGCCGTCTCCTCCACGGTCGCCACCTGCAAGGGGCAGATCGCCGTCTGGCCGCAGTACGACCTGATGAGCAACGCCGACGCCACGACGTGGAAGGCGATGGGCTTCGCCGTCGACTACAACGGCGAGGACCCGATGAACCCCGATGTCTCCAAGATCGGCTTCGCGCTGCAGGACGGCCTGGGCACCGCCCGTGTGCAGCGGCTGTCGAAGCTGACGGTGAACGCCGCTCCGGAGCCCGTGAAGAAGGGCGGGACGATCACGGTCACCGGCAAGCTGTCGCGGGCCAACTGGGAGACCTTCAAGTACCAGGGCTACACCGGCCAGTCGGTGAAGCTTCAGTTCCGCAAGAAGGGCAGCTCCACGTACACCACGGTCAAGACGATCAAGTCGAGCAGCACCGGCGACCTGAAGACCACGGTCAAGGCGTCGGTCGACGGCTACTGGCGCTACAGCTTCGCCGGTACGTCCACCACCCCGGCCGTCTCGGCCACGGGTGACTTCGTCGACGTGAGGTAATTGTCGACGTGACGTAATTTCCGTCGCGCCACACGCACCATTCCGGGCCGTGCCCGGGGACGGCTCCCGTCCCCGGGCACGGCCCGGAGCGTATGCCGCCGTATCTCGCGCCGCGGGACGACGCGCGAAAACCCACTTCGCGTACAACCCTTCACATGCGTGAGAGGTCTGGTCTTTCGAGTCAGCAGATCCACAAACCAAACGAGCCCTGCCCGTCCGCATCACATACTCGCGGGGCCCTTTCTCCACCGGGGGAAACACATGCGTATTCGTACGACCGTTGCTGCCGTCACCGGCGCTCTGGCTCTGTCCGCTCTGGCCGTCCCGGCCGCCCACGCGGACGACACCGCGAACCTGCCGCACATCCCGACGTCGGTGGCCGAGTTCTTCGGCAGCGACCCGCAGGGCGCGCCGAAGGCCGCCAGTGCGGCGGCGGCCACGTCGGAGCCCGTCATCTCCAAGGTCGTCGTCAACGGCGGCAAGGACATCGTCCTGGGCACCACCGCCTCCAAGACGGTCTCCGCCACGTTCACCGCCTCGCACTCCTCCGGCATCTCCGAAGCCTTCATCGCCCTCTGGCACGGCAAGGACCTCTCCTTGCCGGAAACCGTGGACGGGGCGGTCGAGTCGAACGAGGACGGGGCCAAGTGCACCAAGGTCAACGCCACGACGTCGACGTGCAAGGCGACCTTCACGATCGACCCGCGCTACCACCTGTACAAGAACTCCTTGGCCGGTACCTGGAAGGTCGCCGTGGCCGCGGTCTCCGGTGACGAGACCAGCGCCGCCGTAAAGGAGGCATTCAAGACCGTGGGTGTGCAGCGGCTGTCGAAGCTGACGGTGAACGCCGCTCCGGAGCCCGTGAAGAAGGGCGGGACGATCACGGTCACCGGCAAGCTGTCGCGGGCGAACTGGGAGGACTACGCGTACCACGGCTACACCGGCCAGTCGGTGAAGCTCCAGTTCCGCAAGAAGAACAGCTCCACCTACACCACCGTCAAGACGATCAAGACGAACAGCACCGGCAACCTGAAGACCACGGTCAAGGCGTCGGTCGACGGCTACTGGCGCTACAGCTTCGGCGGCACGTCCACCACCCCGGCCGTCACGACCGCGGGCGACTTCGTCGACGTGCGCTAGTACTCCTCCCGGACGGGCGCCGGTCCCGTGCCGTGACACACTCCGGGCCGTGCCCGGGGGGACGGTTTCCGTCCTCCCGGGCACGGCCCGTACGCGTTCCCGTACGCCCGCCCCGCGGGCGGCGCCGTGCTATGCAGGGAAGCGGCGGCCGACCAGCCGCCAGGCGAACTCCAGGCCGGCCGCCGCCACCACCGCGATCGCCACCGCGGTCCACGGCATCACCGCTCCCACCAGCTTCAGCGCGAAGAATTCCTGCAGCCACGGCACCACCAGCACGATCAGGAACGCCAGCCCCATCGTTGCCACCAGGCAGACCCGCCACCAGTTGTACGGGCGGGCGATGATCGCCAGCACCCACATCGAGATCAGGAACAGCGTGAGCGTGGCCGCGCTGGTCTCCGCGTCCAGCGCACCCGGACCGGTGTAGTAGTGCCGGGCGATCTGATACGTCGTGAAGGTCGCGACGGCCGCGATGAAACCCGACGGGATCGCGTACCGCATGACGCGGCGCACGAAGTGCGGATGGGCCCGTTCCGTGTTGGGGGCAAGGGCCAGGAAGAACGCCGGGACGCCGATCGTCAGCGTCGACAGCAGGGTCAGATGGCGTGGCAGGAACGGATAGTCGACCTGGAAGCAGACCACCAGGATCGCCAGCAGCACCGAGTAGACGGTCTTGGTCAGGAACAGGGTGGCGACCCGGGTGATGTTGCCGATCACCCGGCGGCCCTCGGCGACTACGGACGGCAGCGTCGCGAAGCTGTTGTTGAGCAGCACGATCTGGGCGACGGCCCGGGTCGCCTCGGAGCCCGAACCCATGGAGACGCCGATGTCGGCGTCCTTCAGCGCCAGCACGTCGTTGACGCCGTCGCCGGTCATCGCGACGGTGTGGCCGCGGGACTGGAGCGCGCCGACCATGTCCCGTTTCTGCTGCGGGGTGACCCGGCCGAAGACCGCGTTCTTCTCCATGGCCGTGGCCATGTCGTCCGGGTCGGTGGGCAGCCGGCGCGCGTCCAGGGTGTTCTCGGCGCCCGGCAGGCCGAGCTTTCCGGCGACCGCTCCGACGGAGACCGCGTTGTCGCCGGAGATGACCTTCGCGGCGACCCGCTGGTCGGCGAAGTAGGCGAGCGTCTCCCCGGCGTCCGGCCGCAGCCGCTGTTCCAGGACGACCAGCGCGCTCGGTACGGCTCCGGCGGCGATGTCCGGCCCTTCGAGTCCGCCCTGCGCGCGGGCCAGCAGCAGCACCCGCAGCCCCTGCTCGTTGAGCTGCTCGATCTCGGTGAGCGCCGGGTCCCGGTCGGGCAGCAGCACATCGGGGGCGCCGAGCAGCCAGGCCGACGCCCGGCCGCCGCCCTCGTCGAACGCGGCGCCGCTGTACTTGCGGGCCGAGGAGAACGGCAGCGACTGCGTGCACCGCCATGTCTCCCCGTCCGGATAGGCGTCGACGATGGCCTGCAGGCTGGCGTTGGGCCGGGGGTCGGACGCGCCGAGGGCACCCAGCACGCGCTGTATGTAGGTGTCGTCGATGCCGTCCAGCGCCCGGACCTCGGTGACGTCCATGCCGCCCTCGGTGAGGGTGCCGGTCTTGTCCAGGCAGACGACGTCGACGCGGGCCAGCCCCTCGATGGCGGGGAGCTCCTGCACCAGGCACTGTTGGCGGCCGAGCCGGATGACGCCGATCGCGAAGGCGACCGAGGTGAGCAGCACCAGGCCTTCCGGGATCATCGGGACGATGCCGCCGACGGTCCGGGCGATCGACTCGCTGACGTTGTTGTTCTTGACGAAGAGCTGGCTGATGATCAGGCCGAGCGCGGTCGGCACCATCATCCAGGTGACGTACTTGAGGATGGTGGAGATGCCGGTGCGCAGCTCGGACTGGACGAGGGTGAAGCGGGATGCCTCCTCGGCGAGCTGAGCGGCGTAGGCCTCGCGGCCGACCTTCGTCGTGGCGAACGCTCCGCCGCCCGCGACGACGAAGCTGCCGGACATCACCGGGTCGCCGGGCCGCTTCAGCACCGGGTCGGCCTCGCCGGTCAGCAGCGACTCGTCGATCTCCAGGCTGTCGGCCTCGGCGACCGTGCCGTCGACGACGACCTTGTCGCCGGGGCCGAGTTCGACAAGGTCGCCGAGGACGATCTCGGAGGTGGAGATCTCGGCCGAGACCCCGTCGCGCCGCACCGTGGGTTTGGCCTCGCCGATGACCGCGAGGCTGTCCAGGGTCTTCTTGGCCCGCCACTCCTGGACGATGCCGATGCCGGTGTTGGCGATGATCACGAAGCCGAAGAGGCTGTCCTGGATCGGCGCGACGAACAGCATGATCAGCCAGAGAATGCCGATGATCAGGTTGAACCGGGTGAAGACGTTCGCGCGGACGATCTCGCCGATGGAACGGGACGAGCGGACGGGTACGTCGTTGACCTCACCGCGGGCGATCCGCTCGGCCACCTCGGCCGCGGTCAGCCCACGCGGGTTCACGGGCGGGACCGGGAGCTTCATCGGGTGGACCGGGTCGAGCTCGGAACCGGCGTCGATCGCGGTCGGTCCGGGGCGGCCGACGGAGCCGGATGCCTCGGGAGGCTGTTTGCCGTAGGAGTGGGGTGCCCGCTGCGTCATGGTTCCGACGGTACGGCGGGATCGCCCGAATCACCCACCGGGGGTCCGAATATCAGACCGTGGGAGGAGAGGAGTGGTCCTGCGGGGGTACGGAAGCCCTGATGGCGGGCGGTACAGGACGGCGTCGGAGGGCGGCACCCCAGGGCCGGACGGCGTCAGGCCGTGGCGCCCGATGTGCCCTCCGTGCCCGTCCCCGTGCTCGGCGCGGAAGCCGCAGCCGCCGCCCGCTTGATCGCCGCGTCGCGCTTCCGTACGTACCAGATGCCGATCAGCCCGAGTCCCGCACCGGCCAGGCAGGTCCACACCCACCACAGGTGTCCGTGGTCCTCGAACCAGCCGTAGAACGGCAGCTGGACCAGAAAGAGGACGAACCAGAGGATCGTGCCGCCGGTGATGGTGGCGACGACGGGCCCCTCCAGGGGCTCGGGTGCCTCGTGCTTCGCTGTCCACTTCGCCATGAGCTCAGTGTATGGGCCCACCTGTGCTCCCCTCCCGTACTCCATTCGGCGGTCGGTCCAAAGGCCGTCAGGACAGGTGACCCAAGGGTCTACGCGCGGAGATAGCGATCTTCGCCTTATGTATTCATACTGAATCTGCTCATGGCTGGCTCGAATTGCTTGTGTGAAAGTCCAAAGCCGACCACTTCTAACCCCCTCTACGTACGACTGAGGTCATACATGTCCCCCTCGGCCACCGCTTCGGTCGACTCCAAGCAGTCTCCGGCTCCTCAGCCGCAAAACGGCCTGGATCGTTTCTTCAAGATCTCCGAGCGGGGGTCGTCGGTTGCACGCGAGATCCGCGGCGGATTCGCCACGTTCTTCGCAATGGCGTACATCATCGTGCTGAACCCGATCATTCTCGGTAGCGCGAAGGACATGTACGGGCACCAGCTCGACAGTGGCCAGCTGGTCACCGCCACCGTGCTGACCGCCGCGTTCTCCACGCTTCTGATGGGCGTCATCGGCAATGTGCCGATCGCGCTGGCGGCCGGCCTCGGTGTCAACACCGTCGTGGCCCTCCAGCTCGCCCCCAGGATGAGCTGGCCGGACGCGATGGGCATGGTCGTCCTCGCGGGCATCGTGGTCATGCTGCTGGTCGCGACCGGGCTGCGCGAACGCGTGATGCACGCCGTACCGCAGTCGCTCCGCAAGGGCATCGCGATCGGTATCGGTCTCTTCATCCTGCTGATCGGCCTGGTCGACTCGGGCTTCGTCTCCCGCATCCCGGACGCCGCGCACACCACCGTGCCGCTCCAGCTCGGCGGCGACGGTCATCTCAGCGGCTGGCCGGTTCTGGTCTTCATCCTCGGTGCCCTGCTCACCCTCGCGCTGATCGTCCGCAAGGTGCCGGGCGCGATTCTGATCTCCATCGTCGCCATGACGGTCGTCGCGATGATCATCGACGCGGTCGCCGATCTGCCGGGCGAGGCATGGGGCCTGACCGTCCCGCAGTGGCCGGGCAACCCGGTCGCCACCCCGGACTTCGGACTGATAGGCCAGGTCAGCCTGTTCGGCGGGTTCGAGAAGGTCGGTGTGCTCACCGGCATCCTGTTCGTCTTCACCGTGCTGCTGTCCTGCTTCTTCGACGCGATGGGCACCATCCTCGGTGTCGGCGACGAGGCGAAGCTGACGGACAAGGACGGCAACTTCCCCGGCATCAACAAGGTGCTGTTCGTCGACGGCATCGCGGTCGCCGCAGGCGGCGCGAGCTCCGCCTCGGCGGGTACCTGCTTCGTGGAGTCCACGGCGGGTGTCGGCGAGGGCGCCCGCACCGGCCTCGCGAGCATCGTGACGGGTCTGCTGTTCACGGTGTCGCTGTTCCTGACACCGCTGGCGACCATGGTGCCGTCGCAGGCGGCCACCCCGGCGCTGCTGGCGGTCGGCTTCCTGATCATCTCGGGTTCCGTGCGGGACATCGACTGGAGCGACTACACGCTCGCCATCCCGGCCTTCCTGGCCATGGTGATGATGCCGTTCACGTACTCGATCACCAACGGCATCGGCATCGGCTTCATCGCCTTCTCCGTGCTGCGGGTCGCCGCCGGGCGCTGGCGCGAGGTGCCGGCGGCCATGTATGCGGTGTCGGCGGTCTTCGTCTTCTACTACGCGATGCCGGCCCTCGGCCTCACGTGACCTCCTCCGCCCTGATCCCTGCGGTCCCTTCCGAACCGTAGAACTTCTCCGTCTCGTCGACGGCCGCCTTGAAGCGCTCGTCGAAGTCATCGCGAATGAGCGTCCGGACGACATAGTCCTGGACGCTCATTCCGCGTTTGGCGGCATGCTGCCTGAGCCGGTCGAGCAGCTCACCGTCTATCCGCAGGCTGAGCACAGTCGATCTCATGGCAAGCAGGGTTACGGCCCACGAGGTCGTTTCGCGTCACTTTACGGATCCGACTCACTCGTTCGGGTGATCGATTAGGTGATGTGGCTCTCGCGCGTGTAACACGAATGGTCTTTAGGGTAGGTAATGAGTTACGCTAATAAACATGCCTGACCTGATCCACGACGGCGACAGTGCGGCCGCCGTGAGCTCCCTTCGCTCCGCCGTGATGCTGCTCGGCCGGCGCCTGAAGCACCAGCGCGTCGACGAGTCGCTGAGCCCCACCGAGATGTCGGTGCTCGGCACACTCGCCCGCTGCGGTTCGGCCACGCCCGGTGAGCTGGCCCGCAAGGAGCATGTGCAGCCTCCGTCGATGACTCGCATCGTCGCGCTGCTGGAAGCAAAGGGGCTGGTCAGACTGGAACCGCACCCCGATGACCGTCGCCAGAAGATGGTCAGCCAGACCGAACAGGCGGAAGCCATGCTCGAAGAGAGCCGCTCCAAGCGGAACGCCTGGCTGACCACCCTCGCCGAGGGCCTGGACGAGGAAGAGTGGGAGACGCTGCGCAAGGCGGCGCCCGTGCTGGAGAAGCTCGCCCACCTGTAGCGGGGCCGGCCGCGCCGGACCATGCCGGCGCACTGCCCGGACCACCGCATCCGTCAGTCAGCGAAATGTATACGCCCGAGGAGGCGAACCCTTTTGAGTACGGGATCCGGAGCAGACTCCGCCCCCGCACCGACTTCCACCCACGACAGCAAGCCCGACGGGACCTTCTCGTCGCTGAAGATCCGTAACTACCGCCTGTTCGCCACGGGCGCCGTGATCTCCAACACCGGTACCTGGATTTCCCGCATCACGCAGGACTGGCTCGTTCTGAGCCTCACCGGGTCCGCCACCGCCGTCGGCATCACCACGGCCCTGCAGTTTCTTCCGATGCTTCTCTTCGGCCTGTACGGCGGCGTCATCGCCGACCGTTTCCCGAAGCGGAAGCTTCTTCTCTTCAGCCAGGCGGCTCTCGGCCTGTGCGGGATCGCCCTCGCGGTGCTCACGCTCTCCGGTGTCGTCCAGGTGTGGCACGTCTACCTCATCGCGTTCCTGCTCGGCATGGTGACGGTCGTCGACAACCCGGCCCGCCAGTCGTTCGTCTCCGAGATGGTCGGCCCCGCGCACCTGCGGAACGCGGTCAGTCTCAACTCGGCGAACTTCCAGTCCGCCCGGCTCATCGGTCCCGCCGTCGCGGGTGTCCTGATCACCACGGTCGGCAGCGGCTGGGCCTTCATGCTGAACGGCCTGTCCTTCGTGGCCCCGCTCATCGGCCTGATGCTGATGCGTACGAGCGAGCTGCACAAGCCCACCGCCGTGCCGCGCGCCAAGGGGCAGCTGCGGGAGGGCCTGCGCTATGTCTCCGGCCGCCCCGAGCTGATCTGGCCGATCGTTCTGGTCGGCTTCGTCGGCACCTTCGGGTTCAACTTCCCGATCTGGCTCACGGCCTTCGCGGACGAGATCTTCCACGGCGGCGCCGGGATGTACTCGTTCTTCAACATCCTCATGGCGGCAGGCTCCCTCGTGGGCGCCCTGCTGGCCGCCCGCCGCGGCTCCTCGCGGCTGCGGATGATGGTGGCCGCGGGCACGGTGTTCGGTCTGCTGGAGATCATCGCGTCCCTGTCGCCGTCCGTCTGGCTCTTCGCGATCCTGCTGGTCCCGATCGGCATGGTCGGCCTGACGGTCAACATCAGCGCGAACACGAGCGTCCAGATGGCCGCGGACCCGGAGATGCGGGGCCGGGTCATGAGCCTGTACATGATGGTCTTCGCCGGCGGTACGCCGGTGGGCGCCCCGCTCGTCGGCTGGATCAGCGACGCCTACGGGGTCCGTACGGGCATGGCGGTCGGCGGTGCGTTCTCACTGGTGGCCGCACTGGGCGTCGGCTTCATGCTGGCCCGCGTGGGCGGCCTCCGCCTCAAGGTCGACCTCCGCCCGGGCCGCCCGCACCTGCGGTTCGTCCCACGTGAAGAGCTGGCCGCGGCGGCCTGACCCCGCTCCGGCGCCGACGCGTCAGGGCCCGGCCGGTGGAATACCGGCCGGGCCCTGACGCATGCCGACGGTCATCGTGCCGCTCCTCCCCGCTGCCGCGCGGGCGCGGGCAGCCGCGTAGTACAACGATACGTACGGAGCCCGGGACACGCCGTTACGGTGCGACACTCGGCCCATGAGCAGCCTCAGACTCTTCGTCGCCGTTCTGCCGCCCGACGCCGCCATCCAGGAACTGCGCCGCGCCGTCGCCCCGCTGCACGCCCTCCCCGGTGCCGGAAAACTGCGCTGGACCGGTACGCCCAGCTGGCACTTCACCCTCGCGTTTCTCGGGGCCGTGGAGGAGGAACTGCTGCCCGAGCTGGATGCGCGTCTCGCGCGGGCGGCCGGCCGCACCGAGCCCTTCCCGCTGCGCATCCACGGGGCCGGCCGGTTCGACGGGCGGGCGCTGTGGGCGGGCGCGGCCGGGGCGATCGACACATTGCGGCTTCTCGCCGAACGCGCCGATGCCGCCGCCCGCCGCGCCGGCATCCCGATGACGGAGCACCGTCGCTACAGCGCGCACCTCACCCTCGCCCGCAGCCGCACCGACGCCGACCTGCGCCCCTACGTCGAGGCGCTCGCAGGCTTCGAAGGCACCTCGTGGGAGGTCGGCGAACTCGCCCTCGTACGCAGCAATCTGCCGGGCTCCGGGGTGCCGGGCGAGCGGCCTCGCTACGAGACGATCGCATCCTGGCCGCTGGGCCACTGAGAGCGGCGGTTAGGCTCGGAGGGTGGATCCGAAGACCAGAAACCGCATCATGGCCGCCGCGCTCGTGCTGATGTTCGTCGTCGTCGCCGTGGCAGACGCCGTCGGACAGTGACGCGTACGGCCGGCGTCAGCGGCCGTATCGCGAACAGCCGCGCACCCCTCCGTCTCAGGCGCTGACGGCCTGCGCCGTCTCCTCGGCGAACGCCTCCGGGTTGTCCAGCATGATGTTGTGCCCGCAGTCCGGGACCGCCACGACCCGCACCCCGTTCTCGATCAGCGCGTCCTCGCCGGGCAGCGGTCCGTTGTCCAGGGGGCGCAGGTACGTACGCGGAATCCTCAGGTCCAGCAGTAGCTCGCGCACCGTCGGCGTCGTCCCGCGGGCGAGCTGCACCGCGCTGCGGTGCAGCGCCTCGGGTCCCGCCAGGCGCATGGTCGCCCACCAGTGGGGCCCCACCCGGTCGCGCACTTCCTCCAGGCCGCCGGCCAGGAACTCCTCCTCCGTGTACCGGGCGATGTCGCTGATGCCGGGCCGCGCCGGGTCCGGGGCGATCGGATCCAGAACGGCGTCGACGAGCACCAGCCGGGCCACCAGCCGCGGGTGGCGTGCCGCGAGCACGATGGCCACCGCGCCGCCCATGCTGTGCGCGACCACGTCCGAGCCGTACGCGTCGGCCGCCTTCAGCGCCGCCGCCACCGCGTCGGCGTGCTCCTCCAGGGTGTAGCCGAAGTCTGTGGGGCGGTCGCTGATTCCGAAGCCGAGCAGATCCATGAGCAGCGACCGGCCGTCGGCCAGCAGGGGATGCACGGCGCTCGCGGTGAAGTACGGGCCGGACGAGGCCCCGATTCCGTGCAGATAGACCCGGGTACCGGACGTGCCGGGGCGGCCGGGGAGCTCCACCCACCGGATGCGCGCACCGTCGGCCGTCACCTGAGCGTTCTGCATGTCTCCTCCTCCTTGCCGCACAACCTTGCAGCACAATCATTGACCTCGGCGAGACTATATATCGGCATCGATGTATAACGCCATGGGGGAGGATGCTTGCATGCTGGAACTGGCCATCCTGGGATTTCTGTACGAACAGCCGCTGCACGGCTACGAGCTGAAGCGTCGGGTCGCCCACCTCACCGGGCACGTCCGTCCCATCGCGGACGGCACCCTGTACCCGGCGATCAAGCGCCTGGAGCGAGCCGGCTGGCTGGAGCGCCGGACCGAGCCGGGCAGCAGGGCCGCCCCCCGCCACACCCTGACCCTGACCGAGCAGGGCCGCGAGGAGCTGCGGCATCGGCTGCGGGATGCCGACGAGACGGACATCAGTGACGAGAACCGCTGGTTCACCGTCCTCGCCTTCCTGCGCCATCTGGCGTCCCCGGCCGAGCAGGCGGAGGTGCTGCGGCGTCGGCTCGCGTTCCTGGAGGAGCCGAGCAGCTTCTTCTACGAGGGCGAGCAGCCGCTCGGTGCCGAGACGTTCGAGGACCCGTTCCGGCAGGGTCTGCTGAGGATCGCCCGCGCGACCAGTCAGACGGAGCTGAGCTGGCTCGGGGAGACGCTCAGGGAACTCGACGCCTCGCTCTGACGCGGACACACAACGGGCCGCCGTTGCCCCGCCCCCGGACGAGGGCAAGGGCAACGGCGGCCCGTACGTACCGGACGGACAGTCCGTCAGACCGTCCTCACCAGGCGAATGCCTCAGGCGGTTACTTCAGGTACACGATGCCGTCGGTGGTGATCGTCGGCCGGCCCGAAGTGGCCACGACGACGATCTTGACGGTGTGCTTGGCGCTGCTCGACCAGCTCTTCGTCCACAGCGCGTCGCGGTACTTGGTGGTACTGGACTTCAGGTCCACCGTGGACACCTTCGCGCCGTCCACATAGACGTACACCTGGCCGGAGGTGGCAGCCCTGGAGGCCACCAGGGCGACCGAGCGGCCGGTGAACGTCCAGCTCAGGCTCGCGTTCTTCGACGAGCTGGAGTACGACTTGCCGCCGAGGTAGCTGGACGAGGACTTCGTCGTCCAGGTGCCCGTCTTCGTCGCGGAGCTCTCCTGGACGATGACCGGCGTGCCGGCGACGGACGCGGCGGCGGTGTTGCCCGCCTGGTCGTACGCGGACATGGCCCAGCTGGTCGCCACACCCGACTTCGCGGTGTGCGAGGCGCTGGTGGTCGTCGGGCCGTAGGTCTTGGCGAGGGGCGCGGTGAGCCTGACCTCCTTGAGGGAGGCGGCGTCCGTGGCCTTCCACTTCAGGGTGACCGGAACGGCCGTGGTGTTCACCGTGCCGGTGCGCAGGGCCAGGTTCGGCTTGGTGGTGAAGGCGGGCGCCGTCCGGTCGGCGACCACGGTGGCCGCCGCGGACGTGGTGACCTTGCCCGACTGGTGGATGGCGCGGACCTGGACCCGGTGGCTGCCGACGGCGAGGGTGGCCTTGGCGGAGGTGGCGGTGCCCGTGGTGGTGGCGACGGACTTGCCGTCGACCAGCAGCTCGTACGTGGAGATGAACGCGCTCGGGGTGGCCGCCGACCAGCCCACGGTGACCGCGGACTTGGTGTAGTACGTCGTGCCCGAGAGGCCGGCGCCGGTCACCGACTTGATGGCCAGTCCGGTGACGGGGCCCGCGGCGAGGCTGTGGATCGTCGGCAGCTGCCCGTACAGCTTGGTGCCGGGGCACTCGGTGTTGAAGCCGTCGCGGTGACCGGAGATCCGCTTGAAGGAGTACTGCGTACCGGCGGTGAACTTGGTCCCGAAGCCGTTGGACCCGGTGGCGCCGGCGGTGAGCATGGTGCTGCCCGCGGGGTCGCCCTTGTACTGGCCGAGCTTCCACGCGGCGATCCGGGCCACCGAGGTGGTCACCGCGCTCGGGGCGGCCGAGTCCGTGTACGTGCCGATGACCGCGATGCCGGCCGTATCCCGGTTGAAGCCGTAGGTGTGCGCGCCGAGGACCGGCCGGTCCACCCCGCCCTTACGGCCCTCGAAGACCGTCCCGCACTTGTCGACCAGGAAGTTGTAGCCGATGTCCTTCCAGCCGTTGCTCTTGACGTGGTAGGCATACAGGCTGCGCACGATTGCCGCGGAGTCCGCGCAGGAGTAGGTGCTGCTCCCCGCGGTGTGGTGGACGAAGACCGCCTTGACGGTGTCCAGGTACTCCGGAGCCTCCGGGCTCATCGACTCGTCGGCGCCCCAGCCCGCACGCGAGGTGATGGGCGGCTTGGGCACGGTAGACGGCGGCGCGGGCGGCAGGGTCGCGGACGGGGACGAACTCGCGGACGGCGAGGGGTTCTCGCTCGCCGGGGGAGCGGGCTCCACCGTGGCCGAATCGGAAGGGCCCGGTGACGCCGGGTCGGACGGTGCGACGTCGGCTGACGGGTCCGTGCTGTCGCCCGGCGCGGGCGGATCGGGCGTGGCCGGGTC
The DNA here is from genome assembly GCF_044328025.1 of Streptomyces sp. NPDC018000. Taxonomy (NCBI): domain Bacteria; kingdom Bacillati; phylum Actinomycetota; class Actinomycetes; order Kitasatosporales; family Streptomycetaceae; genus Streptomyces; species Streptomyces sp. NPDC018000. The sequence continues at coordinate 202,453 of NZ_JBIRGM010000007.1, forward strand.
CGACGGGTCGGCGGAGGGGTCGGCCGTGGCATCGGCCGCGGGTATGTCGGCGGCGAATGCGGCCGGGTCCGCGTTCAGGGTGCTGCTCCGGCCCGGGTCCACGGTGTCCAGCCGCAGCCCCGCGGGCAGCTTCGCGGAGACCTCGCCGCCCGCGTTTATCCGTACCTCCACACCGTTGGACGCGCCCACCCAGCGCGGCTCGGTGCTGCCTCGTACGCCGGACCGGCCGGTCTCCGTACGCCCGTCGACATCGGTTTCCAGCGGCAGCCAGGACGTCCAGTTCCCGTTGGCGGCGGACCGGGTCCGTACCTCCACGGCTCCGGTGATCTTGACCGACGGGTCGGTCCAGGTGACGCCCAGCATGCTGAACGGCTCGGTGTCCCGCTTGCCGAGGGTGGCGGAGGTGCCGTCACCGCCGACCTTCAGCGCGGTCGCGTGCACATCGGTCTTGCCCGGGCCGGACTTGGCGTCGGCGTCCACCGAGGAGTTGCCCGTCACCCCCTCGAAAACCAGGACACTCGTGACGCCGGCCGTTGCCACGGCAGCCGTGACCCAGATTCTCTTCTTCGCTCTCATGTCGTACCCCATGGATGGTGTCGGACGTCGGTTCCGTCAGGCGCTGCGTCCGGCGACAGCACCGGCTCATGCTGAGAACCAGTGGGGGGTACGAGTGCTGCCGCGCACAGCGAGCACACAGCTTGCCATGCCAAGGTGACAAACGGACCTCCGCCCCCGCTCCCAAGGCGGGCGTAGCCTGATCGCTGTGAATTCCGTACCCCGGGTACTGGCCGTACTCGACGACCTGCTGACCGCAGCCGCCCCCGATGCCCGCGGCGCGCTGTGGCAACTGGCCGAACAGGGACGCGAGTTGGATGCCAATCTGGTGCGCCTTTTGCCGGGGGCCGAGGTCGGTGAGCATCAGGAGGACGTCCTGGACGTCCTTCTCGTCGTCATCGCGGGCAGCGGCCGGGTCGTCGCCGGAGGAGACTCGCTGGACCTGACCCCGACCACCGTCGTCTGGCTGCCCCGCACCTCCCGTCGTGCCCTGGTCGCGGGGCCGGAGGGCCTGGCCTATGTGACCGTCCACCGCCGGCGCCCCGGCCTGGCCATCAAGCCCCCGGTCGCGGCCCCGGCCACGCCCCTGGCCGCGCCTTTGACGGCGTACGCCCAGGAGGGCGGTGAGGCGCCCTGCGTGCTGGACCGGGTCTGCCCCGCGTGCGGCCGGCTCTCGCAGGACCCGGAGCCGGTGTTCTGCAGCCGGTGCGGGGAGCGGTTCACCGACCGCTGAGCGGGTTGGCGGTCACATCCAGCACACGCCGACATTAGCTCGCACACAGAGATAAAATGGACAGATGGCGGCGGGTGATCTGCCTGATGAGCTCGCCGGACTTCTGCCCCGCATCCAGAGGCTCGCCCGGCGAAGGCTGTGGAGCGGCCTGCCGGCGCCCCGGCTGCGCGGGGCGCATGCCGAACTGCTGCGGCTGGTGGCCGACAGGCCCGGTATCCGCGTCTCCGTGGCCGCGCACCGCCTCTGTCTGGCACCCAACTCGGTCAGCACCCTGGTGAACCACCTCGTCGCCGAAGGGCTGCTGCGACGGGAGAAGGACCCGGGGGACGGACGGGCCGCGCTGCTGTATCCGACCCCCGCGGGGATCGGGAAGCTGCGCGACTGGCACGCCCGTCGCGAGGCTCTCTTCCGCGAACACCTGGCCGGGCTCGACGCGGACGACCGAGCGGCGCTCTCCGCCGCACTCCCGGCGCTGCACAGACTCGCCGCCTCGCTGCGCGAAGGGGATGAGACCGTGTGACCACGGAAACCGCACCCGCCCTCAGCTGCACCGGTCTGAGCTACAGCTTCGGCGACGCGAAGGCCGTCGACGGCCTGGACCTGCTGGTCGGTCGGGGGGAGGTGTTCGGCCTCCTGGGACCCAACGGCGCGGGCAAGACCACCACGTTGCGCGCCATCACCACACTCCTGCCCGTACCGCCCGGTGTCATCGAGGTGTTCGGTCACGACGCGGCCCGGCACAGGATGGCGGTACGGCGTCTGCTCGGCTACGTACCGCAGCAGTTGTCGGCCGACGCGAACCTCACCGGCCGGGAGAACGTCCAGCTCTTCGCCCGCGTCTTCGACGTACCCCGCCGCGAGCGCGCGGCACGGGTTTCCCAGGCGCTGGACGCGGTCGGCCTCGGCGATGTCGCGCACCGGCTCGCCGCCACGTACTCCGGTGGCATGGTCCGCCGCCTCGAACTCGCGCAGGCCCTGGTCAGCGCCCCCCGGCTGATGATCCTGGACGAGCCGACCATCGGCCTGGACCCGATCGCACGGGACAGTGTCTGGGAGCGCATCACCGAGATACGGGCCGGCACCGGCATGACCGTGCTGGTCACCACCCACTCCATGGACGAGGCCGACCAGCGCTGCGACCGGCTCGCACTGATGCACCTCGGCAGACTCCGCGCGCTCGGCACCCCCGCCCAGCTCAAGAGCGAACTCATCGCCCACCGACGGGAATCGGGCGAGAAGGGTCTTCCGCCACCGTCCCTGGAAGACGTCTTCCGATACCACTCCGGAAGCGGACTGAACGACCCCGATTCCGCCGTGGACAACGAGGAGAGAGGAGCGTTCCGAGATGTCCGCCGTACCCGTCGCACCGCATCCCGCCTCGGCTGATTCCGGCCCGCCCGACCAGCGGTTCGCCCTGTTGCTGACCCCGCCGCCGCCCCGTACCGGCTGGCGCGTCGTACCGGCGAGAGCAGCCGCGATGTGCGTCGTCGAAATGCAGAAGCTGCGCCACGACCGCACCGAGATCTACACCCGCGCCGTCCAGCCCGCGCTCTGGCTGCTGATCTTCGGCGTGACGTTCTCCCGTATCCACGCCATCCCCACCGGGGGCGTCCCCTATCTCGACTTCCTCGCGCCGGGCATCATCGCCCAGTCCGCCATGTTCATCGCGATCTTCTACGGCATCATGATCATCTGGGAGCGGGACTCGGGCGTCCTCACCAAACTCATGGTCACGCCCACGCCCCGGACCGCCCTGGTGACGGGCAAGGCCTTCGCCGCGGGGGTGAAGGCCGTGATCCAGGCGGCGGTCGTCATCGTGATCGCAGCGCTGATCGGTGTCGGCATGACCTGGAACCCGTTGCGGCTGCTCGGCGTGGTCGTGGTGGTCGTGCTCGCCTCGGCGTTCTTCTCCTGCCTGTCGATGTCGATAGCCGGGATCGTCCTCACCCGCGACCGGCTGATGGGCATCGGCCAGGCCATCACGATGCCGCTCTTCTTCGCCTCCAACGCGCTCTACCCCGTTGCCCTGATGCCCGGCTGGCTCCAGGCCGTCAGCAGGGTGAACCCGCTGAGCTACGAGGTCGACGCCCTGCGCGGCCTGCTCATCGGCACCCAGGCCCACCTCGGCCTCGACCTCGCGGTCCTCGCCTTCGCGGCACTGGCCGGCATCGTCGCCGCAGGTTCGCTGCTGGGCCGCCTCGCGCGCTGAACGTTCCCGGGACAGCCCTCAGGCTGTCAGCCGCTACGGAAGGGTGGCGCCATGGATGCCGACTCCCGGGCCAGGGCCGCGATCGAGGAGCATTGGCGGGCCTCGGAACGCGGGAACACAGAAGTCGAGCACGCCATCTACGCCACGGACGCGATCCTGGACTACCCGCAGTCAGGTGAGCGGTTCCGGGGCCGAGCGGCGATTTCGGCGCAACGCGGCGGGCACCCGGCCGACCGACACTTCACCGTCCAGCGGATCACCGGACATGCGAATCTTTGGGTGAGTGAATGCGTGATCACCTACGACGGTGTGCCCTCGTACTCGGTGAGCATCATGGAATTCGCTGAGCAGCACGTGGTGCACGAGACGCAGTACTTCGCCGACCCCTTCGGCGCGCCGGCCTGGCGGGCCGCGCTCGCGGAGCCGATGCCTGGCCGAACCATCGCTGGAGCCTGATTCTTGGCCGGCGGTACTTGTCGTGGTCGTAGGAGTTCCTACTGCGCGGCGTACGAGAGGAAGTCGGCCCAGGCGGCGGGGGAGAGGGCGAGGGCGGGGACGGTCAGGTCCTTGGAGTCACGGACGTGGACAAGGTCGGGGCAGGCGGCGACCTCAACGCAGTTGCCGCTGTTGTCGCCGCTGTAGCTGCTCTTGGACCAATTGAGGCCGGTGTTCATAGGTCTTTCGCCACCTGTTCGATCAGGTCTCTGGACTCTTCGGGGCTGAGGGCCTGCGCCCGTAGAATGCCATATTTCCCGAACAGGTTTCCCAGCGCCGGTTGTTCGCTGACGAGGAAGTTGTGGCCCTGCACTTCGACGTAGGCGAGCTGGCGCCGTTCCTTGGTCTCCAGCAGAACGAATGGGCCACTGAGACCGGCATGAGTCTGCCGATGTGGTGACATCACCTGCAACTGCACATGCCGTAGCTCCCCGACCTCCAGGATGTGGTCGAGCTGCTCCTTGTGCACCCGACGACCGCCGATGGGGCGGGTGAGAGCGGCGAGCTCCAGGACAAAGCCGATGTCCGGCACGGGCTTTCGGAACAGGAGCCTCTGGCGTGCCAGACGGGCCGCGACTCGACCCTCGACCTCATCGTCGTCGACGGGTGGGTAGCCGCTGTCCAATACGGTGCGGGCGTAGCCCTCCGTCTGCAACATTCCGGGCACGACGTGAGTCTCGTACTCGTGCCTGGCGGATGCGGTGATCTCTTCCTCGGCGAACGGCTCGAACCAGGACGCCAGATAGCCGAACGTCACCTCCTCGCCTGCGGCCTTCAGTGCACCTTGTGCACCCAACGCGCAGTCCGCCTCCGCGATGAATTCGTCCTTGGGAGGCCGTTGCCCCCGTTCGACCATCGCCACCTGTGACTTGGAATAGCCGATCTTCAAGCCGAGCGCCTCCTGCGAGAGCCCGGCCCGTTCACGAAAGAAACGCAGCATTTTGCCGAACATTTCGGCGTTGCCGCTGCCACGACCACTGGAGTGCACAATCTCTCCCCTGCGAACACAACAGTGCACAGAAGTCCTGTGTCCCTGGTCACAGTAGGTGTTGGCCGCAACGCTTTCCGCATGGAACGAGAAAGTTCACTCACACCGGTGCCCTCGTGGGTGCCCGCATCCGGACATGCCTTGCGTCACGTTGGCATTCACTTCGACGCGGTACGGATCTCCGGTGTACTCGGCGAGCAAGTCGCGTACGAGATCATGCAGTTCACCGACTTCCAGGCGGGCCCGATCGTGCGGTCGGGGATCGGGGAGCGCAGCATGTACTTCCTGTTGCCGCCGCAGAGCGCCCGCGCACACCGGTGGCCGTCGGGGGCGCGGGTGATGGGGTGCTACGGGCAGAACGCGGCGTTCGTCGGGGTGCCGGCGTTGAACGGGCTGACCTGGCCGCTGGACTGGCGCTCACTGCCCACGGCCGAGGCGCCGTTCGTGGACGGCGGCCTGCTGCACGAACTGGTACGGGAGGTGGCGGCCAGGGAGGGGTGAGGACGTGATCCAGGGGCCCGGAGCGTGTGTCACAGGCTGCGGTTGACCTCGCCGCGGTGTGCGACGGCCAGCACCCACAGGATGAGCTGACCGTCTTCGACGGTGTACACGGCGCGGTAGTCGCCGATTCTCAGCCGCCACCTGTCCGAGTGCCCCTGGAGAGCTTTGATGTCAAAGGCTGCGGTATCTCCCGCGTCCAGCGCCTTCTGGAGCTCGGTGAGACGGAAGAGGATGCGGAGCGCGTCCCGACGAGGGATCTTCAGCAAGTCCCGTTGTACGCGCGAAGTGAACCGCGTGACGTATCCCATGAGGTCAGGGCGCAGACCGGAGGAGTGCGGCCATCTCCTCCATGGAGACCGAACCGTTGAGGCCCTCGGACTCGGCTTCGTCGGCCAGTCGGTTGAGCCACTCTTCCTCGTACTGCTCGGCGATCTGCTTCAGGCGTCGGTATTCGTCGATATCGACCAGTACGGCTTCGCTCTTGCCGCGGCGGGTGATGATCGTCGGGGTCTCGTCCCGTCGCGCGCGGTCTATGACATCGGCGAGGTGACGGCGGACCTCTGCCATGGACTCAGTGACAGGCTCGCTCATGTAGCAAATGTATCGGATGTACATCTGTTGCGCGAGGGATGTGCGCGAAAGGGGTCAAGGCCCCCGCAGCCTGCGGTACGGTGATCGCGTCATAACGCTCTGTTGCACGCCTGTGCACAGGGCGGCCCCCGGGGGTGCTACGAACACCACACCGAGGGCCTTCACCACGAGTGGATTAGGAGAGTCCACCGAGATGCTTTGGCATGCTATCGCGCCGCCTCGGCGCTTCACGAAGGCTTCGCACGACGTCGTACGTCATCCGCGCCTGGGCAGTGACGCGAAGATTCTCCTCCTGTACGTACAGGGGCTTCCCGAAGAGCGGACCGAGCGGGCGCTCAGTGAGCACGCAGGTCAGCTCGGGATCACTGGACGGGCGTACCAGAAGGCCAAGAAACAGCTGGTGGAGAACGGTTTCGTGCATGAGCGGCGGCGGCAGGTGGGGCGGGGGCACTGGGCCACCGACCAGCTCTGCTCGAACGTCCCCCTCGCAGCGGAACAGGCTCTGCGGCTCCAGGACGGGCAGGCGGTGGCGCAGGCGTCGCAGCCGAGTGCGCAGGAACGGGCGGTCGGTCAGCCGGGGGTTCGGGCGGTCGGTGACTTACCGGTGGAAGAAGAACGTGAGAAGAACGATCCCCACCCACCCTCCGAAGCCGAGTCCGAGTCCGAGCCCGAGTCCGAGTCCGAGCCCGAGTCCGAGTCCGAAGCCAAGCCCAGGCCCGACGGCACCCCCGACCCCGAACTGGACGCGACAGAACGGCTCCTGCTGTCACTCCGCCACGCGACACCCCAGCTGCACCTGGGAGTCCGGGAAGCCCGGGGGCTCGCCGGGCTCGCCGCGGAGTGGCTTCGGCGCGGCATCACGACCGCCGATCTGCGCCGGGCCCTGACCAGCGAACTGCCCCCGGACGGCGTGCGATCGGCCGTCGGATTCCTGCGCCACCGCCTCGTGCAGAAGCTCCCGGAGCCTCCGGCGCCCGCCTCCGCGCTCCGGCCTGCAACACCGCCGCGCGTCGGAGAACTCGTTACGTGCGCAGGTCCCGGTGAGGATCACGTCTTCCGGGCAGTGGGCGACGAGACACACTGCGCCCCGTGCCGCCGGGAGGAGGCGCGAGCGATGTGGGCCGCCCGAGCAGCCACGCATGCGCAGCAGTCTTCCCGCATCCCTTGGCGCGAACGCGTTGCCGCCCTTGCGCAGGACCGGGCCGAGACCGCCGGGACCGGCGGATGAGAGGGCGGTCGCTGATGTGACGACGGAAGGGCTGACGGAGCGTCACATCTGCGCGTCCCGGCGGAACAGGGCCGTCCAGAGGAAGGGCTCACCGAAGCGCGGGGACTCCGGCGGTTCGTCGTGCATGCGGCGGAGTTCGATCTCCGTCAGGTCGGAGAAGATCCGGCGCAACGACTCCGGTGTGTACGCGAGGCCGCCCTGCAGGCCGGCCCGGTCGTAGAAGGCGGCGTCGGGGAGTTCGGAGCCCATGCCTGCCTCGCCGGCTGCGAAGCAGCTGAGGGCGAGATGGCCGCCGGGGGCCAGGACGTCGTCGAGGAGACAGAGGTAGCTGATACGGCGGTGGGGCGGCAGATGGTGGAAACAGCCGGAGTCGTAGATCAGGTCGTACGGTCCGGCCAGCTCGGTCGCCACGAGGGCAAACGCGTTGCCGCAGTGGAACCGCACGTCGGCCCCCGCCTCACGGGCACGGTCCTCGGCCCATGTGATGGCCGCCCGGGACAGGTCCACCGCATCGACCTCGAAACCCAGGGAGGCGAGGTGAAGAGCGTTGCGGCCCGGTCCGCAACCCAGGTCCAGGGCACGGCCCGGGGTGATCAGGCCGCGCTCCGCGTACGAGACGAGGTTCTCGTCGGGCTTGGCTACGAAGAACGGGACGGGCTTGGTCCGGTCCGCGTAGAAGCTGTCCCACCAGGACGCCCCGTCAGCCGTCCACCGGTCGGCCTCCCGGGCGAACAGGCCGTCCAGGAGAGCGAGTACGTCATCCACCGTGCGTATGTTCCGGTCCATGCGGATCTGATCCCCTTCCCAGGACGGGAATCGTAGGGCCGTTCGCCATCGGAGACTCGTTCGGACGGTGTCGGTGAAGGTCATTGATGGACACCTGGAGGTCCCGCGTCGGCGCGGCGGTAACCCGAACCTCGTGCGTGGCCTCCACGGGTTCAGGGGCACCTGTGGATTGGTGTGGAGGGGTGTTGTACGGGTTCACCCAGGGGTGTTTTTTGGGTCAGGGGCAACTGCTCGGGGGTCAGGTGCCCTCGATCCAGGTGCAGGTGGCGCTCGGAAGCGCCGATTTGATCCAAAATTCAGACCGTAGCAGCAACGGTTCGATGGGCAATAGGACTTGACCGAGGTCTCGCCCTACGCGTGCCCGAACGCGTGGCGGACGCACCACCGGCGCGGCAGAGCGTAGAGAGTGGAGGCAGCGGTACGGACGAAGGAGGACCGATGGTGGGTGTCGTGGCGAACCAGCGGAACAGGGCGGTCGGACAGGCCGTGGAGGAGCCGGGGGCGCGGGACCGACTCCTGCGGGCCGGGCGCCAGCTGTTCGCCGCGTACGGGTACGCGCGCACAAGTGTCGAGGATCTGTGCGAGCAGGCGAAGGTGCCCGTCCACGTCTTCCAGCAGGAGTTCGTCTCGCGGGAGGTGCTCATGATGGCGATCTACGACGAGGTGGCGACCTACGGGCTGCGCGCCGCCGAGAACGCTCTGATGGCCGAGGGCATGGAGGACTGCCCGACGTCGGAACGGGTCCGGTTGCTCTTCGACGCCTATGTGAAGGCGGTCACCGAGGACCCGTGCGCGGCGAGGGTGGCGTTCGTCGAGGTGCTGGGGGTGAGCCGGGAGATGGACAACCACCTCGCGACATGGCGGGCGATGTGGATCGACTTCCTGACCTCCGAGGCCGAGCGTGCCGTGCGACGGGGCGAGGCGGTGGCGAGAGACCACACGGTGACCGTCACGGTGCTGAACCACTCGGTGGACGAACTCATGGCCCACCATGGCCGTCGGCCCCGACAGGTCGACGCCGAGTGGCTGACCGATGAGCTGACCCGGCTCTCACTGGCCATGATCCTGTCGTCCTGACTCCTCCCATTGCCGGGACGGCAAATACTGAGTTCGTGGACGTCCTTGTGGCCCGCCACCGGGCCGGTGAACGCGGCTACGGGTGGGGCGTGTACGGGCCGCCCAGGCCCCAAGCCTGGTGCATCGCGTCGGCGAACGCGGCCGCCAGCTTGTGTTCGCCGGTGGGGCCTGGGTGCGTCCCGTCGTACGTGTCCCGGTGGATGTCGTATCCCGGTGGGCGGGAGGCCAGCAGGATCGGCGACATCGGGTCGTCGAGGTCGGCGACGGCCTTCGCCAGGAGTTCGTTGAAGCGGTCGCACTCGGCGGCGAACGGGGCGTCCGACTCGGCCCGTATGTTCGGTATCACGGGCAGGAGCACCATCTTGACGTGCGGGTTCGCAGTGCGGGCCGCAGTGATGAACGCCCGTGCGTTCAGGGCGGTCTGACCGCTGTCCGTGTAGAACCCGAGGTCTATCAGGCCGAGTGAGACGAGCAGGATGTCCGTGCGGTGTTCGGTGACCGTGTCGGCGATCACCGGGGCCATGTGCAGCCAGCCCTCCCCCCAGCCGGCCAGATGGGCGCGGGCCTCGGCGGGGAAGTCCGGTGCGCCGTACGCGTACGAGACGGGGGCGTTCGCCCCGGTGTCGTACAGATCGCTGCGCGGGCCGACGATCGCGAACGGGGCACCGGAGGCGGAAGTGAGGTGCTGCCACATCCGGTAGCGCCAGGTGAAGTCGCCGGCGCAGCCTATTGTCATGGAATCGCCGACAAACGTGTAACGCATGGTGTCATCATCGCGGATCATGCCCCCGGCCTGCGACGTGACGATGGACACTGGTGCCATGCGTTCGTACCTGACTGTGTCCGGAGCCGCCGCGCTGCTCCTCCTCGCCGGGGCGTCTCCCGCCGCGGCGTCCGGAGACGGAGCCGACCGGAGCTTCGTGATCGAGGACCCCCGGATCGCCGAGTCCAGCGGCCTCGCCGCCAGCCGGGCCCACCCCGGCATCTACTGGACGCACAACGACAGCGACGACGGGCCGTACGTCTACGCCGTCGACTCCCGCACCGGGAAGATCGTCGCGACGATCACCATGCGGGGGGTCGGCCAGCCACGCGACGTGGAGGCGATCTCGCTCGGACCCGACGGCAACCTGTACGTCGGCGACATCGGCGACAATCTGAACGGAAGTTGGGACCACGTCTGGATCTACCGGTTCCCGGAGCCGAAGGTGCTGAAGGACGCGACGGTCCGGGCCACCCAGTTCGACGTGAAGTACGCGGACGGGGCGCGCAATGCCGAGGCGCTGATGGTCCACCCGAAGACCGGCCGGGTCTACATCGCCTCGAAGAACGAGGACGGCGGCGGACTGTACGAAGGACCCGCCGAGCTCGCCACCGGACGGACCAATGTGTTCCGGCGGGTCGGCGAGGTGCCGTGGGTGACGGACGGGGCGTTCTCGCCGGACGGCAAGGAGTTGGTGCTGCGCTCGTACTTCAGCGCTCGCGGCTACGCCTTCGAGAACGGCAGACTCGGCGCTGACCACACGGTCCAGGCACCGCTCCAGCGGCAGTCCGAGTCGGTGACGTACACGGCGGACGGCTCGGCGCTGATGTTCGGCTCGGAGGGGGAGCGGAGCGATGTGGCGCGGGTGGACATCGCGGGCGGCAGCGGCGGTGGTGGCAGCGGGTCGCCGTCGAAGGACGGCGGCGGTGCGTCGTCCCCCGCCGGTGACGGGAGCGGCAACCAGACGAAGGGCAGCACCCTGGTCGGAGCATTGGTGCTCGCCGCCGTGGGCGCACTCGTCTTCATGAACCGGCGCCGCAACCGCGGCTGACCGACGGTCCGGACGTCACTTCCGGCGCTGCCCGGCCTTCAGCAGATCCGCGACGTCGAGGGTGACCGCGGCGCCGATGGAGGCGGGGAGGGTGACCTGCTGTCCGGGGGCGCACACCTGGTGGCTGTCGTAACCGCCGCCCATGGGTTCGGTGAGGACGTGCACCCGGCCGTGCTTGCGGTCGACGATCACGTACACCGGGATCTTGGCCTCGGCGTAGGCGGCGACCTTGTTGCGCAGGTCATTGTTGTAGTTGCTGGAGGTGACCTCCAGGACGAGGCGGAAGACGGCGGGGTCGTAGCAGTTGTTCTCGACCGGATGCTCGTCGAAATCGGCGTCGACGACCGCGAGGTCGGGGATCGCGTAGTCCTCGGGCCCGCCAGGCAGCCACAGGCCGATGCCCTGGAGGACCTCCGTCTCCCCGTCATCGAGCCCTGCCGCGATGAACGGCCGCATGAGCTTGGTCAGTGCACGGGCATGGGGGCCGTCCGGGGGTGGGGCCACGGTGATAATGCCTCCGATGATCTCGACGCGGTGACCCGGGTGCTGCTCCATGAGCATGTTGGCCGTTTCGAGCAGCGATTCCGGCTCACCGTCACAGGGGTGCTCGACTGCTGCTGCAGACATTGCGGGCCTCCTGGTGGGTGGTGTCGAGAACATCATCGTAGGACGGTACGCCCCCACATGTCCCGTTGTTGATCGTCCGCTCGATCGAGTGAACGAGGCGTGCCAGGCCCGTTGTCAGTGGTGGTTGCGAGGATGACCGGACCATCGAGGAAGGGGCGCCATGGGCACCTGGGACATCGGTCATTTCGACAACGACACCGCAGCGGACTTCTCGGGGGACCTGGACGACGCCCCGCAGGGCAAACGCGCGGAGCTGATCCGGGACGCTCTGACGGACGTCGTCCGGACCGAGGACTACCTCGACTCCGACGAGGCAGCCGTGGCCGTGGCGGCGTCCGCTCTGGTGGCCGCGCAGTGCCCGGGTGGGGAGCCGGTGACGACCGCGTACGGTCCGGACAAGCCGCTTCCGGAGCTGCCCGTGGAGCTGCGGGGCCTCGCGGTACGGGCTCTCGACCGGGTGGTGACCGAGCCGTCCGAGCTGCTGGAGCTGTGGAGCGAGGGCGGGCATGGGGAGCCGTGGAAGGAAGGGATCGGCCGGCTTGGGGCGGTCCTGGCGGGGCCGACGGGGTGAGGAACGGCGAGGGGCCGCCGGTACGGATCCGTACCGGCGGCCCCTCGGAGGCTTACAGCTGCTCGTTACAGCTTCTCGATCACGTAGTCGATGCAGGCCGTCAGTGCCTGGATGTCCGCCGGGTCGATCGCCGGGAACATCGCGACACGCAGCTGGTTGCGGCCCAGCTTGCGGTACGGCTCGGTGTCGACGATCCCGTTGGCGCGCAGCGCCTTGGCGACGGCCGAGGCATCGATCTCGTCCGTGAAGTCGATCGTGCCGATGACCTGCGAGCGCTTCGCCGGGTCGGTGACGAACGGGGTCGCGTACTTGGACTCCTCCGCCCAGCCGTACAGGTTCCGCGCCGAGGTGGCCGTGCGGCGGACCGAGAAGTCCAGGCCGCCCTGGGTGTTCAGCCAGGTCAGCTGCTCGTTCAGGAGGAACAGCGTGGCCAGGGCCGGGGTGTTGTACGTCTGGTTCTTGAGTGAGTTGTCGATCGCCGTGGGCAGGCTGAAGAACTCCGGGATGTGGCGGCCCGACGCGTGGATGCGCGCGGCGCGCTCCAGGGCCGCCGGGGAGAAGACGCCGATCCAGAGGCCGCCGTCGGAGGCGAAGGACTTCTGCGGGGCGAAGTAGTAGACGTCCGACTCGGTGATGTCGACCGGCAGGCCGCCCGCGCCGGAGGTGGCGTCCACCAGGACCAGGGAGCCCTCGTCGGCGCCCGTGACGCGCTTGACCGGTGCGGCGACACCGGTCGAGGTCTCGTTGTGCGTGAACGCGTAGACATCGACGCCCGCCTCGGCCTGCGGGTCCGGGTGGGTGCCCGGGTCGGAGGCGATCACGGTGGGGTCGGCCAGCCACGGGGCGAGCTCGGCGGCCTTCGCGAACTTCGACGAGAACTCGCCGAAGGTGAGGTGCTGGGACTTCGTCTCGATGAGTCCGTGCGTCGCGATGTCCCAGAAGGCGGTGGAGCCGCCGTTGCCCAGGATCACCTCGTAGCCCTCGGGGAGGGAGAAGAGGTCGCGTACGCCCTGACGCACCGCGCCGACCAGGTTCTTGACCGGGGCCTGGCGGTGGGACGTACCGAGAAGAGACGTACCGGTGGCGGCCAGCGCGTCGAGCGCCTCCGTCCGCACCTTGGAAGGACCGGCGCCGAAGCGTCCGTCGGCGGGCTTGATGTCAGCGGGAATCTGGATATCGGCCACGAACCGGAGCGTAGTACCTCATGAACGCGGTCGAGGACCGTGTCCGTCGGATGAGACGCCCGCTCCGGTCCGTGGACGGACGGCGCAGAAGTCCGGTCAGCCCAGTTCCACCGGCAGGTCGTGCAGGTCGTTCTGGGTGACGATCGGCTTGTTCCGCAGCTCGGCCGCCGGGACGGCGAGTTCCAGTTCCGGGAACCGCTCGTACAGCGCGGGCAGCGCCACCCCCGCCTCCAGCCGGGACAGTGCCGCACCCGGGCAGATGTGCGGGCCGTGGCCGAACGCGATGTGGCGGTTGGGGGAGCGGGTGATGTCGAAGTCACCGGCCGTCGGCCCGTGCTGCGCCTCGTCGCGGCCGAGCGCGCCGTACGAGACGATCAGTGCCTCGCCCTTCGGCAGGACCTTTTCGCCCACCTCGACGTCCTCCGTGGCGAACCGGAACAGGACATGTGAGGTGGGCGTGTTCCAGCGCAGGGTCTCCTCGATCACGTTCTCCCACGGCACCTCCCCGTTCAGCACCTGCTTGCGCTGCTCGGGGTGTGTCTGGAGCGCGACGACCGCGTTCACGATCAGGCTGATCGTGGTTTCGTGACCGGCCGCGATGATCAGCTGGAGGGTGTTGACGATCTCCTCGTCGGTGAGGCGGTCGCCGTCCTCGGAGGCCGCGATCAGGGCGCTGGTGAGGTCGTCGCCCGGGTTCTCACGCTTGGAGTCGACGATCTTGGTGAAGAGGGCGCCGAGGTCCGCCATCATCTGCGGGACCTCCGCCGGCGGCGTCTGCGTCGAGAAGAACTTCTCGAAGAGCTCCTTCAGCCGCGGGTGGTCCGCGCTGTCCACGCCCATCAGCTCGCTGATCACATTCATCGGCAGCGGATACGCGAACTCCGCCTTCAGGTCGACCCGCTCGCCCTTCGGCAGCGCGGCCAGCCGGTCCAGGCTCGCCCGGGTCAGCTCCTCGATGCCGGCCCGCAGCCGTTCCACCCGCTTCACGGTCAGTGCCTGCGCGACCAGGGCGCGCAGCCGGCGGTGGTCCGCGCCGTCGACCGTGAGCATGGAGCGGCCCGGGTTGGCGAGGCCGATCAGCGGCCAGTCCATCGGTATCTCGCCGCGCTGCCAGGCGCCCCAGACGTTGATGTCCTTCACGATCCGGCTGTCGGTGAGAAGCTGCCGCGCCTCGGCGTGGTGGGTGACCGCGTAGCAGTGCACCCCGCCCGGCAGTTCCACCTCGGCGAGCGGGCCCGCCGCTCGCAGCCGGGCACTCTCGCCGTCGAGGTCGGCGACGAAGGGGTCGAGGGCGATCCGGGTCATCTTTGGCCTCCGAAGGCGGGGTCGGCACTGGTTCCGGGTCCGATGGCGGGGGTGGGTGTGAAGGCCACCGGCAGGTCCGTCAGGCCCCGAAGCCACGGGGACGGGCGCCGGGTGAGCTGCCCGGCGGGGACGGCGAGGTCGATGTCCGGGAGCCGGTCCAGCAGCACCTCGATGCCGGTACGGGCGATGACCTCGGCGGTCTCCTGGGCCGGGAACGGGCAGCGGTGCTCGCCGTGGCCGAAGGAGAGGAACGCGTTGTTGCCGCCGGTCAGCGCGGAACTGTCGGTGCGTACCTGCGGGTCCGCGTTGGCGGCGGCGACGCCCAGCAGCAGCAGGTCGCCCGCCTGGATGTGGCGGCCGCCGAGATGGGTGTCGCGCGACGCCCAGCGGCCCGCGATGTTCTGCGTCGGGGTGTCCTCCCAGAGCACCTCGTTCATCGCCTCGGCGACGCTGTGCCGGCCGCCCGAGAGGGAGGCGGCGAACCGGTCGTCGGTGAGCATCAGCCGCAGCGAGTTGCCGATCCAGTCGGCGGTCGGCTGGTGGCCCGCCGCCATCATGACCATCAGGTCCTGGGCGACTTCCTCGTCGGTGAAACCGCCCCTGTCGGCGAGCATCCGCGTGGCGACGTCGTCACCGGGCTCGGTGTGCTTGTCGACCAGCAGCTGGATCATCGACGAGGCGAGGTGCTGCTGCCCGGCCAGCGCCCGCTCCCGGCCGTCGATCATGTCGTTGATCGAGCCGACGAGCGCGTGGCCGATGGCGTCGCTGAAGCCGTAGATCTTCGCCAGTACGAGGGCGGGGAGCAGCATCGCGTAGTGGGCGATGATGTCGGTTCTGCCCGTGGTGCAGAACCCGTCGACGAGAGCGTCGGCGAATTCCTCCGCGTACCGCTTGAGCGCGAACGGGTCGACGGCCTCCAGGGCGTTGCTGATCATTTCGGCGCGCTCGGTGTGCCGGGGGCCGACCGTGTAGAGGATCGACGGCTGCTTGCGGCCGATCATGGGCAGCAGCGGCCAGTCGTCGGGGATGCGGTCCCACTGGTTCCACAGCTCGGAGTCGCGGCTGAACAGCACCGGGTCTCCGGTGACCTGGTGCAGTTCGCGGTAGCCGAGCACCAGCCAGGCGGGGACGTCGCCGTCCAGGACGACGGGTGCCACGGCGCCGTGGTCGCGGCGCATCTCCCGGTACAGCCGGGCCGGTTCGGTCTGGAATCGGGGGCCGGAGAGAGGCACGCGGCCCTGGGACGCGGGGCAGCCGGTGGGCGGCGCCGGGGGCTGGGTCACGAGGTGGGCTCCGGGGTCTTCTCCGGCGCGATCTCCGGACGGGCGGCGGACGGGTCGGCAGATGTGGTGGCGGACGGCGCGGAGGCCTTGCCCTGCGACAGGGCGTGCAGGTACTCGACCAGCGTGATCAGTACGTACTTGCTGGAGGAACGGTCCCGGGCGTCGCACTCCACCAGGGGTACGTCGTCCGAGAGATCGAGCGCCTCCCGTATCTGCTGTTCGGTGTGGAGCGGGCCGCCGAAGTCGTTGCACGCCACGATGAACGGCGTGCCGTGGTGCTCCAGGCGGTCGATGGCGTACCAGGAGTCGGAGAGCCTGCGGGTGTCGACGAGGACGACGGCACCGAGCGTGCCCGAGAACAGCCGGTCCCACAGGAACCAGAACCGTTCCTGGCCGGGGGCGCCGAAGAGATACAGCACCGAGCGTTCGTCGAGCGAGATCCGGCCGAAGTCGAAGGCGACGGTTGTGGACGTCTTCGACTGCACACCGTCGAGATGGTCGACGGCCTCGCCCGCGCGGGTCATGGTCTCTTCCGTGTTCAGCGGACGGATCTCGCTGACCGAGCGGACCATGGTGGTCTTGCCGACCCCGAAGCCGCCGACGACGACGATCTTCAGTCCGTTGTCGGCCGTCGCCCGCAGGGCGGCACGGTCAGAGGTTGCGGAGTCCAACGAGCACCTGTTCCAGGATGTCGGGGTCGGGGAGCCGGTCCGCGACACGGGCGGTACGGGGGTGACGGGCGCTGATACGGCCGGTGTCCAGCAGATCGGACAGCATGATCCGGACGATGCTGACGGGCAGGCCGAGGCTCGCCGCGATCTCCACGACCGCGGTGGGCAGTTGGCACATCCGCAGGATCGCGGCGTGCTCCGACTGCATGCCGGCGGTCGGCTCGCACTCGGAGACGACCAGCGTCACCAGGTCGAAAGCGTCCGAATCGGACCGGCTGCGGCCACCGGTGAGGGTGTACAGCCGGTCCGGGTCGTCGTCCCGGCCGGGACGGGGGCGACTCATACGTTTTCTGTCGAGTCGACGACTGTCGCGGCCTCGGTAACCGAGGGGGAGCGCGGCGGGGCGCTCAGGTGCTCGCCGAGCTGCTCGACGAGTTCGCTCATGTTGTGGCCGATGAAGCCGACGTCGGCGTCCTCGTCGGCGATGACCGCGAGATGGGCGCCCGCGCCCGCCTCGACGATGAACAGCACACCGCCGTAGAACTCGGTCATCGCGGACCGTACGCCGCCGGTGCCGTTGCCGAACTCGACGGACGCGCCGTGCGACAGGCTCTGGATGCCGGCCGAGATCGCGGCCAGCTGGTCGGCCTGGTCGACGGTGAGCTCGGGGGTACGGCACAGCTTGAGGCCGTCCCTGGACAGGACGAGGGCGTGGCGGGTGCCGGGGGTGCGCTCCAGGAGCCCCTCCAGCAGCCAGTTGAGCTTCTCGTCGGTGGTCGCGGTCATCGGGTGTTGCCTTCTTCCGGGTGCGGGGAGTTGGCCCGAACAGCCTTGCGGAAGCTGCTGAAGCGGGCTGCCTGTTCCTTGGGGCCGGCGGTACGGGGCGGTGGGGTCGCATCGGTGCCATGGGCGTTGGTGCGGGCCTCGGCGGCGGCGAGGGTGCGGCCGCGGGGGCGCTTGGGGAGCCCGCTCTCACCGAACCGGGGGAGGTTGCCGGCGGTCTCGGAGGCGGGGGAGCCCGAGGGGGCGGGGTCGGCTTCGGTTGCCGTCGTGTCCGCCGTTTCGTGAGCCGGTTCCGGCTCGGGCATCGGCTCGGATATGAGCCGGGGCGCCGGCTCGGGCGTCGGCTCGGATGTCGGTCGGGGCGTCGGCTCGGGCATCGGTTTGGGCATCGGCGCCGGCACCGGAGTCCGGGTGAGGATCTCCTGCGGGAGCATCAACAGGGCGCCCGTGCCGCCGCGCGCGGACGGCCGGAACGACACGGTCAGACCGTGCTTACGGGCCAGCCGGCCGACGACGGCGAGGCCGAGCCGGGTGCCGGAAAGACCCGTCAGATCCTGGTTGGTGGCCGATACCGCGCGCTCGGCGCGGCGCAGCTGCACATCGCTCATGACCAGTCCGCTGTCCTCGACGGTCAGGACGATGCCGGCCGGTACGTCCTCGACGTACACATGGACCTCCGCCGTGGGCGGCGAGAAGTTGGCGGCGTTGTCGAGGAGTTCGGCGAGTGCGTGCATGACGCCCTCGGCGGCGTGTCCGGCGACCGCGACATCGCTGGTCGAGTGGAGACGTACCCGCTGATAGCCGCTGATCCTGCCCATCGCGCCGCGCAGGATCGACTCCATCACGATCGGCTTCGCCCAGCGCCGTCCGGAGCGGGCGCCGGTCAGCACGGCGATGGAGTCGGCGAGCCGGCCTGCCTGGGCGGTGCGGTGGTCCAGATGGAGGAGATCGCCGAGCACGTCCTCGGCGGAGTGCCGGTGCTCCATCTCGCGCAGGTCGGCGAGCATGCTGGTGGCCAGGGCCTGCATCCGGCCCGCGGCGTTGGCGCAGGCGGCGACCGCGGCGGAACGCTCGGTATCGCTGCGCGCCGCGCGGGCGGTGAGCCGTTCGACCTCGACGCCGAACCGTTCGGACTCGGCGGCGGCCTGCGAGGTGAGCCGCGCGGTATCGGCCTCGGCGGCGGCCTTGATCCGGGCGGTCTCGGCGGTGAACCGCTGGCCCTCGGCCGCCGAGGCCGAGACGAGCCGGCTGATCTCGCCGGTGAACCGCTGGGTCTCCGCCGCGAGACGGGCGCGCAGACGGTTTGCGGTGGCGCGGGCATGGACGGCGGCGGCCACGGCGGCGGACAGCAGTACGGCGCCGGCGCCCGCTCCCCAGGCCAGCGTGGCCCGTACCGAGTCGGGGGCAGCGGCTACCGCCCACAGGCACAGGGACCCGGTGACGGCCAGTGAGATCAGCAGGGCCAGTGCGGTCGGCCGGGATGAGGGGCTCAAATGGAGTCCTTGGGGCGGACGGGGCGGGCGGGTTGGACGGGGCGGGCGGGGTGGGCAGGGCCAGCAGGTCTGATCGGGACAGTTCGGTACGACGGGGGTGAATGCGACAACTGGAGTTGATGATTCCCAGGTAAGTCATGGTCACTATATGAGAATTGAAGCTCTATTTGGGAAGAGCTTGTGGCGTTCTCTGTCACGTATGTGATCAGGCGTCCGGCGTATTCTGACGTATTGACGTATTCGGGGGACTCGCACGGGCGCGAGACCGCCGAGCGACCTGATCAACGGCATCCTGGGGCCATGGCCGCACATCGCAGACCGACGGAACGCAGCGCACTCGCACAGGCCCTGAGCACCGCGGTCCGCGGAGAGGTCGACTTCGGCCCCACCGCACGGGCGCTGACGACGATGGACGCCTCCAACTACCGCCGCGTACCGCTCGGCGTCGTCACCCCGCGTGACGCCGACGACGTGGCCGCCGCGCTCGCCGTCTGCCGTGCACACGCCGTGCCCGTGGTCCCGCGCGGCGGCGGCACCTCTATCGCCGGGCAGGCCACCGGCACCGGTGTTGTCCTCGACCTCACCCGCCATATGCGAAAGATTGTCCAGCTGGACGCCGAATCCCGTACCGCGGTCGTCCAGCCCGGCGTGATCCTGGACGACCTGCGCGCCGCCGCCGCCCCGCACGGCCTCACCTTCGGACCCGACCCCGCCACGCACAGCCGCTGCACGCTGGGCGGCATGATCGGCAACAACTCCTGCGGCGCGCACTCGGTCGCGTGGGGCACCACGGCCGACAATGTGCAGGCCCTGACCGTGGCCCGCTACGGCGGCGACACAGTGCGTACGGTCCGGGCCGGCGAGGCCGAACACCCCTTTGGACTCTCCGGACTCTCCGGACTCATCGGGCTCTCCGAACTCATCGGCGAAAACCTCGCCCTCCTGCGCACCGGATTCCCCGAACTCCCGCGCCGTATCTCCGGATACGCCCTGGACGCACTCCTGCCCGAGCGCGGAACCGACCTGGCCCGCGCCTTCTGCGGCAGCGAGGGCACGCTCGGCGTGGTGACGGAGGCGACCGTACGACTGGTCGAGGCACCGGCGGCCCGCGCGCTCGCCGTACTCGCCTACGCCGACGAGTCCGCGGCCGCCGAAGCAGCTCCCGGTCTGCTCCCGCACCACCCCCTGACCGTGGAGGGCATGGCCGCCGATCTCGTACGGGAACAGGCCGGGCTGCCGCGCGGCGGGGCCTGGCTCTTCGTCGAGACCGGCGGCGCCACTCCGGCCGAGGCGCGGGCGCACGCCGAGCGCATCCTCCGGGCGGCCGACGCGCGGGCCGGCACGGTCGTCACCGACCCGGCCGGGCAGCGGGCCCTGTGGCGCATCCGCGAGGACGCCGCCGGCACCGCAACCCGGATGCCGGACGGTACGGAGGCCTGGCCCGGCTGGGAGGACTGCGCCGTACCGCCCGCCCGCCTCGGCCCGTACCTCCGCGACTTCCGCGCCCTGCTCGCCGACCACGGACTGCGAGGAACCCCGTACGGGCACTTCGGCGACGGCTGCATCCACGTCCGGATCGACTTCGACCTGCTGGACCCCGAGGGAGTGGCCCGCTTCCGCCGCTTCTCCGAGGAACTCGCGGACCTGGTCGTCGCGCACGGCGGATCACTGAGCGGGGAACACGGCGACGGCCAGGCCCGCGCCGAACTGCTCCCGCGCATGTACGGAGACGAACTGGTCGCCCTCTTCTCCCGGTTCAAGAACATCTGGGACCCGTACGGCGGAATGAACCCCGGCATCCTCACCCACCCCGACCGGCTCGACGAGAACCTCCGCTTCGACTCGCTGCCGAAGCGCCCGGTGGACGTCACGTTCGGCTACCCGCACGACGGCGGCGACTTCACCGCGGCGGTACGCAGATGCGTGGGCGTCGCCAAGTGCCGTACGGCACAGCCGCCGGGCGCGGGCGTGATGTGCCCGTCGTTCCGGGCGACCGGCGAGGAGGCCCACTCCACCCGCGGCCGGGCCCGGCTGCTGCACGAGATGCTCGCGGGCGAGGTGATCACGGACGGCTGGCGGTCGACGGAGGTGCGCGACGCGCTCGATCTCTGCCTGTCCTGCAAGGGCTGCCGCAGCGACTGCCCGGTGGGTGTCGACATGGCCACGTACAAGGCGGAGTTCCTGCACCACCACTACCGGGGGCGGCTGCGCCCGGCCGCCCATTACACGATGGGGCGGCTGCCGGCCTGGCTGCGTGCGGCGGCCCCGTTCGCGGGGGCGGTGAACGCCCTGGCCCGGTTGGGCCCGCCGGCGTCCCTGGCCAAACGGCTGGCGGGCATCGATCCGGAGCGGACGCTCCCGGTACTGGCGCGGGAGACGTTCACCCGGTGGGTCCGGTGGAACCGGGCCAAGGGGACGGTGAACCTTTCGGGCGACCAGGTGGTCACCCTCTGGCCCGACACCTTCACGACGTACCTCTCCCCGGAAGTCGCGAAGGCGGCGGTCCGGGTTCTTGAGGCGGCGGGCCGCACGGTCGTGCACCCGGGCCGGGGTGTGTGCTGCGGCCTCACGTACGTCTCCACGGGCCAGCTCGACAAGGCCCGCAAGGTCATGCGCCGAACCCTGGACCGGATGGGCGCCCGTCTCGGCGACCCGCTCGTCGTCCTCGAACCGAGCTGCGCCGCCACCCTCCGCACCGACCTGCCCGAACTCCTCCCCGACGACCCGCGCGCCGCCGGACTCGCCGGTTCGGTGCGGACACTGGCCCAGTACCTGGAGGAGTACGCCCCGGACTGGCAGCCACCCCGCCTGGACCGCCCGGTCACCGGCCAGACCCACTGCCACCAGCACGCGGTCCTGGGCGACGCGGCGGACCGCCGCATGCGTGAACGGACCGGGCTGACCGGTGAGTTGAGCGGCGGCTGCTGCGGACTGGCCGGAAACTTCGGCTTCGAACGGGGCCACTGGGAGGTATCGGTGGCCTGTGCGGAGGAGCAACTGCTGCCGTCGGTACGGGCCGCGGAGCCAGGCACGGAGTTCCTGGCGGACGGCTTCTCCTGCCGGACGCAGTTGGAGCAGCTGGGCGGGGTACGGGCCCGGCACCTGGCGGAGGTGCTGGCGGAGGGGCTGACCGAGGACTGACGACCTCCCCCACGACAGGGAGCGGGTCAGGGAGTGCCGGGCGGGGGTGCGCACGCGCACGGCCCGGCCCGGCCCCGGTCGATGGCGACCGGGGCCGGGCGGGTGCGAGGTGTGTCCGGGTATGCGGTCAGCAGTTTCTGATGGACCAGACGGGGTTCCAGTTCTGGTCCCGCATGCCGCTGAACGGCTTGAAGGTCTTTATGACATTGCCGGACTGATCGTAGAAGGTCGAGGTCGGGTTGCCGGTCTGGTAGTCCCAGTAGTAGCCGGTGCCGCCCCAGTTGGACAGGTAGTACCGGTTGCACGTGTAGAAGTGGAAGATCTCCCAGTTGGCAGTCGTGGGGTCCCAGACCGCGGCGCAGAGTTCGCCGCTGTTGCACGTGAAGGTCCCGCCTGGTGCCACGTGCTCGGACCTGGCGGACGGGCTGACGCTCGGAGAAACCGCGGCCAGCCCCTGGGCCGACGCGACCGCGGCCCCTGCGGGAGCGGCCGGCGTCCTCAGGACCTGTCCGGCGCCGCCCTGGTCGAGGGGCGCGGCGGCCTGCGCGGAGCCGGCGGTGACGCCGGCCGTGAGGACGAGGAGCAGGGCGCTGATGGCGCCGATGAGTGAGCGCTTGTGTCGCATCTGAGGAACCCCCTGTCGGAACGGCACGCACGCGAGGTCCGCGTACGGGTGCGAACCGGACTCCGATTTCTCCCCCGTGGCCCGTTCGCGATGCCAGGTTGTCGTCGCCGGACCGGCCGGCGCCACACGCTGAAGTTGTCGCTTAAGCGTCCGGCGCGGGCAGGGCACGACGCTGAATGAGCGTCCGGGACGGTGAGCGACGCAACGTCGAAGAAATGCCAGAGAAGCGTGTTATCCGGACATCTCCCTCACTCTGTCTTGCTCGCCCCTTGCCCGGCGTCGAAGGTGAAGGGGTCGGCCGTACGGGTGCCGCTGCGCACCGTCCGAGCGATCACCATCGGAGATCCCTTTGCTGCGGGTGCACTTCACCAACGAGGACATCGGCCGCGTCCGCGTCGCCGCTGCGCCCGACCCCATGTGGGAGATCGCCAACAGTTTCCAGGCGCTGGTCACCGGGAGGAACCCCCTGATGTTCGGCGACTGGCGGCGCCGGGTCCGACAGCGGCTGCCCCCGGCCTGCATGCTGCTGGGCCCGTTGCTCCCGCCGCTCGGCTACTTCCCGGACTTCCTCACGCCCGACCTGGGCGGCACGTTCGATCTGGACCACGCGGTCGGGACCGTGCTCGACACGCCCCGCTCCACCGTGCACGCCCATCTCGCGAAGCTCGCAGCGGCCCGGAGCCGGACCCGGCCGCTCCCCCCGGTGTTCCGCTCGCTGGCCGACGGCTCGCCGGAGGCGCTCAGCCGGCTGGGCGCCGCCCTGCACACCTACCACCGGAACGCCCTCGCGCCCTTCTGGCCGCGGATGCGGGCGCAGCTGGAGATGGACCTGGCCGTGCGGGCGCGGACGGTACTGCAGGGTGGCGCGGACGGGCTGCTGGGAAGTTTCCGCCCGGTGCTGCGGTGGCGGCCACCGGTGCTGGAAGCGGACTACCCCGTCGAGCGCGACCTGTGGCTCTGTGGGCGGGGCCTGCTGCTCCAGCCCTCCTTCTTCTGCGTCCGCACACCGATCACGCTCGCCTCCGACGAGGCGGTGCCGGTCCTCGTCTACCCGATCCAGCACACGCTTGGCTGGACGCGGGAACGGGGAACCGGGCTGGGTTCGCTGATCGGTGGCAGCCGCGCGGCGATCCTGGAGGGGGCCGTGACCGGCCGTACGACCGGTGAGCTGGCGCGCCGCCTCGGCATCTCCGCGGCAGCCGTCAGCCAGCACACGGCGGTCCTGCGCCGGTGCGGGCTGCTGCTGAGCGTGCGTCGCGGCAAGCACGTACTGCACACGATCACGCCGGAGGGACTGGCCTTGCTCGCCGGCCGGCCGGGGGTGCCGGTGGACGGGTGAGCAGGCCGGGCGGGGTGCGGGCCCGGCACCTGGCGGAGGGGCTGCCGCCGGAATCGGGTACTTCCTGCAGCTGAGGCGCGGGGCGGCCGGAGCCCGAGCTTCGGGAGCCGGGGGTCGGGAGTCGGGTTTCGAGCTTCGGGGAGGGCTTGTTCACTCTTTCGTGGGTGCGGGGAGGGGCCCGGGGCCGGGTCTTGAGCTTCGGGTTTCGGGAGCCGGGTTTCGGGGGTCGGGATTCGAGCCGTGTCGTACAACCGGTGGGTAAAAGAAGAGGGTTGGGGAAACCTCCCCGCCCTACCCGACCCGTCACGGCCAGCAAGTATGACTAATCGTGACCGACTTGCGGCGCTGAGTCGCGGCTGTTTACGGTGCCGAACGTAACGACCCCGACGCGGTGTTCTCATCACCGGCCGGGGCCTGACCCCAAGATCGAAAGAGGTCGATCCCGTGGCTGTTTCAAACCTTAGCCCTGCCCCACGCGCGTCCGCATCCTCGCGCTCCCACCCGAAGGCCAAGCCTGGCTACGGAAAGCGATCCGTGCCAAAGCAACGCCCGTCCCGCGAAGGCGATTTCGCGCTACTGCCCGAGCGTGAGCGGCACATCGCCGGTTACGTGGACGCGTTGCCCGAGGGCGCGGCGATGGACATCAAGTCGCTGGCCAGGAGCCAGCCGTTGTACGGGCAGATGGCCGTCGGCAGCGCTCTGCGGGCCCTGGGCGTGGCCGGTCATCTGCGGCACGTCCGGTGCCTGAGTGGCGAGGGCGGCCAGGTCCGCTGGGTCACCCGCACTTTCTGGTCCCGGACCGCCCGTGACAACGAGTGGTGGGACGCCTTCCTCGCCGCCGAGGAGCGCCGCCCCATCTCCGGGGCGGACGCCTCGGCCGAAGCGCCCGTACCGGCACCCGCATCCGTACCGCCGCACCCGCCCGTCACGATGGTGCCGCAGCAGCGCACCGCAGAGCCGGAGTCGCGGCCAGGGCCGGTCGCAGACCGGCAGCCCTCTCCCGCATTCCTCGCCCTGGCCCATCTCGGCCGGACCGACTCCCGTCTGGCCCTCTCGGCGGCGGACTGCGCGGCACTGGAGCAGGCGGCTGCCGAGTGGTTCGCGCGCGGCGTGGACGCCGACTACCTGACGCGCGCCCTCACCGCCGGGCTTCCCGCGTCCGTCGACTTGCCTTTCGGCCTCGTCCGCCGCCGCCTCCGCGACAAGCTCCCACCCCTCCTGCCCGCCACACCCCCGTCCACGCCGGGAACTCCCGTACACCGCCTGATGCTTGAGTGCATCGAATGCGGCGTCCCGGGCCGCCCCGAAGCATTCCGCGACGGCCTGTGCAGGCCCTGCCGCCAACCCGATCCCGACCCGGAGGCATGACAACGGCCCTCGCCGCGCGGCGAGGGCCGGTCACTCGGGGCCACCAGGGTGGTGGGTCACTCGTGGTGCTTGGCGAACTCCACGAGGCCGGTGAAGCCCTCATGGGTCAGGGTCAGGTGCGGGCCGTTCGGGTTCTTGCTGTCGCGGACCAGGAACTCACCGGTCGTGCGCGCGTGTTTGGGCGCCCACTCGATGCACTGCCCCCCGTCGCCGCCACTGTAGGTGCTCTTGACCCATCGGATGGGCTGAGCGTCGGGCATGCTGCTCATTTGGCGTGGTCCTCCATGATCTCGCGAATCAGGGTCAGCGATTCTTCCTCGGACAGTGCCGCCATGCGAAGCCGGTCGAACATGCCGACGGCTGTCGCCACCACGCTAGAGGTGTCATCCACCTGACCGCCATGGGTGGGGGTCTCGGTGTAGACCGCGTGGGGTGCGCCGTTGGACGAGAGCAGCGTAAAAGGCAGGTGGCTGGGCGCGGCACCTGCCCTGTACGGCAGCACTTGAACCGTGACGTGGAGCGATGCCATCTGCGCGGCCAGGTGCTCAAGCTGTCCGATCATGACGGACCGGCCGCCGACGCATGTGCGTAGGACGGCTTCATGGATCACGACCCATAGGAGCGGTGGTTCGTCGCGCTCTATGACAGCCTGTCGTCTGATGCGCAGTCCCACACGCTCTTTGATCCGTTCCTCTGCCTCACGTGGGTGAGCGGCGCGGAAGACGGCCGTCGCATACTCCGTGGTCTGCAACAGGCCCATGAGGAACGTGCACGAGTAGTCCGTGATCCCGCTCGCGGCCTCCTCGAGGGTGATGTACGGCACGAACCATTCGGGGTGTCCCTGCTTGCTCAGTTTGGTGCGCAGACGGGCGTACACGCCCGGCGTGCCGGCCACGCGGTCCATGGCCTCCGCGAAGGCTTCCGATGCGAGCACGGTGCCGTTCTCGACCTTGCTGACCTGTGCCTGCCGGTAGTGCAGCCGGTCCGCGAACTTCTCCTGGGACAGCCCCAGCGCTTCCCGTAGGGCCTTCACCTCCTCACCGAGGTACACGGCACCGTTCGCGGGCTCCCGCGCCTGGTCAGCCCTCTCGCTCACCTGTTCAACTCCCTGGTATTCCACCTGCGTTGGAATGGCTCCAGATCTATCGAGCGTACGTGGTCCGAAGCCATGGTGTGAGCAGGAAGTCACGCAGAGCAGCGGGAACGAACGGTCAACGGTGTACGGAGTGGCAGGCATGGCGACGAAAGACAGCAGGCGGCGGACAACGGGAGAAGGGCTCGGGGACGCCGAGCGGGCGCGCGATGAACTGAGCAACGCGCTCAAGGCGGCGGGGGTGAAACTGCCGTCCCTGTCCCTCGACGCCGTCTCCAGCGCCGGGTCCGCCCCGCGAGTGCTGATCGACCTGGGGCGCTGCAACGTAGCGACAGCCCGCGCGCTTGCCGCCGTGCTCCGGCTCCAGGGCGCCGAACACCGGCAGGAGACAGCGCGGTGACCCGGCGGGTGTTCCGCTATGTTCCGTTCTCCGTCGAGCAGGACGCGACGGCGGAACCGGAGTACGAGGCCCGTTGCGTGTCCGGCGACGAAACCGAGTGCGTCGCGGAGTCCGGTACGTACAGCGACCCCGGGCCGGTGGAGGAATGGCAGCGTGGGCACTCGCAGGAGACGGGTCACCGACGCTATCGCCGGAACTTCGGCGACTACGCGGTGTTGCGGCCGTTGACGGATCCGGCTGGGCCTGCGCGGGCGCGCGGAGGCGCGCTGTGATGTTCGCCCCCGCTGCCGAGCGACCGTGGCGCGATGCGTGGCCGCTTGTCGCGCAGACCGATGACGGCAACACGTGGGGGACGGGGGCCTGTTGGCTGTACTGCCGGCGCGAGGGCGTGCGCGTGCTGTGGGTCGGTTCCGTGAACACCCCAGGCGCGACGGGCGACGTGTATGCGTGTGGCCCGTGTCTGGTGGAACTCGACCGCATAGTGCGGGCCCAGGCGCACGAACGGGACGGGGCCGGTGATCGCGCCGCGCGGCCTGCGAGGCTCGCCGTGCCCGCTCACGCACCCTCGTTGCGCACACTGCCTGCGGGTGAGGTCAGGGCGGTGGTGTGCGAGCACTGGCAGATCGAGAATCGTGAGGGCAAGACCTTCTGCCGAGCCTGTGAACGACAGCTCTACCTTTGAAGAGTCCGCCCCTTGCTCCGGGGCGATCGGGTTCGTTGTGCCCAATTGCGCGCAATCATGTCGCCCCTCGGGGAAGGCGCAACTCACTGCAATCCTTGCCCACCCAGGCGTCGCCTCGCTCATCCTGGAATCCCCGGCCCCACAGACCTGGAGGGCGATATGGCGCTCAGGCTCATCGGCACGACCAGCGACGAAGGCGACTGTCCCACCCTGTACGAGATCGAGGGCACAGACGAAATCCTCGTCCAGGGCGACCGCGAGACCAACCCCGAACACCTGGTGCAGCTGCGAGACACGAAGCCGTGCGAGACGTTCGTCCGCGTCCCGCGCAGCTTGCTCACCCGGTTCGCACCGAGGGTCGAGGCACCGAAGTTGCAGCCGTTCTCCTCGATTTCCCATCTGTTCCGCGAGTTTCGGCACACGGCGTGGCGGCTGGAAACCCGCTGCGGGTACGCCTCCGACAGGCGCAGCCCGAAGTGGGCGCGCTGGCAGGCCGGCGAGGATGTCGCCAACGACACGAGCGCCTGGCTGGAGAACGTCGCCGGACAGACGGCGGCCGGGAAACGGTTCGAGCGGGTGCGTCTGGTCGACGAGCCGCCCACCGAGGGCCAGCGGTTCCTCCTTGCGAGCGCGCCCGGCAACGTGGGCGCCGGCGAGGATATCCGTAACCTCACCCGCGCGCAGGCTGAGCAGTTGCGGCTGCCCGACTACGACGTCTGGCTGTTCGATTCCAAGATCGTGGCCCGATTCGCGTTCGACGAGAACGACACCACCCTCGGCGTGCACGTCACGGAGGACCCGGCCGAGGTACTCGCCACCTGCCAGGCCCGGGATGCTGCCTGGCATCACGCCGTGCCTACGCAGCAATTCGCACGGTAGCTTCGACTGCGTGACGACCGACTTCCAGACCGCTCGTGAAGCCCTCGGCGCGCGCCTGCGGGAACTGCGCGCCGAGGCCGGACTGGAAGGGAAAGCCCTCGCCGCTCGGCTCGGCTGGCAGACCTCGAAGGTCTCGCGGCTCCAGAACGGCAAGCAGACCCCTACGCGCGCCGACCTCACTGCGTGGGCGCACGCCGTCGAACAATCGGGCGCCGAGCGCGAGTTGCATGGGCTGCTGGCTGGGCTGGACATGAAGCAGCGCAACCGGTCGTGGCGCAAGCAGTTGGCCGGCGGCATCCGTAACAGGCAGGAGATCGCGGTCAGGCTCACCGAGAACACGACGCAGATCCGCGGCATAGAGGTCTCGCGAATTCCCGGCCTGTTCCAGACTCCGGAGTACGCGCGCGTCGTCTTCGACTCCCTCGCCGAGTTCCGGGGTATCCCCGCGGCGACCGAGGCGGCTGTCGAGAAGCGGATGCGCAGGCAAGAGGCCCTGTACGACCCGGAGAAGATGTTCCGGTTCCTGATCTGCGAAGCCGCCCTGTACCACCGGCCATGCCCGGCCCAGGTGATGGCCGAGCAACTCGACCGCCTCTACAACCTTGTCGGCCAGCAGCGCATCGAGCTGGGCATCATCCCGTTCGGCGCGCAGCTGCGCCGTACTGCACCCCACGCGTTCTGGATCTACGACGGCCGATTGGTCATCGTCGAGACGATCAGCGAGGAGCTGTGGCTCACCAACGACGAGGACGTACAGCTGTATGAGCGAGCGTGGGAATGGCTGGCCGAGTCTGCCGAGTACGGGTCACCAGCTCGACGTCTGATCGGCCGTGCACGTGCGTCGCTGGACCTCGGGTAATGAGCTTGGGGAGTGATTAAAGTCGACCTGCAGCATTTGCTACGATCTCGTATATTCTGATGTCGTGACTTCTTCCGTGTCTTCGTACGGTTCAGCGCTGCTGGCACTGCAGCGCGCTACTCATGCCACACTGCAGATCCTCATGGCTGAGCTGGTTGACCTTGATCTGACCGCTTCCGAGATCAACGCCCTGGCCATCCTGGCGGACGGCCAGGGCCGGACCATCTCCGAACTCGGCGCCGCAGCCGGCACCCGCCCGACCACACTGACCAGCGTGTTGGACCGGCTGGAGCGCCGTGGCCACATCACGCGCGGCACCCGCCCAGGCGACCGTCGTGTCGTGGTCATCGAGCTGACCTCTTCCGGCCGCCTGGCTGCCGACACCGTCCGGCAGACCCTGACCGCTGTGGAAGCCCGCGCGCTCGACGGCCTGCCCGCCGAGGCCGTAACAGACTTCCACACCGTTCTGCGTGCTCTGGCCGAGGTGTCCCTGTGAGGGAGGCGCCCGAGAACACTCATGTTTTCGATGAGCTGATGGCCAAGGCGACGGCATCCGCAGGCGCCTTCGGCCACCGCGAACACGTCCACCTGACCTGGCTGGCAGTGGGCCGCGTCGGCATGCCCGCGGCCATCGCCCTGGTCAGTGACGGTATCCAGCGCACCGCCCGCTACGCGGGGGCGCCCCAGAAGTACCACGTCACGGTCAGCCGGGCCTGGGTGGAGCTGGTGGCCTATCACGCAGCCGCGCACGAACAGCCTGACTTCGCTGCCTTCGCCGAACGGCATCCCGCGCTGCTCGACAAGCGGTTGCTCACCCGCTTCTACCGCTCCGCGACGCTGGCCGACGCCCAGGCCCGCACCAGCTGGGTCGAGCCCGACCTCGCCCCGTTCCCCTGGACGGCCCTCACCCGATAGCGGGCTCAAGAGCGGAAGACACCGGCGTCACCGGTGGCCACACCAAGAACCGAAGGCACGAGGCGACGAGGGTTATCGGGGCCTGGCCAACGAGTTCCCCAGCCAGGTGTCCGCTCCGCCGAGGAAACCCAAAACGGACGCCCCGCTCGGCGATCAGTACAGCTGGCGCGAGACCCGTTGCCGCCAGTCCTCCCGCCGCATCTGCGTCGAGCACACCAACGCCGAGTACAAGCAGTGGCGGCCCCTTCAGCGGTACACCAGCCGCCGGGAGACCTATACCGAAACCCACCTGGCGGTCGCCGGGCTGATCTCCGAGAGATCCGCCCTCCGGGTCACCCGCCGCAAGACCAGTACCGAACTGGTGCTCACCGGGCACACCGCACACTGACCATCCATCAGCCAAATACTCAGGCCAGCATGCCTTGACTTCAATCGCTCCCCAACTCGTGAGCAATCTCTGTACCCACATTCGCAATCCGGGGCAATCGGCCCGCACGTGGGCACCCGTCGTCTCTACTGTCCTGGTCATGGCCTCACGGACACGTAACCCGGATTCAGAGTGGCCGGCTTCCGGTGCCCCGGACCCTGCGCTGGTACATCGCAAACGGGCGGTTGGTGATCCCGTCGTTGCTCGGCGCCGCGCTCAGCCCCGGCGGCAGGCTCCCCGCGGAGGTGTTCTGCTGACTGCCGTGGACGCTCTTCGGGAGCTGCCTCCGGTCGCGTCGCTGTCGGATGCCCAGCAGCGCGGTGTGTGCTGCGTGTTCTGCGGCGTCACCCTGTCCGCCGAGACCGCCGTCGACTTGGGCCCCCAGGTGATCGATGTGTTCGGATCCACCGTGCGCTGGTTCCCCCGCTCCTGTCGGAAGGACACGCCGACGTGATCACCCTGGCGAAACCCGTCCGCTCGCGCGGCGACGAGGCGTGCCGAGTGCTCCTCGGCCACACCTGCGTGTGCACTGCCTGCCGGTGCGCGCCGTGTCCGGCCGCATCGCGTCGACCGGCCACGAGCGGGCCCGGCCCCCCGCCTCGGCCGGATCGTCCCCGCAATTCCTGGACAGTTCCCAAGCGCCGGCCGACGCGGGGCAGGCACCACCACAGGCACCGTACGAAGCGACCAAGGAGAAAACTTGCAGGCACACACCGCAGGTACAGGGACGACGGTGCGAGCACCGTGGGGACTGCGCCGTATGGCGCCGCTGCGCAACGGTTCCCCCTCGCCGTGGCGGTACGAGGGCGTTGACCCCGCCACACAGACCGGCCGATGGACCGGGGAGGACGGCGTGATGACGCCGGCCGAACTCGGTAAGCACGGCGTGATGACGCCGGCCGAACTCGGTAAGCACGGCACGTCCGTCAACACCTATCCGCCCACCCAGGTCGGCAAGGACGGCAAGATGGACGCCGACTCCGGCCACGACGCGACGCAGGACTAGGGGCAGCGCCATGGACGGACGCCCGGTGCTGGTCTGCACGCAGTACGAGGACGCAACCGCCGACCTGGTCATCGCGGAACTGAACCGGCGTCGGGTGCCTGTCCTCCGGTTCGACCCCGGACGGGACTTCCCAGCACCTGGCGTGCTCGCCGCACGCATGGGGGCAGGCGGAGGGCGTGGGCGGCTGACGGTCGGGGAGCGTTCGGCCGACCTCTCCGCCGTACGCGCCCTGTACCACCGTCGTCCGAGCCCCTACTCGACGGACGGCGGTGCGCAGGTGGTCCGGTTCGCCGCGCACGAGAATCGGCGCGGCCTGGGCGGTGTGCTCGGTGCGCTGCCGGGGTGCCTGTATCTGAGCCATCCGCAGGCCATCGCACGGGCCGAGTACAAGCCCGCGCAGTTGGATGCGGCGGTTCGAGGCGGGTTCATGGTTCCCGCCACACTGATCACGAACGACCCGGTGGAGGCCAAGGCGTTCTGCGCCGAGCAGCCGACCATCTACAAGCCCTTGCACGCGGGTGCGTACGACGTAGGGGGCGAGCCCGCCGGAATCTGGGCCGCGTCCGTCGAGGCGGGCGAGATCGACGGCGCGGTGGGCCACAGCGCGCACCTGTTCCAAGCGCAGGTGCCCAAGGTGGCGGACGTGCGCGCGGTTGTCGTCGGTGATCAGGTGTTCAGCGCCCGGATTATCGCGCCGCCTGGGGTCGTGGACTGGCGAGCGGAGTATCAGAGCCTCACCTATGAGCCGATCGCCTGCCCGGACGCGATGCGCGGCGCTCTGGTGCGGTTCCTCACCGGCTTCGGGCTGAACTTCGGCGCCTTCGACTTCGCCGTGACCGGCGACGGCGCATGGTGGTTCCTGGAGTGCAACCCCAACGGACAATGGGCGTGGCTCGAAGATGTGGCCGGGCTGCCGATCACCACCGCAATCGCGGACCTGTTGGAGAACGGAGCGAGCCGTCATGGCTGACCCTCTGCCCTCGGAACACCTGCGGGCCGACCTCGTGCGGCGTCTGTCCGAGTCCGGCACCCTGCGCAGCCCCGAATGGAAGGCGGCCGTCATGTCGGTGCCCCGCGAGGCGTTCCTCTCGCGCGGCTGGTTCGAGTACGAAGAGGGCGGCTGGTACCGCCCGGCGTCCGGGGACTCCCCGGAAGGACTCGCGCGGATCTACGAAGACGACACCCTTGTGACACAAGTCGCCGGAGGCGTCTTCCCCGACCAGATCGAGGGGCGCGTCGCCGCAGCCCCCTCGTCGTCGTCCACCCTGCCGGGTCTGGTCGTGCGGATGCTCGAAGACCTGCGGGTGACCGAGGGGATGCGCGTCCTTGAGATCGGCACGGGCACGGGCTACTCGACCGCGCTGCTGTGCCGTGTCGTCGGCGAGGACAACGTGACCACGGTCGAGGTGGACCCCGAGGTGTCCGCCCGCGCCGGAATGGCCCTCGCGGGAGTCGGGTACTGGCCTCAGCGCGTGGTCGGTGACGGTCTGGTGGGCTGCGAGGAGAGCGGCCCGTACGACAGGGTGATCGTGACTTGCGGCGTGCACACGGTGCCCTCCGACTGGCTCGCGCAGACACAGCCCGGCGGCGAGGTCCTGGTCACGGTCGGGGGATGGATGAACGCGTCCGAACTCGTACGGCTGACGGTCGACAACGACGGCACGGCCGGCGGCCCGGTTCTCGGCGGGCAGGTCTCGTTCATGTTGGCCCGTCCCCACCTTCCGCCCCCGTTCGGAATGCTGCCGAATCTCGGCGAGGGCGAGGCCGTGCGCACCGAATTCGGCGCGCACGTGCTCGACGACTGGGTGGCCCGGTTCGTCGCGCAGTTCGCCACGCCCCGTGCGCAGCGCCTCACGCTCGAACGGGACGGCCGGCCCGAGCACGTCGTGATCGACGTGGACACCGGATCGTGGGCGGCCGTCTTTCGGGACGGCGCGCAGTGGATGGTCCGGCAGGGTGGCCCGGCGCGCCTGTGGGACGAGATCACCGAGCGTGTCGCGCAGTGGCAGGCGGACGGACGCCCGCCTGCCGACCGCATGCGGCTGCACGTCGGCCCCGACGGCCAGCGCCTCACCTGGGCGTAACCGCAGGCCGACGGCCTCCAACCGCCGGGGTGGTCATCGGCAACTGCAGATGCCGGGGCGCATCGGTACGGAGATGTCAGCCGGTGGCCCACGGCGCCTCGGGGAGCTTCGCGCGGCCGTCGCGCCCGGAGAACTCCAGGGTGGTCGGGGTCCCCAGACCCGGCATCCGCATCGTCACCCGCCGCAGGCCGCCGTCACCGTCGACCCAGTACGTCAGCGGCGACCGTCCGCCGTCGGACCCCGCGCCGGGCGTGGCGCCCTGGGCACGCGGCCCGGCGAACCGGTCGTAGCTGCGGCCGTCGATGCGCTCACGCTCCAGCCAGCGAGCTCCGGACTGCGCGAGCAACAGCGGGTTGTCGGGGCGGTCCGCGCCGAGCCCGATCAGCAACTGGAGCCCGGCGTCCAGGGGATCGGTCGTGTAGGAGCGTGCCGACCAGCCCGAGCGCGGGATGTGCTCGGCCTGCTTCCAGGGCGGGCTGTTGTCGCCCTTCGGCGCGGGGGCCAGGCCGAGGCCGCCGGTGTCCCAGATAATCAGGCCGTGGTCGAGCTGCCCGGCGGCGGGCCCGGCGGCCTTGGAGGAACCGGGGGCGCCGGTGGAACCGGTGACCTGGTAACTCCCCACGCCCCGATGGGTTCGGTAGTCCACGACTCCCTTGACCCGCACCACCACTCCGCCGCCCTCGGCGGCGGTCAGGGTCACCGCCACGGGACTGGCCTGGTACAGATTCAGCCGCGACAGCGCCAGCCGGGACGCCTCCTCCATCGTCACCGGCCGCTCGGTGGTGTCGTCGGAGAGGGTCCGGTAGGCAGCCAGGCCGCCCGCTGCGACGCCGCACACCGCGAGCGCGATCAGCGTTCTGAACCAGCGGGTCCGACGCGGCGTACGGCCGCTGGTCTTCCTCTTCCGAGCCATGCAGTCGCCTTCTCTCGTCGGTCGGTCACGCAGGAGGGCGGGTCCGCGAACCGCTGGTCCGCGAACCCGCCCGATCCGGCCCGGAGGGTTACCGGGGCCGGCCGCCCCACTCGGGGGCTAGTGCCGCTCCCGGCAACGTTTGCCCCGTCGCGCCGCCCGGCACGCACGCTCGCGGCGTTGGCCACAAGCCCACGTAGCCCGCTACGAGGGCTTGTGGCCGCCTTGCGATCGCACGCACCGAACGACGCTCCTTCCGGGCAAACCTTGCCGGTCACGGCACTAGTGGTGCAGCGCCCTTCGCCTGCGCACCAGCACGACCAGCGCCGCGCCGAGGGCGGTGAGAGCGGCGCAGCCGGCCAGGGCCAGCGGAACCATCCGGTTCGCGCCGGTGGATGCCAGCGCCGAGTTGGGTACGTGGCCCGGCGCGCCCGGTGCGCCCGGTGCGCCTGGTGCCCCCGGCGGACCCGGTTTGTCTGGTGTGTCCGGTGTCGGCGTCGTCGGTTTCGGTGTCGGGGTGGGGTCGGGCAGCCGCTTGTTGACCGCTGTCACCGAGACCCCGGCGTCGAGGTTGTCGGAGGTCAGCACCAGCGGCCCGAACACCGGCACGTCCGGTGCGGCGTACCCTGCGGGCGGGCTGACTTCCTGCCAGTAGTACGTGCCCGGTGCGCCGGTGCCCTGGCAGATGCCGTCGGCCCCGGTCATGCAGGCCTTGTCGACCTGCGTGTCCGGCTCCGTCCCGGTGGTCTGCAAGTCATCGGAGCCGTTCGTCTCCTTCCACAGCTGGAACT